>JAISYI010000016.1 GCA_031269995.1 Holosporaceae bacterium
GACAAAAGTCCGTGATTGGGGTATAATTTACTCTCAGCTGCTTATCTTGTTTGGTGATAAAATCGATAGGACTGCTGCATGAGGTAAATGGCTTTTACACAAAATACTTTACACTACCATTTTTAGTCCACTTTTAAACCGAATTCTTTTTCCAAAAATGAAGCTGTAAAGCGAAGCAAACTATATTTTTTTTGAAATACATCCAAATCGCTTGCGACGGCTTCCAGCTGCATAATTTGTCTGGTAACACTTGTTGAGAGTTCCATCTGGAATCTCTTTTTTTCCTCATCACTCGATAGAAACTCATATCTTTCCCGTAGTGAAAAAGCCTCCATTGCAAATTCAGGGGCCAGATCATCAGAATGTCTGCCATGGAGCTCCAGAAAATGAGTTGCCCTTTTGATTGGATTCACAAGAATTCCATAGGCAATGTTTAGCAGCGATGATTCCACTGCTGACATGCCTGGCGCCTCTTCCGTTTCCGTTTTTTCTCCAATATCTGGATGACTTCGAGATTGCCTGTTCAGATATTCATGAAGCAAGATCTTGGGGTCTATTTTATATTCGATAGGCAGCCCGAAAATTTCAAAACAGTTTAAAAGCCGACCATCGCTTTGTTTCATGAGGGTCACGATACAGTCCGGCAGGACTGTCTAGTAGCAACAGGCTCCATAGCAGCCTCTTGCTCCATCTTCTTTGTCCTCTCCACATTCATTGTTCTCCGCACAAAATGATCTTCCACAACCACAACAGGAAAGAGCATTCGGATTATTGAAGACAAGATTTCCACCAATGGCATTGCTGACATAGTCAATGCTCATGCCAGATACAAAAACCAGCGCCCTCGAGGCGATATAGAACGTCACATCATCCTTCGTTATGGAAAGATCGCTTGGATCCTCTGGATTTTTATCATTAACAAAATTCAGCTCGTAGGTCATTCCCTGGCATCCTCCTGGAATTACATCTATGCGAAGACCTCGGCTACCTTCACTTTCAATAGATTTTCTGATGAAATCCAAAGCTTTATCAGAAATTTCCGCAAATCCGTTCTCAGCTTCTTTGCCCATTTCTTCTTTTTCCATATTATAACTCCTCTATGCTATAACTTTTTCGCTATTTTTCTTTTGATAGTCCACTATCGCCTTGCCGACAGCCTCTTCCGCCAGAACAGAGCAATGGGCTTTCACCGGCGGAAGAGAAAGATACTCAGCTACTTCCTGATTTCTTATGCCAATTGCTTCCTCCAAGCTTTTCCCACGAATCCATTCGGTTATCAGCGAGCTCGAGGCTATTGCTGCCCCACAGCCGAATGCCTTGAATTTCGCCTCGAATATTTTTCCATCTTCATTGACTTTTATCTGCAACTTTATTACATCTCCACAGCTCGGTGCCCCAACGACTGCCGTACCTACGCTAACATCATTCTCATCCAGGCTTCCAACATTCCTCGGATTTTCATAGAGATCCAGGACTTCCTTTGAATATTCCATGCTACGCCTCTCCGTACTACTTACCACAGAGGACTCATTTGTCGTAATTTATTAACGACTTCCACTAACTTCTCTGAAGCGAACTTTACCTCTTCTAGAGTTGTAAACCTCCCGAATCCAATACGTAGCGACGAATGGGCCAGTTCTTCACGAACTGATAGGGCCCTCAGAACATGGGAGGGCTGCAGCGTCTCTGAGGTACACGCAGACCCTGATGAAATGCAAATTTCCGGCATGCCAAGCATAATCGCTTCTCCTTCGACACCAGCAAAGCTCAGATTGAGACAGCCAGGAATACATCTGCTGTCAACGTCACCATTTAGATAAACTTTCTCAAGATTACTAAAAAGTACGCTTAGAAAGTATTCCTTCAACTGTGCTAATCGAGCTGCCTCCGATTGCATTTCTTGACGGGCAATTTCACAGGCCTTTCCTAAACCAACACAGAGAGGAGTTGGCAAAGTCCCCGAGCGAAGGCCTCTTTCTTGTCCTCCACCATAAAGTAGCGGTATCAGGCGAATTCGAGGCTTTTTACGGACATACAGTGCTCCGATCCCTTTGGGGCCATATATTTTGTGCCCCGAAATACTCATTAGATCTACTTGAAATGCGTTTAGCTCAATCTTTCCTGCGGCCTGTGCCGCATCTGTATGGAAAAACACTCCATGTCTTTTGCATATTTCACTGATTTCGGCAATCGGCTGGATAGTTCCAATCTCATTGTTCACTGACATGATGGAAACCAGCAGTGTTCGATCGCTTAGCGCCTCTTCCAGCACTTGCAAATCTACTATTCCTTTTCTGGATACCGGAATCCGAATTACATCAAAACCATCTCTCTCTAGTGCTCGGCTGGCTTCGATAACGCATTTATGTTCTATTTCGCTGATGATTATTCTATCGCCTTTTTCTCGATAAAATCTCGCAATTCCCTGCAGGGCAAGATTGTTGGCTTCGGTTGCTCCTGACGTGAATATTATATCCTCTGGTGACTCTGCTCCAATTAGCTCCGCCACATTGCTTCTGGCTGTCTCTATCGCCGCCTTCGCCGTCCTACCCATAATGTGATTCACAGAATGGGGATTGCCAAACTCTTCACAGAAATACGGTATCACTTCATCAAGCACTCTTCTGTCACAGGGCGTTGTTGCCTGATAATCCAGGTAAATTACCTCACTTCTTCTCTGGGTTCTTTCCATCAATCTCTCGTGGCCTCTTTGTGAATATGTCGTTGCTTTGCCTTACATATTCTTCTCTTACTTGCTCTTATTCCGGTATTGTTTAGTAAGACACTTGTTTAAGGATTCTTTTCATACACAGGGCTACAATGCTTCGCGAAGAATATACCTGACGCCTGTACCAGGCCCTCATATCCTCAGCCAGTCGAAAATATACATATCGTAACGAACCCCTCGTTCCGCCGCAAAAACACAGCCGCTTTCTCATCCGGCGGTCGCATCAGTACTCGGTTTGGTAGCAGGCGTTCCATCTTCATTATACCGCTCCACTTTCGCCTGTTTTTCAAGCCTATCCAGCTCCTTGCTCATTTCATCCTGCATAATCCTTTGTTCAAGCATATTACGCGCATCCTCAAAATTTACTGGCGCGGTTTCCTTTCTTCCCCCTACCTTAAAGAAATGCCAGTGATTTTCAATTTTAACCCCTTTTATGGTGCTCTCTCCGTCCTTCAGCATTACTATCGCGCTCTTTACTACCGGGGGAAGCATGCTTACAGCAACGTAACCCTCTTCGCCTCCGCGTGTCTTCGATGAGGCTACACTATCCTCATTGGCCACTTTGCTGAAATCATCTCCATTAGATAGCCGATCCTGTACTTTTTTCGCCTTTTCTTCACTATCCACCATTATATGGTAGAGCTGAAATTGTATTTCCTTCTTAAATTCAACAAGATATCTGGTGTATGCTGCCTTTCTTGCGCTTTCATCAGAGACTCTTGGGCCAAACGTCCTCATCATATACTCGCGCATCAATAGTTCCTGACGTACCAACTCTAACTGCTCAATGTACTCTTTACTCTTATCCAAACCAGCTTTCTTGGCCTGATCGACTATTAATTTCATCCTCAACGCCTGCTCTCGCAACAATTCGAACACTTTATCAGGAGGCACACTATGCATGACTGCAGGAGGAAGTTGTGCGATGAGCTTAAGTACCTGGCTGCGTCGTATGTCTTTCCCATTCACGCGTGCAACGACGGGATCTCCAATTATCTTCTTTGCATGTCCTCCGGATACTACCTGTTGTGCTGCCGAGGGCCCAGACGCGTTCCCGTCCGCCACGGAAGCAGGCTCTGACGTGTGCCGCGTAGCTTCTGTACTAGACTCCTGAGAAGACGAAGCTGGCTCAGGTAACGATTGTCCACCAGAAGCACTTGGTGATTCTGCCGAAGCCCCTCCTTTATGTCCTTCTATCTCTATTTGTTTCGGCTCATTTTTTTCAAAGGACTTTTTCAGCGCTCCACCCCAAACATTATAACAGCAGTTTGTAGACACTAACGCAGCCACGGCGCAGACAACTTCCCTCTTCATAATTCGTTCTCCACTAAAAAAACGATAATAGTATACTCGTCTATCATCAAGCTTGCAACAGTTTATGGGAGAGTTCTACCTCATTTCCAAACAGGATATTGACCTTCAGAGCACTAACAATGTACAAAGTACCATATGGCGGGTGTAGCTCAATCGGCTAGAGCGCCAGGTTGTGGCTCTGGAGGTCGTCGGTTCGATTCCGATCACTCGCCCCAGAGAGTGCAT
This sequence comes from Holosporaceae bacterium, assembly GCA_031269995.1. GTDB lineage: Bacteria > Pseudomonadota > Alphaproteobacteria > UBA3830 > UBA3830 > JAIRMQ01. The sequence continues at coordinate 4,268 of JAISYI010000016.1, forward strand.
GTCGGGAGATGGAAGTGGCGACGTTTAGGTACGACGAGCTTGTACAGAGGGCGTTGATCTCCGTGGTTAAAGAGGTCTTAACGGCTGTTTCGATTGATGGCTTGCCGGGAAATCATCATTTTTATATTCGATTCCGCACAGATCATCCTAAAGTTAAGATACCTGCGTTCCTCAAGGATAGACATCCAGAAGAGGTTATGATAGTTATCCAGTATCAATTTTGGGATTTGTCTATCTCCGATGAGGGATTCGGGATAGATCTGAGTTTCAATGGCGTTAGAGAACGGTTGGAGGTTAGCTTTTCTGCTTTGACAGCGTTTGTAGATCCTTCAGTCAAGTTTGCACTCCAATTTATTCCGTCATTTGCAGAAGAACCGACTCCGAAGAGTGCTGAACCATCGGGAAAAGGTATATCTAAGAACAATGAAGCGAAGGATGGGAAAATTATAAGCTTTGATAGTTTCCGAAAAAAATAATTGTTGCCATTGAGCAAAGGGAGGTCGCAGTGAAGAAGTTTTTGTTGTTGAGTGTTTTGCTAGTTGATTGTCTTTTCGCCGAAGATAGGGATGTTGAAGAAGATCTACGGGAACTCAGAGGAAGGATAGAAAAAATCGAGCAAACGCTGAGTTTGCAGCAATCGATTAGTGAAGAAAAGGCGAAGGATGCAACTACAAGCATCGATGTAGGCGTGATTGCGGGAAAGACTCCTGAGCAAATTATTGAGATATCCTTAGATCGGATGTGGGAAGGAGATTTCCGAGGCGCTCGTCAGATATTGCAGGCATACATTGTTCAGAATTCCGGAAGTCTATTTATGGGGATGATGTTGTTTGGGGTTGGGAATACATACGCAGCAGAGAAAGACTATCAGCAGGCGGCGGTAAAATATATGGAAGGATTCAAGAAAAATCCAAGGGGCGCAAAGGCTGCAGAGACGTTATATCGGTTGGCTATGTGCTTTAATCGCTTGGAGCAACAGGACAGATATATTTCTACATTGAAGAAAATCATTCAGGATTATCCTGGAGAGTGGAAAGTACGGGCGAACGAATTACTGAAAGCTACTCCAAAACAATGAGGATGTTTCATCACTTTTGAAATATGCAAAATCTGTTATATACAGTCGAATATATAAAAGCTTTGCTTATATAGCAGATTGTTCTCCTCATTTTGGTCTTCTATATATTTTTTTCCCTATTTCTTCTGTAACTGCTCCAACAGTGCTGCAAAAATATCCTTTACCCCCAGATAGCATCCCCAATACCTTTAGCTTGTTCTATCTGTATGGTGTAATCTACAATCTTTGTATTACTTGTACTTTTCCCGAAGGCTTATATACTATTTAAAGTTTTGTGTTGTGGTTATTATTTGCTTACTTCATCTGAGCTAATAAGCCTGGTAAAGGAATATGATCCAAATGCGGATGCAGAGTTGCTGCGCAAGGCCTATGTATTTGCGATGGAAGCTCATGGTGTTCAAAAAAGAGCATCAGGAGCTCCGTACTTCTATCATCCAGCAGAGGTTGCGCGCATTCTAGCGGAACTGCGTCTTGATGTGCAGACGGTCGCGACTGGTCTATTGCATGATGTTCTCGAAGATACAAATGTTAGCTTTGAAGAACTTGAAGAAATTTTTGGATCTGAGATCGTTTTTCTCGTGGAAGGGGTAACAAAGTTATCGGAAATTACCTACACTTCATCTCAGCGCCAAGTGGAAAATTTTCACAAGTTTATACTATCTACATTGAAGGATATACGAGTCCTCATAGTAAAACTCGCTGATCGTTTAAACAACATGCGCACTCTGAATTACGTAATGTCATTGGAAAGAAGAAAAAAACAGGCCCTTGAGACTTTGGAGATCTACGCTCCTCTGGCAGAGCGCCTGGGAATGAACGTTATAAAAGATGAAATGGAAGAGTTGGCTTTCTACAATCTTCACCCAGAAGAATATTGCCATATTTCGCGGCAACTGAATAAACTCCGCAGCAATGATCACAATTTCGTACAGAACACTATTTTGGAACTGAGAAAAATCTTCGAAAAAGGCAAGATCGACGTAAATATCAGCGGTCGCGAGAAAAAAATTTATTCTATATGGAAGAAGATGCAAAGAAGGAATGTTACGCTTGAGCAAATAAATGATATTATTGCTTTTCGAGTAATCGTTGAGACAATATCCGAGTGTTATCTATCTCTTGGAATAATTCATACGAATTTTCTGATAGTACCAGGGAAATTCAAGGACTACATAAGTATACCGAAGTTAAATAATTATCGTTCTCTGCACACGATGATTATTGGTCCGCTGAAGCAGCCAATAGAAGTGCAAATTCGAACGAAGGAGATGCATCAGATAGCTGATGAGGGCATGGCCGCCCATTGGGCCTACAAAAATGATGAAATTATCCCTGAAAAAAACAAATGGAACGTACAGAGATTGTTTAAGAACTTGCTCTCGGTATATCAGAATTTTAACAATCCTGAAGAAATAATAACCTATTCAAAATTGGAACTATTCCAAAATGAGGTCTTCTGCTTTACACCAAACGGCGACCTAATCACGCTGCCACGCGGAGCTACTGTGATAGACTTTGCCTACCAAATCCATACGACTATAGGCAATACCTGTGCCGGAGCAAAAATTAATGGAAAAATAGCATTAATTAAAACAGTTTTGCAAAACGGTGATCAAGTGGAAATTATCACCTCTGGGATTTATAATCCCGAGGAAACTTGGGAAAAAATCGCCATTACCAGCAAAGCGAAGCTGCATATTAAAAAATTCATTAGAACACGAGAAAAAAAGGAATTTTCCACGTTGGGATTTCACTTAGTCAAGTATCTATTCTCCTCCATGCAGATTCCCTTCGATAAAAGTCTAATTCCTCTGAAGAAATATTCCTCCTCCTATGATTGCCTAGATAAGTTTTATTATAATGTTGGTAAAGGAGTTATTTCTCTAAACAGTCTTCGAATGGATTTTCCGCCCTCAGAAAAACGAACAATGCCCATCGATGAGGATTTTGTGTACATGGAGGATTTTAACTTGGGGGTATCAGTTCACCTTTCAGAGTGCTGCAATCCAATTATGAAGGATAAAATCGTTGGCGTTTTTGTTCCAGAGACTGGGCTTGTAATCCACGTTACTAACTGCGCAAGCCTTGAAGAGAAGAGCGGACAGAGTTTCATAAAGGTAAAATGGACTAAGACTGAGGATAGAGATATAGAATTTGTTGCACGACTATGCATAGTAATCTTAAACAAGACAGAAAGTTTCCCGATTATTACAAATATCATCAGTTCGAACAACGGCAAGATAATCAACTTAAAGGTGGAGAATCGTTCTATAGATTTCTTTGATCTCCTGGTCGACATACAGGTAACCAGCGATGAGAATCTGCGTGATATTCTAGCCACTTTGCGAACCTGCTCCCTGGTACGGTCTGTAAGGAGATTATTATGACAATGCAGCTTTCCCACATTGCTACAGATCGGGATTGCCTAATTAATTAATATAGAATAATATATGCATACACGTATGCAGGGCTTTCTCTTCGCAGATAAGGGATACATCAGCAAAGAGCTTTTCCTCCGATTACTCGCTCGTGGGTTGAAATTAATAACCGGAATCAAGAACAATATGAAAAATGTACTAATGATACTTCAGGAAAAATTGCTTCTCCGCAAACGCTCTTTCGTTGAAACCGTTTTCGATTATCTCAAAAATAAATGAGACTGTAAATAATTTTGTGTAAAGGCCGAAGTTTGGTAGACCTTGAAGAGGTTTGTTTAAATGGAGGTATTTAGGATGAAGCAAGAGTTAAGGAAAGAAGAGAAGCAGGCGAAAGCAGAACGCAGAGAGAAGCTGAAGGAACTGTTGGGCGATGGCAAAGATCTGAAGGCCGTGAATGAATTGATGACTGAAC
>JAISYI010000017.1 GCA_031269995.1 Holosporaceae bacterium
AGAACTTCGCACTATCACCTGTTTCGAGCACGATCCGATTTGCGACCATTGTTTCGATTTCTGCCAGTCGATCCTTAAAAACGAGCCGTTTCAACCGAGATACGGTCATAGCGGCCACAGAGGAAAAGGGAAACCTGCGGCACGCAGATTATACCAATCCTCATTATTAATTAACTAAAAGGGCTTGATAAAGCTTGTCTAAGGTGATATCTTAATTAGGGATTAAGATAGTGAGGAGGAAATGTCAAGGAAGTCAGGATTGTTGAGCGAAGAAACAGAAAAGGCGGCAGGGCAGGCGCTGAAAAAATGTTCGAAAGAGAAGCTTGTTGTGAGGAAATTAGAGGCAATCATCGCGGCATGCAGGCACGGAATCAGCAGTGTCGCAAGGGTTTACGGGGTAACGGACACGACTCTTCGAAGTTGGATCAGGCGTTTTTGCGAAGATCGGACTGATCGGCTGAAAGCGCCTCCGGGCCGTTGCAGAAAAAGCATTTTGAACGCAAAAGACAGGGAAGTGATTTTAGACCTGATAAAAGAAAATTCACAACTTACAGGCGTGATGTTATGCGGAAAAGTTTTGGAAATTTGCGGCAAAAAAGTCAGTTTAGCGACGATGTACAGGGAGCTTGAATAGCTTGGTTATTCACATATAACGCCTCGCCCCCGGCATTATAAACAGAACAAAGCGGATGTCGAAGACTTTAAAAAAAGGTTCAAGGGTAGATTAGATTGATTTTCTAGCCGGATAAGCTAGGATATATCAATGAAAAATAGATACATAAAAAATGCTCATATTTCTGAAGCCAAATTCAAGGAGATATTGCGCCTATTTGGAGCAGATTTAACAGCAACGCAAATCTCTGAATTAGCAAAGCTAGAGAGGAAGACCGTCAATCGGATTTTACAACTTTTGCGAGCAAGGATTGCTGAATTTGCAGAGGAAGAATCATGTTTTTGTTCCGGAGAAATAGAAATTGACGAGAGTTATTTCGGAGCAAGAAGAGTCCGAGGAAAGAGAGGTCGCGGGGCGTTAGGAAAAACCAAGGTATTTGGCATGAAAAAGCGAGATGATAAGGTGTATACGCAAGTAGTAGCGAATTGCTCAGCGGCGGAATTAGTACCAATAATCAAGAAGTTAGCGCCGAATGATTCAACAATTTACAGCGACGAATGGAAGGCATACGATGGTCTTGTGAATGAAGGATACAAGAAGCATTATCGAGTGAAGCACAGTGATGATGTTTTTGCTAATGGGAGGGCGCACATGAACGGGATAGAGAATTTTTGGGGAGTAGCTAAAAGTAGACTCATAAAACTTCTTGGCATACGAAAAGAAAAATTCAACCTACACTTAAAGGAGACATAGTGGCGCTTTAATCATAAACATGAACAAGATCACCCTTTCTCATCTGCGACCATCCGGATAGCGCCGCAGGGGCATTCTGACGAGCAAATTCCACATCCTTTACAATAATTGTAGTTTATCTCCAGCGACCCATCAAGATGTTTTATGATAGCATTGTCTGGACAGTATTCATAGCAGTTGTAGCAGTGAAAGCAATTCCCGCAGGAAAAACAGCGGGATGCTTGGCGCACTATTTCCCTGTCTGAGTAGGAAACGCCAATTTCGTGGAAAGAAAGATCATTTGGCCTGCTGACATTAATCCGAGGATCTTTTCTATAGTAGACAGTATTTAGTTTTTTGAAATGAGCCACATCGTTCTTGGTTTTATTTGGCATAGTAACACCGCGAACATAGGTATCGATTCCGCGAGCGGCTTTTTTAGCGTGACCTATGGCGGTCGTTACAGAGCGTTTCCCGGGAACTATGTCTCCTCCGGCAAAAATGCCTTCCTCCTGCGTCATCATGTTTCTATCAACTTCGATACGCCCCTTTTCTGTAACCCGAATCGCGTCAAAATCGCGAAAGAATCCCGTGTCCATTGCCTGCCCAATAGCAAAAATAACGCTGTCGGCCTGAAATACTTCTGTATCCCCTGATTTGGACAAAATTTCAAACTCTTCATCATAGTTCATTTTATCTACTAAAATCGAATTCCCATCTATGCTGTTGATGGTGCGAAGACAGAGGATCTCGATCCCTTCGGATAGAGCAGCATTGATTTCAATTTCATGCGCCGGCATGTCGTTGATGGTGCGTCTGTAAATGATCTTCACACTCTCTGCTCCAAGGCGCAAGGCAGTTCTAGCTGCGTCGACGGCTGTGTTGCCGCCACCATATACAAAAACTTTCTGTCCAAAGCTCGGGAGATCCATAGGGGTTTCCTCCAACCTTCGGAACAGATCTATTGCATCAATAACGGCGGCTCCGTTTTTCATAATAACGTCAGTTTTGGACGCTCTATGCGCACCAATGGCAGCATAGAGTGCATCGAATTCCCCTATTATGTCGTCGTGAATACCAGAGATTTTATTTCCGCAGATAATTTTCACACCGTAATCTTCTATTCTCTTGATTTCAGCGTCCATAACTTCGGTGGAAAGCCTATAGCGAGGAACTCCGTAGCGCATCATTCCTCCAGGTTTAGCTCGACTTTCGTAAACTGTAACTTCGTGGCCAAGCTTTCTTAGAAAATATGCTGCCGATAGCCCGCCAGGACCTGCGCCGACTACAATAATCTTTTTGCCACTATTCTGGGCACTATCTGCAAATTTCCAGCCATTGGTAATGGCAGCGTCGCCTATCGAACGTTCTATCATATTGATGTTCACTGAGCCGTCAAACTGTCCACGACAGCATGTTTTTTCGCAGGAGTGATAGCAAATGCGCCCCATTATTGCCGGAAATGGGTTATCTCTAACCATTACTTCCCAGGCCTCCCGAAATTTTCCTGCTTTTGCCAATGACAACCACAGCTGTATGTTTTCTCCAGCGGGACAGGTAGCACTACAAGGAGGTAATCCTGCTATATATTCGGGTTTAATTGTCCTCCAAGATCCGGTATGATTCCCGAGACTCGTTCCGGCCTCGATAACCGTCGCGAATGTTTTAGGCATTCAGGATCCCTCCGCTTAATCTGTACAGTTCGATGTTGGAATTGGCGATATTCTGTAGTACGCCGATTGCGTCTGCTGGGGCATTTTTTCCGAAGAGGTGCGCGAACCTTTTTTGAGATCTTAGATATTCCTCAACTGGAATTAGGTCTTCTATCTGAGTCGATCTAACTTGCTTGCCATGCTCTGCTTCGAATAGTGGAAAAAGACCACACTGAATGGCGAGGCGGGCAATTTTTATGGTCTCTGAAGTTGGATATCCCCATCCTAGTGGGCATGGCACGTGAATATGGACATACCTGGCTCCGTGGATACCTATCGCTCGCCGCACCTTCTCCTCCAGATCAGGGATATTGGCAATGCTTGCTGTTGCAATATAGGGAATGCCGTGTGCCATCGCGATCTTTGGGACGTTTTTACCGGTCTGTGAATCGCTTCCCATGTAACTTTTATTTGGTAAAGTGGTTGCGGTTCTGGCTAATGGTGGAGTCGCTCCGGATCGCTGCACACCGGTGTTCATATAAGCTTGATTATCATAGCAAATGTACAAAACATCGTCGTTCCGGTCAAACATACCAGAAAGGCATCCCATGCCTATGTCAAACGTAGATCCATCTCCCCCTTGAGCGATGACACGCACGTCGTCTCTACCCTGGCGACGAAGAGCTGCGGCAACGCCAGTCGCTACTGCTGGAGCGTTACCAAACAAGGAATGCAGCCAGGGAACATTCCAGGAATTTTCCGGAAAATAACAAGTGAATACTTCCAAACACCCCGTTGCATTAACAACGATGATTTTTCCGTTGGTCTCTCGATGAGCAGCATCGATGGCACATCTCGCGCCCAGTGCTTCTCCACATCCCTGGCACCCTCTATGCCCGCTTGTTAAAGTGTTTGGCCTGTCGTGGCTAGATTGGACGGTCGTAAATTCCTCAACATCCTTAAGGGTGGAATATGACATCAAATCATTCCTCCAAGATAGTGAAGTTTCAACGATGTGTATTTTTCGGCTGCAATGTCTTCTTTTAGACCCAAAAATGTGATTTGTTCATGGGTTCTCTTTAAAAAACACTCCTTCAGTAGATTCCTGGTGATACTTCTTCCACCTATTCCTGCTACTACTGAAATCACTCTTACGTCAATATCCTTTAGTGCCAATTCGACTTCCTGGGACAAAAATCCACCAATCCCAAGGGCAAAAGCTTTCTCAACGACTATTACCTTGGCGACATTCTTTAAAACCATTCGGAGAGCGGCAGATGGAAAAGGTCTATAGCTGACTAAAGAGACGACTCCGAACATTTCGCCGCTCGCATTCAGCTCATCCACCACATCCTTTATAGTTCCAGAGACTGATCCCATGGCTATGACGACAGTTTTTGCGTTGTCAGTATGGTATTTGCGTAGCAAACCACCGGAATCTCGAGAAAACTGCCTTTTGAACTCATCACTAACGAGAGAAATAATCTCTAGAGCATCGGTTTGCTTACGGTGGGCCAGGTAGCGTACTTCCATGAAATACTCTGGAGAAACCATTGCTCCAACAGCTATAGGGTTTCTTTCATCCATATAGATATTTGGAACGTAGGGAGGCAGAAATTCATCAACTTCCTCCTGGAAAGGAATGTCCACCCGTTCATAGGCATGTGTCAGGATAAATCCATCCACACAGATCATCGTCGGACACAGCATTTTTTCCGCGATTTTGAATGCCTGTATATGAAGATCAAGCGCCTCCTGGTTCGTTTCAGCGAAGAGCATGATCCAACCAGCATCCCGCGCCGCCATGGCATCGGAATGATCATTCCAAATGTTGATTGGCGCTCCGATGGTTCTATTACCCAGCGTCATAACTATTGGCAGTTCCATCCCGGATGCATTGTAGACAGCCTCCATCATGTATAGCAGTCCCTGGCTTGATGTGGCGGTGTAACTGCGTACTCCTGTTGCCTGCGAGCCAATAGCGACGCTAAGTGCCGCCATTTCGGACTCTACGTTGATGAACTCTCCTTCAGACAAATCTCCACTTCTTATAAGCTCGCCTATTCCTTCTACTATGTGCGTCTGCGGAGTAATTGGATATGCACAGACAACTCCAGGCCTACACAGCACTACTGCTTTAGCTATAGCCTGAGATCCTTCTAGTTGATAAAGCATTAGCTCTCCTCTATGATTTTTTCATAGGCTACCTTCGCTGCACAGATATTTTTCTCTGCAATGGTTCCGAAAAATTTGGTTTTTATAGCTTCGATCACGGAGTCTATTTTTACGACTCCTGTTAGTGCAGAGAATCCTCCCAGCAGAACGGCATTAGGAATCGGTCGGCCGATCTGCTCGATGGCGATCCTCGTTGCGTCAATGCATTTCATGGTAATATTCTGCTGTTGATAAACTAAAGGCACTGGGGAGTTTATTAGAACAAATCCCCCGGGAACCACATCGATGAAAACTCTGGGCAAATCGATTGCTGTCGGGTCCTGCACTATCAGGGCATCTGGCTCAAGAATCGGCTCTCGGAGTCGAATCTCTTTGTCCGAGATCCTGCAAAAAGCTAGAACTGGCGCGCCCATTCTCTCAGACCCAAAGCTTGGAAATGCCTGGGCATGCTTGTTTTCTAGAAAAGCAGCAATAGACAACGTTTCAGCTGCCGTCACTACTCCCTGTCCACCTCTACCGTGAATCCGCACTTGAAACATTACCATAATCCCTCGCGGAACATCATAACGATATCCAAGACTGCCAAATAAATAAAGATGGATGTTTTGCAAAGTTTTTGATACCCTGCAACACGTTGTAAATGTGAATAAAGCCAGAGATCTAACGGAATGTTTGATTCTTTTTCGAATAGAATTATTGGTATTTTTGAAAAATTGCGCAAAAGTGGCGTTCTGAAAGAATCGGATGTGGATGAAGCTCTGCGGGAAATTCGAGTAGCACTCCTAGAAGCAGATGTTTCTCTCGAGGTTGCTAAAAAATTCATTGCAGAGGTAAAAGAAAAAGCTGTCGGGCAGAATGTAATAAAATCTGTTTCTCCAGGGCAAATGGTAACAAAAATCGTCCATGAGCATTTGGTGGAGCTTCTTGGAAATTCCGCAACTCTGAAATTCGAAAAAAAACCCTATAAAATAATGGTGGTAGGACTGCAAGGAGCAGGCAAAACCACCAGCGTTGTGAAACTAGCGGCGCTATTTTTAAAGAAAAACAAAAAAGTCGCAATAGCTTCCACGGATATTTATCGTCCTGCAGCCATCGAGCAATTGCGTGTGTTATCAAGCAGGGTCAGAGGCGTGGTTTTTGCACAGGATCTAATAAGCAATGACGTGGATAGTATCTGTAAAAATGCCTTGAATACGGTAAAAAACGAGGAGGTGGATGCATTGATCCTTGATACCGCAGGACGGCTTCATATCGACGAGATGAAAATGCAGGAATTACTCCGCATCCAAGACATCGTCAAGCCGGATGAAGTTCTGCTTGTTATTGATATCATGACCGGCCAAGACGCTCTAAATATTGCACGAAAATTTTCTCAGAATCTCAAAATTTCCGGTGCGATTCTGACTCGTGTGGATGGAGATGCTCGTGGCGGAGTTGCTTTATCAATGCGTGCTGTCACTGGTTGTGAAATAAAATTCCTCTGCACCGGTGAGCAGCTTGATGATATAGAATTCTTTCAGGCGGAACGGATTGCCGATAGGCTTCTTGGTATGGGAGATATTATCTCCCTCGTCGAGAAAGCCAAGGAGGTCTTCTCCGAAGAAGAGGCTGAAAAAACAACGCAAAATCTTCAGCGTGGGGTTTTTACCTTTGATGATCTTGCTTCGCAGCTGGAGAAAATGTCCAAATTTGGCGGATTGAGTGCTATCCTCAAAATGCTTCCCCAGAGCAGAGAGTTAGATGTTCTACTGGAAACACACGGCATGTCTGAGAAAACTCTTGATCGAAATCTTGCGATAATTAGATCGATGACTAAACAAGAAAAACGAAATCATAAGTTACTCAATGGATCGAGAAAGAAAAGAATCGCTGCCGGATCTGGCGTCGCTGTGCAGGAGGTTAACAAGCTAATCAAACAATATGAAGGCGCACTTGACATTTTTAGGAAAATGGGCAAAAATGTGGATGCTGGAACGCTGTTTGGTAGGAAAAAGATGAGAGGGCGATGATAGAAGGGATAGAGAGGCTACGAGGTGTTGCCTGCATTTTAGTTGTAATTCACCATATTATTTGGATATGTCCGCTGCGTTTCATCCATGAGATAATTCCAAAACATCTGTTGAACGCTGGAGGGGGGATGCGCATATTCTTTGCTATCTCTGGCTTCGTCATCACCTTATCTTTGCGAGATAAAATCGCGGCAGCATCCGGGGATTTGTTTTTAGATCGCCTAATAGGAATGAAGACCACACTTTTGACCTTTTATAAAAAACGTATTTGCCGCATATTCCCGATGGTGATTTTCGTTGTGCTTTTACTAGGGATTTTTCTGAACTTCACCAAGGACAATCTTATATGGCTTCCTTCGCTTCTGCGCGTCCCTGGAGAAATATTTTGTGGAGTATATAATAATTCGGTAGAGCTTTTTACGGAAACGGAACTTGTTCATACCTGTGGAACTGGTCCATTCTGGACGCTAGCCATCGAGATGACTTTCTATGCTTTTTGGCCAATCTGCCTGCTTCTCTGTAGAAACGACAGTGCACGCGCAAAGACGGCATTGCTGTTGGGCTCGGGCATGATATTTGCTGTTCAGCCAATTTTTGGGGCGTATGACTTGTCGAAATACTACCTGATACATAATAATCTGGGAGAATTGTTTTTAGGCTCTTTCCTTGCATATCTCTATCAGTCTCCTCGGCAGTCTTCTGGATGTTCTGCATGGGCGAAAGCCTTGGTATGTTTGCTAACGATTCTTGTTTGGGCTTCTCCCAATCTAATTGCCCCGTGCTACTATTCCAACGTCGTAGTGGGTGTCTCCGCTGTATTCTTAGTGTCCATGGGGGTTTTTGTTCCTGGAAGCTTCAATCTGCCTTTATTGGGACCTCTGCTAAGCTACCTGGGGAGCCACTCGTTTTCTATATATGCTATTCACCTTTTCTTGGCACAGGTCGTTGTTTGGTTCACCAATTCGGCTTATTTCCACAGGGAGTCCTTCTATGAGCACGAGTTTTATCGGTGGCAGTTTATAATCTTTGTTGTTTCACTTCTCGTCTTTGCAGAGATTGTGTATAGAGTCATAGAAAAACCGTGCAGAGAGATTGGGAGAAAATAGCGAAGTATATGGAGCGAATCGCGTTCAAAGAGTAGGTGGGAAGTGTGGAGAGTAGTTATTATGATTTTAGCTCTGTCAAGTTGTACTATGACGGAGAAGAAAAATCCGGCGGCACCAATGCTTCGGATAGCGAAAAAGGCGAGAGAGAGTGGCAACACGGAAGCAGCGATTAGTTTTTACAAAAAAGCGTTGGAATACGACGAAGATAGCCACGAGGCTCTATTGGGGCTTGCGGAGGTCTATATAGACATGAAGCTTTTGGATGCCGCAAGTGCGCATATCAAGAAGGCAGAGGGAAAAAAGGGGTACAATAGCAACAAAGCGAACTATCTGCGAGGTAAAATATATCTACTAGCTGGGAACAATCAAAAAGCAGAGAAAGAATTTCTGAAAAGTGACTCTCTAGATGCTATGAACGCGCTGGGTGCTGTCTATGATTCTCGAGAAGAACATCGGAGGGCACAAGAGTTGTACAAGCAGGTTATTTCCCGGAATCCGAGTTATATTGATGCATACAATAATATGGGACTATCGTTGATGCTGTGTGGCAATTACAAGGATGCGATATTTTATCTGGAAAATGCCTGCTCATTACCTGCAGCAAATGCGGCGTATCGTAGCAATTTAGCCGTCGCCTATGGATTAGCCGGAGATGTTGAAAAAGCGAAAACTATCTATGCACAGGATTTTGATGGGAACGATCTTGAAGAAAAAATCGCTTATTTGGAAGATATAATAGCGGCAAAAGAAAGTAGCGATTGAATAGGTTTTGTTAGCATATTTTATAGAAACACTGAAATTACAGCGCTCAATCGAATCAGGCGGTATTGCGCAACACATTGATTTATAAACAAAATTAGAAAATCGCTAACAGAGCCTAATACAGTAATGGGTGATTGGAGAGGAATTATCTTTCCTCATGTTTTTTTCCGTATCAAATCCTTGCAATGTTAACCCATATATCTGCCCCTTAGTAGGCTGCTTATTAAAAGAGCGATCTGTAAAGAGCCACATTCCTTCTTGACTTTTTGGATAAAAGCTATATATATTGATGCGAGAAGTATGAAAGAAAGTGCAAAAGATGTCTGACAAAGAAAGAGTTCTAGTTTCAAGAACTATAGCAGTTCCTGCTGATACGAATCCATGGGGCGATATTTTTGGAGGATGGATTATATCGCTGATGGATATTGCAGCAGGCGTAATAGCCGCAAGACTAGCTAGGGGAAGCGTTGCAACCAAAGCGATCAAGGATGTTACTTTCGATATCCCGATCTTCGTCGGAGACGAAGTATCTGTGTATGCGGAAATTGAAAAAATTGGAAATACTTCTCTTACATTGGGTATTTATGTGGTAATCAAAAGAAAAAATCAGGATGAAGAAATACCAGCGGTAAAGGGGACATTTGTGATGGTTGCCCTGGATGAAAATAGACGACCCCGCCCGGTAAAGCAGAAGTGGGCTGAATTTCAATAGTAATCATGGAAGAATGAGTTTTGCTTAAATAAAAACAAGCCATTCTTGTTTATTACGCTTGTATTGCTAAAGCAATTTCTTAAATTTTCTAGCATTTTACATCGAAGATGGTCTGTGCTATAGTTTCTCCGCTTGATTTTTGGAGAATCGCTGGTTCGGTGTGTAGGGCATACCGCGCCGGTGTTGTAGGCAGACTAGGAGAGAAAAAGTGCCCAAATTGAAAACGAAGAGCGCCGCAAAGAAGCGTTTTGGTTTCACGGCTTCTGGTTTAATAGTAGTACAGCCCGCTTTCAAACGGCATAATCTGAGAAAGCGATCGCAGAAGATGAAGCGACAGGCTCGTGGGACCATGATTCTGAACAGCTGCGATGCGAAAAACGTCGTCAAATATATGCCGTACAGATAGGAGAAAAACAGCAATGTCACGAGTGAAGAGGGGTTTGACTGCCCATGCCAGGCATAGAAAGGTTATTCTGAGATCAAAAGGGTTCATTGGTCGCTCGAAGAATTGTTTCCGAGCAGCAATTGAGCGTCTCGAGAAATCAATGCAATTTGCTTACCGAGATCGCCGCAATCGTCGTCGTGATCTGCGTAGCCTTTGGATTATTAGGATCAACGCAGCCGCTCGGGAACAAGGGTTGAAGTATTCTCAGTTTATTTGTGGGCTAAATAAGGCAAATATATCCTTGGATAGGAAAATTTTGGCCGAGCTTGCTGTCAATAATAAAACAGCGTTTACCGAGATCGTGCATAAAGTTAAGGAGGCTTTGGCTGGGTAGATTTGGAAGGAAGGCAGCATGGATGATAAAATATGCGAGTTGCCTCGAGGATACAGACCCTCCAAGGCAGAACAGTTCATGAGCAACTTCCAAAGGGAGTATTTCCGGAGGAAGTTGGTTAAATGGAAAGGGCATATTCTACGGGAAACAGAGTACGCTATGAAATGTATCCAGGAAGAAGGCAAGGATGGTGCAGACTCGGCTGATCTTGCGTCAACTGAGACTGGTCTGACCTATGGATTACGTAGTAAGGAACGGGCGCACAGACTGATAAATAAGATAGATGCAGCGCTTCAGAAAATTAAGAACGGAACCTATGGATATTGCGAAGAGACAGGGGAGCCAATTAGTCTGGATCGACTTAAGGCTCGGCCGGTTGCAATGCTGAGCATAGAGGCCCAGGAACGGCACGAGAAAAAGGAGCGTACTCAGAGCGATGACGACGAATGAATAAAGAGAACCAGAAAAATCCTTCCGAAAATCTTCCTGGAAAAAAAAGCGTTCAGCAGAAGCAAGGGGAAGAGAAGAATACAGAGGGAGCAGAAAAAAAGCCAGTGGATGGTGGTTTTACGAAAAGTAAGTGGACAGTGTTCAAGGAGGAAATAAAATTCATCCTGGTATTTGTTTTTTTCTTTTCCCTGTTTCGTTTTTTTGTTTTTGATTGGTATATCGTGCCGTCTAGCTCAATGGTTCCAACTTTGTTGGTCGGAGACATGCCATTTGTAGAGAAGTTTCGCTACGGATTTAGTAAACACAGCATTTGGTTTAGTCCGAACCTATTTTCTGGACGGTTTATGTTCAAGGATAATGTTAAACGCGGAGAGGTCATCGTGTTTAAGCATCCACAGGATGAGATGAATCCGGAAAATAACGATATAAACCTGATAAAGCGCGTTATCGCGTTACCAGGGGATACAATTCGCATGGATAACGGTGTGATTTTCGTCAATAATAGGCGTGCAAGCCTCACTTATAAAGAAAAAATAGTCTATCATGATACTAATACTGGCGAATATATGGAGTTATACCTATTCGAGGAAAAATTGCCACTTTCTGATGCTCCTTCACATACTGTCGCGTACAGAGACAAGGAATGCTCATCTCGGGCAAGCAATTTTGCGGAAATTGTTGTTCCCAAAGGGCGCTATTTCGTGATGGGGGATAATCGTGATTATTCTAAGGATTCCCGTGTCGGGTTAGGTGTTATTCCAGCGGAAAATTTGATGGGCCGTGCTTGGTTTCTTGTGTATTCAATCGCCAATGGTGTGCGCTTGTGGGAATTCTGGCGGTGGTTGCAAAATATTCGCTACAGTAGGCTGTTGCAAAGGATCATTTGATGCCTTCAGATACGGCTCTGGAGAAACTGCAGGAAATAATTGGCTACCAATTTAGAGATGATCGCGCGGCGCGAGCGGCTATATTGCATCCTGGTTTGAGAAAAAATAGTAAAAAAGCTAGCAACAGCTTCGAAAGGTTGGAATTTATCGGGGATAGAGTTTTAGGGTTGGCATTGGCGAGTTTTTTGTATGAAAGATTTCCTGAAGAAAGGGAAGGAAATCTTGCAGTGAGAATTGCGACTCTTGCGGGAACAGACTTCCTGATCGATCTTGTAAAAAAAACGCGAATTATGGAATGTCTCGCCATTCCCGGAGATTTTTTTGTGTCCAGACATAAAAATTCATCTGCGATTGCCGATATGATGGAGGCGATATTGGGAGCGGTTTTCCTGGATTCAAATTTTGAGACGGCTAGAGAAGTAGTTTGCAGACTATGGAAGAAAGACGCAGAAAGGGGTGTTCATGGTAATAAGGACGCTAAAAGCCAGCTTCAGGAGGTGTCGCAGGCACGATCCAATGAGCTTCCAATTTATACACTGATCAAGACAACCGGAGAGGTGCATAATCCTCTTTTCGAAATCGAAGTAACAGTCTGCGGGATATCTGCGTGCGGTAGTGGTAATTCGAAAAAAGGCGCAGAGCACGACGCTGCTGGCAATCTCCTCAAAAGATTGCGAGGCGTAAATTGAAGAGATGCGGCCTAGTAGCGGTGATGGGAGAAACCAATGCTGGAAAATCCACTTTAATAAATCGACTGGTTGGGCAAAAGGTATCCATTGTGTCGCAAAAAGTTCAGACCACCTTGTCGAAGATTTTGGGCATTGTTACCCGCGGAGATAGTCAGATCATTTTTATAGATACTCCTGGTTTTTCGCATAATAGAAAAAAATGCAACGCAAATTTGGAAAAGATCGCCTGGGACGCATTCCGTGAAGCAAATGAGGTCATGTTCGTCATTGACGTATGCAGAAAAAAACAGGAGTCTAGCATAGCTTTATTGCAAAAAATCCACCCAGATAGACGGGTTTCTCTGGTAATGACCAAGGTGGATCTGATTCATAAGCCAATACTACTAGAAATCGCTGCGGCGTTCAATAAGATCAGAAATTTCGAAAAGGTATTTATGGTATCGAGCCTAACCGGTAGCGGAATAGATGAAATTCTGAATTATTTGGAGTCAGTTGTTCTGGAAGGAGAATGGCTCTACGATGCAGATCAGATTACTGATTCACCGTTTGAAAAATACGCGTCCGAGATTACTCGCGAGCATGTCTATTATCGTCTGCATCAGGAAATCCCATATCAATGTATCATCGAAACGGAGGATTACGAAAACAAAGCAGATGGTAGCATCAGGGTCGTTCAACGCATTCGCGTGAAGAATAAGGCGCACAAAGCCATATTTATTGGGCAAGCTGGTGGAAAGATAAAAGCCATCGGGGAAGCGTCTAGAAGGGAATTGTCCGAACTCATGGGAAGGGAGGTCCATCTGTTTCTACATGTCGTGGTTGATGAGAAACATTATTCGGGCAAAGAGAATTAACATGAAAGAAACTATCATTGCAGTGGCGCGAAAATAGCATCGTCCTGTCGTCCAGGCGTTTTACTGAAGACGCATGGATCGTGACGGTACTTAATAAAACGCTCGGAAAGACTTCTGGATTAGTTAAAAGAACTAGAACTAAAGTTCAAATCGGAGACATTAGCGACGTCTATTGGCGGGGGCGCACGGTGGAACAGCTTGGTACATTTCGAATCGAGAACGTATTTTCTCCGTTTGCCCATACATTCAGCAACTCAGCAAGTATTTTCGCCATAGAAAGTGCCTGTTCACTTTGTGCTAAGGGATTGCCGGAAAGGGCACCCCATTCAGCATTATTCGAATCTTTGATAGCTTTGCTACTGTCCATTTCTAAAGGGGGCTGGCTAATTAATTATGCATTCTTTGAACTTAGTTTTTTGTCGGAGGTCGGAGCAGGTCTTGATCTGACAAAGTGCGCGATCACTGGAAGCACCGAAAATCTTTTCTACATTTCTCCACGCACTGGCTGCAGCGCAACTCGAGAGGCTGGAGATAAGTATAAGGATCGCCTGTTTATCCTTCCGCAATTTTTGATTTCCCGTGATGATCGCCCGACAAATCGGGATATTTTTTCAGCCTTATCTGTAACTGGACATTTTTTAGAGATGTATTTCTATGGTATAAGCAACGGAAAATTGCCGCTATCCAGGCGTTGCCTGACGGAAGAACTGTCGAATGAGCTAGAAGGAGCGACGTTAACACAGTGAGGATCAGCGTAGTAATAGAAGAAACTGAGAGACGTGTAGCTATTACCCCTGGAGTCGTAAAGAAGTATCTCGATCTTGGGCTGGAGGTGGTGATTCCCAGAGGAGTGGGCTTAGCTGCCGGATTTCTGGACAGCGAGTACGAAGAAGCTGGCGCAATCTTTCTGGAGAGAAGGCGAGGCGTTCTTGATGCGGATCTGTATGTAGGTATTAGACCGTCTCCCAAGGATGTGGTAGGGCTAAGACCTGGAGCCTACCTGATAGCTATCTCATCTTCTCTTCGAAGTCAGACAACAATTAAAAAAATGAGAGCAGATGGGATATGTCTCTGCGCTCTAGAGAAAATTCCCCGAATTTCACGGGCTCAGTCCATGGACGTTCTTTCTTCGCAGGCTAATATTGCCGGCTACAGAGCGGTTTTGGAGGCTTTGATGGAGTATAAGCGCGTCGTTCCCCTCATGATGACTGCGGCTGGCACAGTACGCCCAGCAAAAGTGCTGGTACTGGGAGCAGGGGTTGCAGGATTGCAGGCCATAGCAACGGCTCGAAGGTTGGGCGCTATCGTCTACGCTTTTGACGTGCGCTCTGCCACCAAAGAGCAGGTGGAAAGTCTGGGGGCTCGCTTTATCGAAGTAGAGAATGCGGACGATGGCGAGGCAGGCGGCGGGTATGCGAAGGAAATGGACAATGATTACAAGCTGCGCCAAGCAGAAAAACTGCGGCAGATCATATCCCAAACAGATATCGTTATTTCGACGGCTCAGATTCCTGGAAAAGCTGCACCGCGCTTAATTACTAAAGAAATGGTGGCTTCGATGCTTCCCGGATCAGTGATTGTGGATTTGGCTATGGAGACCGGTGGTAACTGCGAACTATCAGAACACGACAAGATCGTTAAAATCGGGGAGGTCTCCATCATCAGTCACATGGATTTTGCTGCCAGGGTTGCCTACGATTCTAGCCTTCTTTTCGCCAAGAACGTATTTAATTTTGTTTCGCTCATGGTAAAAGATGGAGGAACACTAGATACCTCCGACGAAATCATCTCTGCCACCATGGGTATGTAATGCAGATACGGAGGTTTTTAAAATGGCAAAAACTAGTAATATTTTCTTTGAATCAAAAAACTGTTTTTCTCGCTGCCTGTTCTACTGGTTGGCTCTCGTCTCTATAGTTCCGTATCCAATTGCGGTCAGCGTATTTTTCTGTTGCTCAACAATTACTTCGGACTCTGCCTCTGCATCTCGTGATTGAGCGATCTTTCTTATCTTCCCTATGACAAATCCTGTCCCTGCGGGGATTAGCCTCCCAACAAGGACGTTTTCCTTCAAGCCTGTCAGCCGATCTACCCGTCCCGTGATAGAGGCCTCTGTTAGGACCCTTGTGGTCTCCTGGAACGATGCAGCCGAAATAAAGGAGCGCGTCTGTAGCGAAGCCTTGGTTATGCCTTGCAGTACCGGATGCGCCTCTGCAGGAGTTCCTCCCTCCCTCATAATTTGTTCATTTTCCTGTTCAAAGTCTAATTTATCCACCTGCTCCCCGATTAGGAAAGTTGTATCGCCAGGCGAAGATACTTTCACTTTCTGCAGCATCTGACGGACGATTATTTCTAGATGTTTATCGTTAATTTTTACTCCCTGCAGACGGTATACGTCCTGAATCTCATTAATTAGATAATCCGCTAACGCTTCTATGCCCAAAACCTGAAGTATCTCGTGGGGAGCTCTGTTTCCATCGATCAGAACATCTCCTTTGGCTACAATATCTCCCTCCTTTACCACCACTTGCCGCCAACGAGGCACCAAATATTCTATAGGGGCCATACTTTTATCATCCGGATAGACGATGATCCGTTTTTTGCCTTTGTAGTTTTTTCCGAACTCTACACGACCGTCAAACTCGTTAATAACTGCAGGATCCTTTGGCATCCTGGCTTCAAATAACTCGGATACCCTCGGCAAACCTCCTGTGATATCTCGCGTCTTGGAATATTCCCTTGGCATCCGAGCCAGAATATCTCCAACCTTCACTCGATCACCATTTTTTACCACTATGTTAGAATCAACCGAGAGAAAATACCGTACTTCCTGTCCATTCGGCAGCAGAATTGGTTTTCCTAATTCGTCTGCTAAGATTAGTCTCGGCTTAAGGTCAGTGTAGCGTGCCTGCTGTCTCCAATCAGAGACTACATAAGTCGATACGCCTGTTGCCTCGTCGATGATTTCTTTCAAGGAAACACCTTCGATTAAATCTACGTATTGAACAATCCCCTCTCTCTCACAGATCATAGGGGATGTAAACGGATCCCAATCTGCCAGCTTTGCACCACGTTCCACTTTGCCGCCATCGCTGACAAATAGCCTCGAACCATATGGAACCTTGTGATTTGCCCGCTCCTTTCCGTTGCTGTCTAAAATGAGTATCTCGGTATTTCGATTCATAACGATCTTTTGTCCTTCGCTGTTCTCCATGGCTTTCTCATTTCGCAGGAAGATCGTGCCATCATATGTCGCTTCGATAAAGGACACTTCCGTCCCTTTCTGTGCAGTTCCACCTATGTGAAATGTCCGCATAGTGAGCTGTGTGCCAGGCTCTCCGATAGATTGAGCTGCGATAACTCCGACAGCTTCTCCAATGTTTACCTTTTTCCCTCGTGCTAGATCTCTGCCGTAGCAGGTTGCGCAGATTCCATTCTTGCACTCGCAGGTAAGGACTGATCGAATGCGTACTTCGTTGATACCTGCCCTCTCGATTCTCTTGACTGCCTCTTCGTCGATCATATCTCCGGCTTTCACAATCTCTCGTTTAATGGATGGGTCCACTATATCGTCGACTGCTGTTCTGCCAAGAATTCTCTCCGTAAGTGGCGCAATAACGTCCCCGCCGGAGATAATATCTTTGATTATGATGCCTTTTCGTGTACCACAGTCATCTTTCACAATCACGCAGTCCTGAGATACGTCTACAAGTCGCCTTGTTAAATACCCAGAATTCGCTGTTTTGAGGGCTGTATCCGCCATTCCCTTGCGAGCTCCGTGGGTGGAAGTAAAGTACTCTAACACCGTTAGCCCTTCCTTAAAGTTCGAGATAATAGGAGTCTCAATGATTTCCCCAGATGGCTTGGCCATCAAGCCTCTCATTCCTGCTACCTGGCGCATCTGAGCAAGAGAACCACGGGCTCCTGAGTGCGCCATCATATACATCGTGTTCTCTGGCTTACCGACCTCCTTTTTTGATATTTGTTTCATCATAATGTCGGCAACTTTATCGCTGCATACCGCCCAGGCGTCTACGACCTTATTATAGCGCTCTCCGGATGTGATCAAACCATCTTGATACTGCTTTTCGTACTCTGCCACTGCTTTTCTTGTGGTATTCACAATTTCTTTTTTCTGCTCTGGAACCACCAGATCGTCTTTTCCATAAGATACCCCAGACTTTGTTGAATAGAGAAAACCTATATCTTTTAGCCTGTCTGCAAGGACTACGGTACTCTTCTGTCCACATACATGATATACTTTCTCAATGAGAGCCGCCGATTCTTTGTTGGTAATCAACCTGTTGATCATATCAAACTCTATATCAGGATGCCTCGGTAGCAGCTGCGCCAAAAGCATGCGGCCGGGCGTGGTATCAACGGTGATTGCCTTTGTGGTCCCATCCTTCAGAAGTTGATGGTACCGAGCCTTTATCTTTGCGTGGAGGCTGACGATCTTCTCTTCCAGTGCGTGCTCTATTTCACCGATAGAGGAAAAAAGCATTCCTTCACCTGGTTCACCATTCCTTTCCATCGTGAGGTAATAGATTCCAAGAGTTATATCCTTCGTCGGAAGAATAATAGGTTTGCCACTCGATGGGCTCAGTATATTGTTGGTTGATAACATGAGAACTCGTGACTCTAGCTGTGCTTCAAGAGATAGTGGAACATGTACCGCCATCTGGTCTCCATCAAAATCCGCATTGAACGCTGCACATACCAAAGGGTGTAGACGGATGGCCTTTCCTTCCACCAAAACAGGCTCGAATGCCTGTATTCCCAACCGATGCAGCGTCGGCGCGCGGTTTAGCAGGACTGGATGCTCCTTGATGACTTCCTCTAAAATATCCCAGACTTCCGAACGCTCCTTTTCTACCATTCGCTTTGCTGCCTTCAGAGTTGTCGCTAAACCATATCTTTCTAGCCTGGAATAGATGAATGGCTGAAATAACTCCAGTGCCATTTTCTTCGGTATGCCGCATTGATGCAATTTTAGCTCTGGACCGACTACAATGACCGAGCGCCCCGAATAATCAACCCTTTTGCCAAGTAGATTTTGGCGAAATCTCCCCTGTTTGCCCTTTAACATATCAGACAGGGATTTTAGAGGGCGTTTACTGGCTCCTGTGATTGCACGACCTCGTCGCCCGTTGTCAAACAGCGCGTCTACCGCTTCCTGTAGCATCCTCTTCTCATTTTTTACGATAATTTCCGGAGCTTTTAACTCTAATAATCTTTTGAGGCGATTATTTCGATTTATGACGCGTCGATAGAGATCATTCAAATCTGACGTAGCAAACCTTCCTCCATCCAGCGGTACCAACGGCCGCAACTCCGGAGGAATAACAGGAATGCACTCCATTATCATCCACTCTGGATGCGTGCCAGATTCCAGAAACGATTCAACGAGCTTCAATCTCTTGATGATACGGCGACGCTTCATGTCAGAATTTGTGCTTTTCAGATCCGATCTGAGTCTCTCCTTTTCCGCCTTCAAATCAATACTAGCTAGCATCATGCGGAGCGCTTCTGCACCTATCCCCGCGCTAAATGCATCCTCGCCGAAATCATCCTGCGCCTTGTAGTACTCCTCTTCCGGAAGCAACTGACATGGCTTTAGCGACGTTATTCCTGGATCTATCACCACATAGCTTTCGAAATATAGAATTTTTTCCATTTCACTGGATGTTATATCCAGCAACAAAGCGATGCGACTTGGGGGAGACTTTGTAAACCATATATGCGCTACTGGGGATGCTAGCTCGATGTGCCCCATGCGCTCCCGCCTAACCTTGGACAGAGTCACCTCTACTCCGCATTTCTCGCAAATCACCCCTCGGTATTTCATACGTTTATACTTGCCGCATAAACATTCATAATCTTTTACGGGACCAAATATACGAGAGCAAAACAAACCATCTCTTTCTGGTTTGAACGTTCGATAGTTAATCGTTTCGGGTTTTTTTACTTCTCCAAATGACCATGATCTTACTCTTTCTGGACTAGAAATTGATACGCGAATCGCATCGAAATTGTTCAGATTACTGACCTGACCAAAGATCTTTTGCAATTGATTTACCATGCTATATCCTTCCTTACTGGATTAAATGACGGCATTTCCGCTATCCTGGATAGAATTTTGCTGAAATTCAAAATTTAATCCTAAGCTGCACAATTCCTTCATCAAAACGTTAAACGATTCAGGAATGCCCGGAACGATGTTTTCATCCCCTTTGATTATGGATTCGTAGGCTTTCGTTCTGCCAGCTACATCGTCGGACTTAACTGTCAAAATTTCCTGCAGCGTATAGGCAGCTCCGTAAGCCTGCAGTGCCCATACTTCCATCTCCCCGAATCTTTGCCCGCCAAACTGCGCCCTTCCGCCGAGCGGCTGCTGAGTAACCAGGCTATATGGCCCTATCGATCGCGCATGAATCTTGTCGTCTACCATATGGTGCAATTTCAGCATGTATATGCATCCAACAGTAACTTTTCTATCAAAGGGAACGCCTGTGCGACCATCGATCAACGTCACCTGGCCAGATCCGTCCAGATCACAGCTTTCCAGGGCCTTCTCGATGTCCTTTTCGTGTGCTCCATCGAAGACCGGCGTCGACACCGGAATACCATCCATGATGTTTCGCGAAAACTCAACAACTTCGTAGTCAGACATTCCGTCAATCGTTCTCGAATCTTCACCTTTTCCATAGATATCCTTCAGCTGAAGTCGCAGTTTCTCCATGAGTTCTTTGTCGGACTGAACTTTTTCGATAATCTGTCGAATTTGCCTTCCAAGAGCCTTTGATGCCCATCCTAGATGTGTCTCTAAAATCTGCCCAATGTTCATCCTCGATGTGACTCCGAGCGGATTCAGTATGATATCTAATGGTGTGCCATCTTCTAGGTGTGGCATATCTTCGACTGGCACGATTTTTGATACGATCCCTTTGTTACCGTGTCTCCCTGCCAGCTTATCTCCCGGCTGCAACTTTCTTTTATCTGCTACGTAAACTTTGACCATTTTTAGGATTCCGGGGGCAAGCTCATCTCCCTTACGAAGCTTTTCTACCTTTTCTTCAAAATTTTTATTAAGCCTATCCACAATTTCATTGAAATTACTATGCAAGTTTGCAATATCTCTGGACATAACCGTGTCTGCAATGGCTATTTGCCGCCACTGTCCTCTAGTCATGGAATTCAGATATTCCTCCGTGATAATCGTGTTCTTTCCTTTCGTAGTAGCAGATACTGCCTCCTGTCCTAGCAATTTACTTCGCAATCGATTATAATAAGTCGTCTCAAAAATCTTTTTCTCAATATCCATATCATTCTTGAATGATTCTATTTCCCTTTGCTCAATAGCTAAGGCTCTCTCATCACGTTCTACACCACACCTCGAAAAAATCTTAACATCAACGACCGTACCCTTAACGCCCGAAGGCAGCCGCAACGATGAATCCTTTACATCCGCGGCGCGCTCTCCGAATATTGCACGCAAGAGTTTTTCCTCAGGTGTCATCATGGTTTCACCTTTTGGTGTCACTTTTCCCACAAGAATGTCTCCTGCCTGTACCTCTGCGCCAATATGAATAATTCCAGACTCGTCCAAATTTTTCAGCGCGTCATCAGATACGTTCGGAAGGTCTCTAGTGATTTCTTCGTTTCCCAGTTTTGTATCCCTGGCCATTATTTCGAATTCTTCTATATGGATCGAGGTGAAATAATCATTTTGAACCAACCTCTCTGAGATGACAATGGCATCTTCGAAGGTGTAGCCATGCCATGACATAAACCCTACCAGTACGTTTTGCCCAAGAGCTAACTCTCCGATATCTGTTCCTGCACCATCTGCGATGATATCATTGGCTTTAACCACATCGCCCGTTTTCACTAGAGGTGTTTGATTTAGACATGTACTCATGTTTGATCGTTGGAACTTTCGAAGATTATATATATCTACGCCGACGTTTGAACTTTCTTCAGTTGATCGGACTACTATTCGATTCGCGTCTACCTGATCCACTACGCCACTATGTTTCGCAACAACAACAACACCGGAGTCCCTTGCCACAACGGCTTCCATTCCTGTTCCTACCAATGGTGCTTCTGCACGAATGAGCGGAACAGCCTGCCTCTGCATATTGGCTCCCATGAGTGCTCTACTTGCATCATCATTTTCTAGGAAGGGGATTAGTGATGCTGCCACGGAAATAGTCTGCTTGGGTGAAACATCCATGAAATCGATAGATTCCTTTGATGCGTTAATAAAATCACCGTTTCTCCGACAGGTTACGAGATTATCCTTAAAATGCCCATCTGCCGTAATAGGAGCGTTTGCCTGCGCAATCGTGAATCTGCTTTCGTCCACCGCAGATAAGTACTCAACATCGTCAGTTACCCTTCCATCGATTACTCTTCTGTAGGGGGTTTGTATAAAACCATAGCGATTGATCTTCGCAAAGATGGCGAGAGAATTGATAAGACCTATGTTCTGCCCTTCTGGTGTTTCTATCGGACAAATGCGCCCGTAATGTGTCGGGTGAACATCTCGCACATCAAAACCTGCCCTATCTCGGGTTAATCCGCCTGGTCCCAGGGCTGAAATACGCCGCTTGTGAGTAATTTCTGCCAGCGGGTTTGTCTGATCCATAAATTGCGACAGCTGAGATAGCTGGAAAAATTCACGGATAGCAGACGAAACAGGCTTAGCGTTGATCACATCATTCGGAACCGCGTTCTCCACATCGATGGAGTCCATGCGCTCTCTTATGGCCTTTTCCATACGAGATAGCCCTATGCGAAATTGGTTCTCGACAAGCTCTCCGACGGACCTTATCCTTCTGTTAGCTAGATTATCGATATCATCGATTTCGCCGATGCCATCCTTCAGCTGATGCAGAATTTTCATTATACGTAGTATGCTGGCTTTGCTGAGAGTTCCTTGATTTTCTAGTTCATTCAGACCGATTCTGCTATTCATCTTCACTCTTCCGACCGCGGAAAGGTCGTAGTAATTTGGATTGAAAAACATATTGTGAAAAAGCTCCTGAGCACTATCGATGGTTGGCGGTTCACCGGGACGCATAATGCGAAATATCTCGAACAGCGCTTCTTCTCTATTGGTGCACTTATCTGCTACTAAGGTGTTTCTGATATAAGGGCCGACTTCCGTGTAGTCTATGTTTAAAATGGCAAGCTCAGTTCCTTGCTGAACAATCTTCAAAATGAGATCCTCTGTCAGCTCGTCGCCTGCTTCTGCAATAACAATCCCAGTGGACGGATCTATCACATCCAGAGCATTGCACTTTCCGATCAATTCGTCCTGCTGAACTACGACTTCTTGCAGCCCTTCTTCTTTTAGCTTCGTTGCTACCCTCGACGAAATTTTCTCCCCTGCTGCAACTACGACTGCGCCAGTATTCGCATCTATCAGATCTTTTTCAAGCTTAACCCCTTTCCACTGATTCGGATTATACTCTCTGAAAAACAGGCCCGCACTATTACAGTGAATCTCATAATGATCATAGAAATACGCTAATATTTCTTCTTTATCCATTCCGTAGATCTCGAATGATTTGAAAACCTTGTCAGGATTTGCTACTCGCGCTGCCTCGGTTTTTGCAGAATCCAGCGCCAGCAACAGCGTAGAGGCCGGGATTTTGCGCCGTCGATCGATTCTTACATTTATTTGATCTTTTGCATCGAACTCTACGTCTAACCACGCTCCTTTGTACGGGATAATGTGCGCGGCAAACAGATATTTCCCAGAGGTATGGGTTTTCCCGTTATCATGGTCAAAAAATACTCCCGGGGACCGCTGCATTTGAGACACGACCACCCTCTCGGCGCCATTGATTATAAAGGTGCCATCCTTCGTCATTAAAGGGATATCACATATATATACGTCCTGTTCCTTAATATCTCGGATGGTTTTGATCCTATTTTCTCCACACGTTTCCCACACGATAAGACGAAATATCGCCCGAAGCGACGCCGCATAGGTCAATCCCTTATTTCTGCACTCTATTTCAGAATACTTAGGCTTCTCAAAGTGGTAATCACAGAAATCGACCTGTGCACGTCCGGCTGCATCTTTTATGGGAAATGAAGATCGAAAGGCTTCCCGCAGTCCGACATCGCTTCGCAGGTTACTTGCGCTTTCTGAATGAAGAAAGCTGTGATACGAGGATCTTTGTAGCTCTATAAGACTAGGTAGCTCTGCTACTTCTCGAATTTTCCCAAATTTTTTTCTAAACCTTTTCCGCTCAGTGAACGCTCTAGTCATGCTTAAAACCCCTGCAAAAACGACGGGAACAAAATATCCAACCTCTGCGTAACTTTAAAGACAAAAAAGCGCATAACAGGATACATTTTTAATTTGCAAAAGACAAGACTCAAAGAATAAACCTCGAAAGATCTTTATGAATAGCAAGACTACCCACCTTATCCTCAACGTATTTAGCATCGATCATCACATTCTCCCCCGATCTTTCATCTGCAGAAAAGCTGACTTCTTCCAGAAGCTTTTCTATTACTGTGTGCAAGCGGCGTGCTCCTATATTTTCGACATTTCTGTTGACTACTGCTGCCAGTTCCGCGATTTTTTTTATCCCATCTTCCCTGAAATCAATGATGACTCCCTCGACGTCCAATAGAGCGCGATATTGTTTAATTAGACTGCTGTCTGTCTCGTTCAGGATTTTATAAAAATCCTCCTCTGTGAGATTAGCCAGCTCCACGCGTATTGGGAGTCTTCCCTGCAATTCTGGCAGGAGATCGGACGGCTTCGAAAGATGAAATGCGCCAGAAGCAATAAAGAGTATATGATCCGTTTTCACTGTACCGTATTTTGTAGTAACAGAGCATCCCTCTATTAGAGGGAGCAAATCCCTCTGAACGCCTTCCCTGCTTACATCCGCGCCAGAGGTGTTCTTCGCGCAGATCTTGTCTATCTCGTCAACAAAGACGATGCCGTTCTGCTCAACTGAAAATATGGCTTCATGAATGGTTTTGTCGTGATCTATTAGCTTTTCACTCTCTTCGACTGCAACCAGTTTCCGAGCCTCTCTGACGGTGACTTTACGCGGCCTCGTTCTATTGATCCCTAGGGCACTTCCCAGTGCATCCGAAAGGTTTAACATGCCCAGTTGAGCACCTGGCATTCCAGGAATGTCAAATGTTTGAGATCCCCCACCGCTGTCCATCAAGGCGATCTCTATTTCCTTATCCTCCAGTTGGCCAGTGTCCAACATTTTTCTAAACTTTACTCGCGTTTCCTGGCTGGCGCTTTCCCCAACCAACGCATCGATGATCTTCTCTTCGGCTCTCTGTCTGGCCTCCTCTTTAAAGGATTGTCGATGCCTTTCACGAGTCCTTGACACGGCCATTTCTACGAGATCGCGGATTATTTGCTCTACATCACGCCCGACATAACCAACTTCTGTAAATTTTGTAGCTTCGACCTTGATAAAAGGGGCGTCGGCAAGTTTCGCTAGCCTTCTCGCAATCTCGGTCTTTCCTACACCGGTCGGTCCCATCATGAGAATATTTTTTGGGAGAATCTCCTCTTTCAGCGGACTTGATACTTGCTGTCTTCGCCAGCGGTTACGCAGGGCAATAGCTACAGCTTTTTTAGCCTCCCTATGTCCGACAATAAATCTATCTAGCTCAGAAACTATCTGCTTCGGCGTTAGCGATGTCATCATTTTCATCGTTGGCTCAATTCACATTCTTATTTATTATTGTCTGCCCTTCAATCTTCTCTAGTATAAGCGAATGATTGGTATATATACACAAATCTCCGGCAATTTTCATGGATTTTCTGGCTATTTCCTCTGCAGACAGATCTTGATCGATGAGAGCTCTCGCTGCTGCCAGCGCAAAATTCCCTCCGGATCCTATGCCTATAATCCCATCCTGCGGCTCCAACACGTCTCCAACCCCTGTTAGAATCAAAGAGATATTTTGATCCACGACAGCCATCATAGCTTCCAATTTTCGAAGAAATTTGTCGGTTCGCCAATCCTTCGCCAGCTCTATACAGGCTCGCTGCAGCTGTCCTGTATACTGATCTAGCTTAGACTCTAGCCTCTCAAACAGCGTGAATGCATCTGCCGTCGCTCCAGCGAACCCGACCAATACGTCTCCGGCCGCAAGGAAACGTACCTTCCTCACATTCGCTTTCACGATCGTATTCCCCATGGTTACTTGACCGTCTCCGGCAACTACCACTTGGCCGCCTTTCCTAACAGAAAGAATTGTTGTTCCTGTCCACATTTCGACTATTCCGCATCTCGTTTTGTTAATTCCCTTATATAATTGATGAATTTTCGAGAACTATAATAGGGAGCGAAGCCATAGCATCCCCAGACAGGCTTTCCAGTTTTATCGAACACAAAACATGCCGGAACTCCTCGAAGACCATGTACTACGGCGTTCGGAAGGGATTGATATAAATCCAGCGATCGAACATTACAATGCTTGTAATGCTCACGTAATTCATCTATCGATTCTTCCCCAATGTTGAGCACGATAATCTTTACATCCGAGATTTTTTCCTTCAGCAGCCCTTCCTCAAGTCTTTCCAACTCTTCTAGAGATGCGGGACAGTTCGGGCACCATACGGTGACAAACATGACAATCACCACCTTCCCCTTCAAATCTGACAAGTTGAATTCTTCTTTCTCATTTTTTAATACCCCACAATCAATCTTTGCTCCGCCCTGGACATATCCTGGGCCGTCTGCAAAGGGGATCTCTATGGCTTGCTGCTTTTCTGTCGGCTTTAAAGTTCGTTCAGGCTTTGTTGCTGTTCTCGATTCATAGGCAATAGTTTTATAGCAACAAAAAACTAGTATCATTGCAAAATACACCATATGCTCCGTACGTTTTCGGAGGCCAATACTGGAAAAAAACATGAAGGCATTTCCTTTGTTACTTGTTGTTGCTTATTTAACTCTTCTTTCCTGCGGCAGAAGAGGACAACTGGAACCGCCTACCAAAGACACGACTCAATACCCCCGGCAATATCCGAATTCTATCACGGAAACAAAATTACGAGAACAACGTAACAGAATCAGACATAAATGTCTATCTAAAGGAAAGTTCTTTTCGCTGCTTTAGCTTCTGGAAAGTATTTTACTAAACTTCAAAATGTCGACCACATCATAATCTGGACAGAATCATAATGACTATAGGGAAAGCTTAATATGACGTCGCGAATCTCAATAATTACTATTATGTTTCTGTGAAATATAATTGAACGGCGAGAGTATATTTGCTATTGGAAGTCAGGGAAGATGCATAACGATGAGAATCGCTGAATATTCTTATCCTCTATTGGGATATACGCTGGGATCCATTCCGTTTGGGTTGGTGCTGTCCAATCTGTTTGGGAATAAAAAACTGCAGGAGAGTGGATCAAAAAACATTGGGGCTACAAACGTATGCCGAACTCAGGGAAAACTTATGGGTTTCGCTACATTTCTTTTCGATTTTTTAAAAGGATTCCTACCATGTTTTTTCCTGCAAATAGGAAGTGAGACCGCAAATCTGTTGATGCTTGCGGCGCCGGTTGTTGGACATATGTTCTCTGTTTGGTTAAAATTCAGCGGAGGAAAGGGAGTTGCCACCTATTTAGGTGTTCTGTGTGCCGCATCTGCTTTTGCCGGGGCCTGGACTCTCACCACATGGCTTTGCCTGTTTTATTTTACTAGGATTTCTGCTGTGGCCAGCATAATAGCTATTATCTTTAGCCTGTTTATTTTTTATTGGGAGGGAACCGCTTTATGTTTGGATTTTCTTAACCAGCTATATGTTTTAATGGGGCTTGTCGTTCTGGTAATTGTGAAACATCACGAGAATTTGAGACGATTGATGGAAAATATGCGGGGGCCGTGAATCGATTGGCTCATCGGCCTGATCTGCGATTCGGAGGATCTGGCCATGTTGTCAAAAGACGAAAAGCTTGCGAGGCTTAGGTTATTTCGCACCGAATCGATCGGTCAAGTGAAATTCTGGGACTTAATCAGCGCCTACGGAAGTGCAGAAAGAGTCATAGCCAAATGGCCAGTGAGGCATCTAGGCCTAGGAAAAGACCAGGAACTATGCAGTAAAGAAAAGATAGACGAAGAAATTACTGCAATGAAGAGCGTAAGAGCGCGCTTTGTTTTCTTTGAAGACGAATTGTATCCTCCACTGTTAAGAAATATCCCAGATCCGCCTCCAATTCTGTCGTTTCTTGGAAATAGGGAAAGGGTGCTCTCCTTCTACCAAAAGAATATCATTGCAGTGGTTGGAGCAAGGAACGCATCGATACCAGCCTGCAAATTCTGCCATATTCTTTGCAAAGATCTAGGAATGCACGACGTGATCACTGTATCAGGACTTGCGCGTGGCGTGGATACCAACGCGCATGAGGCAAGTCTCGAGACTGGAACCATATCCGTCTTGGCCAGCGGCATAAATGTTGTATATCCGAAGGAAAATACAAAGCTTTACTGTGAAATTGTTAAACAAAATGGAATTTTTTCAGAAACGCCATTTGGCGCAGCTCCGCAGCCTCAACTGTTTCCTCGTCGTAACAGGTTGATTGCTGGAATATCCCATGGCACGGCCCTCATCGAAGCTGCTGAGCAATCCGGATCGCTAATAACTGCTAAAATGGCTCTCGACTACAATAGGGACGTATTTGCAGTACCAGGATCTCCCCTTGATCCGAGAAGCGTCGGCTGTAATAAATTAATAAAAGAAGGTGCTATTCTTTTGCAGGGCGTGAACGACATATTAGAGCACCTGGAGGGCAAAAAAATCCTTCCGGGCAGGTCAGTTCCTTCTCCAATTCCGCTAAAAGCGATAAAGGTGGATCTCGAGAAGATAAGAAAGAAAATACTAGATTCCCTAAGCCCCGTTCCGATTACTATTGACGAATTGATTTCTTGCATTAGAGTATCTCCTCAGGAAGTGCTTAGTGCACTTTTGGAGCTGGAGTTGGCCAACAAAATTGTGAGACTGCACGGGCAGCGTGTTTGTCTAGCTCTCGGCAATTAGTTTTGTGAAGGTATGCATATGCATCTTATCGTTGTGGAGTCTCCCGCAAAAGCGAAAACAATAAGCAAATATCTGTTGTCCGGGTATAAGGTTGTAGCAAGCTATGGTCATGTTCGCGATCTGCTATCAAAAGACGGTAGCGTTCTTCCCGATGATAATTTTTCCATGGTGTGGGATGTAAAGCCGGACGGGAAGAAACATCTGCAGGATATTTCCAACCAGCTCAAAAGTTGCGATGAATTACTGCTCGCTACTGATCCAGATAGGGAGGGGGAGGCTATCTCGTGGCATATTAAAGAGCTCTTATATGAAAGCAGAAAGCTGAATGTCCCTTTCAAGAGGATAGTTTTTCATGAGGTTACCAAAGGAGCCATAAAAGAGGCTCTTGCCAATCCGCGTGACCTCGATCAGTTCCTCGTTGATGCATATTTGGCGAGGCGTGCACTTGATTACCTAGTGGGATTTACAATTTCACCGATTCTATGGAGAAAATTACCGGGTAGCAAATCTGCTGGACGCGTACAATCGGTGGCGTTGCGAATTATCGTCGATAGGGAAGCGGAAATAGAAGCGTTCAAAAAGAAGGAATATTGGTCCATCGAAGCAAAATTCGAAGCGAAGAACAAAAAAATCTTCGACGCAAAACTCATGAGTTACAAAGGAAGGAAGTTGGATAAATTTTCCATCCCGAATGAAACGGAAGCGCTGTCTTTGAAAGAATTGCTGCTCTTGCAGAAATTTACCGTAGAGTCTGTGGAATCGAAGGTGGTCAAGCGCAATCCTGTTCCAGCATTCATCACCTCTACATTACAGCAGGAAGCGTCTCGTAAACTAGGGTTCAGTGCAAGAAAGACGATGCAACTGGCCCAAAATCTCTACGAAGGGGTGAGCGTTGACGGCGAGACTATAGCCTTCATTACCTATATGAGAACTGACAGTGTTAATTTGTCGAAAGAAGCCATTGCCAGTATTAGGGATCTAGTCGCACAGAAGTATGGGAAAGACTTTCTGCCGGAAAAGCCGCGCTTCTATCAGACGAAGGTGAAAAATGCCCAGGAAGCCCATGAAGCCATCAGACCAGTGGACACTGCACTCGTACCTGATTCAATGCGAGGGA
Source organism: Holosporaceae bacterium (assembly GCA_031269995.1). Lineage (GTDB taxonomy): Bacteria > Pseudomonadota > Alphaproteobacteria > UBA3830 > UBA3830 > JAIRMQ01. The sequence goes on from JAISYI010000017.1 coordinate 29,586, forward strand.
AAATCAGCACAGATCATTTTAAACTGTATGATTTGATATGGAAGAGGGCGGTCGCGTCGCAGATGGCTTCGGCGGAGTTTGATCAAGTGCAGGTGGATATCTCAGACAATGATCGCAGTACGTTTCGAGCCAATGGTAATACACTGAAATTTGAGGGGTTTATAAAAGTGTACATGGAAGGAAAAGATGATGCGGCAGAGGAAGAGGCTGAGGGACTCCTGCCTCCGCTGATCAAAGGCGATTCCGTACCTATGAAAAATTTAGAAGCTTTGCAGCATTTTACGATTCCTCCCCCAAGGTTTTCTGAAGCCAGCCTTGTGAAAAAACTGGAGGAATTAGGGATTGGCAGACCATCCACCTATGCAAGTATACTTCAAGTTTTGCAGGATCGCGGATATGCCAAGCTTGCCAAAAAGTTTTTCGTTCCCGAAATTCGTGGTCGTCTTGTAACCGTTTTCTTGACGAATTTCTTCAACAAATACCTGGAGTACGGCTTCACTGCGGAACTTGAGCAGTCTTTAGATGACATATCCAATGGCACTAAATCAAAACTCGAGACACTGAGGAATTTTTGGACAGAATTCTCTGAAAACGTTACCCAAACAAAGGAAATAAAGATTTCAGAGGTAATAGACAAATTGAACACAGCGCTTGAATCCTTTCTATTTCAGAGGGAGGATGGCAGTGTTACCAGAGAGTGTCCAGAATGTAAGTCAGGTGAATTGAGCCTGAAAATTGGGCGATTTGGAGCTTTTCTTGGATGCTCGTGTTATCCTGTGTGCGGCTATGTAAAGAGGTTAGACTCTGCTACGATCAGTGAAAGCGATTCAGAAGTGGCTCAGTCAGCTGAATATCCTGTATTTCTCGGTGTTGATTCCTCTGACGGTTCCGAGATTAGCCTGAGGAAGGGCCCCTACGGCATTTACGTACAGAAAGATAGAAAGGTAGATAACAACGCACCTGATGCAAGTGATGAAACTGCAAAGTCTGGAGCCAGGTCTGGGGTAAAATCTGCTGGAAAATCCTCTGCAAAAGACTATAGGAAATCTCAAAAACCGATGAGAGCTTCTCTTCCAAGTTTTATCGATCGAAACAGCATCAACATAAGTATCGCTCTTTCGCTTCTGCAATTTCCTAAAATTTTAGGACAACACGAAGGGGAGGATGTAAAAATCGGAATAGGGAAATTTGGTCCATACGTTTTATTTAAAGGAAAATATGTATCAGCGCCAAAATCTGAGGCAATCTTTTCTATGACATTAGATAATGCGATTGCCCTCGTTAGAGCGAGCAAAAAAACAAAAAGTAAATAATTCGGTATCCAACTGGCGTGGCAGCCTCTTATAAAGATATATTGGCTGCAAAATCACTGTTATGGGGAGGATTGCCAGTTTTTCTTGTGCATGAGGAGAATTGTTGTATAATACACTTTTTATATATAGGGTTACTCTAGTGGGTGAAATTTTATATTATTGCGTTGAGATGCTTTTTTGAGGGGGGGAGAGTGATGACAAAATCTGACCTTGTGGAGAGAGTCTCTGCAATCTATCCCTATATGCATGTTCGTAACGTCGAGAAGGTGGTGTCAATCATTTTGAATTCGATCGTGAATTCTCTAAAAGATGGTGGCCGCGTGGAATTGCGCGGTTTTGGTTCATTTTCTGTGCGTTACCGTGAAGAATTTGAAGGTAGAAATCCTAGAACTGGTGAACTTGTGGTTGTTCAGGAAAAGAAAGTTCCATTTTTTAAAGCAGGGCAGCAATTGAAGGATTTAATCAACGGATCTGATGCCTCCTGAGAGGAGTTAGGTATGAACTGGCTTAAGAATTTTGTTCGACCTAAGATTCGTGCTTTGATTGGGAAAAATGTGCCTGATAGCCTTTGGGAAAAGTGCCCGGAGTGCGAACGGATGGTTTTTTCGAAAGAGTTGAATGAAAACCTTCGTGTGTGTCCGCACTGCGGATATCATCTAAGGTTGAATCTGCAGGAGAGAATTTTAAATCTTTTTGATAATGGAGATTTTATACGGATCAAATATCAAACGCAGGTACATGATCCACTAAAATTCAAGGATAATAAGAGATATATAGATCGCCTTAAGTCTGCTAGAGAGCAGACAATGGAAGAAGACTCTGTTATTGTTGGGCATGGTCGCATAGGAGGATATAAGACCGTTGCTGTCTTGTTTAACTTCGATTTCATGGGCGGATCCATGGGAACTGCAGTCGGTGAAGCATTTTTTGCCGCTGCAGATTTTGCTGTGAACAAGGGGTATGCCTTTCTTGTAATGCCGTGTTCCGGAGGCGCGAGAATGCAGGAGGGAATTTTTTCATTAATGCAGATGCCAAGGACCTTAATTGCAGTCAACAGAGTGAAGGCAGCGGAGCTTCCCTATATCGTTCTCTTGACGAATCCAACAACTGGAGGTGTATCTGCCTCATTTGCCATGCAAGGCGACATCCATATTGCCGAACCTGGGGCAATCATTGCGTTTACAGGGCAGAGAGTAATCGAGGATACCATTCACGAGAAATTGCCAGAAGGGTTCCAAAAATCAGAGTATCTTCTGCAGCATGGCATGGTGGATGCCGTAGTGAATAGAAAAGATCTAAAAGCTACGATATCTAAAGTTCTAGAACTTCTTACACATAAGAGATATTGACAAAGATCATAACTTGTTAGCTTAGGCTGAAGGTTATTTTTTGTTGCCTTTTCAGCGAATACACCAATTTTAGCTTATGTTACTAATAACTGCGCTAACAACGAAAAATCAACATGTTCTCTCATCTTTCTTTGTTATTCTACGCGAATAATGGATTAGATTTTAGCTAAAGTTATGTATTAAAGTTTTCAGAAAGGCTAAACTTTCAGAGTTTTTGTAGATGGAAGTATAGCCATGAAGCTAGATATAACAGAAAT
>JAISYI010000023.1 GCA_031269995.1 Holosporaceae bacterium
ACCTCGCGAGACTTCATCGAAAAACTAAATGTTACAGTAAAAGCTTAGAAATGCTAACTCTTTCTGGGGCTCTATTGCTACATCATTGGAAATCTACATGCCTTTAGTTGTCAATCCCCTAGGTATCAACTGCAAATTTTCTGTCGAAAACTTTCATCCATGGCCATTTAACTCAGATCGATGCAGCCAGAATTTCTTTGAGAAATAACATAGTCATCTTTTAGAGCGACTACACCAGGCAATTCCGTACCTTCCAGACATGTTAGAAAAGCCCCTCCCGCTGTGGAAGCATGAGAAAAATCCTTCGTAAGACCTAATCTATTCATTGCAAAAATTGTATCTCCTCCACCTACAACTGAGATAATTTGGCCACTTCGAGTCAGCCATGCTATTTCATTTGCTATGGACGCCGTTCCAAAGTCGAACGGCGGAGTCTCAAACATTCCCAAGGGACCGTTCCAAAGGACAATTTTGCACTCTCTCAGATGTTGCTTAAGTAACTCCACTGAACGATAACCAATATCCCGGCGGTTTCCGACACTGTCTTCCACCCAATCTACCGGGGCAATTACCTCGCAGCTGTATTGTTGCGCGGTTTCTGTGATTTCCGACACAGCATCCTGATACTCCTCGTACTCTCTTACCATGCATTCAGCAGAAAACACCTCCGATATCTTTCCGCAGATTGCTAATTTATTGGTTTTTTGGGACAAATTTTTTAATAATTTTATCTTTGTGGATAATTTGATTCCACCTACTATGCAAATTTTGGGAGATAGGGAAGTCTCAAAAAAATTATTTATTGTACGGACTTCTCTCTGAAATGCCAGCCCGGGAGCATGCGGGAGAAATTGCGGCACAGCAAAAATAGAGGCATGTTTCCGATGAGAAACAGAAAAAGCCTCATTTATATAAAAATCTGCCAAATTTGCTAGGCGTTTTGCAAATAAAGGATCACAATCCTCTTCCTCGGGATAAAAACGTAGATTTTCCATCAAAGCTACATGATTAGTTGGCAGGTTATCAATGACAGAGAGGGCATTTTCATGGAGACAATCATCTATAAAAACAACGCCCAAACCGTATTCCCTTTCAACGTCTTCTACGACATTTTTTAGGCTCTGTGCCTGATTGCGGGGCATTGTTTTTCCCAGATGCGATATCAATACAATCTTAGCCCCAGCGTGTTGCAAAAATTTTATCGTGGGAAGCGCATCTATTATGCGAGAACAGTCTTGTACTATTCCATTTTGAATCGGAACATTGAAATCAACGCGAACGATGACTTTTGCACCATTAAAATCGTTTTGCCTGATCAATCCTACTCCAGTCACGAGACTGCATTACTATGATACACTTGATGATCGCGCAAAAATATGAAGAAAAGATTTATTAATTAATAGAGAATGCATCCTGGTTTTTTAAATAAATTATTGCAAATGATCTCCGACCCACACCATCAAAGTCCTTGAATATGTTCGTGTTGTCCTGTGCCCCTTTTCGATCGGCAGAAATTGTGTTATCATAGCAACAATAATCGTTCGGATAATCGTATGAGGGAGAGAGTTTTCGAAGAAGGTGAGTATGTTGTCTGTCCTGCTCATGGTGTAGGTATCGTGAAGCGGGTTGAAAGGCAACAAATCTCTGATATCGAGTTGGAGATGGTGGTTATTTCCTTCGACAAGGACAAAATGACTGTGAAGTTGCCGTTAAACGAGTCCACTGTACAAAAGGTCCGCAAGTTGTGTTCCAAAAAGGAAATGCAGGAGGCAGTAGATTGCCTGAAGACTCCAGCTAGAATAAAAAAAATGATGTGGAGCCGGCGTGCACAGGAGTACGAGGCGAAAGTTAATTCTGGGATCCCTCTTTCCATTGCTCAGGTAGTTCGTGATTTGTATCGAACGGCAACGCAGCCGGAGCATTCTTATAGCGAGAGACAGATCTACCAAGAAGCACTGGATAGACTGATGAAAGAATATGCTGCGGTCAGCCAAATCGGAGAAAAGGAGGCGTTGGCATATTTGGAGAAAATTTTGGCAGCGGCCTAGTTTTTTTTCAAATTCTATTTAATACTGTTTTGAGGTAGATAATGCAATTTTCTCGGCTTTGCGGTGGTCATATGTGTCTAGTATGAGGTGGAAAATGCGCAACTTCGTAATGCCTTTTGTTTTTTTGTTAGCTTTACTCTCGGCAATGCTATTTGGCGACCTGCTTCCAGAGACAGTGGAAGCTTTTTTCTACGCAGTCAGTCTTGCTATCAAAGAAGGCCTGATCTTTGCATTGCCTGTAGTCATTTTTTCCCTGGTTTCCACGTCTCTCTGCAAAGTCAGTTTCGGTTCAGTAAAGTTGCTTATTGTGATCATTCCATTGATATGTTGTTCCAATTTTCTCAATACGTTGATTTCGTATGGAATGGGGTGGTTGTACCTAGGTGGCATATCTTGCGCAATGGTCGTTCCTGCTAAGACCTCTGTAAGTATCGTTTCCACTTCCATCGTTCCCCTATTCTCTTTCTCTCTACCTTCGTTGATTTCAAACGAATTCGCACTTTCGTTTGGAATTATATTTGGTTTTGTTTCCGGGCTGTTGTCCAGCAACACCTCTTCAAGCTCCGGGCTAGCTGTTTGTCAGCAAAAAATCTTTGCTGTGCTGCAGATTTTGGTTGGATATTTCTTTAAAGTTCTGCTTCCTCTAATGCCTTTGTTCATATTTGGAACGGCCTTAAAATTAAAACATGATGAAATGATATCAAAGATTCTATCGGAATATCTTCCCATTATGATTGCATTTCTGCTGTTTGCCAGTGGTTACATATTGTTGCAACTATTTCTGTTGTCCAATGGCAAATGGAGAGTAGGTATTGGATATCTGCAGAATCTTCTGCCGCCAATAGTAACTGGATTCGGCTCCATGTCCAGTGCAGCTGCTCTTCCTTTGTCTATCAAGGCTGCAGAGCAGAATTCGACGAACCCCAATAATGCGAGAATAATTGTACCGTGTTCAGTGAATATTCATCTGGTTGGGGACTGCTTTTTTATCCCCTTCGTTGCCCTATCCATATTAACGACTTTCGGAGAGGGATTTCCTGACGTGGCGATGTACCTAAAGTTTTCAATCCATTTCGTTCTAGCAAAGTTCGCTGTTGCGGCAGTACCCGGTGGAGGGATCCTCGTGATGCTGCCCATTCTGCAAAAACACCTGGGATTTTCATCTGATATGCTAGGATTGATAACAGCGCAATATGTGCTATTCGATTCCTTTATTACTGGGTGTAATGTTGCAGGCAATGGATCGCTGGCGATATTATTCGATAGAATAGCTCCTCTTCTTGAAAAGATGACTTACGCAGAGAAGTTATCGAAAAACAGTTCTTAGTAATAAAAAATTAGAAATTATCTATGATAATGCAGGAGGGAAGCAAAGAGTAGGAAGTCGCAATGAAGAAAACAGTGGTATATGCAACAATCGGCGCGTTAATATTCTCGGAACCTCATGGACTGCGGCCAGGAAAAACAGTCGGGGACCTCCAGGCAGCGTTGGCCGCCGGCAGCGTCAATATAGCTAATCTTAACGAGTATGTTGATGCAGACCGACTAATAAATGCAGCTGGATCAGCGTTGAATAATCCATTATTATCCGAGGTGCGGGTTCAGTCGGTGATCACGGAATTAGGCGGATCTGCGATCTCGCGAAATGAAGCAAAGACTTTGGGAACGCTCCTAACCGGATACCGAAAGGCACAAAAAGCCGCAGAGAGAGAAACTACGGTAGGTAAGCTGGACGAACACAGGAAATCGCCTTACGGAGACATGCCTGCAACGGGACCGGGTGACCGGCCTCCACCGGCGAGCGCCACACCGCCGCGGATGGATCCATCGCGGCTCGACCTGTTCCGGGGTCGAGAAAATCCTAGGGCAGAGCCGCGGGTTGCCGCAGCTAACACAGAGGCGGGAGAGAGAACAGTCGCCCAGGATCCTAGAACAACTTTTCTGGAACTTACGAAAACATCCTTGCCGCATGAGGGTGCCGAGGAGATGAGGTTCGACGAAGGAACTACGCTAACCTGGGGAGAGAACTACATACATAGATTTGCAGCGGCGGTCCGCAGCAGACAGTGCGACATCAACAGCGACATCGGTTACGAGTACGCGGGAGTTATAGTACAAAACAACCTGCTTACGGTGACTCTGGCAGCTGCGCTGAACCTTGGAATTGCGTACGACGGAACTACTGGAGTTCTCCGCCTCGTAACTCGGCCGCTCAATCAGGCTGAATTGACGAGCGTGGGTAAACTGAAAACCGCGCTAGACGGTTCAGGCTACGATCTTACAGATGCATTAACAAAGCTCGAGACCGGACAAGCCGACGCGCATATCATCGACGAGATATACGGAGCGGTCTCCGCGTACTGCATATGTTACGGACTGGATAAAATAGAACAATTGAATATACCGGATGAAGGGCTGATTCGGCCAACGGCTCTGACGATGATTTGTCGTATTCTCGGTCGGACCGACGCGATCTTTGGCGGAGAGGTCGGTAGCGCCTTCGGCCCTTGCATCGGAAAAGAGACGTTACGGAGGATGGCCAAACAAGCTGGGTTGAGCGGCGCCCTAGAACCCGAAGACTGGCTAGGGAAAGCGGAAAGTCTGGAGATTATAAAGGCAAGTTGCGTTGGTGACACAGCGACGGGAACCGCGGACGAAGCACTTTTCATCATTCAGAAACTCGGCGACGGAACACCATTGCCGCCGGACCTGGCCTGCATTGGGATTGGTACTTGGGGCACGCACGGCTTCGGCCACACTACAACTCCGGACGCCTTGAAATCCACCTGCGACTACTGGATTTCCAGAGGTGGAAATATGGAAGCAGAAAGAGCGCGTTTGGCGGATCTGATACGTTTGGAAAGCGAAGCAGATCGAGGTGAGGCCCATTGGACCAGGGCGCTAATACGAAACCTGGAACTGATTGACGGCTACCTTGCTGAGCGCAAAACTTGAAACGTAAACAGCGGAACACTAACAACCTGGAAAGGAAAAAAATACATGACCGTAAAAGAACTTCGCCTGGAGAGACGGTCAGCAGCTAACGCTGAGCTCCAGGCTCTGCCGGGACCTTGCGACGGATCTTATCAAAAGCTCCGACAATGAGCCCGGAGAAGACATCCTCAAAAAAGTCTGCACTGGATTAAGGAACAATATTTTCGTGGATATAAGAAGGATTCCTGGAGATTTGCAAAGTCGGACAACGGGGATTGCCCGATCAAATCAGTGTATAGACTGCTGTTGATAGAAACCGGCTACGTTTTGCTGGATTTGAAGTCGGCGACGCAAGCTCTGAGACTTTTAGAAAATTCTGGAATAAAATAACTAAAACGAACGATGTGGAGATGGCCTGCACAGATGGGAATCCATTCAAAATCAGAAAAAATGTTGAAGTTATCTGTAAAATTACTGGCTTACGAAAAATTTAATCTATATTAATTAGGCAAGCTCCCGAACAGAAAACACGATTGACAAAGCCTCGGCAGTATGACATGGTTGCCACATTAATTCTCGTAAGAGGTAAAAAATGAAAAAACGTATAATGATAGCTGTAATTATGCAGTTTATTCCAGGAATCGCAGATTGCATGAACGTTCCAGCTGGAATCGCAGATTGTATGACAGTTCGGGACGATGGATGGGTGTACTACTTGGGCAAAGGCGGGGGGTTCTGCGAACCGCGACAAGAACACGCCCGAACACGCGAGATGCTGACCCCTGACGGAGCGAACAGAAAAAAGCGGCAAGGCGCCGCAGACCCGTTGCGAGGGTTAGTATGCTTGTGTGGGTTCAGGGTTCCTGTTAGATACGCGCATAGTAAACTTGGGGCAGCCTGTTGGATCGCCTCACAGGTGGAACACCTTAACGGTGGCGACTGGCGCGCGGGCCAGGACATTAGCGCCGGGGAAACCGGCACGGCCTTGGCCTTTGGGGACGGCTCGCTGGCGCAGGAGTTCGGAAAAAATTTCCAGCTAAACTCGACCATCGCCTCGCTATTAGTTCCGCCTGGCGTCAGGACGCTAGGTGAATCGAGCTTAGGATGGTGCAACAAACTGGAATACTTCGCATTCATGAACGGTTCAGTCCTAACAAAACTTGACCACATGGCCTTCTTTGCCTGCAGCAAACTGCCATACCTGAAAGTCCCGTATACGGTCCAAGTCATAGGGAACCAGTGCTTTGCGTGTTGCATCAGCCTGCGGAGGGTTGACTTCGAACCAAACTCGCGCGTGAAAGAACTAGGTGCCCTTTGCTTCGATCACTGCAGCGCGCTGGAAACAGCACAGCTACCTAACAGCCTTAAGAGCGTACCGGCTGGGTGTTTTGCCGACTGCACAAACCTGGACAGCACGGACTACAACCTCGGACCGACTACCGAAATCATTGGAGCGGGGGCGTTCACAAACTGCACAGGCCTTACCATAGTGACGATTCCAGGCGCTGTGCAGACAATCGAAAGACGCTGCTTCGACGGATGCACTCACCTGAGGTGCGTGCTGTTTAAACCCGGAACAGAGATAAGAGAAATAGATTATTCCGCGATTCCAACCACTGCCGAAATAGAAGGTCTTCCTGTAGAAGCTTGGTCGCGGATACAAGGGATCGCATGGAGAAGACCACCCGAGTCGGAGACGACTAGGAGTGCGAAATAAAGGACGCGGCGAACTTGGAAAGAACAAATGGTCGACGCTCGAATAGACGGCGGTGACCTACCAAGTAGGTCCAGAATAACGCACTGTTGGAAAGGAACTTCAGGATCGCATGAAAATCCGAAACATTCTGGAATAAAAGCACTCCCTTTATAAAAATAGTCTTTGTGTAAAAACAGAAAGCACGTTTGACAACGCATCGGTCCGATGACAATGTTGCCACATTGATTTTCAAAAAAGGTAAAATATGAAAAAATGTATAATGATAGCTGTAATTATGCAGCTTACTCCTGGAATCGCAGATTGCATGTGGCGAGACCGTGGTGGCCAGGTCTACGGAGTGGGACCCGACGGTGGATTATGCACTTTGGAATTCGTGAGCGTATTAGAATCAAAAGTTTGAGCGAATGGATTCGTGCGGACATTATCTTGCCTGACAGGCACGGTGATTGTCACCGCTGGGGTCGTGCTGGCCTTTAGGAGAGAACGAGTATGGCTGCCGAATAAAACGCAGCGGATACGAGGCAAGCAGACCCTGATGCTCCCCCGGGGGGGAGAACAGTGTGGGGATAGGACCGCTTTAGTCTTTGAACACGGATCAAAACTGATAAACATAGAAGAAAACGGCGCGAGCGGTTGCTGGTGCGCCTCGGTTGTACTTCCGGAAGCCGCCCGGGCGCTGGGCCCGAAGAGCTTCAGTTGTTGCCTCCGTCTCGAAAGCTTGCAATTTGCGGACTATTCATGCTTGCAAGAACGTGGCGCTTCTGCCTTCGCGAACTGCCATTCTCTGGGAAAAGTGTTCGTGCCAGGTACGGTCGCGACCATCGGGGACTCGGGCTTCGAGTGCTGTGTCAGGCTACGCGAATAATGGATTATGCTATTGGAGTAAGTTCTGTTATTGATGGTTTGCGAGATTTTAATTGGTATGAGACGAGTGTAGAGATGATATGTATGAACATATTTGTTGGTGATCT
>JAISYI010000024.1 GCA_031269995.1 Holosporaceae bacterium
ACCTCGCGAGACTTCATCGAAAAACTAAATGTTACAGTAAAAGCTTAGAAATGCTAACTCTTTCTGGGGCTCTATTGCTACATCATTGGAAATCTACATGCCTTTAGTTGTCAATCCCCCAGAAACAATCTTCAATAAACCAAAAGCCTCTATTTATTCAGAGACGGAAGTTGTAAATTTTAGAAGATTTCACCACATTTTTGCAAGAGAAGCTAACAATAATAACGCAACAATGTTTGCTATTTTAATCATCGGATTAATCGCCGGACCTGCCGTATCTTTATACGGATCCCCAACAGTATCTCCTGTTACAGCGGCCTTATGAGCATCAGATCCTTTCCCCCCAAAATTTCCATTTTCGATGTATTTTTTCGCATTATCCCAGGCTCCTCCTCCAGATGTCATGGATATCGCAATGAAAATTCCGGTGAGAATTGTTCCCAGCAGCATAGCTCCGACGCTTTTTAGCCCGGCCTCGTGTCCACCAAAAAAGCCTATCAAGAGATACAGGAGGATAGGCGATAAAACAGGAAGCAGAGAAGGGAGCATCATCTCTTTTATTGCAGCCTTAGTCAACAAATCCACGGCTCTGGAATAGTTCGGCTTAGCCTTGCCAGTCATTATTCCCTTGATCGTCTTAAACTGATTCCGGACCTCTAGGACAATTTGCCCGCCGGCACGTCCCACAGCCATCATACCGTAGGCACTAAACAGATAGGGAAGCAATCCTCCGATGAATAGACCGATGACCACATAGGGGTCCCCGAGTTCAAAGGACACTATTATGTTCGGAAAGTAATGGCTAATGTCCTGGGTGTAGGCAGAGAACAGTACTAGAGAGGCCAAGCCAGCCGATCCTATCGCATACCCCTTAGTTACGGCTTTTGTGGTATTCCCAACAGCATCCAGAGCGTCTGTAACCTCGCGGATTTTTTCCGGCAGTCCGGCCATCTCTGCTATCCCGCCGGCATTGTCAGTTATCGGCCCATAAGCGTCTATCGACACAATGATCCCAGCCAACGCCAACATAGAAGTCGCAGCAATGGCAATACCATACAATCCAGCAATAATATGGGCGGCAAGAATTGCTCCACAGATAATGATTACAGGAATCGCTGTTGCCTCCATCGACACAGCAAGCCCCTGTATGACGTTGGTACCGTGACCCGTCTCTGATGCTTTTGCAATGCTTATAACAGGGCGATAGGAATACGAGGTATAGTACTCGGTTACAAAGACCAATGCCAAAGTAACAAATAGCCCAACCAAAACACAGCCAAACATTCCATATCCAGTAAACGTTGCCCCAGCACTACCTGCCTGAAAAACTGTCCGCATATCAAACAACTGATGCATGGAAAAATACACAAATATGCTAGACAAGCCAGCTGCAGCAAACAAACCCTTATAGAGGGCCTGCATTATGGTTTGGCCTTTCCCCAATTTTACAAAATAGGTCCCAATAAGGGATCCAAGAATACATACGCCAGATATCACGAGAGGTAGAATGGCAAGAAGTGTTTTGGCTTCATTCTTGAAAAATATGTCCGCAAGAACGATTGTTGCGGAAATAGTAACCACGTAGGTCTCAAATAAATCAGCAGCCATGCCAGCACAGTCTCCGACATTGTCTCCGACATTATCCGCAATGACGGCAGGATTTCTGGGATCATCCTCTGGAATACCTGCCTCCACCTTACCAACGAGATCCGCTCCCACGTCGGCTCCTTTTGTGAAAATTCCCCCCCCAAGACGCGCAAAGATAGAAATAAGAGATGCGCCGAAACTCATCGCAATTAGAGATTCTGATTGAAGCCGTTGATCGGGTATTATTTTTTCGAGATAGAAAAAGTAGAGAGCTATTCCAAGCAATCCCAGACCAACCACTAGAAATCCAGTGATTGCGCCGGATTCATAGGCGACAGCTAGAGCATGTTCAACGCCCTTTTTGGCAGCTTCCGTAGTTCGGACGTTAGCTCGCACGGAGATATTCATTCCGACATAGCCGGCGACGCCAGATAGGACAGAACCTAGAATAAATCCCAGCGCCGGATACCATCCCATAAACATCCAGACCAGAATCACCATCACGACTCCGACAGCTGCAATGGTTTTATATTGTCTATTCAAATAGGCCGAAGCTCCATCCTGAATAGCACGGGAAATTTCGCGCATTTTTTCATTGCCGGCACTGAGTCGCAGCATACGCCTTGCCTTCATCGCTCCGTATACCAGTGCAAGCAGTCCTGACAACGCTATTAAGCTCTTCCACCAACACATACCAACATCACACATCCTACATTCTCCCATACATATAAAAGGACGGGCATTATTATCCCATAACAGCTAAAGGATATCAAACTCTCCGTTAAGGAATGGTGAACAATAATGAATCCATGGCGAGTGATCATAATATTTGGATAGCATATTGCACACGTATGGATTCTCATCAGAATTTTACTTTTTCTCTGTAAAATTCCTGTAAAAATGATGCTAGTGAAGACGATGATGGAGTTGGCGCATGTACATATCCAGGGTGGCGATTATTGGCGCTGGTCAGATGGGATCCGGCATAGCACAGGTTTTCGCAACGGCTGGCTATTTTGTGAAAATCTATGATCTTTCCGAGGAGATTTTTAAAAATTCAAGAAAACGCATTTCCGATTCTCTAAAAAAATTCGAAGCCAAGTGCCTGATAGATGAAAAGGCAGAACTTGTGCAAGAAAGGATTTCCTATTGCCCAGCTATAGTGGACCTTTCCGATTGCAAAATCTTTATTGAATCAATCTTTGAAGACTATGCGATCAAGATGGAGATTTTTCGCCGTATATCGGAGATATTGAAACCAACGTCACTGGTAGCCACAAACACATCGTCCTACTCAATAACCAAGTTATCTCTATTAATCCCATATCCGGAGAATTTCATAGGTTTTCACTTCATGAATCCGCCGCAATTGATGAATTTACTGGAAATAATCCGTGGACAGTACACCTATGATTCAACTTTTGATTTTTTCTGGCATTTGGCAAAAGATCTCAAAAAAATACCGATATGTTCCAAAAATTCTCCTGGATTTGTACTGAATCGCATCCTTATTCCAATGATAAATGAAGCGATCTTCACCCTATTGGCTGGTATTTCAAGTCGCGAACAGATAGATGCAGCAATGAAACTTGGCGCAGGACATCCGCAAGGACCGCTAGCTCTAGCCGACTTGATTGGTTTGGATACTGTGTTGTCAATCATGAAAACCCTGCAGCGCGAGCTCGATGAAGTGAAGTATACGCCGTGTCCTCTACTTGAAAGCTATGTGGAGCAGGGGTTTCTCGGCAAAAAAAGCGGAAAGGGATTCTATGAATATTAGCTTAGTTGGGCAATATTACCATTGCTGTCCGCCTGTGATATTTTCAACCAGCGATAAAACTAATGCTTCTAAGACTAGGCGTGTTTTTATGTTTTAAGCTCCTCATTTTTATCATAGTTTACTTCATAGATTATTTTGTCTTGTAGATATATGCCTGAATCTCGCGATGTTTTTCTTATGTTCCCGGTATGTTTTTGCAAAAGCATGATAACCGTTGCCCCGGTGAACAAAAAATAGTTCTTCGGTTTCCTCAGGATGTAGCACTGCCAGAATACTCTCCCGCCCAGGATTAGTTATCGGGCCAGGTGGAAGCCCGTTATGCATATAGGTATTAAATGGATCGTCTACAATAAGGTCACTATAGCGCAATTCCCTCCCCAAAACATCGCCTTTTTTGAGGGCGTATATTACAGTTGGACAGGCTTGTAGCCTCATCCCTATTTTTAATCTTTTCATGTATACTCCAGCAATTTTTTTCCGTTCGCTGTTAGTTTCTTTTTCAATGATAGAGGCTAGAGTTACAGCTTCGTGAGAGTTGCTCAACTTGCAAGTTAGCGATCTTTTTGGCCACTCTCTGTGCATAAACTCCCGCATAGCCTGTCTGGCCCACGATATGATTTCTTGCCTCGTCGTTGGATACTTAAAACAATATGTGTCTGGCAATAAAGATCCTTCTTGCGGTATTTTTATAATTGCTCCTAGCAAATTCTCGTCCTTTTCCAATCTGCGTATGACCTGCATAACTGAAAAACCCTCAGGAATAGTTATCTTATGTACGACCACTTTTCCGGAGTCAATAATTTCTAAAGCTTCAAAAAGGGAGACGCGATTAGGCAACGCATATTCGCCAAGTTTTACATTGTATTTGAATAATTTCATTATTTTTATTATAATTTTAGTCATTGAAAAACAACCAGCTACCTTTCTTTCCACCAATAACCTGGAAAAATGTTCATCTTTTAAATTTTCAACAATAAAACTACGATCCGGTACGTAGGACGATTTTTTACAAAGAAAAAAAACAAAAAACGTTGCCGACAGGAGTAGCAATCCAAAAAAGCCCGTCAAAAAGTACGCTACGCTCTTACCCGTTCCATCTTCACGATGCTTATCTTCATCCGCCATCGTCTATACAGACTTCCTAAATATTAAAGTCGCATTGGTTCCGCCAAAACCAAATGAATTTGACATAACCATAGAAATTTTTCTCTCCTTTGGCTTCAGGGGAACAAGATCAATGAAGGTCTCTTCAGGATCATGTAAATTTAGCGTCGGCGGAGCGATCTGATCCCGTATGGCCAGCAAAGAAAATATGGCCTCTACGGCCCCTGCTGCTCCCAGCATGTGCCCAACGGAGGATTTTGTAGAGGACATAGCAACACGCGTATTATTCCCAAGAATCTGCTCCACTGCCCTCAGCTCTGTAATGTCCCCAGCCGCTGTGGACGTACCGTGCGCATTTATATAATCCACTCGATCCGGCGAAATGTTAGCCAATCTAAGTGCGCCCATCATTGATCGGTAGGCTCCGTTACCATCAGGGCTAGGTGCAGTAACATGATAGGCATCGCCGGACATCCCATATCCAACCACTTCTCCATAGATTTTCGCTCCCCGCCGCTTGGCATGCTCCAACTCTTCCAATATTAAAATACCAGCGCCATCGGCAATAACAAACCCGTCTCTGGATTTATCCCAGGGTCTTGACGCCTCCTCCGGGGCATTGTTTCTGCAAGTGGACAATGCCCGGGCAGCCGCAAATCCCGCCATCCCCAGACGACATACCGCCGCTTCCGCCCCTCCGCACACCATCACGTCCGCCGCGCCAACCTGGATTATGCGTGCAGCATCTCCGATGGCATGAGTACCGGTGGCGCAAGCAGTTACTACAGAATGATTGGGACCTTTGAATCCGAATCTTATCGACACGTGGCCGGACGCAAGATTAATAAGCGAAGCGGGAATAAAAAACGGAGAAACGCGTCTCGGGCCACTTGCTTGTAGACTCATCGCCGTATCGTAGATAAAGGGCAATCCACCAATTCCAGAGCCAACTATGACGCCAACGTTTTCCCTAGACTCATCATCCAGGTTATTCAATCCCGCATCCGACACTGCCTGGTCAGCCGCAGCTATGGCATACAAGATAAAAGTATCGATCCGTCTTAGCTCTTTCTCGTTTATATAATCAAGAGGGTCAAAAAGTGTCGACGCCTTTTGCTCCACGTTCTTCGCGGGCACCTGTCCTGCTATCTGGGATGCGATGTCATTTACCTCAAAGGAGATCACTCTCCTGACCCCAGATTCACAGTTTAACAAACGCCGCCAGGATTCTTCCACACCAATTGCTAGCGGAGACACCATACCAAGACCCGTAACAGCAACTCTCCTAATGCCTGCTACCACTGTGTTTGATTGATCAGATTTGTCAATCATGATTTCGATCGTAGGAAATTAGCATTCAAGTTTTTTCTGAACGAAGGCTACTGCATCTCCAACAGACTGGATATCCTGGCCTTCCGTATTCGATATCTCGATGCCAAACTCTTCCTCAAGCCCCATTACAAGCTCCACGGTGTCAAGGCTGTCTGCTCCCAAATCATCGATAAAACGCGCACTATCTACGACCTTTGATGCATCAACACCTAACTTCGCTGCTATGATTTCCCTAATCCTACCGGACACATCCTTATTCATCCCTTCCCCTCTTCCTCATTTCCAGCTAAAGCTTCGGCAAGCTATCATAAAATCAGCAGAATGAAAATAGCATCGGCTGATCCGCTATGCTACGAAAACGGAAAAGATGAGATTGTGAGACATAAAATGGCCTTTCTTGGTTCTCAATTGTTGCTAGTGCTTTTTAGCTGCTTATTCCGGCAGTTCCACCAGCTCCTTACCTCCATTCCTAATCTGGAATATTTGCAGCTCTCTGCGGAAACCATGTTTTTTGCTGATGGAAAAACGTCCAAAGCATCCACTCCGCTCTTCTTCGTTAAGGAGATTCTTTCCATGGTTTACAACATCCTTAATTGTCTCCACCGCATCACGGCCCGCCATGGCAATGGTCGACGGCCGTACGCCAAAGACTTCGACATATCGGCGGATAAATTCCCTCTGCTCTTCGCTGTCCGCATAGGCAAAAATAACCCCACTCCATGCTTCTTCATTGGCTAACGCTGCCGAGCTAAGAGTAAGCACTCGTTTCCCATCCATTTTCGCCATATCAAGGATAGGATTAACAATGAAGATAGCTTCTTTTTCTGAATTTTCCGCATATTTTGTAGCGGCCTTTCTGGAGATACTCGCATAGCGAATAACCTCCAAGCCATCCCCATCATCAATTCCATGTTGCTTCAATTCGTCAGATAGAACAGCTAAAACCTGATCACCAAACTTACCTTCCGGCAACATTACCAAAAAACCGCTGATATTGCGGAGAATCGCGTCAGAGATTAGCGTACGAATCTCATCTTGTAGTGATAAACCACAGGCGAAGACGTGGTCGCAGTTGATTCTTGGATTATTAGAAAGAGACAGTATCGGTGTATTGAAGAACAGCGTTGAGTACTGCTTTATTTCATTGGCGAATACAGGCCCAATGATTGCTTTCAGATTTTCAAACCGCCCTGGCAAAGAAAATTTCTCCAAAGAAGTGTCCGCCGTGTCTATCACATAGAGGATAATGTCGGAAGTATTGTCGAGACTTATGAGGCATGCATTCAATACACTCCTTCCAATGTGAGCATTGACACCGGACATTGGCAGCAATAGTAGCACAGAATTGGATCGCCTATCCTGGGAACGTAACTTTGGATCAAAAAAATCAACAACCGGAGCCGGCCGCGATGTTGGAATTTCTCCGCTGGGCAGAGCAGTGTCCTTCACTGATGAACAAGAGGATAGCAGAAAAGATAGCAGGAGAAACTTTATTGATGAATACACTCTCATCTCCCCACCCTTAGGAGGAAACGCTTGCTCAAATTAAGCAGGAGGAAGCATAAACCGAGATTGTATTTGGTTGCAATGCTGATAAGAAATTTATTCGATACTAGAGTAGGAGACCTTACAATTCTGCATCTCACCAATGCCAAGTTTTTTCTCGCTGAACAGGAACTCCGTTTTCATAGTGTATGAAGAAGAAAAAAAATTGGATTTCACTTGAGACTTTAGAGCTAGAATATGTTGTGTATTGTTATACTTTATGGTTTTTAGAGAAAAACCAGAATATCTACGTAGGTGAAGACGGAATGGCAAACAAAATTTATCTATCCCTTGGGAGTAACTTGGGCAACAGATTCCGCAATCTAAGAACAGCTAGAGAAAAACTGAGGGCATTTTTCACCTGCAATTACTCGTCTCTTGTGATTGAAACTGAGGCTTTATTACCCCAGTACGCTCCGGCAGCTTGGAATCTCCCATATCTCAACGCAGTCCTCGTCGGAACGTCACATCTGGATCCATTCTCTCTACTTCAGGGTATAAAAAACTTGGAAAAAGAAATGGGGCGCGAGCTGGATGCCCCACACTGGTCTCCACGAATCATCGACATCGATATCTCTGCCTACGGAGATCTCTTCATTGACACTACGAAGCTTTGCCTCCCTCACAGAGAGATAAAAAATCGGATCTTCCTTCAATATTTGCTAGAAAGTTTAGGTTATGAAATAAAAGAAGAAAATAGAGTCAAAGTTAACGATTTCAACGCAATAAATTATTTCGCATTTGATCCGAAATTAGTTGGAATTGTGAATGTCACACCAGATTCTTTCTCTGACGGAGGTAAATACTTTGGCGTAGACGCAGCGGCGAATCGTATTGAGGAGCTGCGCCGATGGGGAGCCTACGTCATAGAACTGGGGGCACAGTCTACGCGTCCGAACTATGTTGAAATCTCCCCCTTGGAGGAAATTTCTCGACTCGATCGCGTCTTCGAAAAAATAAAAAAATCAGATGATCTCGGTGTAGACACTTATTTCGACGATGTCGTACAGCATATCGTGAGCAAATATCGCGTCAGCTGGATAAATGATGTGAGATCACACCTAAAACAGAATACAATTAAGCTTCTGGCGGACAATAATATAAAGTTGGTCATCATGCTCTATGGGACAGATCTTTCATGGTTTATGGATCGCACCAAGCAGCTACAAAATCTTGGAATAATGCGTGAAAACATCGTGATTGACCCAGGAATAGGATTTGGAAAAAGCAGAAGCGAGAACATCGCAATGATCCGCAATATTTCGTCTTTAAAGGAAATGGGATACGAAATGATGCTCGCGCACTCTAGAAAATCTTTTATTTCTAGCTTTTCCAACGCAACCGTATCAGAACGCGACGTTGAAACGCTGTCAATTTCCGCATTCGCAACCGAGGCCGGGATAGATTATTTGCGAGTGCATAATCTGGAATACCATATGAAATTCTTCGTAGCACAGGCCTATGCCAGGAGATATCAGTAAATTGTAATGCGGCCTCCATTAGAATGGTTATCCGACAGAACGAACTATCATATGCTGAGACAGAAATTTGTTCTAACATAAAAATCCACTGACGAAGTCGTTATCTTTTTTTCTTCAATCTCTTTTTAGGGATATATTCCCCGCGGCTTGCCGCGCTAAGATGCTCGTATGAGTATTTATATACACAAGCATCATAACGTAAATATTTTGTTGTATAATTTTGTATTTCCAGCGAAATACAGAAGAGCAGTTTTCAACGAAGAGGTAAATTTTGTA
>JAISYI010000019.1 GCA_031269995.1 Holosporaceae bacterium
GAAGGCCTATCCCACATTCGATGTTGCAGCATTTATTTTTGGCACAGTCAGGAGTGTAACATTTGAATGGAAAAGCAAGCTATTGCCTGTGTTAGAACGAGCATTGGGCAGAGTTGTAACGCTTCCGAAGCGTCAAATCAGATCTGTGGAGGAGTTCTTGCAGTTATTTCCAGAAGTTAAGGATGTTTTTATTGACGGAACAGAACATCCAGTTCAAAGGCCTCGGAAATCGAAAAGTTTGCGTCGTAAATATTCGGGGAAAAAGAAAAGACATACGCGCAAAAATACCATATTTTGCGATGAAAACAGTCGAATATTAGCAGTATCGCCAAGCAAAGACGGTCGTATTCATGATTCTCGACAGGTGCGAAAATGTTCTTTGATTGAACACATTCCCAAGGAAGTTGCTCTCTGGATGGACAAAGCTTATTCGAGAAATATCGCAAAAAACGGAAACGCCGTCATGATTCCGCATAAAAAACCACGAAAAGGAGCGCTTACAGATGCTCAAAAGGATGAAAATAAAATAATTTCCGGTATAAGAATAGTTGTAGAACACGCAATCGGAGGAATAAAACGATTCAGATGCATGACAGATCCTTTTCGCAACAAAAACGGCAAAGATGATCAAATCATCGTTGTTGCTGCTGCTCTGTGGAACCTACATCTACTTTGCAAAAGTTAAATCTACAAAATATACGCCAATTCAATCCTCTTCTCTCATATAATTCTTATTTCCGAACAGGGTTAATCTTTGTAAAATTATTGCGAGGCCATTGTTGCAGCGAGCACACTTGCAATATCGCAGCTCATCAGTTCGTTAAAATATCTGGGAATTGGTGCAATAATCTCCGTAGAGCAATCCTCCAACGCAACTTTAAAAGCGTGGAGAAGTAGTTCTGAATGCTCGGCATTTGTGTTGTATTTCCTGTCGCCCAGAATAGGGGTACCAAGGAAATCTGCGCAGTGTACTCGCAGCTGATGCTTGCGTCCCGTAAGAGGCTTTAGTTCAAGCAATGTATAGGACTGATTGACCGACTTCAGAGGAGTGTAAAGGGTGATCGACATTTGTCCATCATCTGCAATAACCATTCTTTCTTCATTTCTTACAAAAGTTTTTTTGAGGAAAGTATCGATCCTCCCTGATTGAGAAATATACCCACCAACCACCGCTAAGTATGTTTTTTTAATCCTATTTTCTCTAAATAATCCAGCTAACCGGCAGGCATACTTCCGGTTCTTTGCGATCAGCAGAACCCCCGAAGTATCTCTATCAAGACGATGGACTAGATGACAGTTGCAGCCTGGATAGGATTTTATTAGTGTCTCTACGCAGAAAGAAACCTTTGTTCCAAGCTGTGTTGCTAATTTCGTTGGTTTATTGATTGCGAAAAAATCGTCGTTTTCATAGATAACCATGGATCGTAATTGTTCCAACAATCTCCGATTACTCTGCTGGGAATCCTTCTCTCTGGCTTCCCTAAGGTTTGCAAATAGTTGCAGCCGATCTCCACTACACAACCTATCTGTCGGTTCAACCCTTCTATCATTTGCTCTTATTTTTTTCAGCCGAAATTGCTTTTGGACCAAGCCGAAACTAACGCGCGGAAAAAGCCTCTTTACGATTCTATCCGCCCTCACACCGTTATCCTCGTCGGTCACTATGTACTCAAACATACCAACGACTATTTTCTGTCAACGCATTATCTTTCCAAGATTTCCCATCGGAATTAGAATTCCTCTGAGCATCCAATGCCAATTTCTTTCTCCTGGCGCAACCTTAAAACCTCCGCAATAAGCCTCTTGGCAAATTTGATCAGGGTTTTCTGGGAGATGCGATCCGAGAAACTAATTCGAATAGTGCAGGTAGGCAATTTTCCCAAGGGATCAATTGCCGCGAGGACGTTTGACTGGTCTACGCCAAGGCAGGAACAACCAGCAGAGAAGGAATAATCTTCTATTCTTTCCAAAAGATCCTTTAATTGAACACCACCAATGGAAACGGAGAGAACATGGGATGACTTATCAGAATTTATGTAAATATCCTTAAGTTTTGTGAGCTCTCTAACTAACGCGTTGAAGTTATCATTCACTTTCTTCTCATCGAACGTATAATTCTCAACTGCTTTGGCAAAGGCCGCTATCAACGCCGTTGGCTTGGTTCCTGGAAACAATAGATCCCCAGATCCAAAAAGTATCGGCTGAAGTTCTCCAACGTCCCTTACATACAAGGCAGCTATTCCCTTCGGGGCACCAATTTTGTATCCAGAAATAGTGAGCATATCGACGTGCATTTTTTCAACATCTGTCTCAAATTTCCCAAATGATTGCGCGGCATCGGCATGGAATAGCACCTGATGTCTCTGAGCAATTTTACCTATAGCTTCAACATTCTGGCGTGTACCAATCTCACTGTTGAATGTCTGAATTGTTATCAGCTTCGTATCTGAGCGGATGTTATTCTCCAACTGCTCCATATCAACATGGCCAAAGCGATCAACATCCAGATACGTCACATCGTATCCAATATCCTGCAGACGTTTGCAAACATTAAGAATCCCCTTGTGCTCGACTCGAGTTGTTATGATATGGCACCCCGGATGGCGCAGTGCTACTCCCATGACTGCAACGTTATTAGCCGTAGTAGCGCTGTTAGCGAAGTGAATCTGATTCTGCTTAGCATTGATCTTTTTTGCAATCACACTAGCTGCGAGACACTCGATTTCCGCCAGGATTTGCGCATGAGGATTTATTCCAGATGAGTTTCCCTTTTGGCGACTGATTCGAATAAATTCCTTAAGAGACGCCTCGTTGACAGAAGCTGATGCGGCGTAGTCAAGGAAAGTTATTGGATCGTAGTCCATGCAGCTTTTATTACATGAACACGATGTTAATAGCAGACATCCAAGCGGTACACTTTTCAGTATATCATGAAATGCCTTTACGTTGATCATCTCTTTTTTACTCCACGAGATCGCCACAATGCATAACTATAGCGTCAGTATATACGCCCTTAGGTAAATAAATGATAGACAATTCGTTTTTTTTGGACTTTCGCATCTGTATGCCGTATAAGAGCGCATATAATCGGTGGAGAGAGCGCTGATGAAGAAGTTACCTAATGATGGCCGAACGACAAAGACTAAAGGCTTCGTTGACAATCATGAACATTGCACCAAAAATTCTTTTAAACAAGGCCATTGCAAAAATGGCTTTTTTTTTGCGCTTAGAAATCTGCCTAATGGGATTTTTGCTGTTTCGCTGTTCGGACTCTTTCTTGGTACATCGACTACGATGGTCTACAGTCAGTTTAGCCTTTTTCTTAAAAATGAGCTCGGGTTATCCACTGCTGACGTAACGCTGCTGGATGGAATTGTGGAAAGTCTTTCATTTATTGTTCGCGCATTTTCTGGTCCTGTAAGTGATTTTTTGCGAGAACGAAAAATGATTCTGTACGCAGGATGTTTTATCACGCTTTTTGCTCGCTCATTCATGTCGATAGCCAATTCCTGGTGGGGGGTACTGCTACTACAATCCTCTGAGCGAATTGGTAATGGCGTGCAAGCTACGCCTCGTGACGCGCTGATCGCCGACCTTAGCCCATCCGAATTTCGTGGACGAGCCTTTGGTTTTAGCAGATCTATGAAAACCATCGGTAGTCTACTTGGAACCCTGATTGCTATGCGCATTATGCTAATGACGCATGACGACTATCGCGTCGTTTTTGGCTACGCCGTGATTCCGGTCATTATCGCGATTTTTTTTCTTTCCAAAATACGTAATTCACAAGAAATCAATAAGGCTACTTCTTCACCACAACAGATAAAAAAGAAAACAGAATATCCCTTTCAACGACGTTATTTGCGTTCGCTGGACCATACCTATTGGAAGATTCTTTTATTGGCATTTATTTCGGAAATGGCGCATTTTAGCGAACATGCATTCCCAATTTATGCCAATCAGTTCATTTCAACGGCACTGTCAGGGTCAAGCGGTTCATTTATTAGCCTAGGGCAGGTGTTGCTAAGTTTCCCGATTGGATTCTTAGCGGACAGATACGGCCGGCGCAGATTAATTTGTACTTGTATAATGTTAATGATACTTGCAAACACATTTTTTATTTCAGCCCCCTATGTTAAGCAGTGCCCAATAGTCTGCGTGTACGCAGGAGCATTTCTGTGGGGAGCACAGACCACAGCGGTCCAGGGATTGTTCCTATCAATTATTTGCGAAAGAGTCGATGTTCATCTAAGAGCCACAGCGATTGGGATATATTTCTTCATGCTAGGATTGGCTTACTTATTGGCCTCTTATGCTGGAGGGAGGATCTGGGATATGTTTGGCAGCCACTACACGTTTTTGTATAGTATGTTTTTTTCCTCCTCTGCCTTGTGTGTTTTCAACTTTCTCATTCCACCTTCGGTGGAGCAGCATAAATTGAGATGATCCTCCTAAAAACGCCCGCTTTTTGGTACAGACAACCAAATTTTCTTCAAAACATGCTACTGAGGCCATTGTCCTGGATTTATTCCCAGATAGCTGAGGGAAATTATCGGAAAAATTATACACACGAATATAACAAATCACAGGTGATAGCTATCGGAGGAGTAACAATGGGAGGATCCGGCAAAACCGTCGTGGTACAAAAGGTCTGTGAGATATTGAACGGAGAAAAAGTTGCCGTGTTAAGTAGAGGCTTTGGGAGAAAATCCAGGCAAACGTTCCTAGTGAATCCGCTTATGCATTCCTACGAAGACGTCGGTGACGAACCGCTGTTACTATCGCGGAGTGTACCGGTCTATGTGGGAAAGGATCGGGCCAAAAGCGCGGAGCTTGCTGGCAACTTTGATTTCTTGGTTCTGGACGATGGAATCACACAAAGATCTCTACTCCCAAATGTAAAATTGCTCGTCGTCGACGCTGAACAGCGCTTTGGCAATGGAGAAATGTTTCCTCTCGGTCCTAATCGCCTAAATATTGCGTGGCTAAAATTCAACATAGATGCGGCAATCGTCATCGGAGGAGATTCCCGCCTAGCAGTGGCAATACCAGAGCTTGATGGTATTCCTTTGTATCATGGAACCTTGCAACAGGACCTATCTCAGCTGAATAGAAGCCGGATCGTTGCATTCTGTGGTATAGGGTATCCCAACAAATTTTTTAGATCGCTAGAAAAGCACGTTGACATAGTTGACAGAATATCGTTCCCAGACCATTATCCATTTTCGACTGCCGATATAGAAAAATTGCTTCTTTTGGGCGACAGATTACAGGCACAGATTGTCACAACTGAAAAAGATCTGGTTCGTATTCCTAGACCGTATCGCGATAATATTGCAACAGTACCAATTAAACTGATCTGGAGCAATCATGCAACAAATCTCTCGCTTTTGCTGAATCCGAATAAGATTCCATAACATTGCAGTACCACTTTGTATGGAAAACGAAATATTTGTACAAAATTCTGAATGGTGATACAGCCCTCTGAAGCTGAGGGATCTTGTAGAAGAAGTGTGCTCTCTTCAAGGAATGTCAGTAATTAGAGGGAATATCCTGTTTCAAAATATTGGACGAAAAGAAGGATTTATTCGCAATCAATGTGTCTTCAGACTCTCTGCATACTTCTGGCTTTAGCCAATAGTCATTGATTATTCAAGTTGAGGATTTCGAAGAACAGCCTCTAATTCTAGCATATCCTGTGGAAGATCGCAGGTGAAATGCATCATTTTTCCAGAGTGCGGATGTGTAAATTCAAGAAAATACGCGTGCAGCGCCTGTCTACAAAAATTGCGGAGGTAGGTAGTGATATTGGGAGGAACTGAGTAGTTCTTTGCTCTGTAGAGTAAGTCGCCGATCAATGAGCATCCCTTGTGCGACAGATGTACTCTGATCTGGTGCGTACGGCCGGTTTTCAGTTCGCACTCAACCTTAGATGCAAATTGGGAAAACTCTACCAAAGTTTTGTAATGAGTTAAGGCTCTGCGGCC
Organism: Holosporaceae bacterium; assembly: GCA_031269995.1. Lineage (GTDB taxonomy): Bacteria > Pseudomonadota > Alphaproteobacteria > UBA3830 > UBA3830 > JAIRMQ01. The sequence goes on from JAISYI010000019.1 coordinate 5,988, forward strand.
ATCCTCTTTAGAAACCGTCATTTTCAGCCGATTGTTTTTATCCCTAGCGATCAAAGTCTCAATCTTCCCGTGCAGAGGGCGTAGAACCGAATAGCAAAAGCAAACGTATTTTCTCACTATGGAATGACATGCAAATTGTTTTGAGAGTTCGCAATGGTAGAAATCGTTTTTGGCCACCACAAGTATACCACTAGTGTCCTTATCGATTCGATGCACAATTCCTGGGCGAAACTTGTCGTTGTCGCTGGAAAGATTTCCCCCGCAGTGAGATAGTAGTCCATTGACGAGGGTCGAGGAGTGATTACCGGCGCCTGGGTGCACTACTACACCGGCTGGTTTATTGACAACGAGTAACCCTTCGTCTTCGTAGAGAATGGTAAACGACACGCTTGGATCTGGAGTAATATCCTGATTTTTCGCAGTGTCGAAATCATCCAGCAAAACCTCATCTTTATATTTTATACGATGATTCGGATCTGTCACGACGACGTAGTTCACCGTGGCGCGCCCTTGAGATATTAGCAATTTAATCCTACTGCGAGACAGAATTTTTATTTCTTCTGCCAGAAATTTATCGAGTCGATTGCCACTGCTACTCGTTACCGATAGCTTTTGCATGTTCTATTGCTGGCAGATATAATCTCCTTGGCTGCCAACCCAGGCGGCCTCTTAAGAAGTTTCATCACTTTTTTGAACGTCTGTTTTTGTTTTGCGGACACTGAGATGCTAAGTATCTTTTCCACATGTCGGAAGATGTTTTCTGCGTTGCAGTCCTTCTGTAGCAATTCTGGCACAGCGTTCTGAGAATTTCTTGCTAGCAGATTCACAAGGCAGACGTTTTTTACTTGTATTAGGCATTTTATTATCCAATAGGTAAACATGGAGGTTTTATAGATGGCCACAAATGGGAGTCCGACTCTAGCTAATTCCAAGGTCACTGTCCCTGATGCCGCTACCGCTGCGTTTGATAAATAATAGGCTGAAATTTTCTCAGATTTTTGACTAACGACGATGGGTTTTTGCGGCCAAGAATCTATCATCGCGTCTATGTGCTGCTTCAAATTTTCCATTGTTGGAATGATAAATTGCACGCTACCATATTTCTTAACCATCATGTCAGCAAATTCTTCCAGAATTGGCATATGGCTAAGGATTTCCGACATTCTGCTACCAGGAAGCAGAGTGATAACCAATAACGGCGTCGGGCTGCGATGCCTGAGTATTTCATGCAGATTACCGCCGTCTGGTTTGGCAAAATCTGGATCCGTAACGATCGGATGTCCCACAAAAATCGTTTTAATATTTGGAAAGTAGGCTGATTCAAACGGAAGCAACACCAATAGTTTATCTAGGAATTTGCACAGAGATTTCGCTCGCCATTGCCGCCATGCCCAGACCGTGGGGGCGACGTAGTGAATTATTGGGATTTTCCATCCCATCTTTTTAATTTTTTTGGCTATATGGTGGGTAAAGCTGGGGGAGTCGATGGTTACGATTGCGCTGGGGCGATATTCACCAATTGTATTTACTGTTCTATTAATTAATTTCTTTATGCGAAATATTTTGTCAATAACTTCCCAGATTCCGATAAGCGATAACTCGCTAATGGAAAAGATTTTTTTTAGACCGGCTTTTTCCATGCATTCTCCGCCTATGCCAGAAAATTCCACTTTTCTGTTGGTTAGTTCGGAAATATCATCCATCAATTTTCCGCCAAGGTAATCTCCAGATGCTTCCCCAGCGATCATAAAGATCTTCATTGCAGAAACATTAACGGCAACGATAAAGAGACCGAGATCGTTAGCGCGTTTGATTAATGCCTCCTTATTAAGGATAATGCATTTATCGGCTTCTACTGCTACACCAGCAAAGCCGTTTTTATGCAAAATCTCAACGGTTTTTACTCCAATTGTCGGTAGATCAAATCGGTAATCCTGTTGAGGCTTGGAAATTTTCACTAAAATTCCGTTTCCAAGCGATCTTTTCCCGCATTTCTCTATGAGAGCATCAGTGCCAGAGGAATCCTCGCAGCCAAGTACATGCCCGTCCATTGATATGATAACCGATTGTCCTTGATCAGAAACGCCGCATCTTCGGGCCGCTCGTAACCCTGTGGTTATACTGTTCATATCTGTACGCGAGGGTTTTCTTTTGGAATGTGTTCCTTCTGGAAGAAAAACTCCTTTCAGTAGGTTCGTTCCGGCGATTATTTCGAGTCCTTCACTCTGCACTAATTCAGCGATAGCTCGAAGGAAAGTATCGTCGCCTGCGAAGATGCGTTTGCCCAATTTTAGTAGCCATGCCTTTCCCTTATTGTCTAAGCATAATTGTCTAATATTTGGGCGCTTTATGTGACCTGCGAAAATAATTTTTTTCGCTTCGTTTTGTCGCAAAAAAGCTAAACCTTTTTCTATTTCGCCCAAGTTAATAGAGGTACTCGGAGCGTCCGGCCATCCTCTAATATCGCAAAAATCGTTTAAGAAAATCAGACAGAAATGAAATCTTTTTTCTATGCAGGCCTTGGCGACAAGCCGGGGATAATCGCCTCCTCCACAAACTATGCCTATCATTTCCACTGTTCTCTTGGCGAACAGAACGATCTATTAGTTCCGTTTTTCATGAAGTCGAGTAGATGATACACGCAGGAGGCGCCGGAGGTTTCTTGCTCAGCTTCTGTCAGGTTTTCTGACAGCGTTTTGGGGCCAAAAAAAATCGTCTCGTAGGCTTTTTTTAATGCAAGTATCTCTTTACGTTCGACGTTTGCTCTCCGGAGCCCTACGATGTTTACGTCATAGAGATAAGCCCTATCTCCCTTAACTGCTCCGTAAGGAATCACGTCCTTTTCCACTCCAGACATGCCACCGATCACTGCGAGCCGTCCGATCCTCACGCGCTGGTGGATTGCTGTCATGCCTCCTATGATAGCGTTGTCTCCTATCTTGACGTGTCCACCCAGAGTTGCATTATTACCCATCACAATGTTATTTCCGATGATACAGTCGTGAGCAATGTGTACAGAAATCATGAACAAATTATCATCTCCGACAACCGTTTTCATGGAATCTTCTGCTGTTCCAGGGTGCACAGTAACGTATTCTCGAATGGTATTGCGTTTACCAATTATTAGCTGGGATTCCTCTCCTTTATACTTCAGATCCTGTGGCTCGTATCCTATTGACGCAAATGGAAAAATTCTTGTTCCTTTTCCTACTCTAGTATGACCGCTGACGCAAACGTGAGACATAATTTCCACATCGTCCTCTAGCTCAACTATGTCTCCAATGACTGAGTACGGACCGATTCGCACGTTTTTCCCGATTCTGGCTGACGGAGATACTATGGCTGTTGAATGTATCACGACCTCCGTTTCCTTTTTTATAAAACTATCATAGCCGTGAAAGAGGCCTCGGTTACAAGGGAATTATTCACATAGGCCTTCCCACTGAATCTCCACACGTTTCCACGGCTGCGATCTTTCCTTACGCATAGACGCAGCGTGGCTCCAGGCTCCACCACTTTTCGAAACTTCACACTGTCCATGGACATAAAATAGACTAGCCCACCGTTTTTCTTTAGCGGCATAGTTTTTGCAACTACCACACCTGCTGTTTGTCCCATGGCCTCTACGATGAATATGCCAGGCATAATTGGTTTCGTTGGAAAGTGTCCCTGGAAAAATGGCTCATTCACTGTTACATTTTTGATTCCAACGGCCCCCTCTCCGAGCACCAGATCCTCTACGCGGTCAATCATGAGCATAGGATATCTGTGAGGCAGACAATCTTTAATTTGATTTATATCCAGCACTTGGATACTTTTTTCATTCTCATTTAACTCCGCGCCTATGAACGTATCCAGATTGCCACTCACTCTTCCTCCATTTTTTTCTCTTTTCTTTTCTCAACAGACATTTTCAGAAATGCTGCTTGCCGTTTCCAAGTATCGATACCCACTGCCGGAATTCCACCTACAACTTTTCCTGCTGCGACGCTGGATGTTATGCCACTCTTTGCTGCGGCTACTACTCCGTCTCCAATCTCTATGTGTCCAACAACTCCGACTTGTCCTGCTAAAGTGACTCCTCTGCCTATCATAGTGCTACCTGCTATGCCTGTTTGTGCAACGATGATGGATCTTTTACCTATGCGAACATTATGTGCGATTTGGACCAAATTATCTATGATTGTGTCGTCCCCGATTACAGTATCTTCGACGCTTCCTCTGTCGATGGTTGTGTTCGCTCCCACTCTGACTCTGTCTCCAATGACAACTCTGCCAAGTTGTCTAACATAAATCATTTCTTTTTCGGTTGGAATAATTCCAAAGCCAGGCTCCCCGATGCGCGCTCCGGAGTTTATCTGAACGTTATTACCGATGATACTATACGAAATGCTTACGTTGCAGCGTATTCTGCACCCTTGGCCAATTCTGCATCTTCTCTCTATGATTGTTCCAGCTCCTATGTAAACATCATCTCCGATGATGACGTTTTCTTCGATAACTACATTTTCACCTATAAAACAGTTCTTTCCTAGGATGACTGATGGGTGAATCTTAGCACTATCGCAGATCCCACCACAGATTTTTCCGTCGGGATACAGAATGTTTGTGGCTTTTGCATATCCTATCTGCACATTTGGACAAACCAAACCCATGACTCCATCTGGAAGGTCTCCAATGTTGTTCTCAGTAACGATCACTGCTCCGGCTGATGTTGCTTTTAGGTCGGACACGTATTTTTTATTGGTCAGAAAGGCTAAATCTCTCGCCTTCGCTTTTTTCAATGGTGCAATCCCCAAAATTTGAAAATCCTTTCCTCCAACAATTTGGAAGCCTTCTATGTCCGCCAACTCCTTTACCCAAATCTTCTTTATAGAACCAAAAAAAAGCTCATCCACCATTTTTTTACTCTTTCTTTTCGCTTACTTCTCTAATTTTAGATTCTTTGGGCTATTTATCATTCTTCTGTTCCGACAGTTTCACGGGAATGTATTTACATCTTTTATTCATTACTCTCTTCACTTCCTCCGTTATATCTACACAGCCCTCGTCGCTATAGAAAACAGCATCATGATTAAGTACAATCGTTATTTTATTTTCATCGCATACTTCTTTTACTGCTTTCTTGAGCTTGACGGAAAACTCTTCCATTGCTTGCTCATAGGCTACTGCAATACGATACTTTGCTTTTCTCACCATATCATAGAGCGCCAGAATTGCCTCTTCAATCTTTCTAGCATCCTCAGCAGAGTCAGAGTTATTTTTTACGTTCTTTTCCATCGCCTTTATTTGATTTTCATGCTTTTCCATTTGCTCCCTGGCTTCTCCATTTTGATGTTCTGCCTGATCTTTTACACTTTTTCCCGCCTCCGTTTCATTTTGAAGTCGTTCTACATTCAATACTGCAACACGCAGTTCCTTTCCCTCACTCCGGTTCCCCTTTCCATAAGATTGTTCATGCCATAACAATACTGTCAGACAAAGAATTATTCCCCTCTGAAGGCTTTTCCACCTCTCTCTCAATATTGCCCCTTCTTACATAAATCCCGTGAGAGTAAACGTTTGCTTTTCATCTTGTTCTGTCTTTCTCAATGGGAATCCGAACACAAACGATAACGGGACTCCGAGCGGCGATCTTGCCCACTCTATCGCCACTCCGATAGAGCATCTTACAGAATTAGACTCTTTAACATATTTGCTATCGAACTTTGATCCCCAGGCGCTTCCGAAATCCAGGAATACCTTTCCATCTACTCCAATTTCTCTGCTCGAAAGAGGTGCCTTCATCATAAAACTAAGGGTCCAAAATTTGTCTCCTCCGAGGCTACTATTGTTTAGATCTCTCGGGCCAATTCCATAGGAATCAAAACCCCTCATGCTCTCCCCATCGCCTCCTAGAGCATATCGATTAAAACTGCGCGTACCTGATATTTCCTTTAGATGGCCAATGTTTGCATGGGTAATGAACGTCACCTTCTTGGTAAGGGGATAATAATAATTGCCTTCCACCTCATTCCTAAGAAAGCGAACGCTGCCACCTATTCCAGAGTACGTATTTGTTAGGGATGCGTCATACCCCCTGCGAGGTTCATAGGGGTTGTCACTCATATCATAATGCAATACCGACGATACTTCACTGCTGACGAATTTTCCATACTCGTCCTTCAATAGATATACTCCTCTTATCTTATTTTCCGGAATTTTGTCGTACAGGATATTTTCGTTTGCATTCCACCAGCGCTTATTATGATAAGCGATGGTATAACCAATTCTTTGTGACAGACGATTGGTAATGGCATAGCGAATATACGGAGATGCATAGAGTGATCGTGTAACGCTCCTATCCACATTTTTTCTATTAGATTGATGGGCACCAAAACTTAATCCAGCTCCAAAATCTTTGTTCATGAAATGCGGGTCGAAAATATTTGCCTTAAAACCGTATTGTTTCTGCATCCAAAATATCTCTGCCGAAAGAATCCTTCCTGTGCCCATAAGGTTATTTTCCGTAACACCAACAACACCTCCAAATCCATCTGCATCACTAACATTTAGTCCGAATCGGAAGTTTGCAGTGCTTTCCTTTTCTTTTACCTCGACGGTCAGCACCACTTTGTCCTCCGTGGCTCCCTGTGAATCTGTTGCCTGAACATCGTCGAAATAGCCCATCGCTTTGAGTCTCTCAATTGTCGCCTGAATTTTGTATACATTGTAGGCGTCCCCCTCGTGCACTGAAAATTCTCTCCGAACTACACGATCGAGCGTCCGTACGTTGCCTACCACGTCTATTCTCTCAATAAAGACCCTCGGTCTCTCCATGATGATGTACTTTACGCTGGCAGTCTTCTCTTTTTTATCATAGCTCACATCCACTGCCACGTCAGAGAAAGGGAAGTCCTTAAGAGCAATTTTTCCCCTGATCATTTCTTTATTCTCGTTTATCAGAGCTTCGTTATAGAGACTTCCTTTCACGAGTGCTATATGTTTTTTAAAATCATCAGCCTTTATTTTTTCTACCTTAGACTCCAGGTCCACATCTTTGATTGTATAACGATCTCCCTCTTCCATCGAGAATGTGCAATAATGAGATTTTTTGTCGACGTCCATCTCGGCCACCGCCGATGTTACCATAAAGAATGGGAAGCCATTGTTTTTATAGAACTCAGTAAGGTTTTCGATATCCACATCAATTTTATCTTCTCTGAAAACATGACTCTCATAGTCCCAGAATCGCCAGATCTTGGCCTCCTTTGTTGATAACAGATCCTTTAGTTCGTCATCATTAAACGTTTTGTTTCCCACAAGGAGGATCTTTTTTACCGTTGTCTTAGATCCTTCCACTATCTCAAAAACAAGATCTATCCTATTACCTGGATGTTTGATAACTTTCGGAGTTATCTTCGCCGAGCAATAGCCGAGCGTCTTATACGCCATTTGAAAGTCAGATAATATATCCTTAACAACATGTAGGCTAAATAGCCTGCCTTCTCCGACCCTCCCTTTCACTATGTGTTTCAACATATCATCGCTTGCCGCGTCATTTCCTTCAAAGGCTACCTTGTCCACCATGGGTTTCTCCACACAATTTATTACCAGCGTGTTCCCTTTTTTGATGAATTTTATGTCGGAAAAGAATCCTTTATCAAATAGTGCCTTCAACGTATTATCGATGTCTGTTGCCGTATAATTTTGTCGTGGTTTTATCTGGATACATTCTTCCAGCGCTGCCGGCTCGACCCTATCTAGCCCTTCAAACTCTACCTTTTCTACTGTATCGGCAAAGATTAAGCTTGCTGAAAACAGGCAACAGATTATTGATATTTTTTTCATTAATCCTCATTCCATAATGCTAAGAACAAACTTTTTTATCACATCCAGACGTAACGCGTCATTCACTGTCATCAATACCATTAGTGATATTAGCAGAAAGGCACAGACCATCATAACATATTCTAGAAACCTTTTATTAATCTTCCTTCCTGTTATCTGTTCCAGCGCTGACAGCAGTATGGTTCCTCCATCCAAAATTGGTAGCGGAAAAAGGTTTATAAAACCAAGATTTATAGACAGAGATACGGTAAACATTACTAGAAGGGCAATACTCCCCCCTTTAGAAAGATCTGCAACAACTTCCGCAATCCTTATCACTCCTCCGAAGTCGTCAAGGCTTTTTTTTCCTGCAAATAGCTTGGGGAATATTGTCATCATCTCTGCCGTTGCACGGATGCATTCATTTGCCGCCGTTGCCAATGATTCGAATACCCCTTTTTTCACAAAAATTGGCTTTCCGGATTTTATCCCGACGACTTTGGTCTTCTTTATTCTTCCGATAAGGTTCCTCGTTTCTTTTCTTTCTATTGCAATGTCTACTTCCTGCTGTTTTCCATCTCGCACTATTTGGAAAGTGATTTTGGGAGATTCTATCTCCGCAATCTGTGTTGTTATTTCACGAAATCCTTCTACTCGTTTGCCGGCAACTGCTAGGACTCTATCCCCGGTTTTCAGCCCACACCTCTCTGCAGGACTTCCTTCTTGAATACCCCCGATAACCGGTTCATAGGTTGGTATTCCATTGAAAATGCTCATGAAAAATAACACAACAAAGGCATAAATATAATTAAACAGAGGCCCACAAAATGCAATTAATATCTTTTCCCAGTTGCTTTTATAATGAAAAGATTTCTTTTTTTCTTCCTTGGATAAATCCTTGCACGATTCTTCACTCGCCATCGTTGAAGAAATATCTTCGTCGCCTAACATCATTACATACCCACCAATAGGGAAAAGGGAGAGGCACCAGCGAGTTCCATGCTTGTCTGTTTTTCCAAAGATTTCCGGTCCTATCCCTATTGAGAACCTTGTAATTGCTACGCCTACTTTTTTGGCCGCGAGGAAATGTCCATATTCATGTGTAAAAACTATCACATTTATGATAAGAAAGAACGAAACTAGATAGTAAAAAACACTCACTCTGTTGCTCCCTTTAGTACAATTTGTTCATTGCTGCAAGAACCATCGATGCCAGTAATAGGCTATCCAATCTATCCATAACACCACCGTGTCCGGGAAACAGATTCCCCATGTCTTTGACCTTTAGGCGCCGTTTAAACCAAGATTCTAGTAGGTCGCCTGCAATCGATGCGAAAACGATCAACTGGATAGTCCAAAAATTTACCATGAACACTTTTTCCATTGGGTGGAATGATGCTTCTAGGCAAAATACGGCAAGATTTCCAAAGAAAACCCCTCCAAACAACCCGGCCCAGGTCTTTTTTGGGCTGATTTTCGGACACAGTTTCGGTCCTTTCAGAAGTTTTCCAAACGAATATGCACCTATGTCTGTGAAGCTAGATATGCAGATCAAGTACATGCAGCTCCATTGACCTAGGTGAGTAAGACAATATATAAAAGAATAGATGCCAAGACCGCAGAACAGAGCCATGGCAGAACGCAAGAGCATCTTTCCTTTTATTTTTCTAGAAAATATTTCGTAGAGCAGGAATACATAGGTGCTCCAGCAGATGGCAAAAAATGCCCAATATGGGACCAAAAACAGCAGAATTGCAACCAAAATAAAAAGGAAAGAGGAGAACAACCTACATGCAAACTCTTGCTTCTCGCTTTTAGCCACTTTCACTTCGAGAATTTTTTCTCCTATCGCGCTATTTTCCATAACGTCTTTCCCTGCGCGAAAATTCAGCAATGATATTCTGCAAATCTTCCTCGTTGAAGTCGGGCCATAGCTTATCAATAAAAAATATCTCTGAGTAGGCCATCTGCCACATTAAAAAGTTACTTAAGCGATTTTCGCTTGTCCGTACAACCGCATCAGGATAGGGGATTCCAGAGGTATCCAGATAGGAGGCAAGCGTTTCCTCATTCAATTCACTTACATTCATTTTCTTCTCCAGAATGTCTGGAATTATCTTTCTGACCGCTCTTACTATTTCGTCTCTACCTCCATAGCTTATAGCTATTACCGCTGTTAGAATAGTATTCCTTTTTGTGTAGTCCTCTAGTTTTCTTATTTTTTCAAGAATATCCGGAGCTAGTCTTTCTAAGTCACCAATTACTTTCATTCGAATTCCATGCTGCATTGCATAATCTTTCAGAGAACAAAAATCTCGAAGTAGATTCATGAGGTATTCAACTTCTTCCTCAGATCTTTTCCAATTTTCTATCGAAAATGTATAGTAAGTCACAAATTCTATCCCATATTTGGGAAGAAGTGGGGTAATCTCTTTAGTTCGTTCATACCCATTTTGGTGTCCAATCAGCGAAGGTAAACCTCTCTTTTTCGCCCACCTGCGATTTCCATCTAGTATAAATGCAATATGCTTTAACGAGCCGCTCATTTATACTTTCATTATTTCTTTTTCTTTTCCAGAGAGTGCTGCGTCTATTTTCTTCGTGAATTCGTCTGTAATTTTCTGAATTTCATCCAACATCTTTTTCTGCTGATCTTCAGTAATGTCGCCGTTCTTTTCCTGTTTCTTCACCTCGTCCATTTGTTCTCGACGAACGTTGCGAATAGATATTTTGGCCTGCTCCGCATACTTCCCTGCCGATTTACAAATCTCTTTTCTTCTTTCTTCGCTTAAATCCGGAATATTGATTCTTATCAACTGTCCATCAACGATGGGATTCAATCCAAGTGAAGAGTTGCGAATCGCCTGTTCTGTTGGTTTAATCAAGGAGGAATCCCAAATTTGCACTGTTAGCAGCCTCGCCTCTGGTGCGTTGACTGTTCCCACCTGTTGGATAGGAACTCTGTTCCCGTACGCCTCTACTAAAATGTTATCTAGAATTATTGCCGATGCACGTCCCGTTCGCAGTCCTACAAAATCTTTTAAAAGATTCTCAAAGCAAGCAAGCATTTTCCTTCTGGTTTCTTCCAACATTTCTTCTTCCCCCTTCGGACACTATGCTTCAAGATATTATGGAACAACGACCCTCTTTGGACAATACTTTTTCTAGATTGCCTTCCTCTTCCAATGAAAATACGTATATGGGGATGTTATTCTCCTGCGCTAGCGTTATCGCCGTTTGATCCATTACTTTGAGATTTTTATCCAATACATCCTTGTAGGACAGCTTATCAAAAAAAACAGCTTTTGGATTTTTTTGCGGATCAGAATCGTACACCCCGGCTACTTTCGTTGCCTTCAACAGCAGCTCACACTCCATCTCCAAGGCCCGCAGTATAGCGGCAGTATCCGTTGTAAAATATGGATTTCCGGATCCCGCTGCGCATATCACTACACGCCTCTTTTCCAAATGCCTGATGGCTTTGCGTCGTATGTATGCTTCGCAGATCGTCGGCATCGAGATTGCTGACATTACCCTCGTTTTTACTCCTAGTTTTTCTAGTGAAGTCTGAAAAGCTATGGAATTCATTATTGTTGCTAGCATTCCGATATTATCTGCTGCTGCTCTATGCATCCCATAGGCAGCCCCAAGAACTCCTCGGAAAATGTTTCCTCCGCCAATGACCATGCACACTTCCAGACCTTTATTATTGTGGAGTTCTCGTACTTCTCTTGCTATGCGATCTACCATTCCCACGTCAATGCCATAGCGGAGATTTCCCATGAGAAATTCTCCAGAAATCTTCAGTAATATCCGACGATAATTTTGCAAAAATCTCTCCTTATAGCATAATTAACCATTCCCTAGGCCAATTGGGCTGTCACCTCCGCTGCAAAATCCACCATTTGCTTTTCGATACCTTCTCCGAGAACGAATTTCACAAACCTCTTTAGCACAATAGGACAACCGATTTCTTCCTCAGCCTTGGCTACCACGTCCTTGACCTTGGATGTTCCATCCACTACAAAAACTTGCTCCAAAAGCACTACTTCCTCATAAAACTTGCGAATACGCCCCTCCACAATTTTATTGACGAATTCCGCCGGCTTTCCAGTTTTCTTTGCCTGTTCAGTCACGACATCCCGCTCTCTTTTCAGCAGAGCCTGATCCAAGTCATCTATGGATGTTGACTGAGGATTGGCCGCTGCAATATGCATCGCTATTCTTTTTCCAAGATCCAGTAATTTATCCCTATTCCCGGAGGATTCTAACTCCACAAAGATGCCTATTCTGCCGAGATTAGGCGCAATTTTGTTATGGATATAGGATGCAACCACGCCTTCTGTTACGCGGGCATAGGCAACTCGGCGGATCCCCATATTCTCTCCGATAATGGCGATCAAATTTGTTAGCTCCTCGGACACATTACGACCTGTTTCTGGATAAGGAAGGGCTCCGAGCTTTTCCATATCACATTCATGATTTTGGCAGGCAATTTTGGCCACGGTTTCCACATATTTCTGAAATAATTCATTTCTGGCGACAAAATCCGTTTCGGCATTGATTTCTACTATTGCTCCGTGCCGTCCTTCTATATTTATCCCGACCAAACCTTCTGTCGCTACCCGGCCTGCCTTCTTCGCGGCCGCCGCCAGCCCATTTTTCCTCAGCCAGTCAATGGAATCCTCAATATTGCTGTTGCATTCCACAAGAGCTTTTTTGCAGTCCATCATCCCTGCTCCTGTACGATCACGTAGGGCTTTCACATCGCCTGCTTTTACATCTGACATGTTTCATCCTCCCGATTTTTCTATTAAGGTTTAATTTTCAGAATCTTCTGTGTTTTTCTCTTCGGATTCACTAGCGGAATCTGGCGAAAAATCCTCAGTTCCTGTCAACGGATCCTCCAGCTCTCCCACGTCTACTCCGGCGGATGACAGCCCTTTCTGAATTCCATCGATTACAGCATTTTCAAACAAATGACAGTATAAATCTATGGCCTTAACGGAATCGTCGTTTCCCGGGATGGGATAATCGATCCCTGTCGGATCGGCGTTTGTATCGCAAATTCCTGCAATCGGAATACCAGTTGTCCTCGCCTCCACAACGGCTGTCTTATCCACAATAACGTCGAACACCAGTAGCAAGGACGGTACTCCACCCATATTGCGCACACCACCCAGTGCCCGGTTCAGTTTGTTGATGCTCCTTTCCACGTGAAGAATTTCTTTCTTCTTCAGGAGAATATTCTCATCTTTAAGTTTATTTTCCAAATTCTCCAGTTTCTTTATAGATTGAGATACAGTCTTCCAGTTGGTCAGCATTCCGCCAAGCCACCGGTGATTCACGTAGTACTGACCGCACCGAAGTGCTGCCTCCTGCACTCTGTCGCACGCCTGTCTTTTTGTACCAACGAATAGAATGCGCCCTCCCTCAGCAGCGATGTCGCGGGCCGCATTCAATGCTTCCTGCAGCATCACCAGGGTGCGGTCAAGATTAATAATGTGAACTTTCTCTCTGGATCCATATATGTATGGAGCCATTTTAGGATTCCAACGCCGGGTTTGGTGTCCAAAGTGAACACCAACCTCAAGCAGATCGGTTATCGAGACCTTTGCCATGATGTGCTTCCTTTCTTCGGTTAATAAAAACCGCCTTTAGCGATTTTCCCTCCGCAAAACAATGCCGAAAACTTCAGACCGAACGGACTAATCGCATTCCACGACGCCCAGGTTTTGCGTGCATACTCTATTTATCTTATACACGCAAGGGGCACCTTTTACAACGACCTTTGGGGGACAAACATCCTTACGGTTTTTATCTTTTCTGTAAAACAACGGTACCGTCGCTATAATCTGTATAGAGGTTCGAGCCTTCAGATAGTTCTCCAGCTATAACCATCTTGGCGATTAGATCATACAACTCCTTTTGGATACATCTTTTCAGAGGACGCGCTCCGTACTGCGGATCGTAGCCAATTTCACAGAGCCATGACCTTATTTTTTCTCCGATTGTAATAGAAATTTTTCTTCCTCTCAGCATTTCTTCTAATTTTTGCAACTGAATATCGATGATTTCTTTGATATTTTCTTTTGAAAGACTATTGAAAACTATCATTTCGTCAAGCCTGTTTATTAGTTCCGGCCGAAACATCATTCTTACAACATTTAGTACCTCAGCAGTTACACATTCTCTCGGCAGTGATTTTTGTTGAAAAAATTCAGCCCCCATATTAGAGGTAAGTATTATGATTGTATTCTTGAAATTGACGCTGCGTCCAAGCCCATCTGTCAATCGACCCTCGTCTAGCACCTGGAGCAAAATGTTTGTGACGTCATTGTGTGCCTTCTCAACCTCATCGAACAAAATGACCGAATAGGGCCGACGTCTGATTGCCTCAGTTAATTCTCCTCCTTGCTCATAGCCGACGTATCCTGGAGGCGCTCCTATTAGCCGCGAAATTGCGTGTTTTTCCATATACTCGGACATGTCGATTCGAACAATGCTGTTTTTATCATCAAACAAAAATTGCGCTAACGCTTTCGACAGCTCTGTCTTCCCCACGCCAGTTGGTCCTAGGAATAGAAACGATCCTATCGGTCGGTTGGGATCTGCGATGCCTGCGCGGGATCGTCGAATGCAATCAGAAACAACACCTATAGCCTCATTTTGTCCGACAACTGACTTTTTCAGCCAGAGTTCCATCGATAAAAGGCGCTCCTTTTCGCCAATCATCATCCTTTCGACGGGAATGCCTGTCCAACGTGACACAACAACTGCAATATCATCATCTGTAACTTCACTATGCTTTTGGATCGAGGATTGGTCCTTCTGTAGTTGGTCCAATCTGTTCTGAAGAGATGGTAGAGTGCTGTACAGCAGTTCACCAGCTCTAGCGAAATCCGCGTTCCGCTGTGCGATCTCGGCATCATTCTTTGTTTCTTCGATTTTATTTTTTATATTCTTAATTTCATCGATATTTTTCTTCTCGAGATTCCAGTTAGTATTCAGCTTCACTGATTTTTTTCCCAATTCCTGCAATTCACACTGAATTTTTACAAGACGTTCCTTTGAAGAAGCATCGGTCTCTTTTTTCAATACTTCATGCTCTATTTTTAGCTGCATAATTTTTCGATCGAGCTCGTCAATTTCTTCAGGTTTAGAATCTAGGACCATCTTTAACCTACTAGCTGCCTCATCCATAAGATCGATCGCTTTATCCGGAAGGAATCTATCGCTGATATATTTGTCAGAATAGGTGCAGGCAGCAATCACTGCGGAGTCGCTAATGCGCAGTCCATGGTGTAGCTCATATTTTTCCTTTAGACCGCGCAGTATAGAGATTGAATCTAGAACAGTCGGCTCATTCACAAATACAGGCTGAAATCTTCTGGCAAATGCCGAATCTTTCTCTATATGTTTTCGGTATTCATCTAAAGTTGTAGAGCCAATGCAACGCAGTTCTCCTCTGGCTAGCGCAGGCTTGAGCATGTTAGAGGCGTCCATCGCCCCCTCGCTCTGTCCAGCACCGATTAGCATATGAATTTCATCGATAAACAAAATTATATTGTTGCTTTCAGATACCTCTTTTAGCACCGCTTTTAAACGCTCTTCAAACTCACCGCGAAATTTGGCCCCAGCGATTAGTAGTCCTAGATCCAGCGACATAATTTTCTTGTCCTTTATGGAATCAGGCACATCTTCCTTGACAATGCGAGACGCGAGCCCTTCTGCAATGGCCGTCTTCCCAACTCCCGGTTCCCCGATCAGGATGGGATTGTTCTTTGTGCGCCGGGACAGCACCTGGAGAGTTCTTCTTATTTCTTCATCTCGCCCGATGACAGGATCGAGCTTCCCCTTGGCTGCCAGCAGGGTAATATCCTTCGCGTATCTGTTCAGAGCATCAAAACTAGCCTCCGCATTTTCTGAATCTATCGTTTTATTCATCCTAATCGCCTCCATGGTTTTTCCCAAATTTTCCACCGAGCCGCCGCAATCGATGAACAATGATTTTATCGGCTCACTTGTAAAAACACAAAAAACAAGATTATCTAGACCAATATACTTGTCGTTCAGCTGGGCTGCCTTTTCGTTCATTTTCTGGAGAGTAGCTGATAGATCAGATGACAAAGACAAACTGTACTCTCCATGCACCTCCAGTAACTTCGATAGCTTATTGTCGCAGGACTTCTCAAGTCTGCTGCGATCTGTTCCTTCGAGGCACCTATGAATTATATACTGATCATCATTCCGTAGGATCGTCTTCGCTACGTGAAACGTGGACAGATACTGATGACGGCGTGAAGAGGCCAATTCCTGCGACTGCCTCAAAATCGATGCCACTGACTCTGTCATGTTTTGATTCATTACAAAAACCTTTTACTACTATCCGGCGATAGTTAATAATAACGTTTTATTTTGCTTTTTTCCACTGAATAGAGATAGAGAATTCAGAGACTAACAGAGCCCTACTTACTGTCCCTCCTCACCTCTTTCCTAAATCTATTGCGCGGCCATCCCTTAGGATTAGTGTCCTATCGCCTAGATGACCGATATGCTTTGCGTTGTGAGTTATCATAAGACACGTTTTTTTTTGTTTCCGGACATTTTTATTAATAATTTCTATGATGCTATCAGCCGTTTTTGAGTCTAAAGCAGCGGTAATTTCGTCCAGAAGTAGTATTTTGGAATCCGCGATAAGAGACATAACGATACTGAGTGCTTGCCTTTGTCCTCCCGAAAGATCTTCGGCAAAATCGTCTAGACGATTTTCTAAGTTCATGTTTAACGGCATCAATTTTTCTTTATATATACAGTCGCGTTCTCTTGAACTTCCCATGGAGAAGAAAGACCGTTTTTTTCCCCTCATATATGCCATGTTAAGATTTTCCCGAATGCTCATACTTCCGATCGTTCCTACCTTTGGATCCTGAAAAACGTTCGCCACAGCAGCTGCCCTGATATGCAGCGGTGAATCTGTGACATCCTGATCATCTATCAGGACACTTCCTCGCCCGGGTTTTATCATTCCTGCGATGGTGTTGAATAGTGTTGTTTTACCTGCTCCATTCTCTCCCACAATCAGTACGAATTCGTTTTTTCTGACTGTCAAGTTCAGATTGATAAGAATGTTTCTAACGCTTATATTTTGCATTTTTAGCATAGGTTCCTCCCGGATTTTGTTGACCTCATTACGAAAATTACGAGTAGCCCAGTGATCAGATTAATATCCTGGGTTCTCAGTCCTAGGGCGTCGCAGTTGACGGCAATAGCTATAAAAATCCTATAGGCGATGGACCCAGCGACGCAGGAAACAAACGAAAGCAAAATTGGAAGAAACGACTTTTCTGCGCGTTTTCTAATGTTGAAACAACTCAGCATTTTTTCTCCAATTATCACAGAAGCCAGACCGATCACCAGGCTTCCAACTCCCTGGGAGATATCACAAAATCCCTGGTATTGTGAAAATATGGAGCCGCATAGACCCACAAGAGCGTTACTGCCCATCAGACCTACGATAATCATGCTGTTTACGTTTACTCCGCTGCTTGCTGCAAATTGCCTGTTCTGTCCGACTGCTCTCAATCCCAATCCAAAGTCTGTGTTTAGTAGATAGGAGAAAAGAATAACCAATGAGACGGTAATTGCACATGCCGTCGACAGTGAACTTCCTTCGCTAAACATGGTTATTTTATCGACTAACGTAATATTTGGAC
The DNA here is from genome assembly GCA_031269995.1 of Holosporaceae bacterium. Taxonomy (GTDB): domain Bacteria; phylum Pseudomonadota; class Alphaproteobacteria; order UBA3830; family UBA3830; genus JAIRMQ01. The sequence continues at coordinate 23,513 of JAISYI010000019.1, forward strand.
TGGATCCCATTATCCGTAAATTTACGGAATAGAGCATAAAGGCGACGATAATTCCCGATAGTAGATCTTCAATTTTGGCCATGAGGTTCAGCACTCCAGTACATAGCCCAGCAATCCCACCGGCAAATATCGCTGCAACCGCTGCGAAGAACGGACTGTATCCGCATTTTATCAGAGCTGATGAGATCGCTGCTCCGGCAACGAAGCTTCCGTCACAAGTAAGGTCCGGAAAGTTGATAGTACGAAATGTCAGATATAAGCCCATCGATAGAGTTCCGTATATTACTCCGATTTCTACAGCGGTCTGCAGTTCTAACATGGAAAGCATGATTTGCTCTTTTTTAGAAAATTTTTTTAGCTTTGTGTTTTATATCGTCGGGAATTTTAACCGGTCCCTTCTCGTTCAAATACAACTCGGTAACGTCCGGATATTCAACCCTCATTTCATTGATATCATAGCCATCTGCAATTCTTTGGATAATCTTTCCGGTCTGTACTCCTATGTCATACTGATTCGGCCCAAGAGCCGCAACACATCCCTTTTCCACCTGGTCTGTATCACTCACATATACTGGTATCCTGTATTTGCTGCAGATGGTTACTATATTAGGAATCCCACTCAGTGTTGTATTGTCGTTGCTGATGAAAACAGCATCGACAATCTTCGCAAGTTTCTCTGCTGCCTGCGGAATATCTGAAACTTTCATAATCCCCTGCTCCATCAGCCGTATTCCAATTTTCTTGCAGATTGGACGCAGTTTTTTGATGATGGAGGCAGAATTTGCTTCTCCGGTATTATATATAATTCCTAAATTTTTCAGCTTCGGCTGGATCTTTCTGAACAATTCCAACTGAGGCTCTAGAGGAACGAAATTCGATACTCCAACGGTGTTGGAATTGGTAAGATTGGGTGAGATATCGCCCGGATTTGTCACTGAGCTAAACACCAACCTAATCTTACCGGATCGAGCCAATGGAAAGGCGCACTGCGATGGAGATGTCCCCACCGTCACTACTATATCTGCGCCGGAGCTAGCAAATTTAGATATTATCTGAGCTGCCATGGCCATATTTCCCTGGCATGTCTCAATGGAGATATCATATTCTTTTCCCTGCTGTTTACTAAGGTAATCGCGCATTCCTTTGACGACGGCGTTGAGAGCTTCGTGTTCAACTGCTTTACATATCCTTATTTTTAGAGAAGTATATTTCTTAGCTTCCCTGTCATCTAAAGATTCTTCTGATTTGTTTGTAAAAACATTTCCATCGAACATATTGTTTTTGAGAGTAAAATAACCATAGCCTATCAGAAGGGGCAATATCACAAACAGTAACTTCATCGTTTTTTTCATATCCTTATCTCCGCATTTCTAAATTCTAAAAGAGGGATACTTTCAGCGTCGATTCATTAGTAGCGTCATTTCTGTCCACTTTTTTCAGTATTACCTTGTAGCCACCGTATTTCTCTTCGTTAAGAAAACGTGCCACCCTGCCTATGGTCGTTAGGCTCGCGCCGGTTCTGTCCTTTATCTGCCTGTAGGAGAGATCTCCTCTAGCGAGACACTGACACACCCTCCATCTCTCGGAAAAAGTTCTTATCTCGGCCGGCGTGCAAAGATCTGTCAGGAAATTTCTGGCCTCTTCTACCGTTTCGATGAGTGCAAGAGCTTTAAATAAATCTATTTCTCCTTTGGGGCGTAATTCCATGTCTTCTCCGCACTACTGTAGTAGTATACTAGTACAGTGGATCACAAAAGTCAAGAAACGCTTGAGGAAATTTGAAATAAATATTAAATTATAGACACTGAAGATAGAACCTGTAAAATGCGCTTTTTAAAAGCTATTGTTTTTTTATATATTTTTTGCTTATTTGATGTGAATCGCGATGAGGAAAAAGCGTATGATATCGTTTATTTGATTAATCTTGATAGCTCTCCCGATAGATTAGTGAAAATGAAAACACAACTAGACGCGTTCGGCATAAAATTTGTAAGATTTAAAGCGGTAGATGGAACGAAACTCAAAATTGTCAATTTAAAGACCAATGAAGTAATTGAAGATGCAAAAACCTTCGACGCCAGCAAAAAATTCGAAGATGGCCTTGAGTATAAAGTGTCGAGCGGCGATTTTAGCATAAAATATAGAACAGACTCTAAATTTATTAAAAGGTACATTTCCTACGGAGAACTTGGATGCGCTATGAGTCACTATGCTATAATGAAGGATATTATAAAAAATAGATACAAACGGGCAATTGTATTTGAGGACGATATCGTTTTTGAAAAAGATTTCAACGAAAATTTGGAGTTGATAATGGCCAACGTTCAACACGATTTTGATATTTTGTTTTTAGATGTCGGAATATGCGGCGAAGCTATAACTCAAAATGTTTCTAAAGAAAAAATAAAAAGCATTATATATATTCCAGATCCAGACAGACTTCTAAGAAGCTTCGAGCAAGTCCCAAACAACGAATATATAGTGAAAATATCTGAAAAAAATATTTTATATGGAACTCATGCCTATTGTATTAGCTTAGCAGGCGCGAAAAAAATGATATTGTTGACAGATTCTGTCACTCTCCCCATAGACGAACAAATGTTCCACAATAACGCTTTGACTCGCTACGTATCGAAAAAAAAGATGCTCTATATTTCAGAGGATACGTCTACCCTTGAAAAAGGACGAGGATTTTCCGGAAACAAAAACACGATATGCTACACTAGAATAGAGAAAAATAAAAATTTGGAAAAATGAATAAGATATTCCACAGTATATTTTTTGTTATTGTAATCTTGTTATCAGATTACAGTAGCCAGGAAGATATTTCAGAAATAACAAATAAAAAAATAGAAGACGTCGGCACATATGACGCTATCTACATAATTACTTTGGATAGAATGCCTCATCGTTTTGAAGGAATGGAAAGAAGACTAAAAACACATAACCTAGAGCCAACGAAATTCTATGCGGTAGACGGTTATGAAGTCGTTCTCGTAAACAAAAGAACAGGAGAAATTATATCTGGCAAACAAAAAATGAAAAACGTCGGGAAATATCGCTCCAATAATAAAAACGATACGTACCACGTCAGTTACAACGGAAAGTATAAGGACGCCGAGTTTGATATTAATCTGCAGAATAGAACAAGCGCCGGCGAGATTGGAGTTACGTTCAGTCATCGAGCAATCTGGGCTGACGTCGTAAAAAATTGCTATAAACGCGTTATTGTTTTTGAAGACGATGCAATTCCGTTGAACAAATTCAAAAAACATTTATTGAATTTATTGAAAAATATCCCGCGGGATTCTGATATCACATTTATGAGTGTTGGTTTTAGAAAAGATAAAGCCTATTATTATCCAAATATTGAGAAAATTTTCAGAAATTTTGATCATGTTCCAAATAATGAATTCGTAGCAAAGATTCAGCCGACTAATCGTTTATACGGTATGTACGCTTATATTGTTGGAGAAAAAGGAGCAAAGAAATTGCTAGAAATAAGCAGTAACGTGAACTATCCAATCGACGATATCGTTTTCTCTCAAAAAGGAATCAATAAAGGAAAAATAAAAGGCTATATTTCAAAAAGAAAAATTTGTTCAGTTTCTTTCGAAAATTCTGAAATAACAAAAATGGGGCGGCCATTTTAGATTTCTAACGCCAGAGTAAGTACTGATCCCGTCGGTTCAAGCCTCTTGTATACACGACGATCTCAGAAGTATGTGGAAAAACGTTAGTGCTCGATGTTTTTTCGGGATTGACAACTAAAGGCGTGTAGATTTCCAATGATGTAGCAATAGAGCCACAGAAAGAGTTAGCATTTCTAAGCTTTTACTGTAACATTTAGGTAGTGTAAAGTATTTTGTGTAAAA
>JAISYI010000013.1 GCA_031269995.1 Holosporaceae bacterium
GAAAAATCAAGGAAAGGAATATCAAAAATTGTACGAAGATCGACAAATAAAATTGTTCTGATTCGGCGCGGGCCAGTTCAATACCACGCGGCTTGCCGCGGGTGATCTTTTATTAGTACCGCCTCCATCTTTCTCTCCGAACCAAAATTCGTTAAGCGCAGCAATATCTCCGGAATCCCATCTCACTCAGCCACTTCAAAACGGGCACTACGTTTTCTCCGATTGCCCAAAACGCGGAGAGAAAATGCGATTTGGAGAGAGAATTGACGTAATGAGATGATCTTTATGGTCACCAATTCAATAATACAAAACCGCCAGCACCTTCTGAAACAAGCGTATTCTGGGAAACATTCCGCATACGACAACACAATATTGCCATCAATGCGTGGCTGGGGGACGTGGATTCGAACCACGACTGCCCGGTCCAGAGCCGAGAGTTCTACCGTTAAACTATCCCCCATACAACAAAGACGGTTACCTGCTCCGCCATAAATTATGCAAATCAGCCTTCATTAACTGTGCGACTCATAACGGGCGAGTTTGAAATATAAACTGTCCTAGGCTCTTATTGCAATAAATAATTATTGAAAACTGTCTTTAAAGATTTTGCGCCCAATCAAATTCCCTTAGACCTGGTATATGTAGCACTCATTACATCTTTAACCTTACCTGCTAGTTCTTTCAGATTGAATGGTTTTGCGAGAAAATACACGTTTTGCTCATTCCTCAGGGACTCACTGAAGCTATCCTCTATATACCCGGATATAAAAATGACCTTCAGGTTTGAATTATACTCTTTTATATGCTTCATAAGGGTCGGGCCGTCCATTTTAGGCATTATGACATCGGTTATAACGATATCGATGGATTTTCCGCCTTTTTTAATGCACTCCAGAGCTGCCTCCCCATTGGAGGTCTCGATTACATTGTATCCTTTTTCACGGAGAGCACGTGAACTGAACATCCTCACAGCATCTTCATCTTCAACCAGCAAAATCGTTCCGACTCCAGTCAGATCCATAACCTTGCTGTCGGAGGATTTTTCCTTTCTCTCCTTGGTCGCATATTCTTCTGCGGAAACTACTGGAAAGTATAGACTAAACCTGGTTCCACTGCCAATCTCGCTATCCACAGAAACAAAGCCTCCGCTCTGATTGACGATTCCATAGACCGTCGACAATCCGAGTCCGGTTCCATGTCCTTTTTCCTTGGATGAGAAAAATGGATCAAATATACGGTTCAAATTCTGCTCTTCTATGCCGCATCCAGTGTCGCTCACTTCTATTAATATGTAGTCCCCAGAAGGCATGGTCTCGCCACGCAAAAATTTCGGTTCTTTGGATGAGTAGGACATCGTCCGAATCGTAAGCGTTCCACCATCTTTCATAGCGTCCCGAGCATTTACTGCAAGGTTTATGATCACTTGCTCGAACTGCACCTGATCCACCTTTATAAAAGCGCTATCCCGCTCATGAATCACCTTTAGTTCAATCTTAGCTCCGAGCAATCTCTTGAGTAACGCTGATAGTTCATTGATCATATCGACAATGCGTGATATCTGCGGCTCCATGGTCTGCTGCCTGGAAAATGCCAATAGCTGTCTCACCAGATTTGCGGCACGATTAGCATTTTGCTTTATCTGGATTACATCGTTAAATGCCTGATCTGATGGGGTGAATTTTTCCAACAGTAGATCACAATAGCCAATCATAGCAGTGAGCAAGTTGTTAAAATCGTGAGCAATTCCTCCTGCCAGTTGTCCCACGGCTTGCATTTTCTGGGATTGCACAAATTGGTGCTGCAGTTTTTTTCGCTCAGTAATATCAATGAAATACATAATCAAACTATCGAGAGACTGTGTGCGTTTTGCAATATCAATCTTAGTTATATAGACCATGACCGTCCGTTTTTCCTGAGTCCTAAAACGGAGCTCAAACGGAGCGACAGATTTGTGCACGACGGAAAGCAGCTGGTACAGTTTCTCCCGCACCGCCTCGCGATCTTCTTCATAAATATGATCCAAGAGCGATGGATTCGGGCCTTCATCATTGGAAAAACCAGCAAGAGTTTGGAAGGTGTGATTATAGGCGCGGATGACCTCTGCACCATCCGTTATTACGATACCGACGGGGGCGTCTTCGAAGATATGCTCAAAATATAATTTCGTTTTTCCCAATGCCTGAATAATGTCGCTTCCTTGTTGATGATCCTGCGTAACAAGGAAAACTCTGTTTCCATCCCTAGTTAGAGGAAGGAAACGCACAATGACTTCGCAGGAGTTTCCTTCCATTTTGAGACTGATTCTTGCTGGCAAAGCACCGGTAAGTTTTCCGCTATGCGATGGCAATTCTTCACTCTTTTCTTTGAGAATATATCTAGAGAAGACGTTACCCAAAATATCGTCGACTTTCTTTCCAAGCCAATTTGCAAATGTGATGTTGCAGAAAATGATTTCGTTTTCTGAGTTAAGACAGAAATACCCGACTGTCGAACCATTGATAATTTCTAGTAGGAATCGACTATTAGTTTCCAAAGATTCAATTTTTACACTAGACGGAGTTAGGTCGATGATTGTCCAGCCGGAATATCCCTGGTGACCAGGAATGGGAGAAACAGCTATTCTCCAGATGGCAGGATTATCCGTATGTAATTTTATGGGAATATCAATATGCGATTGCTTTACGTTCTCCGCAGCGATTTGAAGATTCCGTATGGCTTCCACCACCTTTGGATATTTTCCAAAACAAAATATGAAATCTTCTATGGTCCTTATCTTTAGTCCAGGAAATAGATTTTGAGCGGTGCGATTAACGAAAATGCATTTGCCATTTTTCGAGAACACAAAAAATGCGAAAAGAGATGCATCAAAACCGCTGGTGGCCACGTTTTTCTGGTAGGTGATGAGGTGATTATGCTCATGAATCTTTTTTATTTCTTTGGAAAATGAAAAACAAATAGCGCCAGTAATCATAACGGTAATTACTGAACCATAGTTTCCATCAGCTGCCCCTATAACCACCGAAATTAATGCAAAAAATAGAAATGCACACATTAATATAATGTGCTTCAACGGAATGCGTCTTTTTGACAAGAAATTCTCTAGATCAATGAAAAAATCCATACTCTATTTCGCAAATTCCCTCTAAGGCAAGCCAATACCAGAGAAACGGTTGATGAAATGATTGGGATAAATTCCCTCAGAAAGCTTTGATATTTTAGGGGCGACTTCTTTGAATAATTTGCGGCACTTTTCCTTGATAGATAGAGAACTATCCATTCTTTGCAGAAATTCACCGGCAATACCGGTTGAAACAACCAGGGCTGAGTCCATACCGACAGAGGCTGCTCCTGCAATATCAGTCCATGGAGTATCTCCAACCATTATCATCGGACCATCCGAATCGGCAATCTGTTTTGCATATTCATATATTCCTGGATACGGTTTTCCAAAGTAAACAACATTTCCTCCCAACCTTTCGTAATAGGCACCAAGAGCTCCCTGGGTTATGATCGGGCAGAATTTACGATGAAAATTATCGAGTGCCATGTGTGCAAAGACATCTGGGTTAGCGACCAGGAGCGTTTTTTTCAGCTGCAAACAATGCATAAGCAGAAATGAAAATTCCGCCAGTCCGCTACGCCCCTGATCATCCCTCAGCTCATTCCAATCGGAGTCTAGCACGTCCTCCATATTTACTTTAACGCCATTCCTGTCGCAGAGATTATCTACGCGAACGGCTCCGTAGGAAGCTCTTGGGATTCCTACATACAAGAAATCGGCGTTATCTACATCTCCCTTTTGCAGATGTGTATTTTTGAAGATATTGGCATTGCCCATAAACATGCATTTGACGGTATTAGATGTTTTCCCCATCATTTGCGAAAATTTTTCCGGATTATTCTTTATTGTATAATGTAGAAACTCCCCAGAAGTTATGAACTCGTCATAGTGGATACCTTTCCCCATTCCCCTCTGGAAGTATCCAGCTTTTGCTTCACTTGATACCTGCGTTGCGTTTGATAGGATAATAATTTTCTTTCCGGCTTGCTTTAGTGCCTTCAGCGTAGATAATGCCTTACTAAACAAACGAATACCATCGAATAATACACCATAAATGTCTATAAAAAACGTAGAATATCTATCGGCGATAGATAGTATGTCGCTTTCTATTTTCAATTTCCAGCCTCCATCTATCTCGCTAACTTTTTATACTTTATTTTCCTGGGGGCCACCGCTGCTATTCCACCTTTGTTTATTTTATAGGCTTCGTAGTCCGTAAAATTCCCCTGAAACCATTCGACGTGGCTATCGCCTTCAAAAGCTAATATGTGCGTTGAGATTCTATCTAAAAACCAACGGTCGTGGCTAATAACCACAGCGCATCCCGCAAAATCCAACAGCGCGTCCTCCAAACTTCTCAGCGTGTCGACATCCAGGTCGTTCGTAGGCTCGTCCAATAAAATAACGTTGGCTCCGGATTTCAGAATCTTCGACAGATGTACTCTGTTACGTTCGCCTCCGGATAGCTGGTGGATATACTTCTGCTGATCCATTCCCTTAAATCCAAAATTCGAGACATAAGCTCGGCTTGGGATTTTTCTTTTGCCGAGTTCTAGCTCATCCAGTGAATCCGATATCTCCTCCCAAACGGTCTTATTGTCGTTAAGAACGTCCCTACTTTGATCCACATAGGCCAGCCTGACGGTATCACCAATCTGTAAAGATCCCGAGTCAATTGTCTCATTTCCGACAATCATCTTGAACAAAGTAGATTTTCCAGCACCGTTTGGACCGATCACACCGACGATGCTTCCAGGCGGAACATCAAAGGATAAGTTCTCCATCAGAGTTCGATCGCCAAAGGCTTTTAATATGGAATCGGCTCTTATCACAATATCTCCGAGGCGTTGCCCCGGCGGAATATACAGAACGGAGGAATTATACGATTTCGTAGATTCCTGCTCTAACATCTGACTGTAGGCGCTGAGACGCGCCTTACTCTTGGCTTGGCGCGCCTTCGGAGATTGCCTTACCCACTCCAACTCTCTATCGAGGAATCTTTTCCGCTCTAGTTCCCGCTTATCCTGCTGGTCCATCCTTCTCTTGTGCTCCTCCAGCCAGGCAGAGTAATTTCCCTCGAAAGGATAAGCATTTCCATGGTCTAGCTCAAGGATCCATCCAACCACATTATCCAAAAAATATCTGTCATGGGTGACCAAGACAACTGATCCCTTATACTCCTGTAAATGCTTTTCTAGCCAGGCTATGGACTCGGCGTCTAGATGATTGGTGGGCTCATCCAGAAGTAGCAGATCCGGCTTTTGCATTAATAGCCTGCAGAGAGCAACCCTCCTTTTTTCTCCTCCGGACAGATTCACAACTGGCGCATTTGGATTAGGACAACGTAGAGCATCCATAGCAATTTCGACGGTGCGATTTAGATCCCATAGTCCTTGTATTTCAATCTTTTCCTGGAGCTTAGCTTGCTCTGCGATAAGATTGTTCATCTCGTCTTCCGTTATTTCCTCTGCGAATTTTGCAGACATAGCCTCAAATTTCTCCAGCAGTGCCATTGATTTCCGCAATGGAGAGACAACATTCTCGTAGACCGTTGCTCCGTCGTCCAACACCGGCTCTTGCGGAAGATACCCGACAGTCGCCATATTCGCCAACCAAGCCTCACCGTTGAAATTCTGGTCCAATCCTGCCATTATTTTCATCAGAGTTGATTTTCCAGCGCCGTTTCGACCAATAATTCCTATCTTTGCATCCGGATAGAACGACAGCCACGCATCCTTAAGAACTTGCTTTCCGCCCGGATAGGTCTTTGACAACCCCTTCATCACATAAATATACTGACGAGATACCATTTCACTCCTATTCAATTTTCATCAGCTTCGCCGATCTAAGTCCACGAATGTTCCTACATCCCACGCACATCATTGCTGTCTTCAGCTCTAAAATCAGCGATTCTACGAAATTTTCGCAATCCGAACGAGAAATCAGTATGTTATGCAAAAAATCCGACGCATTTCCGCAAATATTCGCACCAAGGGCGATGGATTTTGCAATATCAACGCCGTTTCTCACCCCGCCACTGGCGATTATTTTGATTTTTCGTCTCATTTCGGCAATAGAGACAATACAGTCGACCGTCGAATTTCCCCAGGGCAGAAAAGTTTCGACTGCCTTTTTGACGACAACATCACTAGAGCCCCGATTTTCCAAGCTTGAGCAGGATGTCGAGCCCATCCCTGCCACATCCACTCCATAGACGCCAACTTCCTGCAGCTTCTTAGCAGTAGCAGCAGAAATTCCATATCCTACTTCTTTCACTATAACTGGACATCTCAAAGAGGAGCAAACTCTTTCTATTTTCTTCAACAAACCTGAAAAATTAGTATTTCCTTTCATTTGAAAAATCTCCTGTAGCGGATTGAGATGCAAAAGAAGTGCATCAGCATCGATCATGTCAACTATACGCCGGCACTCATTGACAGAGTAACCATAGTTAAGCTGAATCGCTCCCAGATTTGCTAACAGCAGAATATTTGGTGCATAGCTTCGAACTGCGAAGGATCCCTCTGGAAGTCGATCTTCGATGGCCATTCTCCAGTTTCCTACAGCCATACCCAAACCAAAATCACTGGCAATCCCAGCAAGGTTTCTATTTATTCTTTCGCTTGCACTTCCTTCAGTAATTGATGAAATTATTAGCGGCATTTTTAATTTACGATTCAGAAATTCAACCGAAGTGTCTATCTCTGCAAAATCGATTTCCGGAAGAGCATTGTGTTCAAAACGATATTTAGAAAATCCAGAATCGATGGATAACCCGTATCCGGCATTCGCAAACAACGACAAATGATCCTTCTTTCTTTGTTGCGTCTCGTCCATCTAAAATTCTTATGTCCTTCTTGCCAACTCCGCATCAAACATTATTACCCCGAGATCTGTTCCCTGCATCTTGCGCAGTCGATCTAACATATTCGATGCCCTCATCTCTTCCTCCGCTTGCTGCTCCACAAACCAAGAAAGAAAACATTGTGTTTGATGATCTTTTTCAGATACTGCAATCTCATACATATCGTCGACTAGCATGCTAATACGCTGCTCATGGCGCAACATTTCTTCAAAAATATGCAGAGGAGCGCGCCAGTCCTGCTTTGGCGCACCTAAAGGCAACAGTCTCACTTTTGCATTGCGACTCAGCATATGTTCAAAAATCTTCACTGCACGATTGCACTCCTCCTTGGCCTGCAATACCATCCAGTGAGCACACCCGTTTAGCCCCATATCTCTCAGAACACCAGACATAGCCATGTACAGATAGGCAGATCCGAATTCTTCAGCTATTTGTTTGTTAAGGACTTCATATGTCCTCTTACCCAGAGCTACCGCCAATGACTACCCCCACTACATAAAACCACCATAGCATGATAATCTCAGCGAGAAACTAAAACAATACGACTAATCGTTCTAACAAATCACTTTGACAGATTATTTCGATCTAAAGGTAATACGACCTTTGGTAAAATCATAAGTCGTCATCTCCACGTTCACCTTATCTCCGACCAGAACCCGTATTCTATTCTTTTTCATTCTACCAGAGGTATGAGCAAGAATCATATGACCATTATCCAGCTTTACTCGGAACATGGCGTTTGGCAATACCTCCGTAACCTCGCCGGAAAACTCTATTAAATCCTCTTTCGCCATAAAAACCCCATAAAACGTGTCTGAAGGATATATTTTTTTCGCATTTATTACAATGAAAACCTCTCCATAGCAGCAAACACAACAGTGATAGAACAACTATATGAACAGCTTTACAAGCAGGAATCCGACAATAACACTCCCTAGCACTAGAAACAGAGTTGTCGCCTTATGTTTCTCGATAAAATCCAAAAACTGCTCTCCGAACGCTTTGCAAATCAACGACAGTAACAAAAACCTAATACTCCTGGTGATAGCTGAGGCTGTAGTAAAGGTCATCAGGTCTATTCCGGCGAATCCGCTGGCTATCGTTACTATCTTATAGGGAATGGGCGTTAATCCCTTGGCACAGATAATCCAAAAAGCCCACTTCTTCAGAGTCACTACGATTTCATCAAATTTTCCCGTCTGCCCATAGAATGCAAGTACTTTGGAGCCTATAAGTTCGAAAAAAGCATACCCTATGTAGTAGCCGAGAAATCCGCCGAGTACCGAGGCAATTGTGCAAATAACTGCATAGAATAATGCTCGATTTTTGTTTTTTGCTACAACAATCGCCAGAACAGGATCCGGAGGAATCGGGAAAAACGAACTCTCAATAAAGGAAACCAGCATCAACATCCAGATAGCATTACGGCTTTTCGCCTGTAGCAGCATCCAATTATAAAGCTTATCTAGCATTTTCCTTTAGGACTTCTCGATCACGTTTTTAATGCCGACAACACTGCGGAGGCTTAGTATATCATAGGGAGTTAATAAATATGTGTCAGGCAACAAAATTTTTTCCGATAAAAGCAACTCGATGCAATAACCTCCATTTTTTCCAAAATTGTCCACAAGATTTTTCACGGCGGATAGCTGCTTGCCGTCGTTAATTTTTATCTGAACGGTTTTATTTCGAGAAGATGCGGCCACTGAAGCCTGCTCTGTGAACCTAGCCCGTTGCGCCTGTATCGATTCCTTCGCTGCGTAGAATGCTGTTTGATTAGGATCAAATTTTTGCATTCTCTCTATCGTTATGCGAACCTGTTCCTCGTTCCTATGGCAAGCGATGTCCAGTACGACAATGTTCCCCGCCTGAAGAATATCCCGACAGCTAGCCAAAGTTTCAGAGAACATAGAAGCTTCTGCCATCCCCGAAGCATCGGATATTTGCAGTTGGCAAAATTTGCTTTGATTCCTGGTTTTTTTGAAGGTAAACCCGTTAATGATCACTACTATTTTCGACTTCGACTGCTCCTTCGCCTCAGTCAGGGTAGGAAAACGACATCGCTTCAGCACATCTTCGTATTGTTGCACAGGATGTGAGGATATGTAGAATCCTATGGCGCTGAATTCATGCTGCAATCGCTCCGCTTCATTCCATTCGCCAACATCTGGCAAACGTGGATAGAATTTCTCGAACAAAACACCTTGATCCAGAGACGGTTTGATGGTCATAATGATATCCAGTGATTCCCAAAGCTGTTTTCTACTGGAATGTAGCTTGTCGAACACACCGGATCTTATGAAATTTTCTACAAATCGACGATTGAGCGTTTTTGTTGGCTCTATTCTTTCAATGAAATCAAAAACCGACCTATATGGACCATTTTTCCGGCGCTCCTCCACAATTCCTTTTACGACTCCCTCCCCACTGCCTTTGATAGCCGCCAGGCTGTAGATGATGGCGTTTGAGGAATAATCTATAAGGAAATCACATTCTGACATGTTGATGTCCGGCGGAAGAATTTGAATGCCGTTCTTCTTTGCGTCCTGGTGATATATGCACAGCTTGTCCGTGTTGTTCATATCGAGAGTCATGGTAGCGGCAAAAAATTCCACCTTAAAATTAGCCTTCAGAAAGGCTGTTTGATAGGTGAGTAGTCCATATGGAGTTGAGTGTGACTTATTAAAACCATACCCGGCGAATTTACTCATTTGCTCGAACAAACGCCCTGCAACTTCTAATGGCACTCCACGCTTCGTAGCTCCGTCAATAAAGCGCCTTTTCTGAGCCTGCATCTCATTCCTGTTCTTCTTTCCCATGGCGTGGCGCAGAATGTCTGCCTGCCCTAGGGTATAGCCACCAATAGATTGAGCAATCTGCATCACCTGCTCCTGGTAAACCATCACGCCATAGGTCTCTGCTAAAATAGGCTTGAGCTTTTCATGCAGGTACGTAATTGGCTCCACACCGTGCTTACAGGCAATGTACTTAGGGATGTCATCCATTGGTCCAGGACGATAAAGTGCGACCAGAGCGATGAGATCCTCCACCCTATCCGGCTGAAGCTTTTGTAGAACATCGCGCATCCCTCCGCTTTCTATTTGGAATACTCCGACGCAGTTTGCTTTTTTCAGAAGATCAAAGGTTTTTTTATCTTCTAGAGATATTTCGTGTGCTTCTAAATTAATCCCACGTTTTTTCACCAAATCCAAAGTTTTTTGTATGACCGTGAGAGTTTTGAGTCCAAGAAAATCGAATTTTATTAGGCTCGCGCTTTCGATGTATTTCATAGAGAACTGAGTCACAGGCATGGTAGATTTTGCATCTTTGTAGAGGGGAACCACGTCCTGCAAATCCTGATCGGAAATAACAACGCCAGCTGCGTGAACACCAGGATGACGATAAAGCCCCTCCAATCTGAGAGCAATCTCCACAAGTTTTTTCACCTGCGGATCAGATTCTATCAAATCGCGTAGAGCCTGTTCTGAATCAATTGTTTCTTGTAGAGTCACCGGATTTGTTGGGTTAAACGGTATCATTTTGGAAATTTGGTCCACAAAACCGTAGGGCATAGCTAGGATCCGTCCTACGTCTCTTATCACGGCTTTGGCTTGTAATTTCCCGAAGGTTATGATCTGCGCGACAGACTGATATCCATATTTCCGTTGGACATACGTGATAACATCATCACGTCTTTCCTGGCAAAAATCTATATCGAAATCCGGCATAGATACTCGATCTGGATTCAAAAACCTTTCGAAAAACAATTTGAACCTGATGGGATCCACATCCGTGATTCTAACAGACCATGCGGTTATCGAGCCAGCGCCAGAGCCTCTGCCGGGACCAACTGGAATGTTCTGTGACCTTGCCCATCCCACGTAATCCGCAACTATTAAAAAATACCCACTAAATCCCATTTTTTTTATCATATCCAGCTCGTACTCAAGCCTTTCGAAGTACTCGCCCTTTATTTCCTCGTAGTTCTCATTGTCTTTGAATTTCTCTAATCTTGTCATTAGACCTTTAGTAGCAAGGTCTCGCAGCTCGTTGTCCTGGGACTTCTCGCCTGACAAACAAAACAGCGGAAGCCGCGGCTTCTGGCACTCCAACATAAACGAGCATCTATAGGCGATGTGCGTCGTATTTTCGACCGCTTCTGGTAGGTCGTTGAATATGGCGACCATCTCCTCGGAGGATTTGAAGTAGAATTCCGGCGATGATGTTTCTCTTTTAGAATCATATACCGTACGCCCCTGATTGATGCATATAAGAACGTCATGTGCTTCAAAATCAGACGATCTCGGATAGCAAACGTTATTTGTGGCCAGCAGTGGCAAATTAAGATCATAGGCTAGGTCAATTGCGAGGTTTTCGATGCGATTTTCCCAGGAGTTGTGATGACGCGACAGTTCTACATATAGCCTGCTCTCAAAATGATTGTTTAAAAACTGTAGATACTCCTTAGCACCATCCACGTTGTTCTCGAGCAGTAAAGCGCCAAGTGATCCGTATATCCCTCCGGTTGCTAATATCAGCCCTTCAGAAGAGTGTACTAGCAAATCCAAAGATACCTCTGGATACATCACCGAAGACGAGGATAGATACGAACTGGAAACCAGTCGAATCAGGTTTTGGTATCCACTTTTGTTTTTCACATACAATAAAATACTAGTGGATCTATCCATCTTCTTCGTGTGTTGTACGTTTAGTTGACACGCAATAATTGGTTGAATGCCATGCTCGGCGCATTTGGTGGAGAATTCTATTGCTCCAAAAAGATTGCAAGTGTCAGTGACGGCAACGGCAGGCATCGCATTTTTTTCACATAAATCAACTAATTGCCCTATCTTTATAGCTCCTTCTGCAAGGGAATAAGCCGAATGTAGTCGGAGATGAACAAATGCATTTTTTCCATTCTTCATCGCCGTCGTTCACTGTTCCAGTAGTCTGCCGTCGGATATTAGAAACCTTTTGTGCATTCTCTCCGCCAGCTTAAGATTATGTGTAGCGATGATAGCTGACATCTTGGTCTTTTCCATGACACGTGTCAAATCGTCGAATACCTGTAAAGCCGTTTCTGCGTCTAGATTCCCCGTCGGCTCGTCTGCCAGCAATAGAGACGGATCGTTGGCGAGAGCACGCGCAATGGCGATGCGTTGTCTTTGTCCACCCGATAGCTCGGATGGAAAAGCACTCAATTTATGCTGCAGACCCAGCTCTTCCAGTAGCAACGCTGCTTTTTCGCGTGCCACCTTTGCAGAGGCTCCAGCAATTAACAGCGGAAGCATTACGTTTTCAATTGCAGAAAATTCCTGCAGAAGATAATGATATTGATAGACAAACCCTATGGTGGATAGTCTGAGCACCGTTTTGTCATCATCGGACATGGATGAAACATTTCGACCCCTTATGCTGACTGTTCCATCAGTTTGAACATCCAGTAGTCCAGCGATATGCAGTAGCGTAGATTTACCAGAACCAGACGGCCCAATGAGCGCTACGAATTCCGCAATATCTACAGACAGATGAATCCCCCTAAGCACAAAAGTATCTTTCTGATTGTACCGTTTGCTAACGTCTTTTAGGCATATTACTGGGGCTACAAAGGATATTTTTTCATGCATATCTCAATATTTCCGTCGGATTAAGTTGGCTGGCCTTTCGGGCAGGGTAAATAGTAGCCAAACAGGATAAGGCAAGTGAAATGGAAACTGTAAAAAGCACATCCATTGGATCCAATAACGAAGGAAGATTCGTCAAAAAATAAACCTCTGGTGAAAAAACCTTCGTGTTAAATAGACCATCCAACACTTCCTGAATTCTCTGAATATTAATTGAAAAAGCCACTCCGACCAAAGTTCCCATAAAGGTGCCGAAGATTCCCAGCGACGCCCCTGCCATAAAAAATACACGTGTAACTGATGATTGCGATAAACCGATTGTGCGTAAGATTGCGACGTCTTTCTCTTTATCTTTCACAAGCATAATCATGCAGGAAATGATATTGAAGCTTGCAACCAGGGTAATTAGTGTTAAAATCAAGAACATAACATTGCGTTCGATCTCAACAGCCTTCATGAATGAACTATTGTTTGACTGCCAGTCTGTAATTCGATAGAGGCTAGAGAAGTTTACTGCAATTTCCTTTTTTATGGAATTTAACCGCATTGGATTGGTGACAAAAACTGAGATACCCGTAATTTCATTCGGTATTTTGAAGAGCTTTTGTGCCATATCTAAAGAAATATACGATACAGTATTGTCATATTCATACATACCTGAATTGAACACTGCAACCAGCTTAAAGGTTTTCTTGCGCGGCATAAATCCAAATGCCATTCCGTCCATTTCTGGAGAAATTACGGCCACATCGCTACCAGGAGTTAATCCCATTCGCTGGGCCAATGATTCTCCTAGAATTATTGCGTTCTCTTTGCAAAAATCCTCTAAATTACCGCTAACAATGTTCTGGCTTATTAAATCTTTCCGAAGTAAGCATGCATGAGAAATGCCGTAAATCAGCGTGCCTCCAACAGCTTTATGACTGGATATCAGTGCCTGCCGTTCCACTACCGGGATAACCTGGGCTACACCCTTCGTCGACAAGATTTTTTTGACCGCCTCCTCATAATTCGTTGACTTCCCTAACGAGGAAATAGGATGCAGGGCCACATGCCCATTAAACCCTATGATTCTCTCTGTGAATTCTCTGCGGAATCCGTTCATGACGGAAGTTACGACTATCAGCGTTGCCACTCCAAGGATAATACCAACAACTGAGAACCCTGCTATCGCCGAAATTGCCCTTTCTTTCCTTTTAGACCTGAGATACCTCCACGCCAACAGTAATTCTACCGACAGCATCAGCTCATGAATCTCCCTGTAACTTCCGCGGGGGACATTTCTATAATTTCGCCACTCTTTCTGTTTTTTAACTCCACAACGCCGCGCTCCATTTTCTTTGACCCTACTATTATCTGCCATGGAATTCCTATCAGATCCGCATCTGCCATCTTTTCCCCGACTGAAATATCACGATCATCATACAATGCCTCTCTTCCGGAAGACGCCCTCAATGACACCGCCCTATAAATCTCGTCGGCAACCTCGCAGCAGTGACTATCCCTTCTGTGCAGATTGAGGATAGTAATGTCGAACGGCGCTACCGTCTCTGGCCAGATAATCCCGCGATCATCATGTGATGATTCGATGATAGCTGCCACCAACCTCGACACTCCTATACCATAGGATCCCATTTCCGGAAAAAGCTTATTCCCTTTTTCATCTAGAACAAAAGCATTCATTGCTTTCGAATATTTCGTTCCGAAATGGAAAATATGTCCTACCTCAATGCCTCTTGACATTAGCAGGTCTTTTTCTGGAATGCTCGAGTTAACAGGATCGTATTTCTCGTCAGTGACAGCATACGTTGTCATTAACTCATTATCAGACGCCGTTAGTAATTTTCTGTCATAGTAGAGCGTGCTTTCGCCAGTATCTGCAAGAATCTGAAATTCATGACTCATATTGCCGCCGATGGCCCCAGAATCCGCCTGTACCGGCACCGGAGTTAATCCCATTCTACGAAACGTTGCAACGTACGATTTAAAGACGTTTTCATAGGTTTTCTTCGCCATACAGAAGTCGATATCGAACGAATAGCCATCTTTCATTAGAAACTCGCGCCCCCGCATCACACCGAATTTAGGCCTTATCTCGTCACGAAATTTCCAATGTATTTGGTATAGGATGGTCGGTAACCCTTTGTAGCTTTTTACATATTTTCTGAAAACGTCAGTGGCCTGTTCCTCATTGGTAGGACTATAGAGAAAATCACCCTCCTTCCGATCCTTGATACGTAGCATTTCTTTTCCATAGACATCATATCGACCACTTTCTATCCATAGATCCGCTGGCTGAATGGTGGTGAAATACACGCGGTTTGCACCGATGCGGTCCTGCTCTTCACAGATTATTTTTGATAATTTATCAAGGACACGAGTAGCTAAAGGCAGCCAGCAATATATGCCAGATGCCGCCTGTGAAATCATTCCTGAGCGTAACATTAACCTATGGGATACAATCTTCGCATCAGACGGCACATCTTTAGATGTTGGAGCAAAGAACCGAGAAAACAACACTTGACCGCCCCTTCCTTATTTCTTTAGGTGGTAAATTTCATGGTCAATTTGGCGCGTCCTTTGTTGTCATAGCCCAGAAATTTTACGTCGACCGCGTCCCCCTCGCTCAGCATATCCGTTACCTTGTCTACACGCTTATCAGACATCTCACTGATGTGAACGAGCCCTTCTTTCGGGCCATAGAAATTAATAAAGGCTCCAAAATCCATAATTTTCGTGACGCGTCCTTTATAGATTGCACCACTCACCGGATCAACAGCGATACCCTGAATAATACTCAGTGCTTTTTCCAGCGATAACGCATCCGGCGCCGATACCGACACATTTCCTTCGTCATCTATGTCTATCTTAGTGCCTGTCCGATCGATAATGTCGCGGATAACCTTCCCCCCCGATCCTATAACCTCCCTTATCTTATCCTTTGGAATAACAATTGTTGCCATTTTAGGTGCGTTTTCGTTCAGTTTCGCCCTAGGTGTCTTTAATTCTTTCGACATCTCTTTTAAAATGTGCTCACGTCCAACTTTAGCTTGCCGCATAGCCTCTTCTATGATTTCAAATGAGATACTTGGCACCTTAGTATCCATCTGCAAAGCCGTAATCCCGCCGCTGGTGCCAGCAACCTTAAAATCCATGTCGCCGAGATGATCTTCTTCTCCCATTATGTCACTGAGAATCTTATATTTGTCGCCTTCTATGATTAACCCCATAGCGATACCGGCGACCGCATTCGTTAAGGGAACCCCAGCATCCATCAGCGCTAGCGACGACCCGCAGACAGTTGCCATTGACGAAGACCCATTGCACGATAGAACCTCCGAAACAACTCGAATAGAGTATGGAAATTTCTCCCGAGACGGAAGTACCGGGCTGACCGCGCGCCAAGCAAGTTTCCCATGTCCTATCTCACGTCTACCTGGTGACCCTAAACGCCCAATCTCGCCTACTGAAAATGGAGGAAAGTTATAATGCAACATAAACCTTTCCTTGTATTCACCGGCAAGAGAATCCATCAACTGTTCATCCTGAGCCGTCCCCAACGTTACCACTACAACCGCTTGAGTTTCGCCTCGTTGAAATGCTGCTGATCCATGCACGCACGGCAGAGCTGAAACCTCAGCGCTGATCGGCCGTATATCGCTCGTACCTCTTCCATCTATGCGCCTGCCGTTCGACAAAATCTTATTTCTTACAAAGTTAGCGCATACGCTAGAAAAGGCTTCATTTACAATGCTTTCTGCTATGTCCTCAGTAAAATATCCAATTATCTCGTCCTTTATTTGCTGCAGAGACTCGCTGCGATCATGTTTACATTTTCCATCGTAGGCTTTTTTGATGTCATCTAAAAACTTCTTCGATATAACTTCCTTAATCTCGTTTAACTTAGCGGACGGCTCAGGCACATCCCACGGATCGTTCGCGCATTTTTCAGCAAGTTTTATGATCATATCAATGACTGGCTGAAACGTCTCGTGGCCAAAACGCAAAGCAGCCATCATATCAGTCTCTGACAGTTCGTTGGCGCCAGATTCGACCATCAATATGCCATCCTTCGATCCAGCTACAACCAGATCGAGGTTTGATTCATACCCTATTTTTGGATTCAGAACGAATTTCCCGTCCTCATAGCCTATGCGAGCAGCTGCTATCGGACCAAGAAAAGGAATCCCCGAAAGGGTCAATGCAGCTGAAGCTCCAATAATGGAAATAATATCAGCGTCATTCTCACCATCAAAACTAAGGACAGTACAAATCACCTGAGTTTCATTCTTAAAATCCTCATGAAACAATGGCCTCAATGGACGGTCAATCAAACGCGATACAAGAGTTTCCTTCTCAGAGGGTCGCCCTTCCCTCTTAATAAATCCTCCAGGGATTTTACCTGCCGCGTATGCCTTCTCGACATAATTTACTGTCAGTGGAAAAAAATCGCCATCGGCCTTAGCCTTTCTATTAGCCACCACTGTACATAGGACTATCGTATCTCCATACCTCACCGTAACCGATCCGGTGGCCTGAGTAGCAAATCTTCCCGTTTCTATTAATAAAGACCTACCACCCCATATTATCTTCTGTTTCAACAGTGCTCCTTCTTTTAGTTATCCATTCCTACTAGCGTCTCAAACCTAACTCTTTAATCAGAGTTGTATACCTCGTAACATCTACACACTTGAGGTAATCCAGGAGCCTCCTTCTCCTGCTAACCATTCCCAGCAACCCGCGCCGAGAATGAAAATCTTTCACATGAACATTCATATGCTCTCCCAGTAAGTTGATCTTTGCCGTCAGAATGGCAACCTGCACTTCCGGAGAGCCCGTATCGTTATCATGCACAGCAAATTTATGAATTATTTCCTGCTTATTTTCCATCGACATCATTCCTTTCTTAACTTCTAACCAACATCCTAACCGGCTTCAGAAACCCATCCTCAGATGCAAATGCAACTCCATAGAAGTCTCCTAGAAAATCATCAAAGATCTTCACATTAGAAGAACTTCCAATGCCATGTTCAAACGCAACCAAGACACCGCTCTGCAACCTAACCACGTCCTCTTTCCTCAAATATAAAGCCGGGATGTCGTCCAGCGGACTCTCAATGGGAAGCAGTACGTCTATCAGTTCTCTAATATCTCTTATTCCCACCAATTTTTCCAGAGAAATTGCGTCCTCAGCAGAAAAAAAACCGGATCGCACTCTACGAAGGGCTTTCACATAGGCTAGTGATCCCAGTTTCTCCGCAATGTCTCTAGCTATGCTTCGCACATAGGTTCCCTTTGAGCACGTTATATCAAGTGTGACTGCACACCGTTCCCTCAAATCCTCGTCTGTAATGTGTATATCGAAAATACTCACCTTCCGGGGTAAAAGCTCGACGTTTTCGCCATGGCGTACTCTGTCGCAGGCTCTTCTTCCCTTTATCTTGATCGCAGAAAATACCGGTGGAACCTGTTGAATTGCACCCTTAAAATCACCTAGAATACTCTGTAATTTTGCTATATTCGGGATGCAATTGGTTTTCCCAGTGATATTTCCTTCGCTGTCCAGCGTGTTTGTTGTTACGCCAAAAACCATTGTAAAAACATACCTTTTCTGAGACTCCTCAACAAATTGTATAAATTTTCTTGCTTTGCCAATAGCTATTGGGAGAACTCCAGTTGCTAGCGGATCTAATGTACCAACATAGCCAGCATTTTCCCCAAACATTTTGCGCACATTAGTCATCGCAAAACTAGAAGACATCCCACTTGGCTTATCGAAACACAGCCATCCACACGAACTGCTTTGCAAACTTTTTTTCATCAAAAAAATGATACTCTGCATGGTCGGGGCGAGAGGATTCGAACCTCCGACATCCTGCTCCCAAAGCAGACGCGCTACCAGACTGCGCTACACCCCGGTCGACGTGCAACTGTTTATATGAACAACTATAATATTTCAATATATAAAAAAACCTTGAAGTAGTATGTTGAAGGTGTGGATTTGTTAATTATAAGATAAACTTATTTGCAGACCGAATGAATTAATGGTTCATTATCAGACAATGCAGAAGTGTGGCAATTTTTGTAAATGCTTCTTTCCGAGTGTTAATGCTTTGTTAATAATCTGTGTAAAAAGAAGCGCGCAGTAGATACTGTAAAAGTATTAACAAATTGTTAACAATATAGAAGGTGTATTTCACAAACTCATGCATCTGATTGAATACCTAGACATGCCAGTGTATCCTAGACCTGGTTAGCTTTTGTGGCAGTATTTATGAAAATCAGTAAGGCAGTATTTCCGGTTGGCGGTCTTGGGACGAGGTTTTTCCCCATCACGAGGGCAATTCCGAAAGAAATGCTAGGAATAATTAATAAGCCACTTGTTCACTATGCGTTTGAGGAGGCACTGACTGCCGGCATTGAGGAGTTTATCTTTGTTACTCGCCATGGAAAAGATTCCATAGAAGATTATTTTGATTATATGTCGATACATTCCGAATATTTTAATTTGAAGATGGGTAGCGTATGCTACGTGAGGCAAAACGAGCCTCTGGGGTTAGGGCATGCTGTGCTGTGCGCGAAAAATCTAATAGGAAACGAGACGTTTGCCGTTGTGTCGGCCGACGATTTCATTTTGCATAGGGAATCGTGTCTTGGAGAAATGATAAAACACTATGATGGATCGAATATGGTTGCCACCATGGGTGTAGATTATCGTGATGTGGACAAGTATGGAATATTGGATGTAGACTATGAAACCGGAAAGCTTGTGATCGCTAAATCGGTAGATGAGAAACCGTCTATCGCATCAGCAAAATCCACCTATGCAATAGTTGGTAGATATTTGCTGTCACCCAAAATATTTGACGTATTGGCGGATCTGCCTCCAGGAGTTGGCGGTGAAGTCCAGTTGACAGATGCGCTTTTACAGATGATTCCATTGTGCGGTTTAGTGGGGTTTAGGTTCGATGGAAAAAGATTTGATTGTGGATCCAAGAGCGGATTACTAGCAGCAATTTTGCATGTAGCTAGTCAGAATAGTGAACTCCGTAATGTAATAGAGGACTTTTGTGGAAGTAGAGTAGAGGGATTTCGATAAAAAATATGGATGGAAAATGAGGATTGCTGTTATTGGGACAGGATACGTTGGATTGGTATCGGGCGTTTGTTTCGCTGAATTTGGATTTGAGGTTGTATGTATCGATAACAACATAGCCAAGATAAAAGAACTTCAAAGTGGACGTGTGCCTATATACGAACCAGGTTTGAATAAATTAATACACAAAAACGTTGCTGCAAAGCGATTGAGTTTTACTGCGGATGCTCATGATGGTGTGAAATCTGCGGACATTGTTTTTATTGCCGTTGGAACTCCTAGCAAACTGGATGGGAGCGCTGATCTGTCCTATGTGTATCAAGCTGTTGATGAAATCTCATCATTGATAAATAGAGATGCTGTTTTGGTGATTAAATCTACGGTTCCAGTAGGAACTACCATGGCAATAAAGAAATTTTTACTGGACAAAGGAGTTGATGTTGACGTTGCATTCAATCCAGAATTCCTAAAGGAGGGGGTAGCCGTCGAGGATTTTATGCATCCTGACCGCGTCATCCTTGGAGTGGAGAGTGAAAAAGCAAGACGCATTCTATCGCAGGCATACCGACCATTGTATGTATTTAATACGCCAATCATATTTACAAATCTGGAAACGGCTGAACTTGCTAAATATGCCTCCAATGCTTTTCTGGCAATGAAAGTTACCTTTATAAACGAAGTGGCTAACCTATGCGAAGTCTGTGGAGCGGACGTTAATGAAGTTGCTATTGCTGTGGGTTTAGATAGGAGAATAGGAGATAAATTTCTACAGGCTGGACCAGGATATGGAGGATCCTGTTTTCCAAAAGATACATCAGCTTTAAGGGATTTTGCATTGAAGCTCGGTGTAGAGATGCCTTTGTTGAATGAGACAATAAACTCCAACGGGGCCAGACGAGCAAAAATGGTCGAGAAAATCATTCAGGCCTGTGGGAATGATGTTAGGGAGAAGAATATCGCTATTCTTGGAGTAACGTTTAAGGCTAATACTGACGATATGCGCAACAGCCCTAGCATAGATGTAGTAAACTTCCTCGTGGAACGTGGCGCGCATATCAAAATTTACGATCCCTCTTTCTCTGAGCAGGCAAAACAGATTTTTCACGAACAAGAATTCAGCAACGATGCGTATAGTAACTGCGATGGAGCAGATGCCGTTGTAATCCTGACAGATTGGAGTGAATTTCGAGCGCTTAACCTGCGGGAGCTGAAGAAAAGGGTAAAAAATCCTCTATTGATCGATTTACGCAATATTTATGCTCTATCAGAGGCCAGCGCAGCAGGGTTTATATATCATTCTGTTGGCAGGGCTATCCAGCCTGCTGGCAGGGCGGCAAAAACAAGCCGATCAAGTATTTTAAAAAAAGATTGCTGAGGAATGAAAAGATTTTGCTTGTTGGTATCTTTGGGAATCTTCTGCGAAGTATTTCCAATAAACCCAAGTGAGTCGGGGAGTCAGCCTCCGAGAATGAGGAATCTGTGTAAGCAGGTACAGACTCTGGAGAAGGAAATACGTAGGCTAAAATTGCTGCTAGAATTAATTATTCAAAAGGAAAAGACCCATGCACCAGTTGTGCGTAGCATATACGAAGTTATTAGCAGGTGCTTTACCGTTTTGTTTAATATACAGCGTTTTTCTAGTTTGTTGGTTCTAAGCCAGGTAGAGGATAAGAATGATTTCATCAAGTGTTCCATCGTTATAAAAAATTTTGCCGCTTATTTTCGGTCCGTTGGAACGCAATTGAAAAAGAACGTCTCGGAGATAGTAGAATTGAATAGGGATAAGAAATTCACGCAGCGAAAATTGAACGAAGCAAGTGATGCCCACGAGGAAGCATTAGCCGCCATAGAGAATCTGGTGAAAAAGCTGAATGATGCACGGTTGGAAAACCCCATCCAGGATAACGTCGTGGAGCATCTGGCGAGGAAGTCGGAGTCATTGGGAGAGCTTGATGCGGAACTGGAGGCCGAAAATGTGATAGGAGTGCTAAGAAATACAAAAGTTGTTACAGAACTCGAGCTTGTCTACCCTGTATCTGGAAAAATTGTCACGGAATTCGGGGATAAAGATGCAAATAACGAAATGGCGCATTATATAGCCTTTGAAACTTATCCGGATGCTGTGGTAACTTCTCCAGCCAAAGGATTGGTAGTGTTTGCTGGAAGATTTTTGAACTACGGAAATATGCTGATTATCAGTAATGGGGACTACAGGGTTTTTCTTTACGGCATGGATATTCTTTTCGCTTTTATAGGCGATCTGATCGAAATAGGAGATTATGTCGGGCACATGCAAAGTGATCCAGGAACAAGCCCTTTGGTCAAAATGGAGCTGAGAAAGTTTGGTGAACCGTTGGATCCCAGACATTGGATGTTAGAGACGATCGAAAAAAGGGAAAAGACAAAATGAGGACCAATTTTCTGATTTGCTCTGTTGTATTACTTTGGTGCTGCTCCTGCGGTATTTTTGCGGGAAGCTCCCCTAAGGAAGCGGCAAGTGATACTGATGCCGTCAAGAAATTGGAACAACAGTCGGAGAATTTACTAAAAAGCGGAAAAGATGAGCACAAATGTTCGCTAGTTCTTCCAGAAAATATATGTTCCAATGTCCCGCAAGAGATGCAATACTCGTTTTTTCTGCAGCTAATATGCGGGTTTGTTCGCTCTGAGTATGTTAAAAATCTATCTGAATGCGAGATAACGGAGAAAGCGATTATAGGGCTGCTTTCGTCACTGGATCCTCACTCCTCTTATCTGAATGAGAAAGCATTTCTAGCACTAAGAAACCAAACAGATGGGGAGTTTGGAGGACTTGGCATCGAAATCGTCATAGATGAAGGGTTCATCCGCATTATTTCTCCCGTTGATGATACTCCTGCCTATAAAGCTGGCATAAAAAGTGGAGACGTTATCATATACGTGGATGATGAATATATTAATGGCATAACAGCCGAAGAGGCTTTGGAGAAGCTAAGAGGGAAACCGAAAACAAAGGTAAAATTAAAAATAAAGAGAGGAGATAAACCGCCATTTGATATCGTTGTCGTAAGGGATATCATAAAGCTTCAGTCCGTTAAGGCGGAAGTTTTGGACAATATCGGATATATTAGAATTTCAACCTTCGACAAAAACACGGCCGACGATGTAAAGAAATTTATTAAAGAGAACAAAAAGTTGCATGGAGTAATTATTGATGTCCGCAATAACCCAGGCGGATTACTGGATGCTGCTGTAGCAACGGCAAATATTTTTCTAAATGGCGGGCAAATAGTTTCTATCAAGGGGCGCACGAAAGAGAACTCCAAAGTGTATAACGCCGATGATGTGGATCTTTCCAACGGACTGCCGATAGCCATGCTTATCAACAGTGGGACAGCTTCTGCGCCGGAAGTTTTGGCTGGCGCGCTACGTGATAATAGACGCGCGCTGATTATTGGAACGAGGTCCTTTGGGAAAGGGTCCGTTCAAAGGGTGATCCCGCTATCCGAAAAAACTGCCATAAGGCTAACAGTTGCGAAGCACTATACTCCGAGGGGTAACTGTATCCAGGCCAATGGGATCTTGCCAGATATTCTCGCCGACTGCGCTATAATACAGAAACCGGAGTTGTTTATTATCCGAGAAGAATTGTTCAACAATGCGTTAGATGCAAATCAGACTGCTAGAAAGCGGTCGGAGGAGCAAAACAGAAAGGCTTTGGACGATCTATTCAAGAGTAGAGACAAAAAAGAGGAAGAAAGCGACACAGAGTTATTATACCGTAAATTATCCCTCAAAGAAAAGGTAGAAAAGGACTACCAACTAAATAAAGCTTTTGACGCAATACGAGTCATTGAAAAATTCCGAAAAAATTGCGAAAAGAAAAGTAATGGGGATTGAGAAGAGTTAATGAGGCTGCGTTCGGCGTGGACAATTTACTTCGGTGTTATGATCTTCTTCGTTGTATTCGTTGAAGTAAGCCATAGACTTCCCGGAGAATTCTCCGTAAGTTATCAGTATAGGATCTTAATAGATAAACGTCTGGTAGCGGATGGGGAGAACAAAAAGTTAGCAACCGAAAAAGGTAAGCTAGCGAAAAGTCTATCTATCGAAAATCCGTCTTTTCCGTCCGAAGCGAGTAGTAACGTCGATGATGGTAGGAAAAGGTCTATACGGTGGCAGGAAGAGGCAGCGAGGAGTGGATCGCTACTTATAGTTCTAGTGGACGATGAAAAGGCTATTAGGAACATCGATTCTCTTGGAAACAAGAAAGCAATTTTTATCATCCCGCATTACTTGAAAAATTTTAAGGAAGTAGTGAAGAAAATTCACGAGGCTGGCTGTGATTTTTTGTTACAGATACCGACACAATCATCCACCCCTTCCGGAACTTCTATTGGCCCGTTCCAAGCTAATGCTCCCAACAACCTTGATAAACTATACCGCTTGCTGGCCGTTGATGATCGGGCAGTCGGAGTTGCTAATATTACACCGACGCTGTTTACAAAATCTATAACTGATATGGAGAAAATTCGCGCAGTTTTGGAAAAAAGGGGATTAATCTTTTTAGATCTTGCTGATTGTTGCGTCAAGAGCGAGGATGGATGCAACCAATCTCTGGAAAAATCTGCTAAAAGCAGCGTAAATCCGGCAATTCTGGCCGAAGAAAAAACCGCAGCAGTGCAAACGCAGGAGCAAGCGGCTGCGCAGATGACGATTGTGACCCTCTCATCGTTGGCTACTCGGTAAAGAAGTGGGTTTTAGGCTAAAGTGATAAAACGATCGAGGAGAATGTATATTGTCCATATTAATAATTATTCTAGCGAAAAACATTTAATATATTCAGAGATTTCTTCTCAATAATTTGGTGGTGTAATTCTACGCAGGTTATATTAGTATATTCCGCATAGATTCGAGAGTATCCGTGGAAAAGTTTGATTTGCAAAGATTGTCAGGGGCGGATGTACTCCCAATAGTGGAGGGTGGTAAGGGGATTTCGATATCTAACGGAGAAACCTGTGGAGCCTGGGCCGCAGCCGGTGGTGTGGGTACGTTTTCAGCTGTCAATGCAGATTCTTACAATGATGATGGTAACGCCATTCCTCAAGTTTATCTCGAAAAACTACGCACAGAGCGGAGGCGTAAATTAGTCGATTACGCAGTGGCCGGCGGCATAGCTCAGGCCAGAATCGCCCGCGAGAGATCCAATGGTAAAGGCAGAATCCATATGAACGTACTCTGGGAAATGGGAGGCTGCGAGGAAATTCTTACACGCATTCTTGAAGAAGCGAAAGGATGCGTGCACGGCATAGTCTGTGGAGCTGGTATGCCCTATAATCTGGGGGAAATAGCCGGGAAGTTTGGCATCTACTACTACCCCATCGTCTCTTCGGCGAGAGCCTTTTCTGCGTTATTTCGCAGGGCCTTCAGAAAGGTGAAGAATTTTCTCGGAGGGGTTGTTTACGAGGATCCATGGTTAGCTGGAGGACATAACGGATTATCCAACGCCGAGGATCCTCTACGGCCTATCAATCCATATCTGCGTCTTGTGGAACTGCGAAAAACAATGAACAACTTTGCTCTAGACATTCCCATAATCATTGCTGGCGCGGTCTGGTGGTTATCCGAGTGGGAAGACTACATGAGCAATCCAGAATTAGGATCAACCGCTTTCCAATTTGGCACAAGATCTATTCTAACAACTGAATGTCCTGTAGCCAAGGCCTGGCAGCCGAAATTAATGGCCTTGAAGAGAGGAGATGTAGTGTTGACACAGCTAAGTCCTACGGGATTCTATTCCTCCGCCGTAAGGAATCGCCTGATCCAAGATTTGCTCAAACGGCAAGATAGGCAGGTGGATATCGTTGATCCATCCTCGCCCTCTTGTCTAACCGTGGAAGTTTTCGGTCGTGCAATTCCAATAGATGTGCAGCAAGAAAAAAGAGTTGAACGCTGGATAAAAGACGGATTTTCAACGGCAATGCGAACTCCTTCCAATACAATTATTTTTGTGACTCCGGAGCAAGCACAGAGCATTCTGCATGATCAGAGAAATTGCTGCGGTTGTCTGAGCGCATGTCGATTCAGCGGTTGGTGTCAACACAAAGGATCAACTGGAAAAATTCCAGATCCACGCAGTTTTTGTATTCAGAAAAATCTCCAGATTGCAGCGCACGGTGGTAACCTTGACGATAGTTTGATGTTTGCGGGTCATATGGCCTATCGTTTTGGAGAGGATCCATTTTATGAGAATAATTTTATTCCCTCAACGCAGCAGTTGGTGGAGCGCATTTTGACCGGGTACTAGGCAGACAGTAAACGGCGTTGAAGCATATAGCTGGAGTGCTACTTGGAAACGAGGGTAAGGTTAGCCAAAAGGATAGCGGAATGCGGCATCGCGTCACGGCGGGAAGCAGAAAGGCTGATAGAGGCAGGGCGCGTAGCCGTCAACGGTCAAATTATCGCGACTCCAGTGTTTTTTGTTAATGATCTATCTAAAATATCCGTCGACGGAAAAATTATTGATAGAAAATCTGAGAAAATAATTGTCTGGAAATTTTACAAACCACGCGGTGTGCTAACTACCAGAACAGATCCCCAAAATCGCCGAACTGTTTTCGACTTTGTAAACAAAAAGACAATGGGAGCATGTGCAGATCAAAGGCTTCTCTATGTGGGGCGACTTGACTACACTTCCGAAGGTCTGCTTCTCTTCACCAATAGTGGAGATATTGCTAGGAAGATGGAACTACCTAGTACTGGTCTAAAAAGAGTCTATAGAGTCAGAATTTTCGGCCATCTTTCTAAAGAAAAAATTCGAGCTTTAAAGAACGGTATTACTATAGATGGCATCAGATATGGCTCAATAAGCGTGAAAATAGACAACTTTGATGGTGATAGTAACAATGCCTACTCCAAAAGAGCGAATTTTTGGACTACGATCACACTTAATGAGGGAAAAAACCGCGAAATTAAAAAGGTAATGAAATATTTTGGGTGCCGGGTGAGCCGATTGCTTCGGATCAAATATGGCCCGTTTTCTCTTGAAAATCTAGTACCTGGGACTGTACAACAGGCATCTGGGCGCGAGATTGACGCATTATTGGAAATGCTCATCGGTGCTACAGGTTCATAATACAATGAGATTCAATATATAAATATTTTCAGTAAGATGCTGGATTCGTTATGATTTTTTTAATCATTCTTATGTTTTCATTGTGTTTATGGATGATGGTGGAAAGTCTCCGAAGGTTGCCGTTCTTATTCCGTGCTATAATGAAAGCCGCACGGTGGCGGGAGTAGTATCTGAGTTTCGGAGGTACCTGCCAAAAGCGAGTATCTATGTCTATGATAATTTTTCCGAGGATGGCACCGCAAAAGCGGCTAAACAGGCCGGAGCTTCTGTCAGGTCGGTTATTGCGCGTGGAAAAGGCAATGTTGTGCGACAGATGTTCTATGCAATCGACGCAGATATCTATGTTATGGTGGACGGTGATGCTACCTATGATGCCGCGGATGCTCTCCGCATGGTGGATACTCTCGTCGAAGGGAAATTGGACATGATTATCGCGGTTCGGCGTGAACGATCGGAATCCGCCTACAGGAACGGTCATAGATTTGGAAATTTTGTGTTCAATTCCATTGTAAAGCTACTATTTGGTAGTACATTTCGAGATATTTTTTCTGGATATAGAATTTTTTCAAAAAGATTTGTAAAAACATTCCCGAGTATGAGCAATGGTTTTGATATAGAGACGGAGCTAACTATTCATGCTCTAACGCTAACGCTTCCATGCGCGGAGATGGAGTCTGATTACTTCGAAAGGCCTAAAAATTCCTATAGTAAACTGAAAACCTGCAAGGATGGATTTCTCATCCTGATTCGCATTATAAGACTACTGAAAGAAGTCAGACCTATGTTTTTTTTTGGCGTAATTGCACTAATATTGTTTCTGCTTTCAATCGGCATATCCTATCCAATTCTGCTTACATTCATTCAAACTGGACTCGTACCAAGACTACCAACAGCAGTCTTGGCCACTGGAATAGTGCTCGCATCTCTTCTTAGTTTTACCTGTGGAGTTATTCTGGAAAGCGTCAGTCAGCTGCGCATTGAAGTAAAAAAACTTCATTACCTGCAAATCAAACACGCAAATAATGAATTTTAGATAATTATCTGTAATGCGGTGTAAACAACGAAATTTCAATGAGTGCCCGCATGTTAATTTGACATATTTAGACTTCTCTTTGTTTAAAATGAGCAACTCATGTAGTTACTTGTGGACGCTTCCTTTTGCAGGGACAGTCTCCGATATCATCTGCCTCAGAGGATCTACTGTCTCTTGCTTGCATGACTCGCAAATACTCGAGTGGCGACACTGCCAGCAACAGATTCGGTCGCTTTTTGGAGAAACCGTACCCAATCGTAAATGGAAGGGGCTTCGGGTGATTTTTTGCAAAAAACTCTATCAAATCGTTTTGCCGGTAGGAGTTAAAAAATGCGAGATTGGGACCAACATATTTTCCGAAAGGATACATTTTCCACTCAGGGCTGAAGCGAGCGAATCGCAATCCCGTATCATCTTGAAGAATCGCTCCGGAGTGCATTAGGATAAAGGTTGCAATCTGAGAAGCGCCTTGATCATGCAGCACATAGGATGCACTTTTTATAAAAGTAATGAAAGCAAAATTTCGCATAAAATTCTTCAAATAGGAGAGTTTCTTATTTTCGTTTGCAAGATTTGCTCTTACGTAGTACATATTTTTCTGTTCTCCGCTTCCTACCAACTGGAAAACAATCTTTACACAATCGATCATCCCTTTCTGCCGGGCTACCTCGTTGCCGTCGGCATCTATGGATTTATTCTCAATGGAAACTATTGCATGTCCATTTCTAACTAACTCTATCAGTATCAGATAGAGGGCTCCACGAATGCTTTGATTTGAGAGCTGAGTCATCATCTGCGAAGTGATAAAATATCCTTTTTCTAGATAATGGGAAAAAGCAATCTTAATAGCATTTAGTGCTGCATTATTTTCTATATTTTTCCTTATATCTTCGAAGTTGCCAATTGGCTCCAGACCTACGAGCACATAATTCTTCATTTGAGGAAAAAGTTTTACCGGATAGAGAGCGTCTGGCCCTCCAAACGGATAGAACAAAGTATTCGAGCCACCCAAATGTGGGGTGATGTTTATGAGAGCCCACTCGGATATTTTTTCTAAATTCAGGCCTTTCCAGGCCTTATCCATGCGTCTTGCATGTAATCTGCTTGCTGGATCATTTAAGGTGCGATCAATGTAAAGTCCTGCTAGTATTCTGGCAATTCTATCGAAGTCGCCTAATGGTGGAGCAAACAGCGCTGGGTCTACTTTTCGTGGCTTTGACGCGGAAGCGCGTATTGTGAGCACGTTTTGCCATATCAGTCCCTGTATCAGATCCTTTATTTGCGATGATATGCTATATAATTGTGAGTCTTCATAGATCGAAGTGGACTTGCCTGTATCTGTAGGTTGTTCATTCAAGAAGACCGCTAACAGGACATCATTATGGCAAAAAGCAACAAAAACACAAATTGTCACTAGTCTGGACAAGCTTACTTTCATAAAAAACCTACTAAGGACATCTAACACCTCCTATTGTACAGGAAAAATATTATACATAACGTTAATTTTCGCAGCACGCTAAAATAACAATTCTAGCCAATTTAATATGAAGCCACGCTTAGGATGTGTTAATGTCGGAACACGCGAATTCTCCTTTTCCAAACTGTGGAAGGGAATTACATTGGAAAAATCGTAGCAGCTGGCAATCTCGAAAATTTATAATAATTTGCCTTTCCCAAACCGAAGGATAGCCAAAGTAGACGTGGCTGGCACGTATATACTGGTATTGCTCCCAGGTATAGGTCGCTTCACAGAGTGGATCCATAACCAATTCTCCGTTGCTGTCTTCCACCAGTCCATACATCGTATAGAATTCCTCATCGTTTGAGAAATACGAGACAAGCTTTTCCACCTGTTCCGTGGAGATGTTGGATGGCAAATACTTATACAGACGCCGCCGAATGCAAGTCTGAGAGTTTACGCGTTTTTCACTGATGATTGCATTGCAAACCTTGTGATACCAGTGTAGCATTTCATGAAAGATAGTCCCACTGAACTGATGCTTACATATTGAACAATCGATGGCAGAGATAAGGATATGATCCGAGGAGATCAGGTTCAGTACATAGTGCAGAGTACCGTAGGAAGACTGATTTGCCCCGCCAGCCTTAGTGAACAAAAATATCGCGCGCTGTGGTTTATAAAGCAGCGTCTTATACTTGGTTAATAATGAACGAAGAAGTTGACAAAAGACCGGCGAATCCGTCATAAGGTAGAGAATTTCCAGCAGATCTTTTCTACGAATTTCCTCGATATGCTCTGATTGCAGGTGAAGACCGCCGGTTTTGCTGGTCAGTTTCAGTATTACTCCTCCGTCGACGGGGAGAAAATCCTCCACAGGATCCACGCAGGTTTTTACAAAATCATCCACCAATTTTCGGCGATTTTGTTCCAATGTTTTCGATGAATTCCAGGTATTCTTAATGTAGTATTCAATTTCTCTGTCATTTAATGCTGATGCTATTCGTAGCTTTAACGGTGAAACCTTATCCTCAATAAGGAATAGAGGGGAGTGCTCATCAATTCGCTTATTTGTTAGTAGAAAGTGAGATCGAGGCTCTTTTTTGGGCGTGTATGATAATTCTGTTAAATAATTATTCGATTTGAAAAGTATATTAAACAATATAGAAAATAAAATAATCGCTAGAACGCTAAATTTTAAGAGTTTTTTCCTATTTGCACTAACCATAGAAATCTTCTCCCTGCCATGGTGGAATTGTAAAATATTTTTTCCTAAAAGTAAACAGGCTGTTTCTTTTGAAAGACTTGACCTAATACGTCTATTTTAATTTTCCTTATAAAGGCTTCATTCTAACTTAGGAAAAACTACCTTTATAAATCCAGTATAGAATACTACAATTAAGATCGAGAAAGTTAAAGAACATGAAGGATGTAACTGTTTGCGTGAGTAAATATTATATAATTAGCGGTGGGTTTGATCCGATTCATGAAGGGCATGTTGAGAACATAAAGGAAAGTTGGGCAAGATCGGACGGGGTTATCGTATTGCTTAATTCTGACGAGTGGCTACGTCGGAAAAGAGGCTGTAATTTCATGAATTTTTATACAAGAAGCACAGTAATTGGCTGTATGAAAGGTGTGATTGACGTAATATCATTTGATGATTCTGATGGATCGGCATGTGATGGTCTGCGATGTGTGCGCTCTAAGTATCCCCGTGATACGCTTGTGTTCGCCAAAGGAGGAGATAGAACTGCTGATAATATTCCAGAAATCTCAGTATGTAAGGAGCTTGGCATAGAGACAAGATACGATATTGGATTCGCAATCTCAGGAAAACGGAAACCAAATTCATCCTCATGGATACTGGACAAATATGTTAGCAATTTTATTGGCAAGAGAACGAAAAAAGCCGACAATGACACTTCATCCTAATAGGAAAATTAAAATTCTTTTTGATGGGCAACAACTTGCGAAGGCATTTATGCAGCAGCAGACGGGGATTTTCAGAGTGAGCGACGAAGTGTTTAGGCGCCTTTGCCGTCGGAGCGATGTGGAAATCTATTTCCTCATGACGCAAAACAAGGGAGAGCCAGAAAGATATTTAGCAAGCATAGGTCACCCGGAAGTGCCGGTTGTATGGATGCCTAAGCTTTTGAGAACAACGAAATATCATAATATCTTCCACAAAGTGGATGGCGGCTTGCTACGTCTTGTGATGCCATTTTTCTATGGAGATAAATTGCGAAAATTTGACGTGTATTTTTCTCCATATCCACCAATCTCGCCCGTCGTATACAGATGTGGAATCAAGACGGTTTGTATATGTCATGATGTGATTCCGTTTCAATTTCCGCACTTTTGTGCCGTATATGGGAATGGGCCGGCATTCAAAGATTACGTAAAAAAAATGGCCGCTGATTTTGTGTTTTTTGTTTCGCAATCTGTGCGGCGTGATTTTCTA
This sequence comes from Holosporaceae bacterium, assembly GCA_031269995.1. Lineage (GTDB taxonomy): Bacteria > Pseudomonadota > Alphaproteobacteria > UBA3830 > UBA3830 > JAIRMQ01. The sequence goes on from JAISYI010000013.1 coordinate 31,717, forward strand.
ACCTATAGGATGGATTTCCCGTACGAAAAAACAGCTGTTATATATCCAGGGGCAGATGGCATAGATGTAAGGACTGGCATCAGCAATACGGAAAAACTTGCAGTCAGAAAAAAGTATAAAATTCCTATGGAACGTTATATATTAGTACTTTCCGAGGGGAATCCTCGTAAGAATTTTATTCACATAATAAGAAGTTTTCTAAAATATCTCAGAGATTTTGAGGACGATAAAGTAAGTTTAGTTGTGGGGGGAAGAAAGCTACCAAAATATGACTATGTCAAAATTGTTAGTGACCTTCTAGAACAGTATAGTGATAGAATAGTAATCACAGGACATATTGCGAACGAGGATCTCCATGCTATATATGAGGGAGCTTCATTGTTTTTATATCCAAGCCTCTACGAAGGCTTTGGCTTGCCTCTGCTTGAGGCAATGATGCACGGAGTTCCTGTGATAACTGCAAACAACTCTTCGCTTCTAGAGGTGTGCAAAGATGCAGCTGTCTGTGTATCCGGATTCGATATTGCAGAAACTGCGAACGCTATAAATCGGATTCTTTCAGACGACATCTATGCCGATCAACTGCGACAAAAGGGATTCAGAAGGGTCAAGATATTTTCTTTCGATACTATGGTAAGTGAGATGATGGAAAAGGTATATACTGTAATCCATAACTAAGGGCAATCCGTGAATTTTTTCCACAACCAATGTATGCTCTCGGAGTAAAACCTGATACGCTTCCAGTAGTGTAGTTATTTATTGGTATTGCCATGCATGATATAAGACGAATAAGGGAAAATCCAAGCTCTTTTGATTGTGCTATGGGAAGCAGAGGAGTTGCTCCGGTTGCCTCGGTTATTCTAGATATGGATGCCAGAAGAAGGGAAGTTGTCTCTAATCTACAATTGATGCAGTCCAGGAGGAATGAAATTGCGTCTTTGGTCGCTGTGGCCAAGCAAAATTGCGGAGATATGACGGAGCTGGAACGAGAAGCAGCTGATTTAAAGCGGATGACTCCTCTGCTAGAAAAGAAAGCAGAGACGCTGACGAGTCAGTTGAAGGACTTTTTGTCCGCAATTCCTAACGTTCCTCGACCAGATGTTCCGCTGGGAGCGAATGAGATGGCAAATGTGTGCCAACGGATTATTGGTGAGGTTCCACAGTTCGATTTTTCTCCTAAACCGCATTACGAGATTGGAGAGACGTTGGGAATGATCGATTTTGCCAGTGCTGTTAAGATTTCCGGTAGTAGATTTACGATTTTAAGGCAACAGATTGCCAGATTGGAGCGGGCTCTCAAGAATTTTATGTTGGATACTCATACCAACGAGTTTGGGTATGAGGAAGTATGTGTTCCATTTCTGGTAAACAGGGAGTGTATGTACGGAACGGGGCAACTGCCAAAGTTCGCAGAAGACTCTTTCTCGACGATGGACGGGAGATGGCTTATTCCGACCTCGGAGGTTCCTCTTACGAATCTTGTTCGTGATATGATAATAGCAGTTTCTAGACTGCCGATGAGAATGACAGCCTATTCTGCCTGTTTTCGCTCGGAGGCAGGTGCTGCTGGACGAGATACCCGCGGTATGATCCGCAATCATCAATTTTCTAAAGTAGAATTGGTCAGCGTTGTGCATCCATCCAATGGCGAGGAGGAATTAGAGCGCATGACCCATGCTGCCGAAGCTATTCTTCAGAGATTGGAACTTCCCTACAGAGTTATGCTGCTTTCCAGTGGAGACATGGGTTTTTCGGCGGAAAAGACCTATGATTTAGAGGTGTGGATACCTAGCGAAAATAAATACAGAGAAATTTCTAGCTGTTCACTGTGTGGACAGTTCCAGGCGCGCAGAATGGGGGCGCGCTATAAGGACGATTCAGAGAAGGGATTTGTGTCGACTCTGAATGGATCCGGACTCGCCATCGGGCGAACTATAGTGGCAATTCTGGAGAACTATCAGCTTGTTAATGGAAAAGTAATGGTTCCTGAGGTATTGGTACCATACATGGATGGATTGAGGGAGCTTGGGGAGAGTGGTTAGTAAGCAAGCACTATCGGGATTGAGGATTTTGATCGTCAATGACGATAGTATTCATTCTCATGGGATAAAAGCCCTTGAACGTATCGCAAATTCCATCACTCCAGATGTGTGGGTGGTTGCTCCAGAGGTTGGACAGAGTGGAAAAAGTTTTTCAATAACCTTTGACTCAATTTTGCGAATCAACGAGATTTCTCCGCGAAAATTTTCCACATCTGGGACCCCGGCGGACTGTGTTTTTGTTGCTCTAAAACAAATTTTGATTGATAAAAAACCAGATTTAATTTTATCTGGAATAAATCATGGCGCGAATGTTGCAGATTTTATAAGTGTATCTGGAACCGTAGGCGCCGCTCTCGCTGCGGCTTCTCAGGGGATAAAATCCATAGCTGTTAGTCAGCATTTTACAAAGGAGTCTCCGATAAAATTTCCTTTGGCTGACCATTTTTTGCCAAGTATTATAAGGAAATTAATGTCGATCAACTGGCCAGAGCGAGTATGCATGAATGTCAATTTCCCGGAGGCTTCATTTGGAGAAGTAAAAGGAATTAGGGTCGCAAAACAGGGGCAATTGGACGTTACCTGGAATGTCTATCAGAGGGAGGATCCTGTAGAACATCGTTATTATTGGATACATGCTAACTATGAGTATCAGAATGAGGAGGGTACGGACGTATTGCTTGTGGAAAAGGAAAATTATGTTACCATAACACCGCTGCGATACCGGTGCGAGTTTGAGGAATATCTTGGCAAATTGGAGGAATTATTTGCGTCGAATTCATAAGATATGTGCATATGTTAGTGTAGCAAGCCTGTTGTTAGTTGGGTGTGAAAGGGATCGGCTAGCTCCTGTCGACATAAAGGTTGACGAAGATATGGGGTACACGGCCATCGGAGACATTGCGCTTGAAGCTACGCATGTTGTGAGCAATGGAGAAACTTTGTTCGATGTGGCAAATATCTATAATATTGATCCAATGAATCTTGCAAAAATAAACCATATAGAGCGGCCTTTTGATGTGCATGATGGGCAGGTTTTGAGGCTACCTACGGAGAATTTTCCGGCCCGCGTCGATAAAAATTTCTCGGAAAAATCCAAAGAAGAAGAGGCGAGTGAACGTAAAAAAAAACAGTTGGACGACGGATTTGAAGCGCTGATGGCGACAAAGGGGGCGGCTGCTACAGTCCCGCCAGCGAGTGGAGCAGCTGCAGATCTTTCTAAACCGAAGGTGACACACACTGCCGTTGGCAGGCCAATTGCTACACCGCCTACAGCTGCTTCTCCAGCGACGGTAAAAATGATCCTACCAGTTAAAGGTAGGGTAATATCTAAATTTGGTGACACGAAGGATGGCATATTTAATGATGGCATAGATATAAAAGCCCCGCTCGGTACGCCAGTTAATGCAGCTGCCAATGGCGAGGTGATTTATGTTGGAAACAAGTTGGAAGAGTTTGGCAACACAGTTATAATTCAGCATGATGATGATGTAATTACATCCTATGCTCATCTGAAAGATATAAAAGTGAAGGCTCGTCAGAAAGTGACCTCCAAAGACGTTATCGCATCGGTGGGTCAGAGCGGCGCTGTAAAAGAACCTATGTTGCATTTCGAAGTAATGAAGAATAAAAATCCGGTGGATCCTAGTAAATATTTTTGAAGTAAAGTGTGGAGGCAGTGGTAATGGCAAAGCAGATGACAACACAGTTGAACGCTGGGACATCTGTTTCTCAGCAACAGCAGCAGGTAAGTGTGGTTGGATCTTTGACTCCGGTGGTTTTGCTAGTTTTGGTGTTCTATTTCATAATTATGAGGCCACAGCAAAAACGAGAAGCGAAACGCCGAGATCTTATCAACTCTGTGAAACGAGGGGATCGGGTATTGATGTCTAGTGGCATTATCGGAACCGTGCACAAGGTTATTGGCGATAAGGAAATTTCTCTGGAGATCTCGGAAAACGTTCGTGTGCGTATGATGCGGGCGACGATTACCGAATTGTTGGACCATGGATCCGCTCATGAAGCAGCGCAAGAATCGATCGGCAGCAACGTCGATGTAAAGGATGAGAGGATTTCTGTAGAGGAAGAAGGTGGCAAAAAGATGAGTGGAGAGATGCATGTGTCTGTTGCTGAGACTAAAGTAGCAGTATCGGCGAAGGATGCCATTCGTCCTGTTTTGCTTAATAGAAAACGCGGTAGAACCCCGAAGGGATAACGCTGGAGAGCAACTATGAATTTTCCCAAATGGAAAAAAATATTAATTGCGTGTGTGTGTGCGTTCGGTGTGATATTTTCTCTCTCAAATATCCTTCCTCAGAGTGTTTTGAGTAAATTTCCCGATTGGTGGCCGAAGCAAAAAGTCTGTCTTGGACTGGATCTACGGGGTGGAGCTCACCTTTTGCTGGAGGTGGATTTGGAAAGCGTAAAAAATGATTATCTAAATCAAACTTTAGATGCCGCTCGTGCCGCTCTCCGGAAGGAAGCAATTCCCTATACTGCGGATTTCCCGAAATCAATAACTAAGGATAAAACCGAAGTAGCTTTTGATTTGAAAGATATGTCGAAAGTAGGAAGAGCGAAAGCTGTGCTTTCGTCGATTGATCCGGAGATCATTGTCGATATCATTGGAAATCATGTTACAATGAGGCCCACAGAAAACGCGATTCAAAGACGTAAGTTTGATGCTGTTTCTCGTTCCATAGAGATTGTTCGTAAAAGGGTGGACGAGACCGGTACTAGGGAAGCTAATATTCAGAAACAGGGTGATGATCGTATTTTGCTGCAGATCCCTGGATTGCAGGATTCTTCACATGTAAAGCAGTTGCTAGGAAGAACTGCGAAGATGACGTTTCGACTGGTGGATGAAAGCGCGCCAGAGATCACGGATAAAAAAGGAGCCGTTCCACCGATAGGAAGCGTATATTTAGAATCGATAGAAAACGGAAAATATATTGCCGTGAAAAAGCAAATACTGGTGGGGGGGGAGACGCTGATAAGCGCAGGTCTTGGCCACGATGAGTATAATCGTCCAGAGGTGACTTTTCAGTTCAATAGAGTCGGAGCGAAAAAAATCGGAGATGCCACGAAGGAGAATGTAGGTAAACGCTTTGCAATTGTTCTCGACAATGAAATAATCAGTGCCCCTGTCATTAAAACGCCGATTACAGGAGGCCATGGGTGCATAACGGGAGAGTTTTCAGTGGAGCGTGCCAAGGATCTGGCGTTGCTGATGCGTGCCGGGGCGTTACCTGCTCCGTTGACAGTCATTGAAGAGAAAACCGTCGGTCCGGATCTTGGCTTAGATTCTATTCGCTCGGGAATTTTTGCGACGATTCTCTCTGGGCTGTTTGTCCTTGTGTTTATGCTAATGTGGTATTCGTCGTTTGGGATGATCGCGAATATTGCGGTTCTTGTAAATCTTCTGCTGCTAATCGCTGGGCTATCCTGTTTGCAGGCAACTCTAACTTTGCCAGGGATTGCTGGGATTGCACTAACCATGGGAATGGCCGTTGACGCAAATGTTCTCATTAATGAGAGAATTAAGGAATACGTAAGGAAAGGGGAGAAATGGATAAAAGCGGTGGAGATAGGTTACGGACTATCTTTGCCCGCTATCATTGATACAAACTTAAATACGATTATTGGTATGGCCTGCCTGTATCAATTCGGCACTGGACCGGTGAAAGGTTTCGCGGTAACGACAATTTTGGGAACTATGATATCATTTTTCACCTCGACGACTTTGACCCGGTATATTGTTTCCGTGTGTATGAGACGAAAGTATCCAATCACTATTCCGATGTGAGAAAGGACGTTAGGTATGAAAGTATATAAACTGATTCCTCATGATACGAAGATAGATTTCGTTGGCAATCGTCGGTACACCTATGTATTCTCAATTGTCGTGACTCTTGTTAGTTTATTGGCGTTTTTTTTCCATGGTTTGAACTTCGGTATAGATTTCCGCGGTGGATTTCTGATGGAGGTTCGTATGCAGCAAGAGATGGATCTGGGAGCGCTGAGAGAAAAACTAACGAAGCTAAACATTGGGGAGGTGTATCTCCAAGAATTCGGATCTAAAAAAGATGTGCTGGTGAGAATCCCTAGTTCCCGCGATGGTCAAAACGAACAGAGTGTGCCTTTGGAAAAAGTAAAGGCCGCACTTGGCGATAATATGGAGTACAGAAAAGTTGAAAAAATTGGACCTAAGGTCGGGCAGGAGCTGATACATGATGCAATGCTGGCTGTGATCATCTCATTGCTTATCATTCTTCTCTACATTTGGATTCGATTCGAATGGCAATTTGCCGTATGTGCGGTAACAACCCTTGCTCACGACTGCATTGTGCTGATGGGACTGTATGCTACGTGTCATTACTTTGAGTTTAATGTAAATGCCATTGTCGCATTATTGATGACTGCATGTTACTCGGTTCACGATACAGTGGTAGTATTCGATCGAATCCGGGAGGATATGCTGTCCTATCGAGACCTTTCAATTGCTGAATTGCTGAACAAAGCTATAAATGAAACTCTGTCGAGGACTGTGCTAACGTCGCTTACCACTGTGCTGTCCTTGCTGGCATTATGTTTTTTTGGCGGCAAGGTTATCTTTGATTTCTGCTTTCCGATATTGTTTGGGTTGATGTTTGGAACATTTTCTTCCATTGGTCTCGCGGCTCCGTTGCTACTATTGACCGGTATAAGGGTGGATGGGAAAGATCTGGAAATTGGGCTTGGTCGCATCTGATCGTATTTGGAAAAATAGAAAAATAATTATTGCAGTGGACGGTCCGTCCAGCAGTGGAAAGGGAACAATAGCGAAGCTTTTGGCTAATCAACTGGGTTATGCCTACCTGGACACTGGTCTTCTCTATCGGATAGCTGCCTATCGCAAAATACACGGAGGGAATACTGAAGTTCTGGACGGGTTATTAGTAGATGATTTTATGACGAGCTTAGATATCAAGGAAGCGGAGATAGAGCTGAGATCCGACGTCATAGGCCAGGCGGCGTCGGAAATGGCGAAATCAGCTAGGGTTAGGGAAATTTTAACAAAAATGCAGAGGAAATTTGCAAGAAATCCCGGAGCCGATCATAGTGGGGTGGTACTGGACGGGAGAGACATCGGTACGGTGGTAATTCCGGATGCGGACGTGAAGCTTTTTATCACGGCAGATCTGGAAACACGGACCCGGCGGCGATTTCAAACGCTAAAACAAACAAATCCTGGAATATCCTTTGAGCAAATCCATCGAAGCCTGGCAGAGCGAGATAAACAGGATCGATCTCGCGAAATTGCTCCATTAACGATTGCTGATGACTACGTCATAATAGACACATCAAAGGATTCCATTGAGGAATCGCTGCGCAAAGCAATCGATATCATCTTGGATAAGCAACTTGGGTAGCCGAGATCTCCCAATTCAAAGACAATAAAGGCACGAGAGAATGCTAAAACGAGAGAAGAGAGCCATCTTCTTCCGAAAAAAGTCTCCTCCCCTTCCTTGTTTGTCACGTCTTCCATCCAGTTGCGCCTTGGATGTTTCTCAATCAGCTAGTCCGGTATGACAACGCACCGTTCATAATGTCCAGTGCCCTTCGCGATAACCAACGTCCGAAGAGGAGCTCCAACCGGAAGCGGTCCAGGGTTCTTCCAATCCATCATCGTGGCACCTTTTGCCATCTTACCGTTCGCCCCTTCCGTTCTGTTTACAACTATCACCCGTGGGACACCCAGGCAGCAAGCTATGGCGTGTATCAGACCCGTGTGTCCGTGATCTGGAGTCAACAGCGCCGTAGTAGTTCCGGAACCGTAACACTGTACATAGTGTTTGCACAAATCTAGTGTCACGGTCTCAGTGAGCTTCTGCCGATAAGCTGCAGAAGCCCTAGCAAGGTTATCAAGCAGCGCCTGAACAGGTTCAGTTTTTGATAGTTGGCGATCACTTCCAGCAGGTGTATAATCATAGGTATCAGCCCATACGGAGTCTGTCTTAGGTTTTGAGTTGAAGTAAGCAATCAGGCTGTCAGGCTCTGACAGTTGACCAAGTTCGTCCTCTCTCAGTTCACCGCGTATTAGCTTCACCGCCCTTAGTCGGTTCAACAAAGGGCCTATAGCTGTGATGACGGTATGTCCCGCAGAGTGCACTTTATCTGTGTCAACCATGGTCGCGATATGCTTTAATTTTGTTCGTATTGCTTCAGGAATGCTAGGGTCTTCCCCCTTCTCTAGCTTTAAGCCGGCGACAGTGTCCAGAACTTCTGGGCGCAGCAGTTCGACGATTCTAGCGTATTTCTCATGACGCGGGTTGTCTAGGACAGCGAGCACTTGTTCAATAAGGTATTGTCTCGATAGGTCATCACCGTTGTTTGCCTTAACGGAGCGCCTAGTGTCAAGCGCGCGAAACCCACAGGAGCTAGAGGCGCCGGAGGTTTCTAACCGGTATAGCGTGTAGGATTTGCCGTCAATCTGTGTCCGGAGGTCGTTGTCTGCTTTCACCTCTCCAATTTCGCCCCCATCCACGAACCCAAAGAAGTCAGTCGAGTTTACTTTCGCGGCGTCGAATATTGCCGGAGCAGAGGGTCCAGGCGGTGGCGCTGGTGGTGCAGCGTGTGCAGGTGCAGGCGTCGTCGGTGCCTGGGCAGCTGCCCCACCTGCCCTCAGTCGTGCGGACGCCAAAAGTTTATCTCTATCTTTCTGCAGATAAAGAATTCCGAATAATTTTCTGATGGCGTCACTATCATAGCCAAATCTTTCGAGTTTCATATTCGGCCATTGGCCTGTAGTAGACACGGGCAGCCCAAAAACTGTCCCATCCTCGGCTAATTCGGCAAGCATCATGCCGAGCGCAAGCACATCGCCTTCCGGCACTCCGTTATACTGATCATTCAGATGCAGCGAAATAACGCTTTCCAAGTTAATCAATATGTCGCCTAACCAGCGTTCGATGTCATTCCGTGGAGATCCAGCCCGCGGTATAGTTGTGAAATTTACATACGGCTGCACTATAATAAACGGACTGGTATCTACAGCGCCCAAGAGCGGAAGTTTACCCGCGGTGGCAGAATTGTCCCTGTGTTTTGAAAATTTTTGTGGGCCTACTGTCGTGTCAAATTTCAGCAATTTTTCGCACACGTACCTCAGAATGGACCAAGCATCGTAGTCTTCCCCCGGCTTATCCTTCGTCCCCGATTCGATTGTTGCGAATAAGTTTCGAAAACTGGAGCAATCTTCGCTAGCAGTCCGCATCGTACTGGTTAACCCTTGTAAGTATTCCAGAAACCGTACTGCCATTCCGGCGTTGCGGGCCGAGATTGCAGCGGTTTGACTTGTCCCACCTGTGGGTGTCGCAGGGGCGCTAACGGAAGGGCTCCCCCCGGTGGTGCGAGGTCTCAGTACACCAGAAGCGCGCGCTGACTTTAACGCAGCGTCGACCAAGGGCTTCAAGTCGTCCCAAAAAGTTGTTTCACTGGGCATTTTCGGGAAAGATTCCGGACTGCATTGCCAGTACAATAGCGCGCCCCATGCGTTGAAAAAGGTCATTTTAGCCGCGGCGTCACCAGATCCATGTAGTTCCTCGAACCTGGTTGCTAGCGTAGTTTTATCCGGGACCCAGGATGTCAGAGCGTTTCTGAACTCCCGGAATCCCCCCTTGTTCGTGGTAATATCCTCGTCTTGCACCGTCATGAAGGAGCGGTCCCAGTCTTCGGTGAGTCTCCGGAATGTCTGCTTTAGAATAGGCAGAGAATTCATGTCAAGTTTGAGTCCTATATCACTTTCTTTCTGCTCGATGTTTGCGCCCGACCGTTGCAGGTTCTCGTGTACGCGCCACAAAAATACATTCCTCAGCATATTTGTCGCCTCAGCTTTCCAAAGCCCATTGTAGCTACCCAGCTCGGAATTCCTCCATATCCTAGCCGCTCTCAGCCAGCACGCATCAAATGTCAGGGCGCCATAGCCTTTGCCGGGAAGAGTTCCGTCTTTAACGAACGCATTTAATTCAGCTCTACTACTTCCCTTCGCAGAAACGGCCGCCGTCGACTCGACCGTGCTTTCCTTCATATAAGGGAAACTTTTTTCAAAACTAAATGCTGAAAGATCCACCTTATATAGCTTATTTAGAAGTGCATCGTTTAAGTCGGATGCGTCGGCCAAGTCAGGTACATTTGCCCGAATTAATTTTGCGATTTCCGGATATCCAAAGGCGGCGACGTACTTCAGGAATGGCAGGAGTTTTTTATTTTTTTCTTCCGGAGTCATCGTGCGTTTTTTCGGATTCTTTGCGATGTCTAGTGCCAGTCTGAACAGAAGTTCAGTCAACCATTTCCACAGATTCCCTTCTAAAGCAATAAATGCTTCAGCTGCTTTCTTTTTGTGTTCTTTGACAGCGTCCGTGTCCTTTGGATTTTCAGAATATTGCGTGTATTGTTCGTGGAACCATTTGATAGGTCGCGGTGTGGCTTGCACATCGAGTGCCTGGGGCGCTTCGGCGTTGTCTGGTACCAAGAAAACAGCGTTGCCTTGCACCAGACTATAGTATTTTAGCCCTGTACATTCCGTAGTAGAGCATTCGTATCTCTCGGTGGTCGTTTTATAGTCGTCAGCAGTAAACCGGTGGTCGCTCTTGTATAACTTTATGGAGTTCGAAAATTTTATGGTAGGAATTGCCATTTCAAGTATCTCAAAAACATCGCGTGAGGGATGAGTCGGGATACCGGCGTCAAGCTTAATAGTCAGAGTATCGGAATTGAGCGACTGCTCGGCGTATTGTTCCTGCGCCAAAAAATTAACAATGAGTCTCCAGAACGCACGTGCGTCTGGTCGGGTGGCCGTTTTATTCAGAATGTATTTCGCTTCAGCAAGAGTCGGTGCCCCGGTTACCGACCGTTTTTTTGATATCGGTCTGTGTTCTGCATAGATTCCCGTGTTTAGGGCGTCAAAACTGAACGCCGGAGCCAGATTTCCAAGTTTACCTTGCGCGAACTCTTCTGTGGCACCATTTTTTTTCAAGGCTTCAGCCGCGTTTAGTCCGTTATTTATTTCTACAGCAAAAAGCACTTGCCACCTGTTCGTTGCTCCAGTTTTGATTTTACTTTCGGTCAGCTGTTTTTCGATCTCGGTAATCAGTACATTTGCGGGCACATAAATGTCCTTTTTGCCGTCTTTACAGCTCAGCCATAGCAGGTCCTTGCAAGCTTTGTCAATGTCACTAGCAATTTTTTCTATTCGGTCCGCGCCAGTCTCTTTAGTGAATGCTTCTTTGAGCATTTCAACCGTGATACCCGGTGCGGCTCCGCAAAGGTTCGCGATTCCAGCGTCAACGGTCTTTCCGAACTTCGTCACGAATGTCTTCAAGTTGGCGACAGCGACCTCTTTTGTCTTTCCCACAATGTCCTCATCGCAGCCTTTTCGCACTTTTTTCCGCAGAGCGTCTCCTAAATCTTTGAGATTCTCTGTCACCCACTTTTCCACTCCTTCCTCTCCGTATGCTGCATTGTTATTTCCTTTTTGGGCAGGCGAATAGGCGAATACAACTTCGCTTGCTGGTGTAGTGCCTTCGAAATTAAGTAATGAATCGAAAGTTTTTCCATCCATTCCGAACACCGGAAGAAGTGACGGTGCGTTGCACTGCAGTCCAGCCTTATCTCTGCTGAACCAACCCCCAGCGTGTCGCGGAGGTGTATTCCCACGCAGTTCGCGAATCTCAATGTCGCCTGGGTTTCCGTCCAAGTCAAAAGACTTATCTGCCTTGCTAGTTGCTGCGCATTCCAGCCTAGCAACAGCCTGATCTGACAAACGTACTTTTCGTCCCAGGTCAATGCAATGCAGTTTGCCATCCCCGTCATAAAAACACATGATCACCGGATATTCGGCGACAGTAGTACCATACTTCGAAAATCCTTCATTCAGAGCATCGGCGACGACCTTATTTTCGTATGCACCCCTCTCAGTTGCAAAGCGAAACGTCTTCAGCTCGACAGTGCGCAAAACGTTATCCGGAATTAAAAAATTATTTCCACTTTTTGCATCTAAGTTTAAATATGCCATGTGGCCAGGTTCAAGTGCCTCGAAGACGGATGGTGCATGTGCGGCTGCCGGCCCTGATGGTGCGTTTGCGGTTTTCGACTCTGAGAATAGTCCAGTTTCGACCACGGTCGCGAAACCCTGAGCCGTGAACCCTCTGAAAAAATTGATTCCTATCGATTTTAAGTTCGCGTCATCTTTGGCCAAAAGATCGGTGTAATGTTTCATGGCGGCGGAACGCGCATCTTCACCGAAGTTTGTCCAGTTCGAGTGCTTGGATAGGTACAGCGCTAGCTGCTGCGGTGTTAAATGCGTCCAATTTGCCGCGACGAAATCTCGCTCCAGAAACAGACCGAACGTTGTTGGCATGTTTGTCAGAGCCTGTGCGTTATTCGTCTCCGCAAGTGCATCCGAGATGAACTTCACAACGAAAGGAAAGACATGTTCGTAGTCGGTTTTGACCTTTATGTTGTCCGCATTGACAAGAGGATCTACGAAGCTTTCAGCGTTTTTCTTCTTCCCTAAATCCATTGCAGCGGCCGCGCCCCCCGGACCCGGAGGAGGCGGGGGCGGAGGCGGGGGCGGAGGCGGAGGCGGAGGCGGGGGAGGTGAACCAGCTGCAACCGCGTTCGCACCGCCAGCGGGTGGGTCTTCAGCCCCCGCTGTGCCAGGTACCCAGCTAAGTAGCAGGCTCGCAGATATTAATGTCTGGAACGTCAGATTCTTTTTCATGGTTATTCTCCTTCGGTCATTCCGTTGACGATCGGTCCTAGTGGCACTTTGTCTTTTTCAAGTCTTCTCAGAAGCCGAGTCACCTGGGCTCCTCGTTCAGCTCTAGCCGTGTCCGCCCCGTCTTTCGTCTTTGCGAGTGCTTCATTCAGACTCCTGAAAGCTGCCAACGCAGTCTCTCTGTTTAGCTTCCAACCGCTGTACTCGTCTTCAGTAAAGCAATGCTCGGGTATGTAGGGAGCAATTATACGAACTAGGCTCGGAGTAAGTCTCACCGTTTTAGCCCCGTTGTTATGCAGCCAACCCAGGCAGAGTCGAACTGACGTTTCACTTTGTTGGTCCTGAGGTAAGCCAGATAGGCGGGTTTCGAACTCATCCCACGTTTTTTTTCGTTTATCGTCCCCGAGCGGCGCAAACAAACTCGGGTCCACATATGGTAGGACGAGTGCGACGTGCTCGGCTTTCAAGTAGTGTAGCACTACGTTTGTCATTTGTTGAGTTTGGGCGGCAGGTGTGTCTGTCCAGGCTGCAAGGAACGCCGATATTTCGTCGTCAGTCTTATTTCGAAGATCTTGTGTCTTAAGGTAGCTCGTCGCTTCGGAGACCGTATGTCCGTCGCCATAGATCGGGTTATTCCATTTTGTGCCATCCCAATAAAAGTCTGGCAGGCGCTTAGTGGTTCCGTCCCCCAAAGTGTCATCATCGAATGCGACGAGCGGCCGCATGCCTCTCGGCAGGGGGGTACTCGGGTTTTCGGGGTCGTCTTCCGCTTCCCTGAAGGCGCAGGTGAGTTGCGGACATGTCTCCAGCTTGGCATTACCGATCACTCTTGCTACGTCTATCAGCTGAGGTTTGGCAAGTGTTCTTCCTTCGATAGAGAGGTCAAACGTACGACCGCGTTGCACGACGTATACTTTAGCCGCGGCACCGTCAGTTTCCTGTTGTTGTTTTATCAATTTTTTGCACAGTTTAGGCAACGTCGCTTTCGCGCCGGCTGGAGTGAAAAAGAAGCTGTCAGCATCAGGCAGACCTGTAAAGTAGCATTTCACGGTTATACCGTTGGCAGTTGCCCGAGTTCCGGCTTGGTAGGCCTCTTGTCCAATGTCGATGGCCGTGAAGCATTCATACATGGGATCTGCAAGAAGGTCGGCGCTCGTCAGGACCGCGTTGGGGCCAAGCGATGCCAGTGCTTCTTCCTTACTTTGTAGTGCCTGGGCAGCTACCGCTACGGATGCATCAGAGCGCTGCCGGAGTAGTTCAGTGTTTTCATCAAGTATTCGCAGTATAGCGGCTTCGTAGCCGCCCAGTATTCGCCTGGTCTTTTCTTTAGTGTTGTCCGCGTCACTCTCGGCGTCCATCAGCTCCGTTTTGAGTGCATCAACGTCGCCGGGCAAGCGGTCACGCAGTTGCTGCAACCTGCCAGTAAAGCTCTGGTCAACTTTACAGGCAGCGATTCTGTCCGCAAGGGTGGTCGCAGATGCGGCCAGTGTGGTCGATTGTTCTTGACGTTGTTTCCAGTCGTTTTTGATAGCAGTCAGTGCCGCGTTCGCTGCTCCAAACTCTTTGTCCGCATTGGATTTCGGATCATTAGTAGCCTCGACGAATGCGTCAATTGCCGACTTTATCGCCGGGTTGTTCCACTTGATCGTATCTCCTTGAGCACTCAACCTCCGTAGCTTTTCCTCTATGTCGTCCTTTCTAATTTTCTCGATGGCGTCCTTGATCTTTTTTTCGCCTTCTTTGCCAATTTCCCCTGCACGTTCGGCCGTCTCGGCCGAGCCGAGTGCCTCGTTCGCTGCTTTTATCAGGTCCTCGATTGATTTTCGGTGCGTTTCGGGAATAGTGTTTAGTAGTGCGTTCTGAACGTCCAAGATTCGCTGTTGGGCGCCTTCCGTCGCTTTTTTCAGGTCGTCGGCGTCCTTAGTCACTAGTTCATTTACTTTGGTACGAAGAGCCTCTCCGAAATCGCGCGGGCTGCGGAACGATTCCGCGTTCAGCTTCTTCAGCGCTTCCGAATATGTGAAACTCTCACCATTTCCCAGAAATTTCTTGACTGAGGCCACGTAATTATGGTTACATCCTGGATTAATAGTGGCGGCGATGCGGCTTGCATCTACTTTGACAGCCGAACCAGGCGCCGCCCACTTCGCAAAGTCTGCAAGGTTTAGTTTCATAGCGGCTGACGTTGTTAGTTCAGTCACTAAAGCAATCATCATCATTATTCGTAAATTTATTATTTCTGCCTTTTTCATTCTTTTTTCCTTTCCGTGTGTAGCTATTTCGACTAAAGTCTTTATATCTTTTGATCTTCTCTATCACCCAGCATGTCTCTGTGATAATTCTACTCCTCTGAAAGTAAATTTTTCGTTTTTTAGGGCATTAATTTCACCATTTAAGTTTCATGTGCTATGTCTATGGAATAGAAAGGGATACTGCTTACCTGGCGAACAAGCTCTTTACTTATCAAAGGCAGCTAGGATTTCGAAAAACTCCCGGAGGAGGATGCTTTTTTATTCCGCTGGATCCCTCGGCTTTTTCAAATGTTCGGAAAACCACTTTTTATCTGGTATTGTAACGTTAACGTTACTCTTGTTTCGCTGAACCGTACCTTCTGCGGAATTTCTTTTCCCCAGATCACTACATTCCCTACTTTTATGTATCTCCGAGGTGAATGGGATACTTCTATTGCTGCTGACAAGTTGTTGCCTATCTGTTTTTCTACGCCGACTCCTATGAAAGTTGTCAATGCTCTGAATCCTCGCTGTGGAAGACCATTGGGGAATGTTGCTATTCCATTGAATTGCACCACCCCTACTAATGGTATTACCACGATATTCCACTCTGAGCTGCTTATTCTGAGGCCGAAGCTAGCATATGGGCACACTCCGAATGTTGGTCTGCCTGCTTCTGCTGCCTCCTCTAGCTGTTGGATTTCTCTGGCCATAAAGCTTCTACGATAGTTGAGTTTTTCCGAAGTGATAAACGGCAACCTATGCGGCATACCAGGCATTGGTTCTAATAGATAGGCGGCTAGGTAATGGGATGCTGCCAGCAGGTCTATCAATTCTACTATGGCGTAATCAGTTACTGCAGCACCTATACCAGAAGCATCCTTTAATATCTGAGCTAGGCCAGGATCTATGATTTTTAGGATTTCTCTAGCTCCGTAAAGTATCTCCATGGGACTCTTTCCCAGGCCACTGCCTGATTCTCCTATTAGCGTGGATAGGTTCCAGTCTGCCAAGTTCACTGGGCGTCCTCCATTGTTGCGCACATACCAATCCAGACTTTTCTCCTCTCCAAACAATCTTCCATCTAGTGGTACATCCGCTCCACCTATGTATCTAAAAATATTTATCAAAATTACGAAATCTTCGTTTATAAACATTGCATTTGCCATATTATTAACGGGATCAAATGCTCCGCCGTTTGCCGCTACTGTCATCTGATGCAGCGCATGCCCCATTGTGGTGAGTAGAGTATTAATTGCTCTTTTTGCCGTTTGATACTGCCAGGAATCATTTCTCCAGCTCGTTCCCAGTGGCATCCTCGGGCGCTGGGCTCCGCATCTTACTCCGACCTGAAGGCCTATGCCGACCATAGACGTAACAGGAATAATGTACCCTATGTAGGCTTCTCCGCTTCCGGTGGTGAATCCTTTCTTCACCGGTACGCCAAGTCGCCCCTCGTTCTCACGACTTGATAACTCGCCATTTGCAATCGTGAGACCAACACCCAACCTCCATCCAGATTGAATTCCTGGCGAGTTCTTGCGTTTTTGCTCCTTCTCCTGATTACCATCAACCTGTTCTGTTTTTCGAGTTTCCTTCGTCTCAGTTTCGCACGTTGCTACATCCATGGAGTACAATAAAATAAGAAGGCTAATAAATATTTTCATTAAAACAACCAAACGATATGTAAATCATTACAGGAAATCTTGACGTTTTTCTATAGGCCTTTATTAAATTTTATGAGGTTGGCTTGTGCCAGTAATGTTTTCGCAAAACGCAAGATTTGGTGTACCAAGTAAAGGCTACCAGAGCAGTATCATTTTATGATCGAATTTGAATTGATATTTGCCTCTGTAACGATTAGATTAGACCTGTGTTTGATGGGTTTTTTTGCATGAAAAATTGTTGGATTCTTCTCTGTTGCTGTCTGAGTCTTTTGATTGCGTGTCAGCAGCGTATAAACTCCCGCGGGAATGTGACCGTGGAGGAGCACCTTGGTGATTTCGCTATTGGGAAGACAACTATGGATGAGGTACTTACAAAGTGCGGGACTCCGTCTTTGCTCAGCGATGGTCGCACATGGATCTATGTGGGCCAGAAGGTGGAAGAGGACAATTTGAAGAACGTGAGACAGACTTATCAGTTCATTATTCGACTTACCTTCGATGATAATAAGATTTTGCAATCCATTGATAGGGCAAAACCCATTGGAACCGATGCTATTCCTTCTAAATCTGAAGAGGTCATACATCTTATCAGCGAAAAAAGGGCCAAGTCTATGGTGGATGAGATAGTTGCTCGGAAGCATCCATAGCTGTCGTGACGTCGATGTTGCTCGCTGTGATTCGGAAGGCATCATGGAATGGCAAGACCTGGTTTATTGTGGCGTGGTCGGCTGTGCTTGTTCTAATACCAATGATTACTCGCAACGTTATTCCAAACGACATGGTGGAGAACCTCTATTGGGGGAAGGAACTGCAGCTTGGCTACGGCAAACATCCTCCGTTATTCGCTTGGATCTCATATTTTTTCTACCGACTATGTTTTTCCTGTCCTGAATCTCTCTACATCCTGACACAGCTGAATTTGCTGCTGGGTTTTTACTTTATTTTCAGAATCTCATCACTGATTTTTAATCAGTCTGAGCGGGGGGGAGCGGAAGCGCTCGAACGATCCAGAGGATCAGTATTAATCTTCATGGCTTCGATTTGCTCGGTATTCGGAAACGAAAAATTCAACGCAAATACAATATTGATGTCAATGGTTCCTGCAATGCATTACTTTTTCCTCTGCCTGTTGAAGTATAAAAGGGTCAGAGATGCGGTACTGGTTGGGGTTTTTGCTGCGCTAGCCTTTCTTGGCAAATATTTTGCCTTCCTATACATTGGATGTATGGGATTATTTCTGCTTTGGGATGAAAGATGTCGCGTCATGTTAATTCGCCCACAGATCTACGTCGCTGCACTGGTTTTCTTTGGCTGTATCTCTTGGCATTTAGCATGGATGGTTCAGAACAACTTTGTATCCCTAAAATACGCGCTGGACAAGTCTACCAACTGGCCAACCAATCGCTGGTCCGCGTTTAATTTTTTACTAATGCAATTTTTATTTTTCTCAACCTCATTTGTCTCCGTTGCTCAAGCCTGTCGCAAAAAAATACGGTTTTTACCAAGAGAACGTTATTCAATGGAAGAAAATTTTGTTCTGTTTTCCACCATCGCGCCAAACGTTATCTTGTTTATAGTATCGCTAGTCACCGGTATGCGTATTGGAAGTTTTTGGGGAACGAATATGCTTATGATGGTGGGCATTTATCTGCAGATTCTAAACAAGTCGATTAATTACGAGCGCTTGCTCGCTTTTGTTAAGAGAATATCGATTTTGTTTACGGTAATTCTACTATGCAAGCTGAGCGTAGTACGGATTTTTCTGCGGCATCATTACCCAGAATTTTCACTAAACTTTGCTTCCGTCGCTCGGAGAATAGATTCTGATTGGAAACAGAAATTTGGAGGAAGAAAAATAGAAGTTCTTAGAGCAGACAAGGCCTGCGCAGCTTTGCACATGTATCTAAAAGATTCTCCATCCAGCTATGATGTGGAGAAGTGCGAAGTTTTCAGCATAAACGATTTTCGCCCGCTCGGCAAATCCTCGGTCATGGCGCTTTTGTGCTCAAAAGGTGATAGCAAAATTGCCTATGCCCGCAGTCTCCACAAAGAAAAAGACATTCTGTTTGAAAATACCATCCCGGTTATCGATGATTTCCTTCTATACTACGCCTTTCTAAACATGAAGGATGACTGCGAATGACGAATGAGGCAGAGAAAGCAGAGAAAAAAGAAGTTAGCATTATTGTGCCTTTTTACAACGAAGGAGAGTCTGTAAAAGCTTTCTTTCAAGCGGTTATTCCTATTCTCCGGCGGATGGAGCATAGCTTCCAGATCCTGTGCATCAACGACGGCAGCGAAGATAATACGCTGGAGAGACTTCTGGAAATGAAGAAAGAACATCCGGAGATAAAAATCATAGATTTTTCAAGAAATTTTGGAAAAGATGCTGCGATTACCGCAGGACTAGATCTGTCAGAAGGAAACTGCGTCATTCCGATGGATTGTGACCTGCAGGATCCTCCAGAGTTGCTAATCGACATGATAGAAAAATGGAATGAAGAGGGTGTAGACGTAGTGCTAGCTAGGAGAACGGATCGCTCTGCGGATCCCATGATAAAGCGCGTTACAGCAGAGCTTTTTTATAAGATATACAATAGGCTATCTGATCCAAAGCTGCCAGAGAACGTGGGGGATTTTCGGCTGATGAGCAGAAAAGTCGTAGATGCTCTCAAGGTTTTTCCAGAACGTAGGCGTTTTATGAAGGGCCTCTTTGCCTTCGTCGGATTTAGCACCGCTGTTGTGGAATACAAGCGTCCGGGAAGGAACAGTGGAACTTCACGATGGTCCTACCTGAAACTATGGAACTACGCTGTTGACGGGATAACATCGTTTTCCACGTTTCCTCTAAAGGTTTCCACCTATCTTGGATTACTTGTGACTGCGCTATCCATGTCTCGCGGCATCTGGATATTGTTCAGAACAATGGTCTTCGGAGTGGACATACCAGGATATGCATCGCTGATTGTAGCGATACTATTTCTCGGGGGAATTCAGCTGACATGCCTTGGCGTCATCGGAGAATACGTAGGGCGTATATATATTGAGTCGAAGCAACGTCCTCTCTATATAATTAAAGAAATTATCTGACCAGTCAAAGCTCCTATCCATGGGACCAGTATTTCTTGGCGCTTTATCAATTTTTTTCTGGTTATTACTCGGGATCAATCCTTTGCCATCCTTTCTTTTGAGGAAAGGCGTGGTTTAGAGAGTAGTGGGCTCTAAAGTGATGGCAGCAATCCTTGGTACACGGATCCTCTGCTCACCTCCATCCCGGATTTTTGCAGAAGCTCTGCTTTCAACAGGTGGTGTATTGCGCCATCGTTTACCGATTTCTGCCAGTTGAAACCCGATTGTTTCATAATTTTCACTTTTATTACCGATTGCAGCAAAAAACGGATAAGTGGAACGACAGCGAGGTCTCGCAGGAAAGATTGTCGACAAGAGGAGCAGTTCTGGACATCATCTAAGTTTACGTCTGGCGACAAAAGCGATAATTTTGAAAAAAAGGAAAATAATTCCTCATCAACGTTGGCCAAAATTTTCGTGATTTCATTACGCGTTGTCTGCGGAGTATCTGGGAAAAACATCTGCACCAGCGAGTTCAATGTCGGCTCATTGTTGAATGACGCCACGGCTAGCGCCCTGCTTTTCGCCATGTGATCTGTAATTTTTTTGGATTTCAAATAGCTTCCGCTCTCCAGCATAAAAACTGAATTTTTCTCATTTAGCAACATCTCCACCTTTTTCTGATGATTATCCTCTATATTTTTTATGCAAAAGCAGCTTAATCCAGTGTCGAACAAGTCGCATTGTCCATCCAATATATTCACGCATTCAGCAATGGAACAAAAAGTTACGCGAACCTCGGAGAATTTCTTCCGCAGTTCCTCCACCACAAAATTGCAGAAGACATTGAAGGTTTTTTTGTTATTTCCATAGAGATAAAAGACACTTCCCCGACTAATGCCCGCGGCGTTGATATTTTTAAATTCCATCTTCACCTTTTTTGTCTTCCCCTTTTCTCTCCCATGACTCTGCGCATCATCTTACTTTTTCCAGAATTGTTTTGTGAATATTGCCGCAAATGCGACGAACTCCAATCGACCAGCAATCATTGACACAATTAATATCACCTTCGCGGATGGAGCGAGGGCATATAATTCCTCTGCTGTCGCTCTGTGCGATCCGAAAAACGGACCATTGTTATTGATGGACGTTAGTACCGCTCCGAACGCCTGACCCAAATCCATATCACAGATCGCTAGTAGAAAGGCTGTCAGAGCTGCGAATATTAGGTAGCAAAGGAAATAGGAAAACAAACTAGTGATATCACTTTCTTCCAATTTTTTTCCGCTATAGGTCAAGACGTAGACTGCGTTACGCCTTGTTAGTTGCATCAAATGTCCTTTGATTATCACAAAAACCATCAACAAGCGGAAAATTTTGATGCCTCCAGTACAGGACCCTGCGCATCCTCCGCAGAAACTTAGCATATATAGAAAAGATTCAATTACAGGAGAATACTTTTGCGTTGCAAAACAGCCAGTTGTTGTCAGTGAGGAAACAACCGCTAGTAGGGACGCTTGCGTCGCGTCATAGAAGGAGCTGTCTGACAAAAAAAGCATCTGATATACGAGCATAGCCATAGAACCTATGAAAATCACTAGGCAATAGCATAAAAACTGTCTTTCATGAAATGCTGCTGAGCCGACAGTTTCTAGATTTTTTAGGATAGTAATCGGGACACCACTGATAAACATAAGAACAAGAAGAATAAGCTTCCAGTGGCCCGCTGGTGGAGTGATTCCGGAGATTCCTCCGCTGGATACTGCATCCAAAGCGCTGCAGACGGCTTCCATTGCTGCCATGCCTGTTCCTGCCAGGAGTAATGATCCCACGGCTGCTGATATGACATACACCGCCCCAAGAATTTTTAGATAGCGTGTCCATAGAGCGGTTCTGCCCATGTAGTTCCACGCCACTGCCGGAATCCAAAAATTAGGCAGCACATAAATCCATAGCGCAATAAACCCTATTCCGCCGAATAGCTGCAGCAGACTACGCCAAAGTAGCAAGCCGTCGGATAGATCTCTCGCGTTTGGGATAATTGAACCGCCAGTCGTTGTCAGAGCAGAGGTCGTCTCAAAAAAACAGTCTAGGAAAGATGTTCCAGAAATAGAGGCGGTGAAAAACGGTAAAGAGGCGAGGAGGGGAACAGAGATACATGTCAGCAGCATTGACAATATCTTCTCCCTTAGAATCAATGCTTCTTTATTTTCATAGGAAAGAAACAGCACTCCACCGAGAAAACAGCAGAACATTCCGCTGATTATGAACCCCAATCCGGCATTCTGCGAGAGGTCTACGCAGGCTGGAATCATCATAACTCCTGCAAGTGCCAGGAATACCATTCCCTGCACATTAAGAACTTTGCGAATCATCCAATCCTCTTTTCAGCACCGTTAGGTTGTTAATCGTGCTAGGCTATCTGGAGAAATAAAAGTCCATCGTTTTAATCAGAAGCTCGTCCAGACCAACCTCCGGTTCCCAGTCCAGCAACCTTTTGGCATTCTCTATGGATGGCACCCGTTTGGAAACGTCCTGATAGGATTTCCCATAGTAATCATTGGAATTAGCGATCTTGATTTTTACCATGTTGCCTCTGCCATACTTCTTTTTAGCAAGGTCAAGTATTTTTTGTGCCAGTGTTGCAATGCTGCATTCATTATGGGGATTCCCGATATTGATTATTTGCCTATCGACATGATCGCTTTCCAAAATTTTCATAAGGGCCCCAATGCCGTCTGAGATATAGGTGAAGCAGCGAGTCTGGTGGCCTCCGTTCACTAGATTAATGTCGCGACCGTGCAGAATGTTGCTCAAAAACTGCGTTACCACACGGGAACTTCCTTGTTCTGCGTTGCTGATGTCGTCTAGGCGAGGACCAACCCAGTTGAATGGGCGGAACAAAGTATAACGCAGGCCGTCTCTGCTTCCGTAGGCATGGATCACGCGGTCCAGCATTTGTTTGCAGCAGGAATAGATCCATCTTTGTTTGCAGATCGGTCCGGTCACGCAAGGAGAATACTCCTCATCGAATTCGTTATCTTTGCACATTCCATAAACTTCAGATGTCGACGGAAAGATCAGCCGCTTTCCATGGGTTACTACAGATTTTACTACTCGCAGATTGGCTTCAAAGTCCAGCTCGAACACTTTCAGCGGATTTTGTACATAGATTGCCGGATTTGCGACAGCTGCCAGAGGAAAAATTACGTCGCACTCCTTTATCAACTCATCAACGGAATCCATATCAGTCAATATGTTGATCTGAATAGTACGTAGCTGCTTGTCTTGCAGCAGATGCTCGATCTTTACGAATGAAATATCCACGGCTGTTACGTGCCAATCTCTGCGCAACGCCAAAATCTTCTCGCAAAGATGACTGCCGATGAAACCGCCGGCTCCGATGATCAATATACGCATAGTCACTCGTCCTTTTTTTCCAGTACTTCGCGAATCACGAAGCGTGGATGTTGGCAGACGGCAAAATAGGCTCTTCCAAGGTATTCACCAAGCAGTCCAACTCCTAGGATGATTACACTCAAAAGTAGAAAAACGAATGCAAAGTGCAGCCCATACCCATGATGATGTCCGATAACTTTCTTGAACAACTCAACAAAGAAGTACACACCACTGAGGAAAGAAATTACCATACCGATGATGGTGAAAATTTGGAGAGGAGCTAGCGAAAATCCAGTGAGCAGGTCGAAGGCTATGCGGATCAGTTTGTAGAGATTATATTTAGATCCACCGGCCGCACGCTCATCGTGTGCAACGGGGATATCTATAGGATTTCCGGCGAATTTTTGAGCAAGGGCAGTGATGAAAGTGGAAGTTTCTCTGGTTTTTACCACCTCGTCTACGATAAATTTTTTGTAGGCCCTTAGCATGCAGCCGTGGTCTTTCATTTCTAGGCCAGTCGCCTTGGCTCTGATGAAATTGATGGTTCTGGAGGCATAGGTTCGGAAAAAGCTATCTTGGCGTTTTGCTCTGTAGCCGCCGACTAGGTCATAGCCATCGTCTATCTTTTTAAGTAGATTCGGTATCTCTTCAGGTGGATTCTGTAGATCAGCGTCGAGGGTTACAACGACGTCTCCGCGTACATAGCCGAATCCTGCCAAAATCGCTACGTATTGCCCATAATTTCCGTTGAAGGTAACGACTCTTACTACGTCAGAGCGCCTCACAAAAAGTTTTCGCAGCTCTTGCGGTGTTTCGTCTCGGCTCCCATCGTCCACAAAAATTATCTCATACCCTTTCCTGACCCCGTCCATGATCTTCAACAGACGAGCTCCCAACTGCGCTATGTTTTCTTGTTCATTAAAAACGGGAATAACCACCGATACCTCGATGTGCGCGTGAACGGATTTTTTAGCTTTTTGCAATTAACGCTACTCCGATTAATATTAACAAAATGCCACAGCCGCGGCATAGACTAATATTCTCCGCGAAAAAAAACCAGCCGCCCAGCGCGGCCAGAACGTAGGATAGACTACCGAATGGATAAAGGAAACTCAGATCAAACTGCGACAATAGATAAAGCCATAATAGAAGCGAAAAAACAAATATGAGAACTCCGCCGAATATGTGCGTGTTTGATATCACCGCTAGAAGTAACTCCAATGTTGGCTTTCTGAAATCGACCGAACCTACTCCTTTCTTTAGCAGAAGCTGCGCAAATGTGTTTATGATGACCTGGAACACTATTAGTGTAAAGCTAACAGTTTTTTGCATTTTTATTATCTCATTTATTTGTTATGACGATAAAAGCATCGTCTATATCTAAAACATTGTGCCACGGAAGATTCCTCATCGAGAGCAACTTTTGACAATTCTCCCTTGATAGCAGTAGGAAAATTCGTCGGTTAGTTTCTTTCCACAATTTCCAGAACGCATCTTCTCCCATCAGCCTATCGTCACTCTTTTCCGCATTAGCCCCGAACTCTAGTTCACCAACGAAGTCTACAACACCGACTGTTGAATTCAAATAGACGGGAAAGTCTTGATAATATCTTTTGTAGCAGAACACCAAATCCCCTTCTCTTCGATTTAGCTGAATAGCTTCCGCTAGTCTTCTGGTGGAAGGTTTTTTCACTTTCTGGTAGTACACTGCAGCCTTATTGATAATCCACATCATGTTCATCCCACAAAAAATGTAGATGATAAATGAGACAATTTTGGAAATCCGAAAAAAAAGGAAATGGACAATCGTCATTGCAAGCAAAAATCCTGAGAAAATGATTAATAGAAGCTGGGCTTGTTTGTTGCTAAGCACGTCAGAGATATCTAAATTCGATATTTGCGCAAAATACAGTAAAATCACACCTCCGATCACACCGATATTGATCGAAATTGCTGCTTTAAAACCTTTGAAGTTTCTTTTTGCAAGATCGTCCAGCGCGATTCCTGTTATCAATGCAATGGGCGGCAAAATTGGCAGGATATATGGTATGAGTTTCGAGCTGGAAAGGGAGAAAAATGAGAAAATCCAAAAAATCCAACAGATAAAAAACACATTTTCTTCGTCGTGCTTAAACGCTTTTTGGCAGGCATTTTTCAGTGATATCAGAACAAATCCAGTCCAAGGCAGCAGTCCTACTGTCAGAATCGCTAGGAAAAACCATCCCGGCTGGTATCTGTGATGGATGGTCGATATGTATCTCTGAAAATGCTCTACTATGAAATAGAAATGCAGAAAGTCGTCATGATGCAGGCACATTAGGATATGCCATGGAAGGAATATCGCAAAAAACACCAGAATCCCTGGCCAATGCAACATTTCTCTGATTTTCATCCAATTTCTCGTGCAGATAACCCAGGTTAGTGCAATAACTCCTGGAAGTACGGCTCCAATCAGTCCTTTGGTGAGACATGCTAGCGCTGACAGAGCATATGACGCCACGATGTAATAAGGTCTTGCTAAGCCAGCAGATCGTTTTGCAACAAAAGCAATAAAGAAGCACCAAAGGGCTCCACTCATCAAAACAGTAAGAACTAAGTCCAAAATTATCAATCTACTGTGAGCATAATATAGAATATTTGTCGCAAGGACAGCAGAAGATATTAGTCCGACTACGCTGGAATAGCTTCTTGCGCCAATCCAAAACACTCCCAGGCATCCAAGGATTGCGAAAATAACAGGCCATAGCCTCATAGAAGTTTCATTTATTCCGAAAACTTGCATTGAAGCCACCTGCATCCAATAGAACAGAGGAGGTTTTTCGAAGTATTTCAATCCATTTAGGCGTGGAGTAACGAAATCACCCGTTTCAACCATCTCGCGCGGGATCTCCACGTAGCGCCCTTCGTCAGGATCTGCGAAGGGCCGATTGCCCATCTCGTAGAAAAAAAAAATCGTTAAAACAATAGTCAGAAAAAAACCTATCCGGGTTTTTCCTAGGCTATCTAAATCGATTAATTTTTTACGTAGATTCTTTTGCACGCGTATTTCACCATATATACGGAGCGGGCGAAGGGAATCGGACCCTCGTCACAAGCTTGGGAAGCTCGTGCTCTACCATTGAGCTACGCCCGCACAATAAGGGGTCATGATATCAAGTTATTTCTAAAAAACAATCTCCGAACCCTTTATGCGGATCGCACTATGATGTCCTTAACATATACCTATCGCCAACTTTCCGAGGTTAAATCCCGACTGGAAGGTGGACATGAGCCTTCTTCGTATACATCATATCAAGGGACGAAAAATCGCGAAGAGGAATAAAAGGATTCCGGCGAAAATTATGAATAGTAGCAGAAAATAAGAATCCCTGGCCGATATCGGCGCCGGAGTTTTTCACGCAATCGAGTTGCTCTTCCGTTTCTATTCCCTCGGCGATGACGTCGCATCGGACATCGTGACAAATACACGCGCATGATCGCAGGAGGGCGCGGGATTTTTTACTAGACGGAGCCTCCTGCACAAACCTCTTGTCGATCTTTACTATGTCCAGCGGAAGCTCTTTTAAGAATGATAAACTGGAATATTCCGTCCCAAAATCGTCTAGCGCGATCTTGATATCGTGGCGGCGCAATAGACTTAAAGTACGTTGTGCGAGCGGTAAATAGTCAGGATGTGTTTTCTCACTAACCTCAAGGACGACATTTGATCCTCTTACTCCCCATCGTTCCAAAACCTTCGTAAATATTCTGCAGAAGCCCGGATTGACGATATCGTTTACTGTCATATTAATAAATAATTGGAAACCTTCTTTGTATCCGCAAGAGGCAGCTACACTTTCTAATACGTCGACGGCACTGGGATAACCAGATGCATCTTCTTTCCGATACAACGCCTCATAGCCAAAAACCGTACCATCGTCTAGACGGATCAACGGCTGCAATCTTATTCTATCCACCATGACTGTTCTACTTCCTTATTACACCGCTATATAGTAGTAGAGCAAAAGGACGTCAAGATCTTTCGAAAATTTTGTTTAAACTTTGTGTGGATAGCGTTATATATGAGGGCCTTCCATGACAACATTGGGCAATGTTTTGCGTACGTTCCATTTGCCGTAGCAGAAAATCCATCTCCTGGATCGTTAGCTTCTTACCGGCTCGAAGACTACTATGACAGGATAGAGCTGATAGGATGCGGTGGATTTTCTCTTCTATAGTATTAGCGCAGCCAAACGTGCTCAGCTCCTCAATGAGATCGCGTATAATGGATTTTGCGTCGTGTACTCTCTCCAAAATAGCTGGAAGTGCATTGATGGATATAAGAGAGTCCGTTAATTTCTCATAGTGAATTCCGAATTTTTTGATTAGATCGGCATTTTCCTCCAATTGCTCCATCTGGAACGCATCCAGACGGCATGTTTCCGGCAATAGGAGTACTTGAGAATCAAGTGAAAGATTATTTTTTAGTTTTTCAAGAGTGATTCTTTCCGCGGCGGCGTGCTGATCAACTATGACTAAACTGTCCCCGTTTTCTGCAATTATATAGGTGTTTCCAATCTGATGTATAGCTTTGCCCAGTGAAATTTCATTCGCCGGAGGACAGCCTTCCGGGAAACCGTCTTTCTCTCCGATTGTTAATAAAGAATGGGGAGGAGCAAGAAAAACCGGCAAAGAAGTGGGGGACGGAGTAGCCGTGGTGGGAGTAATAGCGATAGGAATAGGATTAATCGAAGGAAATGGGGAGTGTTGGCAAATATTATAATCATTTTTCGAAATACTTTCGGAAATATTTCCAGACGAATTTCGCCTCGTTGAAAATATGTCCTCCATCCCAACAGCTGACCTCATAGATCCGAATGACAACAGAGCCTTTTTTAATTCGGACAATAGAAACTGTCGTACTTTTTCGTTTTCCCTGAAGCGAACTTCTATTTTAGCCGGATGTGCATTCACGTCCACATCTTTGCATGGAAGCTGAAGAAAAAGAACCGCGACGGAGTATCTTCTCGAAGGAACCAGGCCAAAGTAGGCCGCTCGAAGAGCATGAATGAAATTTTTGTCCCTCACGAATCTGTTGTTTACGAAAAAATGCTGGCAGCTAGCGGTTGTTTTGTTAAAGGTCGGTACACCAATGAATCCGTGTATCTCTAGCCCTTCGCGCTGGGCTTTTACTTCGAAAGTATTTTTTTCGAAAGACTCCCCCAAGACGTTGGCGATTCGTTTCGGGGAATTTTTTTCATAGCAAAACCTGTCCCTGCCTTCGTCAAAAAATCTGAACGTGATTCCCGGAAAAGCCATAGCGAAGCGATTGAAAACGCAATGGCAATTATCGAGTTCGACAGCATTCGACTTAAGAAACTTTAGTCGTGCCGGCGTGGCGAAGAAAAGGTCACGTACCTCAACGGTGGTGCCCTGGGAACGACCGGCTGGAAACAGCTCAGGGTTACCGCTCCCTGCAACCCTTATCATCCACCCATCCAAAGAGGGATTATCTGCTGAGATGATCGTGAGTCTCGAGACTGAGGCGATCGACGGCAGAGCCTCTCCCCGAAACCCAAACGTGTGAATATTTAAAAGATTTTCCTCACCAAGCTTCGACGTTGCATGGCTTAACATACATAGCTGGAGCGAGTCTCTGTCCATACCATCTCCATTGTCGCTAACAGAGATAAAGCTCTTTCCTGCGTCGACGACTCTCACCGTAATCTCATTTGCTCCAGCATCTATCGAATTTTCCATTAGTTCCTTAATGACGGACGCGGGACGTTCTATCACCTCGCCCGCAGCAATCTGATTTATTATGTTTTGAGACAAGACTCTTATTGTCACGTAATAGCTCCAGAGATACATGATAATAATACATTAGAATGGCACACTTTGCCAACTTCCTAGGACTGCATTGTGTAGACAAATTGTATTTTGTTTCAACAGCAGTTTTCTGTGAAGAGTTCCGTTATAAAAGTAAATTAAAGTTTTTCCATATCGATTTTTGCAATTATAACGTCGTTAAATTTGCTTGGAAGATCAAGAAGATGGACCCAATCTGGAGGATTCTTATTCACTATTCTCTCCGCAAGGCTCGCTGCGTTTTTGGAGCTTTCCATTCTCTTATCCACTCTGATGAATATGTAAGAAGCACCAGTTTCTCTGAAAATGCGCTTAGCCTCCTCTTCGGAGTACTCTCCTTCCATGATTTTAAATGAAGAAATGATTCCCTGTACTTGTCTATGATAGGATGCCCCAACAACGCTATGCTTGGTATAGTAAAGCAGAGGTGGGCCATCGTTACTGTGGGCCATTATCACAACCGGAGTCTTGCTCAGTCCATCGATCATTTCGAAGAGCTCCTGCGTGGTATAGGTAGGCGTGGCAGGGTTTTTTTCTTTTTTCTCATCAATTATTGCAGTGAAAAATAAAAAAAAGGAAGAGAAAAACGCCGCTATCCCTATCCTTAAAAATCTATGAAAAGACTTCGTTGCATGTCCGTTCATACAAAAATCGACAATCAGAGGCAATCCGAACAATGCGGAGTAGGGCGTCATTCTATAGGCGATACCAGCAAAAATTGTATAACAAAGTGCATTAGCGACTATCATCTGCCAAACTAAAGTTTTGGTTGTAAATTCTTGACAGCAAATTAATTCGCGACTTTTATTTACAATACTTATTGTCACAATAATTGCGTAACTGAGGAAAAATGCCTTGTCTCCTGCGGCAAGCGGTGATCTCATCTCCGCAACTCTGTTTAACCAAATCTCCTTTACATAGTCTCCTATATCTGCCCCCATTCCTTTAAGAAAGCTTGGGTAGCTGAGAAGAAAAACTCCAGAAACAAAGAAAAACCACACTATCGCCCAAATTATCCTCTCTTGAAATCCAGATTTTTTCTGCGCCGCAACGATACCAAAGTAAAGCGCTCCGAAAGTAAACAGGGCCATGTGGACTATGGAAATTTTATCGTATTCAATGGGCGAATGAATGTGGGGAAGCAAAAATCCTAGCAGTAGGATGGATAAAATATGCCAGTATCTATGCAGTAGATCTGGAATGCGCCTTCCTTGTTGCATTGAGTAGGGTGCGACGAGCAGTAATAGACACATGGCAAGAAGATAGTCCAACATAAATTTCGTGAAGACAAAGACTATTGCGCCAATGTTACAAGCGATTAGGATATTCTTCTTGCAAAGATATTTTAGCTTTTCAGCGTCTGAATCAAGGAGTGTATAAACGAATAAAATTCCGTCTATCAGAAGTATGGAGATCAAAGTTTCCGGAGAAATCCATACGCAGATAGCAGCTACGATGGCTGCATAGATACATTGCTTCTTACTTTGAAACTTGGTTTCCAGCATCATTATCGCGCTGTACAGGTAGATGAGAATGAAAAGCATAATAAGAGCGTGATGATCCGGCCGCCCAAAAACTCCAAAAATCAAAATATGAGGATGCGCAGACATCAGTGCGGCGAGCAGAAATGAGTCGTCTTTATTCATCAGTTTTTTGGAGATGCAGTAGAACAGGATGATGGTTACGCTTCTAATGATCGGGGCAATTACAAATCCGACATACTCTATGGATTGATTGATAGAATTAAGGAAAAGATTCAAAATATAGGATGGAATAATTAGAAAAAAATCATAGAATCGCGTCCAGTGCAGGTCGCATCCGAAAGGGACATTACTCCTAGAGATAATTGAGTTAGAGAGATCATAATGCTGAAAAAACTCTCTTATTCTTATAAGCCTCATGTGATCGTCTACGTCTGAAAATTCAATATTCCAACCGTGCGTCTCAAGGTAGCATCCTAGATTCACAGCCATTCCCAAGATGAGTAGAATGAATATTTCTACCCTATTGTCTCGAAACCAATTTGCCAAACGTATCTCCGTGTTAGGTAGATATGGATTCCATTATTTAATTTCGCCACGCTAATCCAAACCAACTCAGCTAATCAGAATTAGGAATGGAAGATTATCCAAAGTTTGTTTAATTTATTCTAACGAACCAATTCACTATAGGTATTCCCTAAAAATTCCGATTTTATAATGAATGCAGCTATGCTAGACGTCCATGCAATTATCAGAATTTCCACAGGAGACTCTATCTACAATGACTTAAAATTATACGAGGATAAAATATTTTTTTTCGCAAGAAAAGTATTTTTAATCTTTTAGTAATTTCGATGTTGTTTACTGTATAGCATGGTGATTGGGTGTTTATTGGAGGAGAGGGGATGCTGAAAAAAGTATTTGAGCTATTGAAGTGTTCAAAGGGCGCAACAGCTATAGAATATGCGCTTATCGCAAGTCTTATTGCCGTTGTCGCCATTGCGGCTATGAAATCCATAGGTAACAAAATCTCTGCACAATTAAACAACATTGCTGGCAACATTGGATAGGACGCGCAGCTCTGGGGTCATTATGTATAAGATGCTATTACTTATTCTATGCAGGGTTATGGAAGAGTGATCTTTTCCACCTAAATACGCTTCCTGCGGGGCGAGTTTGACGTAAACTTACGCAGAGAAGACCAAAGGAGAGGAGAATACTTGTTGGGCAGTGAATAGCTCCGTCATTGCCCAGACCATAGCGTCAAGGCGATCCGGAGACTTACTTTTTGGCTCGTAGGTTGCCATTTGCATCTCTAATTTGGGGAACTGTTTCGCATGGAAAATCATTTTTTTCTGATAGAGTATGGCGATAGGTTCCGCTCTCTCTATCTTAGATAAGCGCGCGTAGACGGTTTTTATCCTAATAGAATCGTCGACTGATCTGAGCAAGTTAATCAGCAGCTCTCCGCCAGCATTGCTCTCAACCACCATTAATCGAGCAGAGTGTTTCCGATAGGCTTCCGCAGCGCGTCTTGCCCAGATTTCAGGGGGGGCGGAAAGACTTAGATCGTCGAGGACGTATCCCTTTCCAAACCCATCCTTTCCAACGACGATTATCCCGGTTTCATTGCTATTGGAGCCGGAGGTAAGCGCGGGATCCACGCCGACCACAACATTGTTTAGAAAGTGCGGAGGGGATTTTTGGCATAGCTCAATGTCTTCCCATGACCACAATGTATTGAGTTTCTCTTCCAGTATTTCTGCATAGATCTCCTGCGCCTCTAACCTCGTTCCCTTCAAGTATTCCAGTTGCTTTAAAAAAGATGGCGATAGATTAGCCATATTTTCGAGGGAGGTTCCACGGACAGTCACTACATCATTCCGTGCCATTAGATTCTTTATGAACTGTATTGGGCGCGGAGTAGTTGTCAAGATCGTTTTAGGATGCTTTCCCAAACGTAAGGAGAATGATAGCTGCTCAAAGGTCTCCCGCGGATGAATGAATTTTGCGAACTCGTCGACCCACGCTGCGTCAAACTGCGGACCGCGCAGCTGTTCATAGTTTTCAGCTCCGTAAAGCGTTGCGACTGCTCCGTTAGGCCATTGCAGAAGGCGTCTTGAGGGAAAAAACTCCATTTTCTCCTCCTTATTATTTCTGTTAGAGATAGAAAGTAAACCGCTTTCTCCTTCCACCATGACCTGTCTTGCTTCCTGTATAGTGTTTGCAATAAGCGCTATCCTTTTATATTGTCCGGAGATCGCCCATTTTCGTATAGTTTCAGCAGCCGAGCGCGTTTTGCCGAATCCTCTTCCGGCGAGAATCATCCATATCGACCAATCTCCGATCGGTGCAATTTGGCTTGGCCTTGCAGTTTCTTCCCAAGGAATTGTTTTCATATTTCCTCCTCTTTAAGTTATATTTTTGTGAAGATTTAATCTTTTTCTGTGACATTATTGGTAGTTAAGATGTTTGAGCATATTGGCTGAAGTTTTTAGGAACGTGTCGTGGAACGCATAAAGTTCTTCCTAGATAGATTATAGTGTAGAGGAGGCAGTCAAATGGAAAATGTGGAATTGAAAAAGGCAGTAGCAGAAAACGACGAGACCTGGCAGAAGCGGATGCTCCTATTGATACTTACCACGGTCATCGCGCTACTTGGTCTGGATTAAAAACCGAGTATGCAGACCTGGGGAAGTTTTGGAGAGAGTAAGACGCAGGACCATTAGCAGGGAATAACCTAGCACGCAGGTCCCGGGGAAGATGCCAACACCATAACCCGACAGTATGCTCCTACTCGACAGAGCCACTCTGCAGGCACTTCCCGAATTATACACAAAACCACGCTTCACCTCCTCAGGGTGAAAAACTCATGCTAGCTGATTTGACGATATTTGTCAAGGAAATTAACGATTTTGAGGGGCAGCAAGCCTAGATAGTCGTTAAACTATCCGGCGAGGTATTGAGTTGGGATATTTGTGGAAAAGTGTGGAGGCAAAAGTTCCGTGTGGATTAAACAGTGATTAATAAGCTGGTGCTAGGATTTGGTATGAATGGGGCATGTGGTTAAGTTGGGGGTTATTTTGCCTATAATACACGGGGGGGGGGGG
This sequence comes from Holosporaceae bacterium, assembly GCA_031269995.1. Classification (GTDB taxonomy): domain Bacteria; phylum Pseudomonadota; class Alphaproteobacteria; order UBA3830; family UBA3830; genus JAIRMQ01. Next base: position 65,316 of record JAISYI010000013.1, read on the forward strand.
GGCAATTCTCGAGAATTTAAGGCAAAGGTCCCGAATAGAGCTGGGTATATTTGCCAAAATAATGGCAAATATACCTGGATAATTTCTCGATTTTTTGATTTTGGAAGGAGGTTTTGGTCTGATAGAAGGG
>JAISYI010000001.1 GCA_031269995.1 Holosporaceae bacterium
CAACCACTATACATATCATACCCAAAAATACCTTCCTCATCTCTTCCCTCCACCAACACTCAACCTCTTATCAATCTAACTAATAATTAATAAAAATAAAAGCAAAAAACACCTTAAATGCCGGAGCTCAAAATACCCTTCAACTTATCAGTGATATTGCCTTTACTTATCTGATATTTTGTTGATATTTTATCTATCCAGTCAGCTAGAGTTAAAAATGGATCCGGTTGTGATAGCATCAGCAGCAAGAACGCCTCTGGGAGCTTTCAACGGCAAGCTAAAATCTCTCTCCGCCGTGGAGCTGGGAAAGGCGGTCGTCAACAGGGTTGTCGATAGGTACAAAGTAAAAATCGATGGCCTCTACATGGGATGTGTACTTTCTGCAGGACTTGGACAGTCGGCTGCACGACAGATTGCGATTGGGGCTGGGCTCGGCCCGGCAGTAAACTGCATAAACGTCAATAAAATATGTGGGTCAGGAATGGCTTCCATGATGCTAGCAAGAAATGCTCTCCTATCTGGAGAAATTGATATCGCCATCGCTGGCGGCATGGAGAGCATGACCAATGCCCCCTATTTACTTGAAAAGATCCGCACTGGATATCGCTTCGGCAATAGAGAAGTTATTGATCACATACTAAAGGACGGCCTGCTCGATGCTTATGAGCAGTGCGTTATGGGATACTATGCTGAGGATACGGCATCCGCCTACTCATTTACGAGGGCAGATCAGGACGAATACGCGCAGAGATCGTTCATAAAGGCTCTGCGAGCCTCTGAGGATGGGCATTTTAAGAGAGAAATCGTTCCTCTAAGCGTAAAAGATGGGAAACTCGACATTGTTGTCGATAGGGATGAAATTCCGTTTTCTACCGATCTTGCAAAAATGCCCTTCCTGAAACCTGCATTTGCGGAAAATGGCACCATAACAGCGGCATCCGCTAGTTCCATCTCTGATGGAGCAGCGGCAGTGCTGTTGATGCGGGAATCTTTCGCAAAACAAAACGCATGGACTCCGCTGGTCCGTGTCGTCGCACAGAGTAGCTTCTCCCAGTCACCGAAACAATTCACCACCGCTCCGCTTGGAGCCATACGGCAGGTCCTGGAGAAATCAAAGTGGACGATTGCAAGCGTGGATTTATTCGAAATCAACGAAGCATTTGCAGTCGTTCCCATGGCCGCCATCAAAGAATTTTCCATCGATCCAGATCGAGTGAATGTATTTGGAGGAGCATGCTCGCTCGGCCATCCACTCGGTGCAAGCGGCGCACGCATCGTCGTAACACTCCTAAACGCAATGGCAACACACAGGGCCAAGCGAGGTCTTGCAACACTATGCGTAGGCGGCGGTGAGGGGGTAGCAATGACTTTCGAGTCTCTCTAATATTGCTTTACGAGAGAATGTCGTTTATCTTTCAGCCGACCAGGGCAATTAGCTCAGTTGGTAGAGCATCTGACTTTTAATCAGGTGGTCGCAGGTTCGAATCCTGCATTGCCCACCAACAGGGCTCAGGATCTGCACTTTGTGAATTAGTGCGCATGTCACATTAATCGTTTTTCCGTAACAATAAGACTAGAATAATTGAATTTTTTGAGAGATGCTTTTGTTTTTTGTTTTTTTGCAAAGGATTTTGTGGTAAATATCTGGCATCCGGTCCATTTTGTGAGGAGCTTTGTGGGCTTGTGTTATTTTCAAAAGCTCCAGATAGCGTCGGGGAACTATGGTGAAAAAATTGTACGTTGGTAATTTGGCCTACTCAGTGGACGATGATCTGCTAAAAGAAGCCTTTGAACAGTTCGGAACTGTTGAGTCCGCAACCGTTGTTAAAGATCGGTTAAACGGAAGAAGTAAGGGCTTTGGCTTCATTGAGATGGCCACGGATGAGTCTGCAGCTAAAGCTTTGGAGAAAATGAATAAGCGGGAATTTGAGGGGCGGCTGATGTTTGTTTCAGAAGCAATGTCGTCCGGAAGGGATTCTCGGGGAGATGGCCCTGGTGGTCGCGGCAGTAACTTTCGCGGAGGGGGCGGCTACGGCGGAGGAGGTTCGAGGGGACCTTCGCACAGAAACGATAGATAAAGATCTTTGTTCAAATTAAATTTTCTACGAGGGGAGTTTATAACTCATGATTCTCAGTTTAGCTGAGAACTTTCGTAGAAAGCTGATCAATGGGTTTTGAAACTAGCAGTGTTTTTTATAGCCAGAGGTACCGCGAACCGGAAACGACTTCTCCGGCGGGGTATTTCTAAAGGCTCGAGGGAATGCTGCACTTTCTGGCTAAATTCGTTCTACATAGACACATTCTCGATATGAATCGGCCATTCCCAGTCGGCAATTAGAATAACGTCGTAACGCCTGGAGCAATTGGAGAGGTTATTCGCCCTTCTCATGAAAATTTCCGAAGAACGTTGAATCCGGGCAAGTTGTCGTTTCGTTATTGCGTTATAGCATTTTTCGATATTTTTTCTAGATTTTACTTCTAGGAACACTACGGTATCTCGTTTCCGAGCGATAATGTCTATTTCTCCACAAACTGTTTTGTATCTTCTTGCAAGGATTCGATATCCTTTGATCAGGAGAAAGAAAACCGCGACTCTCTCACAGAAAAGGCCTTTACGTTCCGTCTCATTCATTCGCTATCTCTCCGCCAATTATGCAGAGTTTTCCTAGTAGCTATAGACGTTGTGCCTTCCAACCGCCTCCCAGAGCCTTACATAGGTCAACGACGGCGTTTAAACGATTCTGCAATGCACTTACCATATCCATTTCCGCAGCGAGCAGGCCTCTTTCCACATCAAGTAGATCTAGCAACCCAATTAAGCCCGAATCTTGCTGTTTCGCGGCTATCTCGTAGCTTTTCTTCAGAGAATTCACCTGCTTTGTCCTCGAAATGACGACTTCTCTGCTATTTCGATTGGTGATCAAAGCGTCAAGAGCTTCTCGGAACGCTCCCTGCACAGTTTTTTCGTAGGCTGCCAACATTTTGCGATAATTAGCTTCCGCAGACTTATTCAGAGCGGTGATTTTTCCTCCATTAAAAATCGGCAGAAAAACTCCTCCACCCCAGTTCCATGTATCCGACCCACTGTTGAATAACCGAGCAAGAGACGTACTCTCAAATCCGAAGACCCCGGTGAGAGAAATCGAAGGAAAATGCGCAGCTCTTGCCTCCCCAATCTTGGCATTTGCGGCAATCAGCAGGCCCTCTGCTTGCAGGATATCTGGCCTCCGCGACAGAATATCGGAAGGAATCCCGTTTGGGATCTCCGTTGGCACGCGCAGCTTCTCGATTGCTTGATCTTTGGCTGTCCTCCGAATCATCATTTCCCGCGGACTAGTTCCTATCAGCACGCTCAGCGAATTCTCTATTTTTGCTAGAGAAGCTTCCAGGTCTAACACGACAGTTTTAACCGACGACATTTCTGCTTGTACACGAAGGTAATCTAACTCTGTGCAATAACCGTTTTCCACGCGACTGCTATAAACAGCGCAGGTTTTCTGCCGAGTCGCCAGGGTCCTTCTCGCTATGGCCAGTTTTGCATCCAAAGCTCTAAGCTGAAAATAAGCCTTTGCCACATCGGCTGTCACCGAAAGCCTTACCGACTCTTTGGCAGCCTTGGATGCTAGCAAACTAGCCCGCGCCTCCTCATTAGCTCGGCGATATTTGCCAAAAAAATCTATTTCATAGGCCGCCCCGATGGTTAAGGTATGGTCCGGCGTACTCCTACTCATACGGGCCATTAGTGGGGCCATTGGTCCATTTTTGGATGTGTACGATTCTTTTCCATCCCCGGATATCCCAACAGATGGAAGGAGATCTGCAAATGCTACGCCAGCGATTGCTCGAGCAATTTCCACGTTTTCTACAGCCTGCCTAAGATCCGCATTACTCTTCAGGGCACGTTCTTCCAGATTATTCAGTGCACCATCGGAAAAAACCTCCCACCATTTATCCGCAACGTACTTTTCGGTTTCTTTTTCAGGTTGCGGCAACTGCGGAAGATCTAACTTCGGCTTCCTATACTTCGGACCAACCTCGCACCCAGTAAGAACAAACGACGAAATCATTATTACCGCAATTGTTTCAAGAGACCCGATCCCTCCGTTGTTATTGCTTCGCATTTTGATCTATCCTCCTGTATCTTTCGCTTACGCGGGTCACTAACAAGTAGAACAACGGAATGAAAAGAGGAGCCAACACTGTAGCCCCAATCATACCTCCAATAACCCCTGTTCCCAGTGAATGCCTGCTTGCGCAACCTGCGCCGCTGCTGATCGCCAGAGGGAAACATCCCAAAACGAATGCCATTGAGGTCATAACAATCGGGCGGAATCGAAGTTTTGCCGCTTTCACCGCTGAATCAAGCACAGATTCACCCTTTTTCCTCAACATTGCTGCAAATTCAACAATTAAAATGGCATTTTTAGCAGATAACCCTACTAAGGTCACAAGGGCGATCTGGAAATAGATATCGTTGCTGAATCCACGGAGAAGAACTGCGAAGATAGCTCCGAATAATGCAAATGGAACCCCCATAAGAACAGCAAATGGAAGAGTCCAGCGCTCATACAACGCTGCAAGAATGAGAAACACCATCAGCAAACCAAGCAGAAGTGCGTATGAGGCAGATCCGCTGGCCTGTTTTTCTTGATAGGCAGACCCAACCCAAGACAGAGAATAACCTTCCCCTAGCACCTGCTTAGCAACGCTCTCCACAGCCGCGATTGCCTCCCCAGAGGTGTAGCCAGGGGCAGGATTCCCAAGAACCTTTGCAGAGGGGAATATATTAAATCGTTCAGAAATCATCGGCCCAACAGCAGGAGTAAGTTTCACGAGTGCGGACAGAGGAATCATCGCCCCAACAGTAGATTTTACATACACCTCATTTATTTGATCCGGGTGAGCCCGATAGTCTCCCTTCGCTTGCATCATAACCTTGTAACCACGACCGAATCTGGAAAAGTCATTTATATATTTTGCGTTGAAGGTCGCACCCATGGTTGCATAAATAGCGGAGATAGAAACGCCAAGAGATAGAGCTTTCAGCGTATCAACTTCCATTTTCAACTGAGGAATATTTGTATTCAACGTAGTGTTTAACCTGGTGAGTTCGGGACGATTGGACGCTGCGGCTAAAAACTCCTTAACCTTGGTCGCCAGAGCATGAGCATCAAACTGCCCGATCTGTTGGATATAGGCTTCGAAACCACCCGTTGTGCTCATTCCCACAATTGGCGGAGGACAGAACGCTAAGACGATTCCATCTGGGATTCCCATACCAATTTGCATTACTTTTTGAGCAAGGCTTTGCGCGGATTGTCCTGCGCCAGTTCTAGCCCCCCAGTCATCCAAGATAAAGAACATCGTTGCAGCATTCGTCGCGATGGTCCCGCTCAGCATATCGAACCCTGCCGCAAAGGTGCAACCTTTAACGCTGGTATCATTGCTCATCGCGTCAGCAACCTTTGAGACTACGTCGAGAGACCTATCTATAGATGCTGCAGGATCCATCATTGCGCAGCTAAGAAATATCCCCTGGTCTTCCTCTGGCAACAAGCTACTAGGAGTGATTTTGAAAAGGTATCCTGTCACCAGCAGCAGAGAAGCAAGGAACATCCATGCGATTTTTCTGTGATCATGCGCCGTAATAACTCCTCGGACATATTTATGGGTTAATTTTTCAAAAACACCATCAAACCAGGTGAAGAATCGTCCTTCTATTACTCCCCCAGAGGAATGATTTTTAAGGAAAAGTGCACATAGCGCAGGTGTAAGAGTCAATGCGCACATCCCGGAAAGAACGACTGATACAGCAATAGTTATTGCAAATTGTTGATACATTGTTCCTGCCAGGCCCTCCATAAAGGAAACCGGAATAAACACTGCACACAGCACCAATACTATTGCCACTAGTGCCCCACTCACCTCGCCCATCGCCTTTATTGTAGCGTCTCGAGCGGACAAATTTTCACTGCGCATCAAGCGCTCAACATTTTCGACAACGATAATCGCATCATCTACAACTATACCTATCGCCAAAACCAAGCCGAACAGAGTTAAGGTATTGATAGAAAACCCAAAAATCATCATCCCGGCGAATGCTCCGATGATGGACACGGGAACGGCCAAACAAGGGATCAATGTTGCTTTTAGATTTTTCAAGAATAGGAGAACGATAAGAAAAACTAACGATATAGCTTCTAGTAGAGTCTTTATCACTTCCTTGATGGAGTGCCGAACAAATCCTGCCGTATCATAGCTGATGTCATGATGAATTCCCTTTGGATAGCTAGCAGCTAATTCCGAAAGTTTCTGGTCAACACGCTCCGAGGTTTCCAAAGCATTGGCACCAGGAGATAAGAAGATCATAATTGGAGCGGCGTCGTTTCCTCTGGTTTTTGCAATAACATCGTAGGACTGAGCTCCAAGTGCTACTTCAGCAATATCTTTCAACCGCAGCGCAGTCCCATCTTGATGAGCTCGGAGGATGATATTTTCAAACTCTTCCACCGTAGAAAACCTCGTAGGAGCAACGACAAGGTAGCTACGCTCCACGTGGAAGCTCACAGGTTTTTTCCCTATCGCTCCAGCAGTTCGCTGAGCATTTTGCTCGATAATCGCAGCCTCAACTTCAGATGGAGAGAGTCCAAATTTAGCGAGCATATCCGGTTTCAACCATATTCGCATGGCGTAGGCATTCCCTGCCATAACGCTTGCATCGCCTACTCCCTCCAGTCGTTTTAACTCATCAACCACATTTAGTAGGGCATAATTTCCAATGTAGGTAGAATCATACATTTTGTTCTCAGAGAACAGAGATATAATTTTCAAAATCGTAGACGACCTCTTTGAGACAGTAACGCCATAGCGGCGTACATCTTCAGGCAGAGACGACAGAACCATCTGTACGCGATTATTGACGTCAATCATTGCTTTATCTGGATCGGATCCAACCTTAAAAAAAACTAGAGTCGTCGCGATCCCAGTGTTTCCAGACGACACTGAGGTCATATAAATCATGTTTTCAACACCATTTATCTTCTGCTCTAGTGGCGCCTGTACGGTTTCGGAAATTGTCTCAGCCGTAGCTCCCGGATACCTTGCTTCAACCACAATCGTCGGCGGAGCTAGCTCAGGATATTGAGCGATCGGAAGGTTTACTATTGATAGTATGCCAGCAATAACAACAATAAGAGAAATGACAGTCGCCAGGATTGGCCTATCGATAAAAAAGCGAGAAAACATGCCTGCTTCCTTTCGTTACTGTTTGGAATCTCCAGCTTTAAACACCGCATTTACTGGTTGCCCAGGTCTTGCCTTGAGGACGCCTTCAGATACGACCAACTCTCCTTCTTTTAGGCCGGAGCGAACAATTACCCTATCTCCGACCAGCTCAGCACTAACAGTACGAAATTCCACCACGCCATTATCTCCGACGACATAAACCATAGATCCAGTTGGAGTAATCATTAGTGAAGACTGAGGAATCACAAGCGCATCTCTATATTCTGCTCCGATCAATTTTACACGCACGAACTGCCCTGGTAGAAGCATTTGCTGCGTCTCATTTGGAATCTCTGCTTTGATCGATACACTGGAAGTTTGACTATCTTCGCTACTATCCACAAAAATAATTGTTCCTGCCTCCGGATAAATTGACCCATCAGGCATTATTACTTCGACTCTAAAATTACCAGGACTAGACAGTTCTATTTTACCGTCACGATAATCCTTGTTTAAATTACCCCATACGGCTCCAGATATTGAAAATACAGCGTGAAGAGGACAAATTTGCACCATCGACGTTAACAGGCTCGACTCGCCAGCTGGCGACACCAAATTACCAACGGATTGCGCCTCTTTTCCTACAATACCAGATATGGGCGCCTTCACTTCCGTGTATCCTAGATTTATCTCAGCCTCACGGAGAGATCCATGTGCGACCTTAAGATTCGCTCCGGCACGCTCCTTAGCAGAAAGAGCATCATCGTGATCTTTCTGGCTAACAGCCCCTTCCTTAAAGAGCTTTTCCATGCGAGCGTAGTCACGATCTGTCCTACGCACTTCTGATTCAGCTTGAGCAAGAACACCCTGGGTGCGTGCTAGCGCAGCCCTATATGGTTCTGGATCTATCTCAAAGAGCTTCTCTCCTTCTTTAACATACTGTCCCTCACGGAACAGACGTGATTTCAAAATTCCACCGACCTGCGCGCGTATTTTGATTTCCAAGGAACCGGTAATCTTAGCAGGCACTTCAACAACAAGTGGGACATTCTGTTTGATCACACGCACAACCCCAACCAGCGGAGAAGGCATCTCCGTCTGTTTTTTCTCTTTGCATCCAGGAAGAAGGCACAAAGCTACTAATAACAATCCTTTAAGAAGATTACTTTCCATGACTCCCCCAGAGAGAACCTCTTATACAACGTAACTCGCGGGGATTATCTTATAACTGCGTAACCACAGTCAATTAATATTTTGCTAACCATATTAAGATTCTGTTGATTTCATCACATAAGGTTGAAGACTAATTTATTAAAAATTAATATAATTTTCTTGTTTTGGATGGAGTTTTGTGCTGATAATGTAAATGGAGACAAAGATGTGAGAGTTTTCGTATGAAAGCTTGGTCTAAAACAGATTTGATTGGCTTATTGCTCGTAATCTTCGGAATAGTTTCCTTCCTATTCTCCAATTCCGTCTGGCTCGCCTCTATCTCAGCGCTATTGGCTTCCTTAAGCCTTCTTCTCAGCGTCTATGATGCAAGATACAGTGTATCCAAGTATAGAAACCTATTGTGTCACTACCAGGCGGTGCTCTCCTCATCGGAAAACAGTTGGGTCGCCTGGAATGGCAACGATGAATACATTGGGGCTTCAAAGAAATTGCGAATACTTCTAGGCATAAAACAAAATACCTTCATCCACATGGGAGATATCCTGTCATCTCTGGATTCAGACGATGCGGGTGAACTATCTCTCAATTTCAATAGGCTTAAAAAACAGGGAATGAATTTCACGCTTTTGGCAAAGACGAGGGCTGATGGGAAATTTCTACGAATCCATGGCTCTCGCATGATTATAAACGGCCTAGATACGTCGCTGCTCTGGTGTTCTGACGCTACCGAATCTATCAATCTTACCGATTCGATGGAGCAGCGTCTAGCTGCTGTTACACGACGCTTGGACTCCATGATGGAAATCCTCGATGCTCTTCCAATACCAATCTGGCGACGTGGGAAAAATCTGAAAATTGTTTATTGCAATAAAACCTATGCCGATTATTTGAATAGCAACACTGAAAAAATTATTATGCAAAACACTCCACTGATACCGGGAAGTCTATTTGGTCATGGACATTCCCTCGCGGAAAATGCGCAAAAAACGCATCGGGAGCAGTCCATAGCTCAGTCTATCAGCATTGGAGGGGAAAGGAAGATGATACGCATACACGAGTGTCCAGCCGATGAGGAAAATTTTATCGGGTATGCCACAGACGCAACTGAGGAAGAGAATCTTGCCAGCAATTTGGACAGAATCGTAACGGCCAACTGTGAAGTTTTGGAAAATTTGCCGACAGCCATTGTAGTATTCGGAGAAAATACGCGAGTGGCTTTTTTCAACAGCGCCTACCAGAAGCTGATGAATCTAGAATCTGGGTGGCTGCGATCAAAACCAACCTACGGCGAAGTTTTGGATGAATTAAGAAACAATAGATTGTTAGCCGAGCAGGCTGATTACCAGGCTTTTCGGAAAACCCAGCTGACGCTGTTTTCCTCTATTACCTCGGCCACTAGGGAGCTGGTGCACTTGCCGAATGGCAAGACACTACGCCTTTTGATTGCTCCCTACCCCCTGGGAGGACTGTTATTTATGTATGAGGATGTGTCAGATTCCCTGGCGCTGCAGCGGCAGAATAATACTCTCCTGGCAGTACATAAGGAAACCATTAATAATCTGCAGGAAGGAATAATGGTCTATGGTAGCGATAACCGCCTCAAAATCATAAACGATTCTATGTTGAAAATGTGGCGGTTGGATAAATTGGCAGTGGATTTGAAGGGTAAACACCTCTCAGAACTCTTAGATCATGTAAAAAATGAACTGGATCATGGGCCCGATTGGAAAGAATTCCTGGAGAATGCCATTAGCAATCTTACAGATAGAATTACTAAGACCGGAACCCTCACTAAAAAAGACGGAACATCGCTGCTTTTTTCCTATATTCCTCTGCCGGATGGCGCACATATGCACAGCTTTACTGATATCACTGATACCTGCATGGTGGAGCAAGCAATAATGGAGAAGGATCAGGCTCTGAAAGCCGCGCAAAAATTGCGGTCGGAGTTCGTTTCCGGTATTTCCATTGAGCTAAAAGAACCTCTAAACATATTAATAGGTTTCACAGAGTTGCTGTTTTATCAGTATTTTGGTTCTCTAAATGCTAAGCAACTGGAGTACTGCCAACACGTGCTGGGGGCATCGCATCAGCTATGCAAGCTCGTCACGGATTTGCAGGAAATGGTCTCTATAGACATGGATTCCTCCACCCTTGACCTTTCCCTATTTTCCATAAACGTTGCGGTGGATGAGGTCATTCACAGCCTAGAGAAAAGAATCTGTGAAAAGAGTATCAATATGGAGAAAAACTATCCGACAGAGGAGGAAGTACGATTTAATGGTGACAGAACACGCTTTAAGCAGGCCGTGTACAATATTCTCAGTAATGCGATACATAGGACGCTTCCCAATGGGCGCGTGGACGTAGTAGTTATAGTCAACGAAGATGAATTGAAGATAATAATTAAGGATGATGGTATCGGTTTTTCTGTTGATGAAGGCAAGAAAATTTTCAAACGAAGCAGAGCCGCGTACAGCCACGGAGAAAGCGATGGCATTAGCATGCCGTTCGCACGGTCCCTTATAGAGCTTCATGGTGGAAAAATGAGTATAACATCGGATATACGGGAAGGCACATGCGTTGTTTGCTCCTTCCCAATCAGTCAGAAGATACAGCAAAACGAAAAAGAAGAGACGGAGCAGCAGAAGCAGCCAGTTACGGCATTACAAGAAGCGGTCAACCTGTGATCAAGTTACTATAAAATGGCAGAGACGGTCGGAAAAAGTTACATATTTTTCTAAAGAATGTTTAAAAATCCAGCTCCTGATAGTAGCCCGGAGGGGCAATATTTTGAATCCTATCCTGAAGGATACTTCGAAATGATGGGCGAGATTTTATCCGCACATACCAATCTTTTACATCAGGATAATCTTCCCAGCTAATAGCGCCGAGATAATCTACACAGGATATATGGGCAGCAGCGACAATATCCGCTAGAGAAAATTCATCGCCTGATAACCAGTTTCGACAGTTCGCTAATTTCGATATGTAATCAAGATATTTTTTCATCTCGATGACTCCCTTTCTTATGCAAGCTGAATCAGGAGATGACTTTTCGAGATATTTTTTGATTACCTTCTCAAATACGATATTTTTCGTAACATCTGCGAAGAACATTTCATTAAACAGCGCTATAATTCTACGCGCCTCTGCTTTTTCCTTCTGTGTTAGTCCTATAAGCGAATTGGCTCTATATGACTGCTCCATATGCTCCACAATTGCGTACCAGCCCTCCAGCACGATCCCATCCATATCTACAAAAGTCGGAAGATCGGAAAACGCATGATGTTTGGAAAAAACATGCTTTCTTTCCCAGGGAGTATCCACAATCACCTCATGGTCCAGAGTCTTTTCTCTAAGATAAACTCGAACCTGCCGCCCAAAGGCGCAGAGCGGATAATGATACAACCTACGCATGATAAATAGAGTATAGGAGAAAACTGGCTGCTAAACAATCCCAGAAACCGGACGCGGTGTGTTGAGGATAATTGGACCCCGGATTGCAGCGCAGGGACTCCCAAAAGGCCGTTCAGCAGGACCAGCGGAGAAATCGGCCCGGCGGCCGTTGGCAATAGCTAAACAAATCCAAAACTCCCGGGACCGGGCGGGTTCCGGCAGGGCGAGGGTCATTGCCATCGGCAAAGCCTGTTTATACCGAAGGAGGAAAACCACACCCGAACGATGGGTGTGACGTTGACCTTCGTGGCGGTCTGCGCGGAGAACCGTCCCAAGTATTCAGCCGCGTCACCAGAGGCGTCACCAGGCCTGTTTTTCCCGTGCTCATTAGTTTCTTATTCGGTCTCTCGGGACTCCAGCCATTTAGCGAAGGACTCCAGCGCCGTCAGTTGGCGTATCGTTGCGGCTTCCTTGCGACCGAAGTAAGCTCGGTACGAGCCGAAGAGCTGAATCGCTCTGCCGCACGTTATCCCAAGGCGGTACGCGCGCGTCGCCCGAGAAGCCTGACGAATGAGTGTTGAAACGCCGTGGTAGCTGCGTCCGTCGCGCTGGAACGTCACTTTGGGGTCGGCGCCACGCAGGACCAGCTGAGTCAGGTGTTCCAGGGTGGTCTCCCGCGGGAAGGTATCGCGGCCGTACGGCGTTGGCACGTTAAAAAGTAATGCAAGGACGTTCCTCGGAACAGCCGAATTTTTATCCGTCAGTAACAACTCTTTTTGAGCGGGTGAGCCATGCAGCCAGACAGGCGCGTACTGGCCGATAGACAGAGTTCGCTGGTCGTTCAGAGCGTGCATGCTCGCCAACGTCTCTGGCCGTATACCCCCGATTTGGTCGCGCAGCGCTTCGGAGCGGCCGCCCGTCTGTGTTGGTATTTCAGCGATCGGGTCAGCCGGCTCGTGCCCCTCGGCCGACTCGGGTAGCAGTCTCAGTATTTGTGCCACTCGGGCGGCGTACGCAGTTGTCCTCGGTACGTACCTCCGCCGCCCGTCGCGCACCGTAGGTTCCGGGTACGGCCGGATGATATCCGCCAGGGCGGTGAGCCTATGCGCCCTGAAGGGTGGCGGAGTATCCATCCATTGTGCGTAAGCGTCGTCGTCTGGGCCCTCGCCGAGGCCCGACCACGCGGCGAGCTCGGCCGCAAGCTCAGGCCTCGGGGCCGCGTCGCCGGTTTGGGCTGGAGCCTCCGCGAACCCAGCGTCGCCGGCGCCTGGCGCAGGGGCGAGCCATGGGCTGTGTTCAACCTGGTCCAGGGTTCTCCCCGCCAGCGAGCGAAGCGCAGCCGTGCGGCCCGTTCTCCCGGGTGCCAGTTCACCGTCCGGCCTAGGCAACATGCCCTGAACTGCCGAAAGACACGCGGCACACCCTAGAAACCCGACTATAGGGTTTCTATAACTTTTCATAACTTTCATAGCAACTATCTCCATTGTTAATAAAACGCGCTCAATGTACCAAAAAGAAACACCCAACGTCAAGAATAAAATTGCCACATAAAGATACAGCAAATTTTGGCGCATCAACTATTTCAGTTACTTAACCGCAAAGTAATCACCAATAACGGACTGGTCTAGCATCTCTCTCTACATTGGTCTAGCCGTTTCTGGGATCTAAGACGTTAATAATTATTCGCTAGAATCCGGAAGTAATCGCGCCGATGCTTACACACAGGACAAACCTCCGGAGCGTCGTCCGTCTCGAACAAATAGCCGCAGTTGCTACATTCCCACACGACCTTTTTCTCTCTTTTGAAAACGGCATCGGTCTGCAGGTTTGTCAGGAGCTTTTTGTAGCGTTCCTCGTGGTGTTTTTCAATCTCTCCCACAGCTTTAAAAAGGATGGCGATTTCCAGGAATCCCTCCTCTTCGGCCTCTCTGGAAAAACGAGTATACATCTGCGTCCATTCGTAGTGCTCTCCGCAGGCCGCATCCCTCAAATTTTCCATGGTGCCAGAAGTTGTGCCTCCATTAAGCAGCTTGAACCATATTTTGGCGTGTTCCTTCTCATTATCAGCTGTGTCTTCGAATATCTGGGCAATTTGGACATACCCCTCTTTCCTGGCCTTGGACGCGAAATAGGAATACTTGTTTCTAGCCTGAGATTCCCCGGCAAATGCTTCTCTGAGATTTTTCTCTGTCCTGCTCCCCTTCAAATCCATCTTCTCCTCCTCACTTTCTTACATAGTTGCTTTCTATATAAAGGCTAACATCTCGGCGAGGACCTTAGCAAGCTATAGTTGCGTTAAAGAACCAGTCTAAGAGCTAGAAAATGCGCTGCGCTAGAAACGATTCGGCCTCAGCGAGGAGTAGATGCACAATATCTTCGATTGATCTCTCATCTTTTACAATTTCCACGATTTGACCGGACATGAGCGAGCCGTGTTCCACATCGCCATCCTGGACGGCTCTACGGAGCGCTCCGGCCCAGAAATACTCCAGCGATAGCCTTCCCTCATCCAGCGTAATATCTCCCTTTTCAAATTTTGCCAGCATCTCCCTCTGTCTAATAATGAATTCCACTGTGGCAACATTCTCCAGTGCTCGAACCTGGGCAACAGGGAATTTTTTGTCCAATTGGATCGGTGTGACGGCATTTCTTCCACTTGCTGCTAATAGCGCATTTTTGAAATTCGCATGTGCGAGAGATTCTTTGCAACAGGCGAAGACTGTCCCCAGCTGACATCCGACGGCCCCGAGCTGCAAGAGGGCTGCGACGACTTCTCCTCGCAAAATCCCGCCAGCAACAAAAATGGGATATTCACGCAGGTTCAGGAGGATGTCCTGGATCAATATCATGGTGGAAACGTGGCCAACATGCCCTCCGGCTTCACTTCCCTCGAGGATAAGGGCATCAAGTCCGTATTTAAAAAGTCTTTTAGCGACGGCCAGAGTGGGCGCAAAGGTCAATACCTGAATACCATAGGAATGAATCTTTTCCATCAGAGGATTGTCAGGAATTCCTCCGGCCAGAATGATATGGGAGATTTTTGTTTCACCACAGATATCTATTAAATCATGCAATTTCGGATTCATCATGATGAGATTCACGCCGAAATTTTTGCTGGTTTTTCCCTGAGTTAATTCGATTTCTTTTTTCAACATGTCGCCGTTCATAGCGCCGGAGGCAAGAACACCAAAAATGCCGGCATTCGACATAGTCGATACCAGGTGTGCTTCTGAGATCCATGCCATGGCACCGCCAAGTATGGAATATTTGGAGCCGAGGATTTTTGATCCACGCTCCATGAGCTTTATGATCGATTCATTTTTCATTGTCCTAGCCCGCAATATCTGTGCAACAATGTAACCGATTCCAGCAATTGATCTCTCAAAAGCGTGAGACCAATCCTATGATCTGTCATGGTAAGTCCCAGAATCTCTATCTTCTTCTCATTCAACAGATTTACGATGGAATCAACGGTAGTCGCTGTGATAGAAGACCCCACAACGCTGACACGCGATAGATGCTTTTGCGCTACGACCTGGCGCAGGCTCTCAACATTATGACAATTTTTTAATATATTTAGTGCGGTTGCCGCTTTTCTTCTATCCACCAAAAGATCGATTCTGTTGGGGTTGCTGTTTTTCACAATCTCTGTTCCAATGTGATGCTCCTCTAGTATGGTGGAACAGGATTCAGGGTTGCGCTGGCAGATTACTCTCAACTGAGAGAGGGATGGGGTTATAGCTAATCCGCAAAAATCTCTGGAGGATGCTTTGCCAGAGATCAAAGTTCCGCTGCCGTCTACAAAGCAAGATGCAACCCTTACGGTTACACTACTCTTCATCGCGTAGGCGACCGATTGCTCCTGTAAGATTTTCGCCCCCTGTGCTGCCATCTCTAGCATCTCGTGATAGTTGATTTCATCGATCTTGCGCGCATTATGGTAAAAGTTCGGATCGACGGTATAGACTCCGTCAACGTCCGAGTAAATTTCACAGAGGTCGGCTCCGATAGCGGCAGCGATGGCCACTGCGGTAAGATCGGACCCGCCTCTTCCCAGTGTGGTTACACGATTTTCAGAGCTGATTCCCTGAAATCCACAAACCACTGAAACGCCCTCGGACGACATATTCGCTGCCAAGTTTGCAGGATCAACCTTCCGAATAACAGCATGTCCATAATTATTGTCCGTAACGATCGGCACCTGCCAGGACGAATACGACCGCGCTTCCACGCCGATGTTTTTTAACGCAATCGCAAGCAATCCTGCCGTGACGAGCTCGCCGGAAGCCACCACACAGTCATATTCCGGATCACCTTCATCAGTATTAAGACTGCGCGCATATGCAACGAATTTATTCGTTACTCCGGCCATTGCTGACACGACAACAATAATCTTATCCCCTTTGCTACGGGACCTAGCGACTATCTCTGCAACATGTTTTATTTTATCGATAGTCGCAACAGAAGTACCGCCGAATTTTTGTACCACAATGGCCACGTATATTCTTCCCTAGTTTTATAAATTCGGCAGTTTCATAAAGCTAATCAGCTCCCGCAATTCTTGTCTTGCGGAGACATGGGATATACTCATCTGTACACCAGATTGCTCCAGATCCAGCAAGGTCAATCCGGACAGAAACAGCTCCTTGAAAATAACGCGCTCGCAAAATCCCATGCCAAGACGGAATCCTATCCTTTTAGATAAGGCCTCAAGTACCACGTTTACATCTTTCCTATTTTTTGTATACAGAGTCGTTAGGCGATTCCGTATCAGTATCCAATCAATGGGTTTCTCCCCTTTCTTAGCCCGCTCTTTTCTCTGATTCCATACCATCTCGGCATAGATGCTAGGATGGAACACTTTTAGATCGTTACTAGATACTTTCACTAGAACGTCCAGATCTACAAAGCTATCGTTCAGCGGAGTAATCAGTGTATCCGCATATGAATGCGCTAGCTGCGACAGGTGCGTATTGTTGCCAGGGGTGTCGATTACAACAAATTCGCAGTCCTTCAGTTTATACATCGCTGCGCCAAATGTTTCCATATCTCGGGCGCGAGCCTGTTCTCTATCGTTATCGTCGTCCACAAGTATGGCCACATGCTCCGGCGTTTTCACGGCGCACACAGAGTTTTTGCGATACTCGAAGTATCTAGTAAAAGTTCCCTGCCTCGCATCGACATCCACTGTCCCGACCTTGAATCCCTTGCTGAGTAGGTACACTACAATGTGCATGGCGACTGTGGACTTACCAGTCCCGCCTTTTTCATTTCCAAGAACAATCACATGTGGTCGCACGGACCTCCCCTCACTCTACATTTTCCTTTTATAAAGCAAAACGGCGGATATTATCACACCGACCGAAAGAAGAGCCATCAAAATTGTGGCAAGAGCGTTTATTTCCGGAGATAGGCCGAACCGTAGACTGGAGAATACGATCATTGGCAGCGTAGTCGCTCCAGCACCTGCAACAAAACTCGCAATGACAACATCGTCTAAAGAAAGCGCAAAGGCTAGCAACCATCCTAGGATTAAAGAAGGGGAGATCATTGGCAGCGTTATTACGAAAAAAACTTTCAGCGGAGAGGCGCCAAGATCGAGGGCAGCCTCCTCAATGGATTTATCCATATCATGCAATCTAGCCTGCACCAGTACGGTAACATAGGACAGCGTCAGTGTAATATGAGCAATTACAATAGTCGTAGACCCGCTGTCTGCGGACCAGCCAAAAACTCTCTCGAGGCCAACGAATAGCATCAGCAGAGATAGTCCCATAACTACCTCTGGCATTACCAGCGGCGCAGTAATAGCTCCGACGAATAGCGGTTTCCAGCGGAATCCAGTGAACCGCACAATGATTATCGCTGCTATCGTTCCCAAAATCACAGAAACCGTAGCCGACAGACAGGCAATTTTTACGCTGGTCCAGATTGCACGCAGAATTATCGGATCAGACAGGAGTGTTTTGTACCACTTCATTGAAAAACGCGTCCATGTGGCCAGCAGTCTGGACTCGTTGAAAGAATATATCACTACGCAAACTAATGGAAAATACAGAAACAAATATCCCAAAAACAATATCGCCCTTGACCATCTGAAATGCATGTTGCTCTGTCATCTCCTCCTATTCAACTGCCCAATATTACTTTACTCGATATTATTCGATAAAAACTTTGTTTCTCGACATCTCTGAATGAAGACTATTGGAAAGACTACAAACACTAGTAGGACGATGGACAAAGCCGCTGCAGTAGGCCAGGACATGCTACCAAAGAATTCGTTCCATACAAGACGGCCGATTGTTAGCGTCTGTGACCCCCCGAGCAACTCTGGAATAACAAACTCCCCGATCGCCGGAACGAATACCAATGCCGATCCCGCGTAGATCCCCGGCGCAGAAAGCGGCATTACTATAGAAAAAAACGCCGTCATCGGAGAACTGCCAAGGTCGTAGGCCGCCTCCAGCAACGAGTAGTCAATCTTCTCGATTGCGTTGTATAGGGGAAATATCATGAACGGGAGATAGGCATAGATGATCCCAATACAGGCGGCAAAGGAGTTGTTTATCAGCGGCAACGGCGCCTCGATCAAGTGAAATTTCATCAGTAGTGTATTGATAAAACCACTAGGGCTAAGCAGCATCATCCAGGCATATACCCTTATCAAAAATGATGTCCAAAACGGCAATACAACTAGCATAAGCAGGATACGGCGATAGTGCTCTGAGGCCCTGGCAATTGCATAGGCCATTGGAAAGCCTATCAGAAGGCAGCAAACAGTGGATACCCCTGCAATCAAAACGGATGTTATGAATCCTCGGATATACATCTCATCCGTAAAGAGCACCATATAGTTCTCGAGATTCATCCTTATCTGCAGCATGTGTCCGGAGAGCCACTCAACAATCGGCGTATAGGGCGGCGACGCGATAATGCTCTCCGACAGGCTTATTTCAATTAGAATCAGACATGGACAGATAAAGAAAAGAAATATCCAAATGAATGGAATGGATATCAGAAAATGGCGACCACTTACCTTCTTCGAAATCCCTGCGAACCAGGAAATAACCCTTTCCTCTGTCCTGTACATTGTGTTTATCATTATACAGACACTCCCCTAGCAGCGTAGATCACTTCTGAAAATATCCATATACGAAAGATTTCGCAAGCGATGCGAATAGATTGCTCAATATCTTGTATTAGATACTAGATGTAGAATTCTAAGATGGATCAGACCTTGGTATATTACTCGAGTTAAGCAAGCAATAGAATGGCACGCTAAGTAAAAACATTAAAAAAGCTAGACTGATGAGGGAGTCTCCAGAACCCACGATTGCAGCAAATGCATAGGCCAAGGCAACATATCCCACAATTGGCAACACAAATCTCTCCCTCTTTGACAGGGTATTTTTTTTGTTTATATACAGATATCCGAAGGCAACAACAGAATAAAAATAAGGAAGAAGCATCGCCAAGACAGAGATGTCTATCAATAAGTTCACACATTTTCCTAAAGATGATTGATGAGTAAGAAGGAATACTGCAGTCATAAGCAAACTCCCCACTACTATTCCTTTTGGAGCGCCATGACGGTTTGTTTTAAGGAAATATTTGGGAAAAATACCCTCACGTGCAGCAGCCAAGGGGACGCACCCCTGTATTAGTATCCAACCGTTGAGGGAACCTATTATACCAACAATACCTGTGATGATCATAAATACAGCTCCCCATTCACCGAATATCTTGCGAGCAGCATCTACATAGGGAGCCTTGGACGCAACAAGATCCTCGGCAGGGACTACTCCATTAATGACTATCGCCCCACAAATATACACAGCCGCAGTGATCAGCACACCCGCAACTGTTGCCAAAGGAATTGTGCTGCGAGGATTCTCCACATCCTCTGCTGGAATTGTCGCGGACTCAAGCCCCAAAAAAGCCCAGAGCAGTACTCCTGACATCTTACCTAAAGATCCTAGGCCGTGATTTTCTATATCTGCGATGTTAAAAACTCTGGAAAAGTCCACAAAGAAAATCCCTGCGAGGCCTAAGAGAACTAAAGGAAGAATCTTTACTACAACAACAATCCCCTCAACAAACATAGACTCTTTCAGCCCTCGTACGTTGAAGAACGTAAATAACCATATCATGGCACAGCCAAAACCTATCGAAAACATGGAATTTTCGATTAAACTCGGACAGAAAACTGACATATACTGAAGAGCACCAACCAGTAGCGACGCGCTACCACACCACGCGCTGATCCAATAACCCCAGGCCATCTGAAATCCAATAAAATCTCCAAAAACATGTTTCGCGAAAGTATAAGGACCTCCAGACTTGGGAATCCAAATGCTAAGGCGAGCAAAGACGAGCGCCAGGGCTAAAGCACCTCCCGCCGTTACCACCCATCCCACAAGTGACATTGTACCGTATGGTGCGAGCAAGGCTGGTGCCAGCAGCACGCCTGATCCAATCATATTACTCGAGACCAACGCTGTCGCTCTCAAAGGGCCGATCTTATACGCACTCGACAACTTCTTCTCCTCAGTTTTCCCTTACGTGCTAAGACTATTTTCTTCCTACCGAAGACTATTACTAATAAGATATCAAAAACCAGCAAGAATACTTCTTGTGACTGATACTCCCATCGACAGATATTCAGACTTTCCGTCATATTTATAGGGCAGGCGTTTCATTAGTTTATTATCATCTTTATTAGTTAGAGCAATTTTGGCATAGGCTCTCACATTCCACAAGTGGTTGATCTTGTATTCTACACCACCGCCAAGCGCAGGGAAAAACGAGCCGAAAGATCCTTCTGCGTTGTATGTATGGAACATAGCTCGTCCTAGCACTCGAACAAAACCCACCGTGGTATACACCAGTAGACCGCGATTTGGAAACTGCTTTCCAAAACGCACGTCCATACCAAATCCCTGCGTCGCCGGATGGCGCACGCCCACATCACCCTTTTCGTTAAATTTGCTACTGCCTGCTCTACGCCAGAAGAATTCTGTTTCTATCCCTGTGTAGTAATCTTTGTATACAGCCGTTCCAAATCCTGCAAGCAGAGACATCGCAAAAGTGGATCGAGTCGACTCTACGCCTATCTCTTCAACTTTTACTGCCCTTAGTCCCTGCAAAGCATACTTCTCAACCTGTATATTATGGGTAATCCTTTCCAAGGTGACGCCTGAACCATAGTAAGCTCCGGTAACGCGTCTTTCCGGTTCGGCTAATTGCTGAAAATCCTCCGAGCTTTTCTCCGTTACCATATCCTCAGCGCCCTCTTCCTTATTCGCTCCTCCTTTTCCAGAATTTATGTCTGAGACATTTAAAATTCCCTCTTGAGCTCCGCGATTCTCTCCAACTTCGGCGGTGTCACTTTCCTGCGCAGTACTACCACCAAACGCAAGCCCCAATAGAAGAGCTGCGCAAACACTTTTTTTCATTTTCTTTTTCCTTGCGCCAACCCGTTTTGCAAACAACTAATGGATCACTACTTAGTAACCGACATTAAGCGCCGCACAAAACAACAACTATGCATATAGTAGTATCCCTAACCCAAGATATCTGCGCGTTCCATGCTCATTTATTCACAGAATCTTTCAGACTTTTCCCAGGCTTAAACCGAACGGACATCCTGGGTGGAATGGTAATCGCCGCTCCCGTTCTGAAGTTCCTTCCACTTCTGCCAGCCGTTTTTTTTACTGTAAAACTTCCAAAGCCTACCAGCGCAACGTCTTCTCCATCTCTAAGAGCGTTCTCTACTGCGCTAACAAAAGAGTTCAACGCCTTCTCCGAATCCGCCTTAGTCAGTCCGCTGTCTTTTGCGACTTCGTCTATCAATTCTGATTTATTCATCGTCTTCTCCACACGCTAATCATAATCCCTTGAAGGATGAAATGTTTTTCTTGAAAAAGCAATAGCACCTTCATGTAGAACCTCTAAAATCTGAAAAATCAGAATTTCAACGGGGAAAAGTTGATTCCAATTGCCTCTTTTACTTCTTGAAGTGTTTTTTGAGCAACACTTTTTGCCTTTTGGCTGCCCTGCAGACATATCTCCAGCAAATATTTTCTAGACAAATTTTCTCTTTTTTCCCGTATCGGCTGAATCCTGCTTTGAAGAACGGTATCTAGGAGAGATTTCAAAACGATATCTCCTAATCCTCCACTGGAGTAATGCGTCTTCAACGCTGCCAACTCATCTTTGTCCTCATAGAAAGCATCCAGATAAGAGAATACCACGTTTCCTTCAACTTTTCCCGGATCCGATACCCTTATATGATTCGGATCTGTATACATTGAGTAGACTTTCTCCCTTATAACCTCCGGAGAATCGCTGAGGAAGATTGCATTGCCTAGAGACTTACTTGCTTTCGCCTTCCCGTCTATTCCAACCAAGCGGCCAATGGCTCCAGGTTTCGCACGAGCCACCTTTAGGCAGTCAGTATTGTACACCTTATTAAAACGCCGTACTATTTCGTTCGACAGCTCGATCATTGGTAATTGATCATCTCCGACTGGCACTACCTCAGTTTTAAAGGCTGTTATATCTGCCGCTTGACTCACTGGATAGCAGAAAAAACCGCATGGGATCGATTCGCCAAACGCCTTCTGAGCAATTTCCGCCTTCACAGTAGGGTTTCTTTCCAGCCTGGATACAGTCACCAAGTTCATGTAGTAGGTTGTAAGCTCCGATAGTGAAGGAATCTGCGATTGGATAAATATAGTAGACAATTCAGGATCAATCCCAACTGCTAGATAGTCCGCTGTTACTTCGAGCACGTTGTCCATTACCTTTTGCGGATTCTCAAAATAGTCAGTCAGGGCTTGAACATCGGCAATCATTATATACTGATCGAATGCCGACTGCATCTCCACCCGGTTTTTCAAAGAGCCTACCCAATGTCCTAGATGCAACCGTCCCGTTGGCCTGTCTCCGGTAAGAGCAACCACACGCTTTTCCACAGTTCTGTGTCCTTTTGTTCTCTTGTTCGCCCATTCATTTAGAAATGATAGCAGAAAATTTACCTAGGAGACAGTGAAATCCGTCGCAAACCACATTCTCTTTCCACATGCGGCCCCTTTCTAATAATCTCAACGTAACAGCACCTATCTTGACGACGTTTTTTGCAACATAGCTGTCATATCATCCATGGAGAGTCCAGACGATGGATCCATTGTAACAGTCTGTTGCAGGCCGGTTTTTTGTTCCCAGGCCTTTACACTGAGTATTCCGTTCACGTCGACAGAAAATTCGACGATCACCCGTGGCATTCTGGCTGGCATCGGCGGAATTCCTGCGAGTTCAAAGTGTGTCAGTGATCTGCATTCGGCTGCAACTGGACTTTCTCCCTGGACAATATGAAATTTTACACCGACCTGATTATCCACATGAGTCGTGTATTCTCTCCTTTCAAAGATCGGAATGGGAGTATTCCGGTATATGATTCTGTCCACACCACCCCCCAAAGTTTCTATGCCTAGAGTTAGCGGGACGACGTCGATCAGAAGCACCTTACGGCTCTTTCTAGCAATGGAATCAGCGTAGATAGCCGCTCCGAAAGCTACGACTTTCTCTGGGTCCACATCATCAAAAATTTTTCCAGAAAATCTTCCATAAAAATGCTCTTTTACAGAATCTTTAACCAGCCGCAACTTTGTCATACCGCCGGCCAAGACCACACCGTCTAAAGCCCTGATGTCCAAATGAGCGTCCTGTAGCACCTGATCTGCTATCCGCAGACTTCCCTGTATTAGATCAGCAGATACTTTTTGCAAAAGATCTTGCGTCAGTCTGAATTTATAGATCTCATTTTCGCAGCAATAATTTTCGGTGACTTCTTGGGCATTTCCTAGACATTCCTTTAGAGATTTTGCAACCAATCTGCCAGAAACTCGTTCTTGGTCAGCGGCCAGCCCATAAAGTCGAAGATTGTGATCAAGGATTGCGTTATCAACGTCATCTCCTCCTAGGTAGTTGTCTCCTCCAGTGGCAAGAACCTGGAATATCCCATCCACCAGTCGAAGAACGGAAAAATCGAAGGTTCCACCTCCGAAATCATATACCGCGAAAACGCCATTGTTTCCCCTGTTCAATCCGAATGCTATCGCTGCAGCAGTTGGTTCGTTTATTAGACGTAGTACTTTAAGACCAGCGATGGAGGCTGCTCGTCTGGTGGCCATCCTTTGTGGATCTGAGAAGTGTGCCGGAACGGTTATTACGACGCTGTTGACAGTCCGGCCAACTACTTTTTCGGCGTTTTTTTTAAGATAAAAAAGGATATCAGCAGAGATTTCTACCGGGCTTCGTCCGCAGAATTTTTCATCCCTTCCTATAAACCTTTTTATGGAAAACACTGTGCTGCCCTGATGATCTTTACTGACAGCCGCGCGGCCTACTATCGCATTCTTCTCGGCATAGTTTACAACCGACGGAGCCGCGTACCCTCCATCGATAGGAACTGCAATCGGCACGCCATCGCGCACGCAGGCGACGACAGACTCCGTCGTCCCAAGATCTATACCGAACGCTTCATCAGCGCCGTTATCACCCGAAAACACTTTATTATCACTATCATTCATTATTATCGCAGGCAGTCATCATAGGTTGTCATTACAGACATTATCACCGCCAAACACAAACAAAACAAAGCATACCACAACACTTGTTTAACAAAAATAGAATCGCCGTGTGGAAGATTGCCTATTTAAAAATGGGAATAGCTAAAAATCTCCGCCTTTAATTGGACAATCACAGGAAAGGGTCCTGGTAGAAAATGAAAAAACAATGTGGTAGATTAGATATTGCCTTTTGGGCCGCCGTGGCTCAGTGGTAGAGCACATCCTTGGTAAGGATGGGGTCGTGAGTTCGATTCTCACCGGCGGCATCGTGAATGTAGATCATAGAAGGCACCGGTGGTACTAGATTTCCTTCCTCAAATTTTAAAGTATACAATCTCTCTTATGCTTGCAGTTGGACAATCTCTTGCATCTTTAAATAATTAACTCTTCTGCTATAATCTCTCTCGTTGTGAAATGTGGGGGCAGCGTGTCTGAATTGAGTAAGTTGCAAGCTAGCTGTTTGTTCGAAATTGAAGATTGCGATAATTTAAAAAAACTCGAGATGCTTCGGAGTGCTATTTTTGGAAAAGACGGCAGGCTCAGCGGAGCAATGAAAGAATTACGAAACCTGAGCGATGAGCAGAAGCGCCGTCATGGCTCTGAAGTTAACGAACTAAAGAGCTTGCTCATAGAAAGATTGGATGAAAAGTTCCGTAAGCTAGAAATAGAAGAATTGGATAGGAAACTCGCGTCAGAAGCCATGGACGTATCCATGCCGCCAAGACCAGAACGGTTTGGAAAACTGCACCCACTAACCATTGTGGAGGAGGAGGTATCTGACATTCTCTCTTCCTATGGATTCTTCTTTGCAGATGGCCCTGATATCGAGGAAGAATATTTTAACTTTACTGCGTTAAATATGCCGGATCATCATCCAGCACGAACGATGCACGATACCTTCTATATCCACAACTTAGCTAATGAAAATGGAAGAAAACTATTACGTACCCATACCTCCCCGGTACAAATCCATGCGATGCTCGCACATGGCGCGCCGTGCAGATTTTTTTCCATCGGGCGTGTTTACCGCAGCGATTATGATGCAACGCACACGCCCATGTTCAATCAGATTGAGGGGCTAATGATTGATGAGAGGGTGGGCTTCCCGCACCTAAAGTGGATAATTTCTGATTTTCTCAGAAAATTCTTTGAAGTGAAGAATTTGCGAATAAGGTTCAGGCCAAGCTTTTTCCCTTTTACAGAGCCATCTGCCGAGGTTGACATGAACTACGAGATAAAAAACGGAAGGATGGCATTTGGAGTTGGAGAGAAATGGCTGGAAGTATGTGGTTGCGGAGTTGTTCATCCCAATGTTCTGAAGTCCGGTAATGTGGATAATGACAAATATCAAGGGGTGGCTTTTGGCTTTGGTCTCGAGCGACTGACTTCTCTCAAATACGGCATTCCTGATCTAAGAGGATATTTCGAAGCAGACGAAGCTTGGCTGAACGTTTTCGGTTTTTCTCACTACGCAAGATAATAAGAAGGAGTAGCAGAATGCGCTTTTCGTTTAGCTGGCTAAAGCATTATCTGGCCACGGAGTTGAGCGTCCAGGAAATCGCAGAAAAGTTGACAGCGGTAGGGCTTGAGGTTGAGCACATAGAAGATCCGTTGGAAAAATTCAAGAATTTTAAGTTAGTGCAGATAAAAAATGCGCAAAAACATCCAGAAGCAGATCAACTGAAAGTCTGTGTTGTCGTCGACATGAATGGGAATGAGAATAACATCGTTTGTGGAGCGGCTAACGCAAGGGAAGGGCTGAAGACTGTTCTTGCGATGCCAGGAGCAGTGATTCCAAAAACTGGAGAGCTACTACGAAAGAGAAAAATACGCGGAATCGTGAGCGAAGGTATGATGTGCTCCTGTGAAGAGCTTGCTATTCCGGACAAGCAAATCGGAATAATAGAGATACATCCAAGCGTTGAGTTATCAGCGTCGGTCGCCGAGGCGCTAGGTTGTGGAGATGAGATTTTTGATGTCTCCATCACGCCTAATCGTGGAGATTGCTTCTCCCTAAAAGGGATCGCCCGAGATCTAGCAGCAACTGGAGCGGGGAAGTTTATCGTTGCTGACGAAACTCCTTGTAAGCCGTCTTTTCCTTTTTCACTGAATATAAAATATAAAAATAGTGAATCTATCAGAGGCTATGCTCCACTGATCGCATTCCGAACAATCCATGGAATAAAGAACGGAGAAAGTCCAAAGTGGCTTACCTCTTTCCTCAAATTAGCTGGGATGAATAGCATATCCTCCATTGTGGATCTGTCTAATTTTTGGATGATGGATAGCGGAAGGCCAACACATATCTATGATCTAAATAAAATAAAAGGTAGCTTCCACATTCGCTTTGCCAACGTCAGGGAGACTTTTACGGATATAAAAGGCGTCGAACACAAACTGCTGCCAGATATGCTGGTGGCAGCGGATGATGAATCTCCACTATGTCTTATGGGCGTAATGGGTGGCAAGAAGACTGCTTGCAACAGTGAGACGACTGACATTTTGATCGAATCTGCTCTGTTTAATCGGATTTTTATTTCTAGGGCAGGCGCATTGTTAAATCTCACAAGTGACTCTCGAACTCGATTCGAAAGGGGAATAGATCTGACCTCTTGCGTCTCTGGATTAGAAGGGCTAACCAGATTGATACTAGAAAACTGTGGCGGGGAAGCCAGCGAAGTCCGCCTTGTCGGGGAAAGCCCGTTTGATAACGAGCGGAGAGTATTTTTGAGAAAGAGTAAGCTGCAAAAAATCGGCGGACGTAGCCAAGATTGGGATTCGGTAAAGAATATTCTGCAAAAGCTGGGATTGCGCGAGTACGAATCGAATGCAAGTGGCTCACTTTTCTGTGTTCCAAGCTGGCGAGCAGATCTAAACATCGAGGAAGATCTGGTAGAGGAAGTTCTCAGAATAGCTGGATACGAAGGCATTCCGGCGGAAAGTATAGACATGTCAGCCCTTGGCCGAGATAAACTCCTCAAAAGAAAGCGACGAATCGTTGAAGCCAAGAGATTACTGGCGTCCAGAGGTCTTTCTGAGGTTGTAACCTACTCTTTCACTAGTCAGCGCTATGCAGACGCCTTCGAGAATGAAAAAAAAAATATACACCTAATGAACCCCATAAGTGTAGACCTTGGTGTGATGCGGCCATCGTTGCTTCCGGCGCTATTGCAAAGTGCAACTAGGCTTCTAAGCCGTGGTAGCGCTAGCGTTGGACTGTTTGAATGCGGAAATATTTTTTATAATTCCTGTGAGCAAAAGACGAATATTGCAGGAGTTCGATTGGGCATGGTTTCTGCGAGAAGCTGGGCGGAAAAGATGCGGCAGGCAGACGTGTTCGACGTAAAGGGTGATGTTTTAGCTGTACTAGATCACTATGATGTAGATGATAGGAGCCTTTCAACGGAGCCTTTTGCCCCTTGCTACTACCATCCTTCCCGGAGCGGAACAATTGTGTCCGGCAAGAAAAAACTCGGGTATTTTGGCGAATTGCATCCAAAAATCTGTAAACTATTTGATATTTCTGGAAAAATCGTCTGTTTTGAAGTGATGGTAGATCAACTGCCTTCGCAAAAGGTTAAAGCTTCCTTCGATGGAGGAAAAGTGTTTCCGAAAATCAATCGCGATTTCGCTTTCCTTTTCTCGGCTAAAACTGCCATTGGAAATATAATCGATGCGATTTACCAGCTAGATCCTCTTATAAAGAAAGCAATAGTTTTTGATTATTTTGACATGAATGCTTCGCAGAAATCCATCGGAATTTCAGTTATGTTGGACGCAGAGACGCGCACCCTGGAAGAAGAAGAAGCGCAGGTGGTATCCCAAAAGATCATACAATACGTGGAAGGTGTAGGTGGAGAACTACGCAAAAAATAAGATCGAGGTAAAAAAATTTAAGATGCGAGGAAAATATGAACCTCATTCGTAATTTTGCTATAATCGCTCACATAGATCATGGGAAATCTACGCTCGCTGACAGGTTGATGCAGTTTTGCGGAGCGGTAAACGCACGAGAATTTCATGATCAAATGCTGGACTCTATGGACATAGAGAGGGAACGTGGCATAACCATTAAAGCACAAACCGTGCGCCTAGATTATAAAGCGAAGAACGGGAATATCTATCAGATTAATCTCATGGATACTCCTGGACACGTGGACTTTTCCTATGAGGTTAGCCGGTCTCTGGCAGCCTGCGAAGGATCGATCCTCGTAGTGGACGCAACCCAAGGTGTCGAAGCACAGACCCTGGCCAATGTGTATCAGGCCTTGGATCATAATCATGAAATTATCGTAGTCCTTAACAAAATAGATCTCCCAGCGGCTGATGCAGCAACGGTCAGTCGGCAAATAGAAGAAGTAATAGGCTTGGATTGTTCTGATGCCATTCAGATCTCGGCGAAGCAGGGGACCGGCATTGAGGATGTATTGGAAGCTCTAGTAACCAAGCTTTCGCCTCCAATCGGCAGTGAAAAAGGTCCCCTTAAGGCACTGTTAGTGGATAGCTGGTACGACCCATATATGGGAGTCGTAACCCTCGTTCGTATAAAGGATGGAATCCTAAAACCCAGCATGCGGATAAAGCTGATGGCGGCCGGCATGACGTATACAGTGGAAAAGGTCGGGATTTTTCGACCAAAGCCAACAGAGGTTTCGGAACTAAAAGCTGGAGAGATTGGATACATCATTGCCGGCGTCAAAAGCGTGGGCGACGCCCGCGTTGGCGATACGGTAACCCAGGAAAATAATCCTGCTTCCGAGGCTTTGCCAGGATTTAAGCCCTGCGTGCCGGTGGTGTTCTGCAGCATATTCCCAGTGCAAACAGTTGACTACGAGAGACTAAAGGATTGCCTAACAAAACTGCAACTGAACGATGCGAGTTTTTCCTACGAGCCGGAGACATCCCAGGCCATGGGATTCGGTTTTAGGTGTGGTTTTTTGGGATTGCTCCACCTGGAAGTAATTGAGGAGAGATTGGAGCGGGAATACAATCTAGATCTGGTCACGACTGCTCCTAGTGTCGCGTACAAAGTGCATCTTACCAATGGCGCCATGGTGGATATGCACAACCCAGCGGATATGCCAGATCAAAGTACCATATCCTTTATCGAGGAGCCCTGGATTGCTGCACAGATAATCGTTCCAGATGAGTATCTAGGTAATATTTTAGCCCTATGTGAAGAAAAACGCGGAATACAGCAGGAATTGACCTATGTCGGGTCCAGAGTTCTCGTTGGGTACCATCTTCCTTTAAACGAAGTGGTTTATGATTTTTATGACCGGTTAAAATCCATCAGTAAAGGATATGCTAGTTTTGACTATCATTTGCACGGCTGCAGGCAAAGTGATCTGGTGAAAATGATGATCCTAGTTAACGGCGAACAGGTAGATGCACTTTCCATGATCGTCCACCGAGGCAACGCTGAATATCGGGGTAGACAGCTCTGCGAAAGGCTGAAGGAGCTTATCCCTAGGCATATGTTTAAAATACCCATACAAGCGGCGATAGGAGGCAAAGTTATCGCCCGCGAAACTATTTCTGCATTCCGTAAGGATGTCACCGCGAAATGCTATGGAGGCGATATTTCCAGAAAGCGCAAGCTTCTCGAGAAGCAAAGGGAGGGTAAGAAGAAAATGCGCGAGATCGGCAATGTGAAAATCCCACATGGGACGTTTCTAGCAGCCTTAAAGATAGAAGATCGTTCACGCTAAGAAGCAACTGACGTCTCGCTACTGTCCTACATTGAATAGATATGGAGGGGGTAAGATTTGAACTTACGTAGACTTCCGTCGGCAGATTTACAGTCTGCTGCCATTGACCGCTCGGCCACCCCTCCTCCCTCAAAAACAGCGGCAGCAGTATATAATAATGTATAAATGGCCCCTGTCAATCATATTTCTGCAAATGGATTGCCCAACAAAAATAGAAATAGTTTGCTGAGTATGTTGATTTGTCAGGCATTCAGCGAAAGTACCGCCAATCGCCGTCAAAAGTCCAACAGTAACGGAAAAATTAAAAAATCCCCGGAACAGATTCGGTATTTATAGGGCAATCCCCAGTCAGGGGATTGCGTAGTAACATTGAGGCATTTGAATAGCGTGCTCAGAAGTGGAAACGCTTAATTAATTTACGCAGAGCTCAAGTACACTGCTGGTAGGTAGCGGTCCGCCGACGGCGTGTTTTTTATCAAGCCTCAATCGCAGCGTCCAGCTGCGCCCGAGCGGGCACGCCCAGCAGTTCAGGTGCTAACTCAGGGGACCGTTCAAGCACTTTCAAGCACGTCATGATGTTGGCCAGTTCCTGAGCTTTAGGCACAGCGTATCCCGCAATGCCCCTGGATACTAAACTCGCTGCGGAGAGGAGCACGATGGGACCAGAGCTATGCGCGACCCCAGTTCCAGCCACCACACCGCACAAGAGAGTCGTTAACTGTGCAAGCGGGTCAGCAATTTCGCTTCCAAGTTTCCAAAAGTATTGTTTAAAAGGGGCCGGATAGGTTCCTCGTATATAATAAGTCGTTACTGATTCGCGGTTGTCCTCAAAGAGTTTTCTCAAATCCGGTCCCAAACCACCAGGGACATGGGCGTCCCGTTCTTGTACAAGCAGTTCGCCAGGCTCGTCGTCACCGATTGCCGGCGGCATGGCTCTCCGGCCGAACTCGGCGTCTTCGTCCGACCCAGCCAACGGTTGCATCAACGCACCACTTTGACCACCGGCGCCATGCTCCGGCATCATCGCTTCTGCCTTATCTTCGCAATCACACAAACTTAAACATAACAGGCTCGCCACCAGAGCCCGTTTAGCTGCTCGATGTATCCGCACAGAGACCGTCCTATGAGGTGGATCTGTCATTTTTTGACTCATTATTTCCTCCTTTGTCTATAAGAGCAAAAAGAAATTGCCTTATTGGGAGGTGTTTTACAAAAAATAAATTAATTTAGCGTTAATCGCGACAATTTTTCAAAAAAATGTTGACATACCGCGCCCAAAGATCGAAACGCCTGCGGCGAGTGAGAGACTTGGATTGATTCAGACGAAATTGAGAGATTTGCGCATGGTTCCCTTTCAATAGAAGGGCCGGAACAGACAATCCATGAAAAAACTCCGGGCGAGTATACTGATCATGTTCTAGAAGCTGATTCTTAAAAGAATCGTCACAGATGGATGTGCAGTTTCCCACCACTCCTGGTAGAAGGCGTACGCAACCTTCGATGATCGCCATCGCAGCTACTTCTCCGCCCAACAAAATAAAATCTCCAAGAGATACCTCTTCCATTTTGTAAAAATCAATGATTCTTTGATCAACACCCTCATATCTACCGCAAAGCATCAGTACCCCATCCGAACGGCTGATACTACTCAGATCATCCTGGGTCAGTGCTCTACCCCGTGGAGAAAAATAGATCTTCCGCCACTTCTTTTCATTCTCCGGCAGGAAATCGAAGGCCTGCTCAAAGGCAAGCGGGGAGAGGACCATGCCGGCTCCTCCCCCATAGGGAATAGAGTCGATGCGATCAGATTTTACCGGGAACTTTTTCAAATCTATCAGGTTTAGTCGCCACTTTTGTTGCGCTAAAGCTTTTCCAGCAATGGACACACCAAGACTGCCAGGGAAAGCGCCAGGGAAGATTGTAAAGACGTTGGCCTGCCAGATTATCGCCATGCTATAATACCGCTGCTACTGTTCGTTACCAAACCAACCGAGAGCTTCTGCGGAGAGGATAAGTGAGCCGTCAGAATCTGGATTATCCTCACCTGGAAAATTTTTCCTGGTAAATGGAACCAAAAACGTGTCCTCATTCCCACGGGATAACTCAATGAGGTCCCCTGCACCAAAATTTTTTACATCTACGATTACGTACTCCTTTTCAGAGTTGTGTACCAGAACCTTCCGTCCTAACAGGTTACATAGATAAAATTCGTTCTCTCCGATTGCGGGAAGATCGACTTTTTTCACATAGTAATTCCGACCTTTAAGCGCCTCAGCAGCGGCTCTATTCGTTATTCCATCCAAAAATAACGCTGCCTTTGTACCTCCCAGAAACCTCAGGCCGAAGAATGAATACTCGAGGCCATCTTCGTCGTAGATTTTTTTATAGTTGCTAAAATTATTTGTAAGAAGCCTAACCCGTACAGCCCCCTTGACCCCAAAAGCTCCAGTGACGCGTAGAACTTCGATCATCCCTAGGCTATGGAGGACGACTGCTGTTGCACCTGGAGACGCTCACGAGCCTTCTTTTTTGGGGCAGACTTTTTTGGTGTATTCCGCACGATTGGACTATCGCAAACCCCAAGCCTGCTTAGTAATAAGGCGACCCGCTCCGACATTTTAGCCCCAACCGATATCCAGTATTTCACCCGATCTGCCTTCGCAATGACGCGACTCGGATTCTCAGTTGGAAGAAACGGATCATAGGACCCAACTCTCTCCAGAAATGCACCATCTCTCGGATTTCTGGAATCCGCCACAACCATCCTGTAGAAGGGACGTTTTTTGGCACCACCGCGAGCTAAACGAATCTTCAAAGCCACGAAAATCTCCTAACATCCATATTTTATATATCCCTAGCAGAAAAAACGCAGAAAGTCCAAATCTTTTTCCCCTATTCATCGTAGAAATTGGTGAATACTCAACAAAGATATAGCGGTGAATACTAGTAATGTGGGACTTAGGATAGGATATATACCGGTTCACGATAAGAAGTTGGATTTTTTGAGCAGGTGAAAGTTGTCATTAATTCTAGAGCGCATTTTTTCGGAGATGGAGCTCCATGTATTCCAGAAAAAAGCCATAATAT
>JAISYI010000002.1 GCA_031269995.1 Holosporaceae bacterium
GCCCAATGCTCGTTCTAACACAGGCAATAGCTTGCTTTTCCATTCAAATGTTACACTCCTGACTGTGCCAAAAATAAATGCTGCAACATCGAATGTGGGATAGGCCTTCATATAAAAAAGAATATAGAAAAGCTTATGTTTCGCGTCGTATAGAATGCCTTTGCAACCTCCTCCAACTGCTCGCTGCCTCTCTTTGCCTTTCTGTATCTCAAATAAAATCCTCTCAAATGTCGCTAGCAACTCCTCAAATTCTAGTAAATTCAACCCTGTTAATCCTCTCATCATCCTCTCATCTTTAAAGACTCTCTCAAATCTCAACATCAAAAAATCTTATACTCTTTCTAATATATACCCAATCCACTAATAACGAACAGAATTAATGTTCTGAATTGTCAATTATTATAGCCACTTCTAGAATTGAGGAATCCGGAAGGAACAGGAATAGATGTATCCATTGTAAAAATTCGGAACATCGTGTTATAAAACGCTAGATTGATATCTTAAGTTTGTATGGCGCAGTCTAAGTATTTAAATAGCCTCGAACCCTGGCAAGATCCAAAGGCACAGCCATATGTTTCTATCAAAAGCTTGGCAAAAACATTCGGAGGTAGGGTTGCGGTAAACGAGGTGTCCCTTTCTATATACAAAGGAGAGTTGTTTTCTCTGCTAGGTAGGTCTGGATGCGGCAAGACGACTCTGCTGCGAATGCTGGCAGGATTCGAGACGCCATCATCGGGTAAGGTTTTTATCGACGGCATGGATATGACAGATACTCCAGCCTACAAAAGGCCAGTTAGCATGGTCTTCCAGTCCTACGCGTTGTTTCCGCATATGACAGTTGAGCAGAATATTGCTTTCGGACTGATCCAGGATGGCATGTCCAAGAGCGAGATCCGAGATCGGGTGGACGCCTACCTGGAGCTGGTACAAATGAGTGGATATGAACGTCGAAAGCCGGATCAATTATCTGGTGGGGAACGGCAGCGCGTAGCGCTTGCAAGAAGCCTTGTCAAGCAACCAAAATTAGTGTTACTGGATGAGCCTCTTGCAGCCCTTGACAAGAAGTTGCGAGAACGTACCCAGTTGGAACTGGTAAATATTCAGGAAAAGGTCGGGGTGACATTCATAATGGTATCCCATGATCAGGAGGAAGCGATGACCATGTCCTCCCGCATTGGATTGATGAACGAAGGGCGCATCTTACAGGTTGGAGCGCCTACAGAGATTTATGAATATCCGAACTCGAAATATGTTGCAAATTTCATAGGATCGGTCAATTTGTTCGATGGCATTATAATCGAAGAAGAGCCTGATCATGTTATAGTAAAATCTACGTCTATGGAAAAAAATTTATATGTAAGCCATTCAGCATCTGTGCCAGTCGGCGCCCAGATCAGTGTAGCGATCCGTCCAGAGAAGGTCATACTGACCGACTCTAAGCCAAAAGGAGAGTATAATTGGACCAGTGGCGTGGTAAAAGATATTGTGTATCTTGGAGATGTGTCCATCTATCACGTAAAACTTCGGTCTGGTATGATCATCTTCGCGACGGTGGCTAATTTAGTTCGTGCAGCGGAACGTCCAGTCCAATGGGAAGATGAGGTTTTTTTGTACTGGAAGCCAGAAAACGGTATAATTCTTACTATTTAACTGAACATATTATTGAAACCCATCTTGCTTATTATAGAGTAATCTCTTCTTGCAAGTTCAGTGGAAATAGTTTAATGATCCCTACAAGCTACTTATTTGAAAGAGGGGCATATGTTTGCAGTCATTAGGACAGGGGGGCAGCAGTATAAGGTGCGCGAGGGAGGGTTCATTTGCGTGGAAAAACTTCCCTACGAGGAGGGGGCTAGCGTAGAAATCCCTGAAGTTTTAATGGTGGGGAAGGGGGACTCAGTTGCCATTGGTCGCCCCTTTGTCCCTGGGTCGGTGGTTCAGGCAAAAGTTGTCGAGCAGAAAAAATTAGACACTATCTTGGTGTTTAAGAAACATCGACGGAAAAATTATCGCCGGAAGAATGGACATAGGCAACCAGTGACGGTTCTAAAGATAGAAAGTATTGTTCACTAGGGGTACATCTTACAAAAAAATAATGTTGAAGTATTAACACGCCGGGAGCCTAAACAAGCAGAGCTGACTCTGCCTTACACGGGCACGGCTGGACCAAATACGGGCACATTCGGGACACCGAGGTTTACGGTAATTCCTGGATGCTCAAGCATACTGCTGCTGTTTGACGAGATAAAGGGGCCGCATTTGGGATCCCGGAGAGCTCCTGAGAAAAAGAGGCAAAAGACAGCTGGCCTTTCTGAAGTCGGATATGAATATTTTGCTTTTGGTATTTGAAAGATATGGTTTTTTTTGACAAAAATCGTTAACGGCATCTCCAGCAAGAATAGTTTCGTTTTCTATCCTGAAGGATTCGATGGGACCATAGAAATCCACCCCACAGCCTGTTTGCCCATACATATAATTATCCTCATCACTTTTTATGAGGACTGCAACAGTCCGTTCGGTGTCGGTCGGAAAGCTTTTTCCAGAGGATATAACCATGTGGCGGATAACGTCGAAATAACTAACGCACATAGCTTGTGTTCGCAAAGTCATGGCGAGTCCTTTTGCGAAACTCTGGGCGACTCGAATACCAGTAAACGAACCCGGACCGGATGT
This sequence comes from Holosporaceae bacterium, assembly GCA_031269995.1. Lineage (GTDB taxonomy): Bacteria > Pseudomonadota > Alphaproteobacteria > UBA3830 > UBA3830 > JAIRMQ01. The sequence continues at coordinate 2,674 of JAISYI010000002.1, forward strand.
TGTTATGATTCCTTCGATTTTTTGCAAATCAATGTGGCTAGATTTTATAAGGTCATTTGCTAGCCCAACAAGATCTGCAGCGGCGTTAACGTTTTCATTTGTCTCGTGTAGAGCACCTTCGTAAGAAATTGCGATGGAGCAGCGTTTCAGGCAGGCTGAGACTGCGATGACATTCTTTATTGCCATGCAGTTACCATGATCTTGTCATCGCCATGACCTTTTTCGATCCGGTAGCGCAGTCTTCTTCAACACGCAGGGCGACATCACCTCGCAGTAGGTGAACGGCGCGTTGACCAAAAATTTCATTACGCCACCCGACAAAGCATTTAATGACTTCGCCCCTATTTTCGCTTCCCGCATCTGCTAGTTTATCAAGATCTCCGGAGGTGGCGATCATTGACGGAGCAACATCGTGCTCCTTGGAGCAGATTTCAAGCAATGTCCTTAGCAGAAGTGAGAGGGCATTTTTATCGCCTCTTTCTTCCCGGGTCGTCTGGTCCTCGGCGACTGTTTCAGCAAAAATCAGGAATTCCCTGAAATAATCGTTTCTGACATTCCTCGAATGCTTCATGCGCCGCACGAAATCGATTCCCTTTTTGCATATGCTTCTGAGGATTGCATCCGTCGCTATTGCCTCAGGCAACACGCGCCTAGTTATAGCCATTTTTGCGCGATGCTCTTCCAGCTGACGATACGTGGCCATAGCGCTCTCGTCGAGATTTATGCTTTTGACCGTCAAGCTCTGCAGTTCCTCATCCAACCAGTGGATACGATCTCTATTCTGTAGCTTCCGCAGCTGACACTTGTAAATCTCCCGTAGGTAGGAAACGTCATTTGCTGCATACTGAAGCTGTTTCCTATCCAGGGGTCGCTTGCGCCAGTCACTGAGGGAAAGGCTTTTTTCCAAATTGATATTAAGGTACCGCAGAACTATCGCCTGATAGCTTATGTGAGCATTGGTGCTGAGAATTGCTTCATATAATTGAGTATCATAGTAGTTTCGTGTTTCAAGGCCGTAAAAAGACAATATTTCCAAATCCTGGGCGGCTGAGTGAAAGACCTTCACGATCTTTGGATCTTGGAAAATTTTCTCCAGTAGCGTGATATCGACCATCATAGGATCGATAATAAAAACCGTTTTGGGTGAGGCAATTTGCACTAGGCATAGCAGAGGATCTTTTAAATTTTCACGAACGAATTCAGTGTCTACGGTAAGAAAACGCTCTTCCACCGGAGAAGTTGTAATCTCCCTGTCTACCAGTTTAAGAATTTCCGTTAAAGAGCTTTCTTCGGAAATTAGTAACATTTCGCCGAGACTTCGGCATAGGCAAACTCCAGCCATGGGAGAAATTTTTTTAGATCCTGTGACTCTATGGTCGGCCCCATCCATACACGCAGGTTTGGTTTAGTCTGCGCATGTCCAAGAAAATCTACTCCCGCTTCCTCTCTTTCACAAACTGCAACGATATTTTTCAAAAAGTCCCATTTTTCTTTTTCAGATAGGGTTCGGTACTTTTCAAAGCTAATGCCAAGGCATGCAATATGATGTGCGCGCTGTTTCTCATCGACTAAAAAATAAAATATATCCTGTTTGGCCATCCATTCTTTCATAACAGAGTAATTTTGTTCAACTCTTCGAAGCAGTTCGTCTACTCCGCCCTGCTGTTCCGCCCAGAGGAGGCTATTACGAAAATCTTCCAGGCAAATCATGGACGGAGAATTGATCGTTGCCCCTTGGAAGAGATCAGTACGAACTTTTTTATCACTAGCTATTCGAAAGAGACGTGGAATCGGCCTATTCGGTTCATAGGAGCCGAGACGTTGCATGGCGCGAGGACTGAGCACAATCGTTCCAAATCCCGCTTCACCTCCGAGTCCTTTCTGCCAGGAAAAAGCCACTGCATCCAGCCTTTCCCAGTCGAAATCCATGGTGAAGGCTGCTGATGCGGCATCACAGAGAACCAATCCTTCGCGGCTTCTGGGAATCCAATCTTGGTTGAGAAAGGCTGCTCCAGAAGTCGTTGCTGATAAACAGAAAACCAAATCTCTATCGAAGTCCACATGTGAAACATCTGGCAGATTTGGAAACTCTCCAATAAAAAGCCGATAATCCTCTATTTTTAGCTCATTAGTTATATCGTTAGCCCAATGGCTGCTAAATAAGCATCCAACTAATACATCTACGCCTCGCTCCCCAAGCAGAGACCACATAAGCATCTCCATTGCGCCTGTTGCTGATCCAGCCACCACCCCCACCTGATAATAGGATGGAATTTTTAGGACTTTTTTCTGCAGAGCAATGACATCTTGGATTAGACTCAGACAGTCTTTCGATCGGTGCGACCGTCCTACAAGAGCGCAGGACGGAGCATACCACCCCTGCCTCTTGGTGCAGGGCCCCGAGGAAAAGCGATTGCAAACAGGTTTCTCCATTTCCATTATCTTCATTCAACAAAAAAACATAATAATTAGGCAGCGGAAATTCTTTCAATTAAGTTTTTTCTAACATTGAATTTAACCATATTGGGAATTCTCTCTGGAACATCTGGAATCATTTTTACACTCATTGGATTCATAACTTTGTTGTTACAAGCAATTTCTAAATGCAAATGCGGGCCATCCACACAGCCAGTGCTTCCACTGTACCCTATCAACTGCCCTTTTTTTACCTTTTCTCCTCCGCGAACACTACACTTGCATAGATGAGCATATCTACTAGAATATCCTGCCTTATGATTCAAATCGATGCAGTTCCCATAGCCAAAGTAACGGGACGCTCTATTAACAACTCCATCCAGGACAGCATAGACAGGCGTTCCGTGTGGTGCTGCAAGGTCAACTCCTGAATGATGCTGATGTACGCGATGAACGGGATGCTTCCTCCACCCGAAGCGGGAGGTTATCTGCAATCTTCCTTTCAGAGGAGGGGCAAAACAGTTGTTTCTTGTTGTGGCTGAGATTTTAATTCCGTTTTCTGTGTAGTAGACTGCATCATTGTTATTCTCCATTCTATAGACCGCTGCTTGCTTTCTTTTTGTAACGAGCTTTGCATATAGCATCACGTTTTTGGCATCGTAAATTACCTCAAAAGCATCCCCTCTCTTCAGAGAATGCTTAAAATCTATTCGTGAAGACAACTTATCCACTACGCCGTCAATCACTCCTGCAGGAATTCCTACTCGCCTGGCATCACAGTAGAAATTAGAGGTAATTTCTCCACGCACAAACTTCGCTCCCGCCAGTTCTCCTTTTGAGATAATCTTTACAGAACTTGTTCGTAGAGCGTCCACCGGTTCGTTTCTAAGGGCTCCTTTACTATCAGTATAACTGTCACTACTGTCGGTAATGAAAAAACTCTTACTTGGAAAGCCTGAGGACACCTCTATCGAAGATAGATCTTGGCCGTTGAGTAAATTCGACAGTAGAAACTCTTCCGCATTGACTCGTGGTGGCAGAAAGATACTTTTGTACTCAAAGCAACTTTCTTCCTTCGCTTCATTGTTGGAAAAAAACTCAATCAATGTTGGAGAATAAGCTACCACCAGCAGTACACTGCCACATAATTTACCACGCAACCTTGATACGCTAGACAACTCTAACATTCCCCACAGTTCAACCTGCTAATGAAGTAGTACATAGGCATTAATATAGAGTAAATCCTCTAAGAAAATCAATCAAAATTAGATACTATTCTTGTTCGATGTTTACTCCCCATAAATCATGCTTTTTCACCCATCCTTTAATCTTACCGACGGCTACCTTAACCCAGTTTTGGTGCGTTTTAATCACTTTGACGATAACGTTTTTCTCTATTTTTGCTATTGGATGAGATGTGGAATCTTGTCTATATAGGATTGTGTAGTCTACCGCTACTAAAGCCGTGTTTCTATTGGTAACCATGCTTTTATGGATCCATCCTTCAGTTTGATCGATAAATCGCACTTTTTTCCATTCATTAAATTCTGCGATGAGCATCATTGGCAGATCCACCTTTATAAATGTCCAGCTAACTGGGAATTCTTTGCCTGGTCCAACGCGCATATTTATCATTGAGGACTTCAGGCTGACGAACTCGGGAGTGGTAGTGTCAGCTTTAACTATACTAAAAAAAAGTGCAATAGTTATAAGAAGCGCAGAAAGAAAAGCTCCTCCGCGAGCTGCCACGTTTACATGGACACATATCCTTAGCTTCGGGAAAATCTTTATCACTCCGGCAATCACAATAATCTCTGACGGTCTTTCATCCGAGTAGTAATGATAACACAAATGTCGCTGAATTTAAGCAGTCGAAGAGCTTTTCGACTTTCTACGCTAAAAACACTTGTGAAGTGGATCGAAGAGCATTATTTGATGTGGTGAAGGAAGTGAAGAGGATATAAAGATGCCAGAAATAGCGCTTATAGGAAATGCCGGGCGAATTGAAGCCAAGTACCACCATAGTAAAACTCCTAACGCCCCGCTGGTTATGGTTTTGCATCCGAATCCCTTGCAGGGGGGTACCATGAATAATCGTGTTACTGTGACCTTGTATAATGCATTCGTGGAGAATGGGTTTTCGGCAATAAGGTTCAATTTTCGCGGCGTTGGAAAATCAGAGGGGACACACGACAAGGGCGAAGGAGAGCTGATGGACACCGCTGCAGTTCTTGACTGGATTCAGTCTGTAAACCAAGGAGAACGTCCACTATGGATAGCAGGCTTTTCTTTTGGAGCGCTGATAGGGATGCAGTTACTCATGCGCCGTCCGGAAATTGCTGGATTTGTATCCGTATGCCCTCCGGTGAATCTCTATGATTTTGCTTTTCTTGCTCCCTGTCCTGTTTCCGGTATGATCATAACCGGTGAAGAGGACATAATATGTCCGCTTGATAATGTAAATAAGCTAGTGGACAAATTAAATAGCCAGAGGGGTATCAGCATAGATTACCGTGTAATTCCGAATTGTGATCACTCCTTTAAAGATCATTTGGATACCATAAAGAGTTGTATCACTGAGTATTTAAGCGCAAAATATGTAAAGATCGCAGCAAATATGTGATCTGGTTCATCACCAAGGCGAAGCTATGAAATACAAGTCCTCTTTTCTGAATGAAGCGGATGCAAGAGGTTTTTTTTATCAATCTACGAATCTCGCTGAAATAGACAATTTCCTAACCGTCAAAGGGAGATTGGGATATTTAGGATCAGATGTTACCGCTAGAAGTTTGCACGTTGGGCATCTAATACCAATTTTTTTACTGCGTTTATTTCAAAAGCATGGACATAGGCCAGTCGTTCTAGTTGGAGGTGGAACCACGAAGATTGGGGATCCGTCCTTCAAAAATGTTGCCCGCCCGATTCTCACAGATGAAGAAATTGCGTCTAACATAAATGGCATCGTAACCTGTCTTGCTCCGCTCTTGAAATTCGGCGATGGTGCAACCGACGCTATCCTGGTGAACAACGCAGATTGGCTAGATAGGTTGGAATATATACCATTTCTACGTGAAATAGGTAAATTCTTCTCTATTAATCGCATGATAGGATTTGAGTCTGTTAAGGCAAAGTTGGAAGCTAATGATTCACTTAGCTTTCTTGAGTTTAACTACATGTTGCTGCAGGCCTACGATTTTTACAAACTATATTCTGAATTTGGGTGTTGCATTCAGTTTGGTGGGCAGGATCAATGGGGCAATATCATTTGCGGAGTTGAACTACTAAAAAAGAAACTTGGAGTGGAAGTTTTTGGATTTACCAACCCGCTCCTTACCACTGCCGGCGGGCAAAAAATGGGGAAAACGGCTAGGGGTGCAGTTTGGCTATCAAAGGATTTACTCTCTACCTACGATTTTTGGCAATATTGGAGAAATGTCGACGACGCTGATGTTGTTCGGCTGATGTATCTTTTTACCGACCTAGAAATATCTGAAATTAAAAAGATGGAATCAGTTGGAGGGGAGGAATTAAATTCCCTTAAAAAGCTGCTTGCAGACGAAGTGACAGCTATTGTCCATGGGAGGAGTTCCCTTATGGAAATTCATCAGACCGTAGCAGAATTATTTGAGAATAATTCGAAGGATAACCTGTCATGTTCGCCTTCTATTCTAAAATATTCGTTGAGCAAAGCGGATTGCAGTAATAAATCTATTGTGGATATTCTCGTCGAGAGCAATCTTTGCAAAAGCCGGGGGGAAGCCAAGCGGTTAATTCGTGGCGGCGGGGTGCAAGTAGATAATTGCCATATCTCCGAGAGCTACTATGTGCCACCAGAGACTGCGGATGGTGCAATGCTATGTCTGTCTTGCGGGAAAAAGAAACACCTGCTGATTTTGATCAAAAACTAACAATCTTGCTAATTTTGTAAGGTCGCTTACACATTGTATTTTTTACTTTGCGGCGAAGGTTTTTTTTGGTAGCATTATATTAGCCTTGCGCCGGACTAGCTCAGTTGGTAGAGCAACTGATTTGTAATCAGTAGGTCCTTGGTTCGAGTCCGAGGTCTGGCATATTGTATGCAGGTGTTTCTATGGATAGGTAATGATAGTTGTTTGTCCGGTATGTTCCTGCAAGTATTTCGTGCTGGCAAGTGCTGTTGGTAGAGGAAAGCTGGTTCGTTGTGCCATGTGTGGATCCACCTGGCAGCAGTCAGCAGAAAGTGAGGTGCAGCGTCGCGGCCGCACGTTGGATTTAGTTCGGTGGATTGTCTTCTGGTTCGTAGTCTTTATCACAATTTTCTCGCTGTTTTTTGCTAGTCCTGCGGTGCTAAAAATCTGGCCTGCAGCAGCGACTTTTTATGAAGCACTTGGAATACAGAAATACTCCAAAAAGGCTTTTATAGTTCAAGATTTATCCAACTTTTTTGTGCTAAAGGATAGCACGCTGTACATGGGATTGCGGGGAGAGCTAGTAAATTCATCGGATTCAGTGAAAATCATTTCTGGCGTTGTCATCTCCCTGCGAGAAGATAGTGGCGAAAAGAAAGGTATTGGGTACAGAAAGGTCTGGACGCACAACTTATCTTGTAAAAAATTACTTCCGAATCAAAAAATAGTTTTCGAAACAGAACTGCAGAGTGTTCCCTATAGCAATTTGATCTGCGATATAACGCTGGATGCGTTATAGACCGTGGAGTGGCGGTCGACATGTCTTTACTAAGTGGCAAAAATTTGTTTCGCAGCATATACTGGTGTGTTGTTGAGATCATTGGAATATTCGTGTTCTTTTTTGCCTTGGCAACGCTGATAGCCATAGCTTCCTATTGTGCGGAAGATCCTTCATTTAATACAGCAATAGACGGAGGTGCTGTTAATTTACTATCGATTGTCGGCAGTTACTACGCGGATGTTATGGTACAGTTTTTTGGTGTTTCATCCTACGTGTTTTCCATTCTGTTGCTATCGTTTGGATACCAGCTGATGGAATATCACGTAGTGTCATTTCCACGGATTCTTTCTTTTTTGATTAGTGGAGTATCCTGCTCCGTTTTGATAGAAATTCTGAAAGATTACGCAGGGTTGTCCTCTGGCGTTGTCGGGCAGATCATTCTTCAGTTGATCCGAAATAAAATAAATTTGCAGTTTCCGTGGTATTTTTGGGCAACTACGGGGATGCTCGCCGCGATATTTCTTTCGAGCGCATTTTTTGCCGCGCGATGCCATTTTTCTCGCAGCAGCAATAGGTTTAGACTGCGCTTCAAAGGAAAAAATCCCTTGAAGACGATCATCTCAGACATGACTCCGGCCATCGAAGGACATTTTATGTCACAAGAAAACACTGTACCACACAAAGATAAAGGGAATAGGGTAGGGGAGTTCTCACTTCCTCCTCTTTCCTTATTAAAAGATGCGCAGTTTATGGGGGAAAAATTATCGGAGGCAGAGATAAAATCCAATGCCAACGATTTGGTTGGTGTGTTGAACGATTTCGGAATAAGCGGGGAAATTAGCGGAGTTAGTGCAGGTCCCGTGGTGACTCTGTATGAACTAAAGCCTGCTGCTGGCATAAAGTCGTCTCGAGTCATTGGATTATCAAACGATATCGCTCGCTATATGAGTGCTGTCTCAGCCAGAGTTGCGGTGATTCCTGGGCGGAATGCTCTTGGCATAGAACTACCGAACAAAAAACGTCAGACAGTATATTTGCGCGAGATTTTAGAATCTGACTCCTACAAAAAATCTCCAGCATCTCTGCCAATCTCTCTTGGAAAAGATATTTCTGGCGAAGCAATGGTAGTGGATTTGGCCAGAATGCCACACCTGCTGATAGCAGGAACGACTGGATCTGGAAAATCTGTTGGGATAAATGCAATGATTTTATCTCTGCTCTATAAACTTACTCCGGATGAATGCAAGTTTATAATGGTAGATCCGAAGATGCTTGAACTGTCAGTGTACGACGACATTCCCCATCTTCTGACGCCGGTTGTCACCGATCCTAAAAAATCCGTTACCGCTTTGAAATGGGCAGTAAAGGAGATGGAATCTCGCTATCTGTCGATGTCAAAATTGGGCGTAAGAAATATTGAGGGGTACAACGCCAAGCTAAACAGTTTAAAGAAATCTGGTGAGGCTGTTACTCGCAGGGTACACACAGGTTTTGATCCAGAGACAGGCTCGCCAATATATGAAACGCAGATGGTAAAGCTGGATCCTATCCCATATATCGTGATCATCGTGGATGAGATGGCTGACCTGATGCTTGTGGCAGGCAAGGATATTGAAATCGCTGTTCAGCGGCTGGCCCAGATGGCTAGAGCAGCAGGAATACACTTAATCATGGCAACACAACGGCCATCGGTTGATGTCATTACAGGCACAATTAAGGCGAATTTTCCTACGAGGGTTAGTTTCCAGGTGAGTTCCAAAATCGACAGCCGAACGATCCTAGGAGAGCAGGGGGCTGAACAGCTGCTAGGGCAGGGGGATATGCTTTACATGGCATCTGGGGGGCGAATGATAAGGATCCACTGTCCATTCGTAAGTGATGTCGAGGTTGAAAAAGTTACTGAAAGTCTAAAATCACAAGGGGAGCCGCATTATATAACAACCATATTGGAGGATGAGGAAAACCCCGAGGAAAGCGGAGGTGATGATAAAAATCTTGGAGAGTCTAGCGAAGATCCGTTATACGCAGAAGCGGTTTCTTTGATTCTAAGGGAAGGAAAAGCATCAACAAGTTTTCTTCAACGGCATTTAAAAGTAGGATATAATAGAGCAGCACGAATGATAGATTTAATGGAGAAGTCCGGTATTGTGTCTGCAGCCAATCATGTTGGAAAGCGGGAAGTATTAGGGCGATAGAACGTTGGAAGGGTTAAGCACGGTGAGGAAATCAGATTTATGCTGAGAGAGCTGGTTGCTATTTTGCTGATCTGTTGCTGTATGCAGCAAGCTCCTGCCGCCAGCAATTCTATAGTTAAAGATACGGAGTATTGGATAGATGTAGTGCAGCAATTTTTAAACGGGATAACAACGTTGGAAACGTTTTTTTTCCAACGGGATAATGTGGGGGAAAATACGATAGGGGTGATCCACCTGAATAGAATAACTAGTTCACTAAAAATAAATTCAGCCGATGTCGTAGTAATTGTTAAAGGTAACAGAGTAACAATCTACGATCGAAAATTAAAGGAAAAGACCGTGACATCGCTACATTCTTTTCCTTTGGCGTTTCTACTTGAGAAGAAAATTGATCTACGCAAAAATGTTCATGTCCAATCCATTAAGATTGGCGATGATTTCCTCGCGATCAAGTTTTGTAAAAAGGATGATGAGGAAACCTATGGCGCGATCACGTTAGTGTTTTCGTTGCATCCATTCCTGCTTCGTAAGTGGATAATATTTCCAGATAAAAAAGAAGAATCTACTGATCTCTTAATAGAAGTATCCTTGTTAAATTGGCAATACTCCGAGGATATTTCAGAGGATGTCTTCTCAAGTTACAGTCCTCCGCCTGCGGAAAAAATGCCGAAGCTCCTTGAAAAAAATTGTGCAACAAGCCGTTGAGGCTTTCGGATCACAGATCATTTTTCCTCTCTGTAAAGAGAATGCCCATCCAAGGAGTGGATTTTTTAGACAAATTTCTTATTCCATAATTATTTGAACGTCTGGTAGAAATTGTTTTGGAATGATCCTCACGGAAGACTGGTCGGTGATGCGATGCAGCATTCTTTCGCTGTGTACATTCGTAACGAAATATGTGCGTTCTTGTATATTGTACTGCATAACCTGGAGAATTTCCGCAAGATCATTGTCTGGCAGCAAGAAATCAGACAATAAGTATATATTATCCCGGTCATTCTCTGCTTCAATGAAAGAAAATGCCTCCCTGCTATCGAGAAAGAAATACAATCTTATCTGATCTTTATAATCTCCCAATAAGTTCTTCCATACCAAGTGAATGGAAGTATCTCCATCGAGAACAATAACGATAGAATTTTTTCGCAAAGTTACCTGCGAAGCAAGCCAACTCGGTTGATCTACAAATGGAAAAGAAAGCGAAACGGTGGTTCCTACACTTTTCTCTGATTCTACTAGCATTTTGCCATTGTATAGTGTCAGAGTATCCATGACCTGGGAAAGGCCAATTCCATGGCCTATTTTCTTTGTTGAGCCTACCAAAACGCGACTATTGATTTTATTTACAAAATCATTTGGCATGCCGCGGCCATTGTCTTTTATTATTATTTTGATGTGCTCACTTTCTTTTTTTAGAAATATTTTCACATTTCCCTTGAGGTTACCTTCGATAGCATCCATGGCGTTGTTTATAAGGTTAGATATCATACGACTGAAGTTAGACAAATCGCTTTTTATAAAAATAAACTTTGTTGTAGCATCAAATAGGTAATCCAATCGAATCTTTGATTTTTTATATTGGTATCTCTTGTGGCTAATTTGTTCTAATAAAACCAGGGAAACCAGAATATGATCTTCCTGATTAGCACAGTCTTCGTTGCGGTCGCGCATATACCGGTTCAACAAGTCACCTGTTATATTCCTTATGCTTGTAGCGATGCTTTGGAGCACCAAATTGTCTTCACTTGGAAGATTTTTGTTGTACTTGGAAAAATGCTCCAGGCTAACCAGTGGCGAAATAAGATCATGTGCCACAGTTGCAGTAAGTTTACGAAATTCCTCCTGTTTTTCTATTTTTGCTCTTTGGAAACTATTTTTGGCTTCCAATTCTTCGGCTTTTTTGCGATCTGTGATGTTGATGGACATCCCGAGCACCCCGATCACCTTGCCGTTATCATTGAACAGTGGATTTTTTTGCGATAGATAGCTTCCGCTTTTATTTATGAAGGTCGCGAGCTCTTCTCCCTCATAGGAACTTCCCTCACTAATAACTCTCCTGTTAATCTCGTCCAGTTTCTTTGCATCGGCTTTATTTTTCAATAACATTGAATTGGTTTTCCCAATAATGTCATCCCGAGATTTCAGTCCGAAGCTCTCCGCCTGGGCATCATTGCATCCGAGATAGATGTTGTCACTGCTCAGCCAATAGATGTGTCCCGGAAGTTTGCCAATAATGGATTTGAGAAGGCTATTCTCAGCGTTAACCTGCCTTAGAGAACGAATCAACTCTTCCTTGGTGGGGTTTTTCTCTTTTTCGAATTGTTTGATATCTTTCACGGCGTCGCTATCTTCAATCGCATAGGAGTATCCCATATAATAAGAATTTCTGTAATCCATCAGAAAGTCGCTGATGTTTACAAAGGTACTTTTGCAGAAATGAGGAGATAGCCATTTTACAGATCTCTGGAGATTCACAAAATTATGAAACAGTGCACGGATTGCAAAATTATCGTTACCGATATGTATTAGATAGATTTGTTTGTTCATATGTAATAGCGGCAGGCTAAGAATCCAGGAGATTTCCTCCAAAATATACAATTCTCCATTGGTCTTGTCCGTACTGTGCTTTTCAGCGTAGTCACCGACGCTTTTAAAGAAAGCTTCATAGAAATCGCTATTGCTTTCTCTTTTATTGAGGATTAGATCTCTACAATCCTTGTAATATGGATTTTCATCGCTCTCGATGCAACTATGCCAGTCCTTTTGCACAAATCCTGGCAAATTAGAATAACAGTGTAGAATCCATTTTTCTTGTTCCTGTTTTCCCATAAGAATGGCCTGATCTATCTCTTTTGGGGTGCATTTATTAAGAGGCTTAGGCAGGTAGTTATAGCGACTTAGATATCCTGTACGCACTTCATACTTCTCGCAGGAGGACATATCGAATTCCTTGTATATAAGGTCGATTGTTGCCTGATTTTTTCTCTTCCCATCACTATGCTGACTATGGCTTTCCCAGAAGTATATGACGGCATTCTCTATCGGCTTTTCCGGGGAAAAATTTCGAAATGTGGCCAATGTGGACTCGATGGTTTCTGAATCATCAAAATCATATAACCGCGCTGCACTGCTGTTGTTTCTCATGATAATTCTTTCTTCTTTTACCATGGATCTTCCCTCAATACGCTACAATATGTCGTACTTTTATGTAAAAATCAACAGTAATTTCCGGTGTCTTTGCCACAGATATCAACAGTTGGGTTTAGAATTTATTTTCAAAGAAGTGGCAGATAGGGGGAATGCCTTGGTAGTTTGTGAATAGTCATTTACCAGACTTCTTTTTTCCAAAGTTTCCATTGCTGTCCGCAGACGGCTAGGTATGCAACGCAAATGAAGAAAAATACCCCGGCTGCACTTACAAAAAAACTGGCAAATCCTAGCCATTCGTGCGTTTGTATCCACGGAGATTTCTTCCATACCATTTCAGCCATTTTTTGGAGAAACAAATAGGTAATAACGGCAGCTGTCGCTTGCGCCGCTATTTTCTGCCAAAATCCTCTAGTAAAGTGAATTGGAATTTTGTTTCGCAAAACAAGCAGAGTAGCCTGAGAAATTGCGGACAGTGATGTGCATAGAGCTAATCCGAAATACTTCAATATAGGAACCAGCAGCAGCAGAAAAACTACGTTCAAAATCATAGAAATTATCCCAAAAATTACCGGTGATTTCGTATTTCCAGCGGCGAAATACAGGGCGGAAAACACTTTTGTCAGCATATAAGCCGGTAGGCCGATGGCGAATCCCCTCACAGCGCTCGCCGTGATCATGACCTGTTCATCTTCGAACCTGCCACGTTGGAACGCTACAGATACCATCTGCTCACTCAGTGCCAGGAGCAGCGCTGTTGCAAAAAACGTCATGAAAAATGAAACGAGCAATCCCCTCTCCAATTGGAAGACTGCCTGATTATATTCGTGCTGACCAACACTTTTCGCTAGCTGGGGGAGCAGCGCTGTGCTCATGGCGATTCCTAACGTTCCCAGAGGGAATTGATTCAGTCGATCCGCTAAATTAATACAGGTAATGGTACCGGTCGGCAGAAAGGACGAGATGGTTGTGTCAATTAGCAGATTTAGTTGCCATACTCCAGCTCCAATGAGCCCTGGCCCCATGTTTCTCATTATATCTTTCACAGTCTTCGTAAGACAATGCAATTTGAATTTTAGATGAAATCCGTGGCGTGATGCAGATAAAAAAAGAAGACTGGATTGAGCCATTCCAGAAAAAAAAACGCTCCAAGCAACGCAATGGACTGTGATGGTGTTTGGGAAATTCAGAAAATATCCTATGAGGAGTCCGCATATTGTGAAGACACTTAGTAAAGAATAGGCCGCAGATGCCGCAGCGAATCTATTTATCGTATTTAATACTCCGCCCAGTAATGACGAAACAGAGATGAATATTAGATATGGAAAGCAAATTCGCCCAAGTGAGACAGTCAGCGCAAACTTTTCGCTGAGCGTGTCAAAGCCGGAAACCAATAGCCGTAAAAATGAGGGAAAAATCGCTATGATGACCAAAGAAAAAGGGATAAGTATCAGTAGCAGTAGACTAAAGACTTCCGAGAGAATTTCGTCGGCTCGTTCTATCCCATCGCTGTGATAAACCTTTGAAAATCTTGGCAAAAAGGAGGCATTGAATGCTCCTTCGGCAAAAATTCTGCGGAACGTATTTGGTACGCGAACGGCTACCAGTAACGCGTCTGAACAGGGGCTGGCTCCCAAGCAAAAGGCCATGAAGCACTCCCGAACAAAACCCACAATCCTGCTGAGCAGGGTAAACCCTCCGACTGTAAAAGCGTTTCGAATGATGCCCATGTGAATACCTAGCTGTTTAATTTGCGGACGAGACAGTCCAGCTCTTCAAAATTACAGAAGCTTATTTCGAGGACCCCTCCGTTTCCCTTTAGCTTTATGTTAGATCTGAGCCCTGTCAGAGCTGAAATTTGAGTGGCTAAATTTGATATGTCAGGATCGATGTAATTTGCAACACCACTGTCATCGCTCCATTTACTTCCGTCTATATCTACTACTCTCCTACAGTTGGGTTGATGGTTTTTTTTTCGCTGTTTTACTAATTCCTCCACCTGGCGGACATTCATTGATTGTTCCACCACGCGATTCGCCATGGCAACAGCGTCATCAGTGCCAACGAGAGCTCGAGCGTGCCCAAATGAGAGTTTCCCTTCTCTTATCATGCTTTGGACTCCATCCGGAAGAGTCAGCAGCCTAAGCGTGTTGGCAACGTGGCTGCGACTTTTTCCGAGAATCTCCGATAGACTCTCCTGCGTATGGTCAAATTCGCTCATAAGTCTGTTGTAGGCAGCAGCCTCATCCAGAGGATTCAGATCTTCCCGCTGGATATTTTCCAATATTGCCACCTCCAATTGATCTTTGCGGCTCATTTCCGTAATGATCGCCGGAATCTTCGTCATCCCAGCAATTCTGGCTGCGCGCAGCCTACGTTCTCCGGCTACAAGTTGATAATCCCCATCTCCAAGTTTAATAACGATGATCGGCTGAAGAATCCCCCTTCTTTTTACAGATTCAGCCAGCGCATTTACGCTTTCTTTATCAAAGGTCTGCCTAGGCTGGAAAGGATTGCGTTTCACTGCGTCTACGCTAATTTTTATAACCTCGCCGCTGCTTCTGCTGACGCCCTCTTTCAACTCGCTAGAATCCAAGAACGCGGACAATCCACGTCCCAGGTTTTTATCAGTCATTTTTCGATTCCCTGGCTAAAAATTCCCGTACAAGCTCAATGTGAGCAATCGCTCCGGCAGATTTTACATCGTACAAAATTACAGGCTTCCCGTGGGACGAAGCTTCGCTAATCTTAACGTTTCTCGGAATGATCGTATTGAAAACCAGGCTTTTAAAATGGCCTCGCACATCATTAGCGACCACCGAACTAAGACTATTGCGCCTATCATACATGGTCAACAGGATACCCGAGACTATCAAATTTTTGTTAATTGTGTCCCGCACACTTTGTATGGTGTTGAACAGCTGCGCAAGTCCCTCCAGGGCATAGAACTCGCACTGCAGAGGAATTATTATTTTATGTGCGGCATTGAGCGCGTTTATATTAATAAGACCAAATCCAGGTGGACAATCCACCAGTATGTAGTCATAATGGAGATTAGCAATGGCTTGTTTTAGCTTGCTGTCTCGATCCTTCTGCTGAAATAACTCAACCTCTGCCGCGGACAGATCTATGGTGGAGGGAATGATAAAAAGCCCCTGCACATAGGTCTTTTTGGTAACTTCTTTGGGGCAAACCATACCAAGTAATACACCATAGCTGTTATGTAACCCTCTTTTCTTGTCTATACCAAATCCGGTAGTCGCATTCCCCTGCGGATCCAAATCAATGACTAACGCACTCTTTCCAACAGCGGCAAGAGCTGCAGCCAGATTCACTACGGTGGTTGTCTTCCCAACACCCCCCTTTTGATTTATCACAGCCACAATCCGAGACATTTGCTCTTCACCTTCAGACGAAATCTATCCAGTTAACTGTGATGAATCAACCAATTTTTAAGAATTGCTCTTGCGTTCAGAATATGTCTATGCATTGATAGAAATGATGATGGTATTTTTCATTACTTCAATAATATGCAACAGGCATGCTTCTTCTCACTACTCTGCATGTTTGCTCGCTTGACAAATGCCTAATATAAATGGCATGGCTTTCTCAAGTTTCGCCTGAAACGGAGATCCCCTTACAAGGATAACGAAGGCAATCGCAGGAAAGGTACCCACGCCTGTGATTTTGGCAAAGTCGCGATTTCGTCTTACCTGTTCCAGTAGTACAGGATCATTCAGCAATTTTTCAATGACTTCCGGAGGTAATTCAAGTCCAGCCAACATGTTGGGCAAACGTTCAATAGGAGATTTATTGTCTTTTTTGCATTCTTGGAATCCTTGTAGGAGAGGAATTACCACTCTTGATACTGTCTTCTCATTAAATACTGAATTCGGAGGTTCTCTGGCCGCTCCTATTAATGCGGCAGCAAATTTCTCATCAGCAGAGTGATTGCCTGAGCAAATTATTACTTCTATTGCCAACTGCTTCTGTTCAAGAAGCTCATTAAATTTTGCCCAATCCTTGCCAAATATAATCGACAATTCCTCCTGACAATGGGAACAGCCCATTAAAACAAAGATGAACATTTTCGCAGGGGCATTCGGATCACCAATTATAAGACGATTATCTCGAACGCTATGTGTTTTCGTCAAAGTAGATGGTGGTTCTGACGGCGGCGGCTTACCACTAGCTTGTACAAAATAGCAAAGAGACAACAATATCACACTATATACAACAATTTTTTTCATAACCAGATCTTCTACATATGCGATTTAATAACTAAAATCTATTACTTAAGTGTTAATAACACATCATGACGTGAGCTAATGATACAACAATCATAATTTGCCAATATGAATTTCATCGCGATATTTCATCTATCCGTTCCGGACTTTCCTTTTAATTGTTGCTTTCCAGCAACTTACAAATGCTATCATTTTTCAGCAGCAGAAAAAAATCGTAAAAATTTACGAAGTGTATGGGATACTATGAAAACATGTCTTTGGAAAATTCATTTGGGTGTCCTGGTATGAGCTGGACTGTAACAAAAATTGCATCTGTTGTATTATGCGCGATGGGATCTGGATTGGCATTCTCCTCAATCGGTCATTCGCCCGTCTTAGGATATATTATTGCGGGAATTTTACTCGGTCCCTCCGGTTTTTCGCTCATAAAAGATCGTGAAGCCGTCGAATTATTTTCCGAAATGGGGATTTTGTTTTTGCTTTTTGCGATAGGACTGAGTCTTTCGTTTGAAAAAATACGCAATATATGGAAATCCGCAGTAGCAACCACATTGCTTTCCACGATTTGCATATACACGGTAGTGCTTATCGCAGGATACTTTCTACGGCTATCTCATAACCAGATAATACTGGCGACGTTTTGCGTAACTTTGTCTTCTACAGCAGTAACAGTCAAATCCATGGAAGGATTAAAGGATTGCGATGAAACCATTGAGGAAAATACTTTCGGCATTCTAATTGCTCAGGATCTAATCGCGTTAATAATGGTATTGGCGATAAGCTTCTTGGGATCTAGCCTTGAAAATACCACGCATCCCTATAGATTAGTCGGTCTATGCTCTTTCGTGTTCGGGTTGGGGCTGTATTTTGCTCTGTATCATAAACATATACATAGATTTACGAGTTTTATAAAAAAGCATGAAAGCATGCTTACTTTGACTATTTTCGGTCTATGTCTTGGCGGGGCAGTTCTTGCAGAGGTATTTGGACTTTCGGCTCCATTTGGATCGTTTATCGTCGGGTTAATTTTGGGGAATTCCAATCTACGGGAAAGAATAAAAAGTGCGACTGGCCCGATCGAAGAAATTCTACTAATGACGTTTTTTCTCAGTGTAGGATTATTGGTAGATATAGAATTTATCCATAGCAGTCTTTGGTTAATAGTACTGTCATTGTTTTTTGTTACAGTTGGTAAAACAGCCATTAACATCTTTGTGCTACGTCTATGCAGGTTCCCGGTGAAAGAAGCATTCGTCGTCAGTGTGCTATTGGGGCACATTGGAGAATTTTCTTTCATGCTCTCAAATTCTGCGCAAAAAGTAGGGTTGATTGATAGCTATGGAGTGAAATTTCTCGTAAGTCTGACAGCTCTCAGCTTGTTTTTGGGGCCGTTTTGGCTGATGTTTGCAGAGCGATGCCGGTTCCTTGCCAAAAATATGCCAACCATGTCGTCGTGGGCATTTTTCAAGCTTGCCAGCGGGCGGGTCAATAACGACATCCACCAAATAAAGACAGTTACAATTGGAAAAATAGCCCGATCAATCCTGAAAACACTATTTGACAAAATGAAACCAAAGAAGTAGCGATGGCAAGTAGTTGGTACAAAGAGAATGGAATTAATCTAAATGACAGCGTTGGCATAGATGAAGTGGGCCGAGGCTCACTAGTAGGCCCAGTCGTTGCAGCGGTAGTGTGGCTAAAAGACACGGCGGCTAGCAGTATAGGAAAAGAAGCTCTGGTAGTCAGAGATTCGAAAAAAATGACGCAAAAACAACGGAAAAAAGTTGTCGCCTGGATGGATGAGCAACCAGAGTATGCTGTGCGGTATGCGCATGGAACGGTACAGGTGGAAGAAATCGATCAGCTCAACATACTAAGAGCATCCCTGCTAGCGATGGAGAGAGCCTATGCTATGTTGAATCTGACCGTTCCGCACGTTCTGGTGGATGGGAATAAAGCCCCGGCAATTCCTGGCGTGAGGACCATAATAAAGGGAGACAGCAGAGTCTTAACCATATCGCTCGCTTCCATAATAGCAAAAGAACATCGAGATGCGATCATGCATCTATTGGCCGCTGAATACCCAGACTATGGATGGGAAACGAACGTTGGTTATGGATCCAAGCGGCACTTAGAGGCGATAAGGACTCATGGAGTCACACCGCATCACAGAAAAAGTTTCGATCCAGTGCGGACTCTTCATCTTCTATAGAGCTCGTTAAAGTTTTTCTTACTGATAAAGTGGTAAAATATTACGGAGCGATTGAGGAAGAGTCGTGACAGAGTATTTTGCCCTAAAATGCATCGGAGAAATCCTGTCCAACAGGGGATTGTTGACTTCAGAGCAGATCTCCATACTTTCCAAGCGACGAAAAAACTCAAATATTTTGTTTGGTCAACTGGCAGTAAATCTCGGATTCCTGCGAGAAGATGATCTTCTGAAAGTTTTGTCCGAACTGTATGCCGTTGAAATTATTAGTTTGGAGTTCCTGTACATAGATAGAAATATATTGCAATCCATTCCTTCGGAGATTGCCACGCTACGCCATGTTATTCCTTTTTTTATGGACGAAAAAAGCGTGAAAATCGCCATGGCAGATCCTGGAGACTTAAGGGCGATAGATGAGGTTACCGTCTGCTACAAGGGAAAAAAAGTTGAGTTTTTCATTGCAAAAGAATCTGAGATACTGCGTTTTTTGGAAGTGATGAAACAGGATGACGAGCAAAAGGATCCTTTGCTCCTCTTGAATAAGATTATCTTTGATGCCATAGAATTGAAAGCAAGTGACATTCATTTCGAGCCTCATGAAAATTTGGTTCGCGTACGTCTAAGAATTGACGGCGTTCTTCGCATTTTACGAACAGTAGATCTGGATTCTTGGATGAGAATAAAATCTCGCCTCAAGCTAATCTCCAACCTAAATATAACGGAGAATCGTCGTCCACAGAGCGGTCATACGCGCATCTATTTGGCTGGAAAAACCATTGATCTCCGAGTGTCCACCCACCCAAGCATGTTTGGAGAAAATTTCGTCATACGAATTTTTAATCTATCAAATGGCGTTAAGTCATTGTTAGAACTGGGGTTTCCTGTTGATGATTTTCTATGGCTGAAGCGAATAATCTCTTTCCCTAGTGGAATATTTTTGATTGTTGGCCCCACTGGTTCGGGCAAAACAACGACTCTATACTCGTTATTGCGGGAAATTAATTCCGTGTCAATTAACGTTATGACGCTGGAAGATCCCATTGAATATCAAATAGATGGTATAAAACAGCTGGATCTGCGCGAAGAAGGAATACTGTCGTTTGCTGACGGAGTTCGCTCCATCCTACGGCAGGATCCAGATGTGATGCTCGTCGGGGAAATCAGAGACGAAGCGACGGCCTCGACGGCAGTTCGCGCATCTCTCACAGGGCGGCTCGTGCTTGCCACGCTGCACGCCGCCACTCCGCTAGAAGGCATTAGAAGGTTATTGGACCTACGGCTAAAATTGTCTGATTTCGTTCCAAACCTCATAGGGATCTTCTCACAGCGTCTTGTACGACACTTGGTAAATGGTGAATACATAGGGAGATTTCCGCTCACCGAGTACATCTATTTTTCATCAAAACTAAAACGGGATTTGCTGAAAAGTGGCGACATCAGCATATGCCAAGTCAATAAAACTTTCCAAGAATCTTGCAAAAAAGCTCTTGAGAATAATTTCACTGATCTAAATGAAATAGCAAGGGTTTTCGGCGATGCCAATTTATAGATATAGGGTTTTGACTGAAGATGGTATCCGGAAAGATGGAGCAATTCTCGCAGACAGTTACGATGGCGTCTACCGAGCCATCCGCGCGAAACATTATCAGCCGATTGAAATAAGAAGAGTGTATTTCGTCTCCCAAAAGGTTAGCTTGAATGATCTGATGACTTTTTTTTTACACATAAATTTTCAACTAAAATGTGGAGTTGGCATCAATGATGCCATTGAATCTTTTGCGGATTTTCATGGAAACAAGACTCTGAATGCAGCTTTGCTTGACATTTCAGCTTCTCTTAAAGAGGGAAAGAGTATTGGTGAGGCTTTTGAAAATGGACGCTTGATCTTTGATGATATTGTCATCGGTTTATTGAGATCTGTGGAAAGTACCGGTGATACTGCGGAAATCATCTCCGATATCTTGAATTTTCTTAAATTGCAGAGAGAGTGGAAAAACAATGTGAAACGGGCAATTGCATATCCAGTGTTCATCACCGTCGTTGCCATAATCGTTCTGATCCTTGGGGTGAATTTTCTAGGGCCGCAGGTAGTATCTTTGGTGCAGACTTGTGGGGAAATTCCAACTCTTACGCAGTTCGCCATAAATGTGCTGCCGTGGATTTCGCGAATTCTGTTTTTGTTGCTGGCTGTACCACCATTCCTGCTTCTAACTAGAAAAGGGCGAGATTTTATGCGGTTTTTACTACTCAGGCCACATAAAATCGGAGAATTGATCATCAAAATCATACTATGGCAATTTTGCAAAGTGCTACACGTTGCATTATCTGCCAAGCTAGATTTTAGCCAAGCGATGGATCTTGCCATAAAAGGCATTAGATTTGATCAGATAAAAGAGGAGTTAAAGCGAGTCCGCAGTGACATTCTAGAAGGATACGGTGTGGCTGCTTCATTTTCCAATGTGCAATTCATTCCGCGCGAAATTCTTATGGCCATTCACGTCGGAGAAGGAGGCAATAATCTTGCCGAAAGTTTTGGCCATATTAGCGAGGATCAATATCGAGAAATATTGTTTCGCATAAAAGCACTGGGTCAAATATTAAGCATCGGATTGACCCTTTTTACTGGTTTAATTTTTATTTTTGTCCTCTGTAGTCTGTTTTACCCCATTTACAATTATGTGGAAATAGCAGGTATGTGATGCTTGTTCTAGACGATGAAAAAGTTGAATTTTCCCTGGAAAGGGTGCAAAACTGTCATCTATGGGAAATATTTAGTATCTTGAAATGCGCAAGAAAGGTATTACCAGCGCATGGAAGGGTTTTTTTAATTCCAAAAAGAGAGTACTCTTTTTTTCAGAAGTCCAATTTTTATATGCAAAAAATTTTACTGCCAACTCATCTTCTTGGCGAAGACGAGGTGTTTTTGATCGAAGATGTCGCGGCAAAATTATGCAATGATATTAACAAAATAGGAGAGCAGGATTGGTGGATCTATGCTGCTCGACATCAGTCCAAAAACTGCCTTAGGATCATAGCCGGCATCAGCAAAGGAATCATGTTATCGAGATTTCTTTCTGTTGATTTAGAAATGGCGATGGAAATTTCAAAAACCATAATGTATTTGCAGCGATTTGGCCTGAAGAGTGATATCAAAATTTTTTCATCCGAGGATATAACAAGAGTCACAGTGAAATGCGAAAAATTTCATTTGGAAAGAACGGCGGAGGATATATCTACTAGCTCCGTCAGGTCAATCGTTATAAGAAGAAATTACTGGGGAAAATTCTTTTCGAGTTACTTTTTTTACGGAGTTTCGCTTTGCATTCTATTGGTTTTATTTTTCATCTTTCACTGTATAGGCACGGAGAAAAAACTTATTGCATCCCTAGAAAATGATATGGAGATCACTACAAAGAGCATGAAATTTAAAATAAATAGCAAAAATTTCCTAGCCGCAAAGCAATTTGTAGCCATGCTGAAAGATTCTTCCCGCCTTTTGCAGCTATTGAAAAAGGCGTCAGAGATATGTCGCGCAAGCAAAATTCACGCTGAGCAGGTATCCTTCGAGAAAAATCAATTGAAGATAAAAGCATTATTGAGTAATTCTTTGGTAAAAAAGCTAAAATCCCTTTGTATTGTGGAGCAAATTCTTTCCAACGAATACGAAGAATTGGACCCGCGCAATAAAAAACACGAGGTTACTCTGTGCATAAAATAATAATCTGTAGAGCTGGAATTTTAGCTCTTCTGCTTTCTGTTATTCTTGCAAAGATTATCGAGCTAGAAGACTTGCACGATCAAAAAGAAGCACTAAAGATTCAGCTGGCAGAAGTTCGTAATTTTTCCAGAGAAATTAGATATATTCCGTATTTAAAATCCAAAGATAGAATTTTTGTGAAAAACTATGATCTGAAAACAGAAGTAGGAAAAATTTCTAAAAAATTGAATATTCAAAAGATATTGATAAAGCATCTATCTGACTGCGAAGAAATAAGAATTAAAACAGCCAGCGAGAAAATGATATATACATTTCTCGAAGAATTGTTCTTTGATCTACCAGGCTTCGTTCAGTTCACCAATCTAAATATCTGCCCAACAGAAAAAAACTGGCTCATCGCTACGATTCAATTGCGAATTATTCCTTGCGACTTGGAATCGCTGATTACCATCCCACCATCTGCTGCTCATCTCCGTCCTAACTCTTTTATTACCTTATTCGGATGGACCCAGCGACACAAACTCTTTGGAATAGTTAACAACTCAAAAGCATACATTGATAATGCTTGGTTATCCATAGGAGACCCTGTCGATAATTATCGAATCTCCTCCATCGGCAGTCACACAATCACCATTCAAGACGATACTGGAAAAACAACAACTGTAAAACTAGGCCATACCTGGTAAGAACTTTACTAAACGATAACTCCAAATCGAAGCAAAATACGATCGATCATCCATTCCATAAAAGATGCAAGTAAAATAAATACCACAGGAGAAAAGTCAACAGCAGTTCCCATATTCGGCGGCATCCTTTTCCGCACAGGATTAAGTAGAAAATCCGATACAGTCGTAAGTGCACCAACGATAGACTGGATGAAATGACTATTCACGTTTAGAATATTTGCCGAAACCATTACACTCACTATGACGTCTGTCACAATAATAACTATGGAAAAACCAACGACAGCCTTTATTAGCATCAGCGTAGGAACCAAGATGATATCCATTTACGACTCCACCTCAACTTCATTAAGCAAACCATCTCTATCACAAAATATCCTATTAATCCTTAATTGCACGGATTCCAATATGCCATCGCAATGTTTTTTCAACAAAGTCCCACGTTCGTAGAGATCCACAGACTCTTTTAGTGATGATCGACCATCTTCCAAAACCTTCACGATATCTTCCAGTTCCCTTAGAGCCTGCTCGAACTCCATCTGGCAAATATCGTCGTTTGACGTCATGTTACTTTCTTCCAACGGATATGCTATAGAACAGATGATAATACACAGACGTTGGATACTAAAACAATGGGGAATCCAGAAAATAATTCTCTGATAAACGAATGTGTGTTTTTTATTTTAAACCTGATAGAGAGAAACGGGCATGAGGTCCGTATTGTTGGCGGTGCTGTGAGGGATTTCCTGTTAGGACGACAGGTCTCGGATATAGACATGGCAACCTCCGCTAGTCCCTCTGAGATTATTGATATTTGCAAGCAAAATGGGTTGACGGTGATCCCAATTGGGCTCGCTCATGGCTCGGTGGCAATTATTCGTGGAAATAATTTCTATGAAATAACAACGTTGCGAGAGGATATAAAAACCTTTGGTCGCCGCGCAGAAGTGAAATTTTCAAAATCCTTCGAAGCAGATTCCCTTAGGCGAGATTTTACAATTAATGCCATGTACATGGACAAGGAAGGAAGAATTTACGATTATCACTCAGGAAAGGAAGATATTTGGAAGAAAAATATTCGCTTTATAGGGGATGCTCGCAGAAGAATTAGCGAAGATTATCTACGGATTCTACGATACTTTCGATTTGTGGCTGGTTACGGGGATTATCGATGCCGAGCGGAATATCTTCAGGCCATAGACGAGGCAAAGCATTGCATGAATATGCTTTCGTCTGAAAGAATAGTTGCAGAACTGTTGAAAATTTTCAAAATCTCCGATTCTTACAGAATAATTCCTCCGATGCGGCCGGTTTTGGACACGCTTTTTTCGCTAAAATGCGATCCCTTTGAAATTTGCGAAAAGCTGGGAATTTTTGGATTGTTGAGCGACGAAGAACGAGTTGCCATGCTGCTCCGATTTTCTTCGGACTGTAATACCATGGGGAAAAAATATAATTTTTCGAAATCTATCAGAGAGATGATTATGCAAAGATTTGGCAACAACACATCCCTTGATGCGAGTAAGCAGTCTTTAAAAAGAACGAAGAAATCGTACAGAAACTTTTTCTCCAAATTTCTGGCTGTAAATTTCTACATAATCGCTGGTGAGGATGGGGCGAAAAGTTTTCTACAGCAATTGTTAGCTTTCTGCAATTCTGACTACGCGGACTTTCTTCTCAAAGGCAGCGATTTAGACGAATATAGACTTTCAGAAGCACAGTTGGCAGAAGTTATGCGCGCCGCCAAAAACTTCTGGCTAAATAATCTGGTATCAACGAAGGAATGTGGAGATTTTGCTCGGCAATACATCTCTTCGTCAGCTATTTCGTAACCCAGCCCCTGATTTACAAACGAAAAATTGACGCCGAATTTTGCATTGGCTTGATTTAAGGTGTTTTTTGCTTTTATTTTTATTAATTATTAGTTAGATTGATAAGAGGTTGAGTGTTGGTGGAGGGAAGAGATGAGGAAGGTATTTTTGGGTATGATATGTATAGTGGTTG
>JAISYI010000010.1 GCA_031269995.1 Holosporaceae bacterium
CATTTCTGTTATATCTAGCTTCATGGCTATACTTCCATCTACAAAAACTCTGAAAGTTTAGCCTTTCTGAAAACTTTAATACATAACTTTAGCTAAAATCTAATCCATTATTCGCGTAAAATGGAAGTTTAAAACTTAGTGCTTCATTTATTTTTTTTGTGTACTATCCTGCCGGAGTGTCTCAAGAACGAAATAGGGTAGGGGTCTATGAAAAGCAGTATCTCTGGGTTTCCAGAATTTTTACCGAATGAACAGATAGTTTTTAATACGGTAGTTGATTCTATCCGCAGATACTTTGAATTGTATGGTTTCTCTCCAATGGACACTCCAGCGGTTGAGCGTATCGACACTTTGTTGGCCAAGGGAAACGATAATGAAATCTATGGTCTTTATCGGTTGGCCGATGAAAACAGTCGAAAAGATCTTGGATTACGCTTCGATCTAACTGTTCCGCTAGCTCGATACGTAGGAGAGAATTCTGGTCAGCTGATTTTTCCCTATAAACGATATCAAATTTCTCCTGTTTGGAGGGGGGAACGCCCACAGCATGGAAGATATCGTCAGTTTTATCAGTGCGATGTAGACGTTATCGGAGCGGATGGGCTCTCGATTGAATATGATGCCGAAGTAATATCTCTTATTTCCGAAGTGCTATCTTCTCTAAATCTACCAAGTTTTTGTACGAAAATTAATCATCGAAAGATACTTTCTGGTTTCATAAAAACCATAGCTGACGAAAAAAAAGTCGTAGAGATAATCAGGCTAGTAGACAAGGCAGATAAAATCTCTTCCGAGGAATTCGGGGAGTCTGCAAAGGATCTCCTATCTGCACCGGAAAATTTAGAAAAATTAAAAGTTTTTCTTGACGCAGAAAAAAGAGGAGAGAATTTTAATGTACTGCGCTGGTTAAAATCTCTCAAATTTAACGATGAATATAACAGCGGAATTGAGGAATTATCGGGTATTATGCAGATTTTAAAAAAACTCGGCATCGAAGATAGCAAGATAAAAGTCTCTACCAAATTAGCTCGTGGTTTGACCTATTATACTGGGGTCATTTTTGAAACGGTTTTCGATGGTGATTGGAGTGATGTGGGAAGTATTTCAGGAGGTGGTAGATACGATAATTTAACTGAGATGTTTTCCGACAAAACATTCCCTGGAGTAGGGGGTACCATTGGTATCTCTCGGTTGGTTCCAAAACTTCTGGAGAGCAATTTTTTGAAAGTAAATAAGCATACACCTGCCCAGATTCTGGTGACGGTTCAGCACCGCGAGTTTATTGGTAATTATATGAAAATTTCCAACAAACTTCGGAGAATAGGCATAAAAACAGAAACTTACTTACAAGATAAAAGCCTTAGCATACAACTAAGCTACGCCAGCAGAAAAGGTTATGATTTTGTGCTTATCGCTAACGAAATGGAATTGCTGGAGGGAAAAGCAATTCTCAGGAATTTAAAAAGCAAAGAACAAAAGATCATTCGTACAGAATACATGGGAAAAGAAGTACTGGATGCATTGAAATAAAGGAACGTGATATTTCTTCCAGTATAAAGATGGCGATCTACTTTGATTAATATAAAATTATAGTGAATGTGGCAAAATTCATTGATTAGCAAACTCGCTTATAGTACATAGATTCCCGAGTCTTGAAAAGATAGACTATCAGCTCTAATGCAAGGAGTAATTTCAGATGAAAATCTATGGCTATGGTAGGCAGAGTATCAATCAAGAAGATGTTGATGCAGTGCTCGAAGTTCTTAGATCAGACTTTCTCACCCGGGGCCCTAAGGTTCATGAGTTTGAAAATGCTATTTGCGAGTATACAGGAGCTAGGTACTGCGTAGTCGTCTCGAATGGTACCATGGCTTTGCATCTATCGATGGTCGCCCTGGAAATAGGTCAAAACGACGAAGTCATTACGACTCCCAATACGTTTGCGGCATCGGCTAACTGTATCAGCTATGTTGGTGGAACTGTAAGATTCGCCGATGTAGATTCAGAAACCGCAAACATGGATGTCGGCGAAGTAAAAAAGAGAGTCTCTGTTAAGACGAAGGCCATTGTTCCGGTGCACTTTGCCGGCCAATCCTGCGATATGGAATCCCTGCGCGAAATCGCTCTTCAGAGAGGACTTTTTATCGTGGAGGATGCTTCCCATGCCATCGGATCGGATTATCGTGGCACAAAAATTGGGTCGTGCAAGTACTCTGATATGACAGTTTTCTCCTTTCATGCCGTAAAGACAATCACAACCGGTGAAGGAGGCGCTATAACGACAAACAATGAGCGATTGTACGAAAAATTATTGCTTCTCCGGTCACATGGAATCGCAAAAAGTCCGGATATGGATGTAAAATACGGCCGTTGGTACTGTGAGATGCGCGAACTGGGATTTAACTATCGTATGACAGATCTACAAGCCGCGCTTGGAATATCGCAGCTCAAGAGGTTGGAGGAATTTAAGAAAAAACGTCATCGCATTGTTTCTATGTATCATGACCTGTTTTCAAGAGATTCGAGAGTTGCTTTTTTGAAAGAAAAGGATTTTTCTTGTGCATGCTTTCATCTGTGTCCTGCATTAATAAATTTCAAAGAACTGGCCATTGACAAAAGAAAATTCGTTGACCACCTTTTTGATGCAGGATTACGCTTACAGGTTCATTATATGCCAGTTCACCTGCATCCCTATTATCGCTCTCTTGGATTCAAAGAAGGTGATTACCCGAATGCCGAAATATACTACTCTCAAACGATTTCTTTGCCATTATACTGCGACTTGTCGGACAATGATATTCATTATATCGTTAACACCTTCTTAACCGCTTTGAATTAAATATCGCTAATTTTAAGGATATCAAGCAGCCGTTTCCTTCTCCATGCAGTCGACTTTGGAATCCAAGTATGGTACGTTGTATTTATATTTCAAATAGATCATTGCTGAAGCGTTTTTTTAAGATCTTTTTCTTCGAAAAATAGAATACTACTTTACATCTAGCTTCGACAATATCTAAAAAAAAGCTGTCGGATATTTCCGTCGTAGGAAAAGTACGCCTTCACTGTATCTATGGGGAGCAGAGACATAATTACCTCGGGCCATTCTATAATTGTGATACAATGCCGAAGCGCGTCCTCCAGTCCAAGATTATAAAATTCGTCCTTCGATTTTAGACGATAGCAGTCCACATGCCAAATCTCTGCGATCGGCGAATCATATGTTTGAATGATTGTAAACGTTGGGCTAGGCACGTCACTCACTGATCGATTAAGAGACTTGATAAAATATTTGGCGAAGGTTGTCTTGCCATATCCAAGATCGCCGAATAGCGCCAGGCAAAATCCAGGCTTTGCGGCTCTTGCCAGATATTCGGCAGCCTTTTGTGTTTCCTGTAATGTATTGCAAACAAATTTCATCAATTAAACTTCCTCTGCTGCTTTTGCCGCAGAAATCCGTGCTTCCAACTCTCTGACATCGTTCGATAAGATCAATCTGATGTTTTTGCCTATTACCCTGATTATTCTATTCAGGATTGCTACTTCCTCCGGTAAAAAATCACTCAGAACATGTGATATTACCATGGATTTTTGCTCCGGACGACCTATCCCTATTCTGATTCTCCAGTAGTCATTTCCTACCAGCTCGTCAATATTCTTCAGCCCGTTATGTCCCCCGTTCCCTCCGCCTTTTTTAATTTTCGTTCGACCAAATTCTAGATCCAGATCATCATGAAACACATAGACTCTATTGATGGGAACTTTATAAAAGTCTATAAGGAAGTGTACTGCTCTGCCTGAAAAATTCATGAAAGTCTGCGGCTTTGCCAGAAGAATTTTTTCGTTTTCCTGGTAAAACGAAGAAATCTCTACCACATCAGCTTTTCCACGGAATGGCGATGCCTGACATTCCTTCGCCAATGCATCAACGGCCAGGAACCCTACATTGTGCCGCGTCCCAACATAACGAGATCCTGGGTTACCAAGACCGACCAGAAGCCGCATCCTCGTTGTGCTATGAAGCAGTTGTCGTTTGCGCCGCTGCCGCGGTCTCCTCTTCCGTCGCCTCTTTTTTCATAATGGTCGGCGCGACTACAGTTGCTATGGTGAAGTTCTTGCAACTAATTGGAAGGTTCACATCATCTGGCAGCTTCACATCGCGGGCGTGAACTGTATGGTGAAAATCGAATCCTGTAAGGTCAATCTCTATTTTTTCCGGGATACTGTCTGGATCGCAGATCACATCTATCTCGTGAACAATGGCATTAAGCACACCACCTAGCTTCAATCCTGGAGAAAACTGCTCATTAATAAATGCCAGAGGAATTCTAACTGCAACCTTACTGCCTTTGCCCACACGTAGAAAATCCACATGGATCGGCTGATCTGTTACAGGATGGAACTGCACATCCTTGACGATAAGCTTTTGTCCTTTTTCTTCAAGTCCTGTTATCTCAAAGACAGTAGAGAAAAAATTGGATTTGTGCGCATAGCGATTCACCAGATCCTGCAAAACACGCACCGACTCCGGCGCTTTTGTACCACCATAGATTGAGCAAGGAATATAACCGCTTCGTCTATCAGACCGCGCTGCGCCTGTTCCAATTCTATCCCTTGCTTTTGCTTCCAGAATAACAGTAGCCATAGCTAAACATCCCTCTAATTTAGAGCAGAGCTATAGTATATATCGAATTGTATCGGCCATCAACGAAGCAATTGATAATTTTCTAAATCTTTCTGGTAGAGCATCGATGTGCCATATGCTGTCTGTTAAAGTAATAGTTATCAGATCTGACTCTATCAGCCTCGTTACGGCCCTTCCAGAGAGAATCCCGTGCACCCCGTAGGCTACAACGCATTTCCCTCCTGCCTGGAGTAGAGCGTTTGTCGCATGGTACATAGTCGCTCCAGAGTCGATAATATCATCAACTAGAATGCAGACTTTGCCAAAAACATCTCCCAGGACATCTATCTTCTTTAATTCGTTGAACACATCCCTTGTTTTGCTGCAGATGGCGAAATTGCAGCCAGCGCCCTTCGCGATGACCATTGCCCGACGTGCTCCTCCAATGTCTGGAGAGACGATCACTATTTTGCTGGCATCGTATTTGCTAATGATATCAGCAATGAATATCTTTTCCGCGGAAATATGTGTCAATGGAATCTGCGCGAATGGTTCGCAATGGTTTTCCAATACCAAAAGGCGTGAGATTCCTAACCTTTCTAGCAAACGCGGGAATAGGCCGGCTCCGAAGGATTCATTACGGTTTTGAATATTCTGTCTGGAGTATCCCATGTATGTGGCGCATAGAATCAACTTCTCTGTATCTCTTAAGGCATCTAGCAGAAGAAATAGTTCCATCCAATCTTCGCTTGAAATAGTGGCTGCAACAACGATCGCCTGACGAAAGTGTTTAGGAATAGATACGCAAATTTCTCCGCCTCCAAAACATCTAACATTCGCTGTAAAAGACGGAATAGACAACTCTTTTGCGATGCCCCTAGCCAACTCTTGAGAATTTCTGGTGTGGATTATATCCATCTTTCTATTATTTTCTCTCTTCCAAGTTTCTTTACAACCAATTTATTCTACATTTAGGCCTGTTTATCTCAGACAAATTGCCGACAGGCAGCGGCCACAGACACCGCTAGTGTGTTGATTGGCGAATCGATAACTAAAATAATTTTCCTGATTGCTATAGGTGTCTATATTCATTATATCAATATTCTTTTTGTCTAATCCAGCCTCCGTTAACCGATTGCAACAGTACGTTGGGAGGTTAAAATGCAATTTCGAGTTAATCATATGAAAGCAATCATCGTTCCCTTTAAAATTGTGCCGGAAGTCCTCGTCTATTTCGTAATTCTCAACGGTAATGCAGGGGCCAATGGCCGCGACAATATCTGCAGGGTCGCTGCCAAGCTCCGTCATTTTCTGTACGGTTGCTCCAAGGACCCCAGTAACTGCCCCCTTCCATCCTGCATGAGCAGCTCCGATCACGCCTTTTTTATGGTCAAACAGCAGCACTGGAGCGCAATCTGCAGTCAGAACGCCTATTGCTATGCCTTTCGCTTTAGAAACCATTGCGTCTGCGGCACTATCAACCGCCGTACGATCGTCGACGATGATGCATCGATCACTATGTACTTGATTCAGCGTTACTAACCGATCCGCCAGTAATTCCTCTCTTACTAAATTCAGATTTTGCTTGACCAGCTCATCATCGTCTCCGACAAACCTGCTGCAATTCAATAGAGCGTAACATCCATTACTTTTTCCGCCGCTTCTGCCAAAAAAACCGTAATTGAGAGCTTCACTGACAATTTTTGCAGATTGTATTCTCAATGTGCTCATTCTTCAGCGCTCGTAGGTATTAATCCCAGAGCCAGCATGTAAGTATCAAGCAACATATCCTCGGTTTCTCTATCTTCTATCTTCATTTTTTTTAATTTCAATATTTTCTTCATAATTTTCGTATCAAATCCATCGTCTTTAGCCTGTTTGAAGATGTCAGAAACCTGCTCTTGGACCTCAATCTTTTCCGCCTCTAAATTTTCAATCTTCTCAATATACTGCTTTAGTTTTGCAATATCACTTGAATGCATAATATCCTCTCTTCCCACTCTCTGTGGCGAGTAATATTATAGGATGATAGGAAAATCAATCTAACTTGTTAGTGAAGAAACAGCTCATCTGGATTGACTCCGGCCAATTCAAGGTCAGGAAACAGTTCTAGTATCTTGAAACATCGCTGTGCTAAATTCATACGGTTCTCGCGGATGAGCATTCCATCCAGCTTCTCCTTCAATCGATGCAAGTATAAAACATCTCCAGTCGCGTATTTCAGCTGCTCTGCGGTAAGCTGCTCGCGCCCCCAATCGGAGGATTGTTCCTGCTTAGAGATGTCGGTGTTTAGTATTTCTTTACATAAATTTTTCAATCCATGCTTATCGCTGTAGGTTCTGGCGAGTTTCGATGCTACTTTCGTGCAATACACTGAGGTTACGTGAATATCAAACGTATGGTTTAGGATTGCTAGATCGAATCTTGCAAAATGAAATATCTTTAGAATTGATTTATCTGTAAGCATTTTTTTGAGATTTTTGGCTTCTTTCTGCATACCGCGTTGTATTTGCACCAGGTGAACCGCCCCATCATTTGAGCAAAGTTGTACAAGACACAGTCTATCCCTGCGTGGAACCAATCCCATCGTTTCTGTGTCGATTGCCACGCTCCCTTGGAACGTAATATCCTCTGGGAGGTCATTCAGATACAAATTCACCTGATTTACCTTTCTACACAGCATTGCTGCCTGGTGCCCGAAAGAAGACTCGAACTTCCACCCACTTGCATGGACTAGGACCTGAACCTAGCGCGTCTACCAATTCCGCCATCCGGGCTGTTGCTATGACGCCCGCCTAGCGATCCCCCTTGTCTACAGCTGCTTTGCTCTTTCTACATAGGAAGCGTCGAAGATATTTACAACGATTTTGGTCCCAGATTCAATATGCGGGGGTACTAAAATTCGCATTCCATTTTCCAGCATTGCCGGCTTATAGGAAGATGTCGCAGTCTGCCCTTTTACCACAGCATCGGCCTGAACCACCTCCATTATTACTGTGTCAGGTAGAACAACACCTATGACCTGCCCTTCATATATGCTAACTTTCACAATCATATTGTCCTGCAGGAAATTGACGCTGTCGCCGATTACGTCTTTATGAATTTGTAGTTGATCGAATGTCGCCATATTCATGAATGTAAAGACGTCGCCATCTCTAAAAAGCAGTTGACCCTCCTCTTCATCCAGGCGCACACGCTCCAAAGATTCATCTGACCGAAAACGCTCGTTCAACTTTGTGCCGGTCTTTATCTCCTTCAGCTCGGCCTGCATGTAGGCTCCACCTTTTCCTGGCTTGACGTGCTGGAGCTTGCAGACTGTCCACAATCTTCCATTATGCTCGACCATCATCCCTATTCTAAGCTCGTTTCCACTGATTTTCATGGTTTTCTCTGTCTATCCTACTCCAACGGTTAGTGCTTGGTGCGTTAAAATGTTTCCAATTCAATGTGTTTCAATCTACAATGCGGTAGAGTTTTTTCCAAGAGCCAAATTTTAAGGAGTAGGTGGTGGAAAGTTGGCATACGATCCAATTGATTCCATCCTATGGAAGAAAGAGATGTCGTGGATTAAGCGATACCCAGAAGAATGATATTACGACTTTGTATCCGTTGTACGGGATTACCTCATTGGAGGATCACAGGGATCTGTTTGGAGAAAGATACTCTCATATCACTTTAGAAATAGGGTTTGGAAATGGAGAGTGGCTTATTTCGCAGGCTCTTTCGTGGCCAATGACTGGGTTTATCGGTTGCGATCCATTCGAAAACGGCGTGGCGGCTGCGCTGCGTGATATTCACAGGCTTTGCCTGAAAAATGTGCGTATTTTCAAGGGAGATGCGCGTGTTCTTTTAGAAAAGTTTAGCGAACGCTCAATCGATAGGATATGTACGCTCTTTCCAGATCCGTGGAGAAAGAGGAAGCACCACAAAAGGCGCCTTCTGTCGGCAGAGTTTATCTCTAATCTTGCACATAAGGTAACATTTGCGGGGGACATAATCATCGCAACCGATCATGATGATTATCTTAGCGAAATTTTGAAAAATCTTCGGCAGATTCCGGACATAACGTACTCAGCTGATCCAGAGGTGCTATCTAAAAAACCAGCCTGTTTTGGACGAACTAAGTACGAAAGTAGAGCTCTAGATTCTGGTAGAAAATGCTATTATTTGAGAATTTGCCCCAGCGTCGCGCAATAATTGTTGTATCTGCGGTTGCGGGGGAAGGATTTGAACCTCCGACCTTCAGGTTATGAGCCTGACGAGCTACCGGACTGCTCTACCCCGCGATAATGTATCGCGAGTGTATCAGTAAAATCTAAAAATTCAATATGTCTTTGAAAATCGTTTAGGGTGGCTCATTAATTCTAGAATTTTTGGAAAGGTTATGCTTTTTTATGATATAGGTGTTGATCGAAATTTGAGGTCTCTGCGTCAATACAAAACTCCAGTGCTATCTTAAGTATTTTTTGGAATATTTGTGCAATTATAGTATTGTTAGCTGATCTTGGGAGGGGGTGCGATGGGAAGGGGGGTAGAAGGCGAAGAAATTTTACGCTGCTCGTTTTGCGGAAAGACTCAGCATGAAGTCAAAAAACTCATCGTTGGTCCTACGGTTTATATCTGTAATGAATGCATTGAACTTTGCTCCGGGATAATCTCGGAGATTCCATCTGTCCCAGGTGTCGTTACTGGTAAAAACAGTCTTCCGTTTCCACAGGAAATTTGCAAGATTCTGGATGACTATATAATAGGGCAGGGGAAAACTAAAAAAGTGCTCTCGGTCGCTATATATAATCATTATAAAAGGCTAGCGCATAAGTCTAAAAGTTCGGATGTGGAGCTATCCAAGTCCAACATTTTACTAATCGGACCGACGGGTACAGGAAAAACATTGCTGGCACAGACTCTTGCTCGGATAATAGACGTGCCGTTTACGATGGCGGATGCAACGACCCTCACGGAGGCTGGGTATGTCGGAGAAGACGTGGAAAACATCATCGTGAAGCTGCTACAAGCGGCCGACTATGATGTGGAAAAAGCACAGCGCGGTATCGTTTACATAGATGAGATAGATAAAATATCCAAAAAATCTGAAAATCCTTCTATAACGAGGGATGTATCTGGTGAAGGTGTTCAGCAAGCCCTGCTAAAAATAATGGAGGGGACTATTGCTTCTGTTCCCCCGCAGGGCGGGCGAAAACATCCTCAACAGGAATTTTTGCGTGTGGACACGACCAATATCCTATTCGTTTGCGGAGGTGCCTTTGCCGGACTGGACAAAATAATCGCATCTCGCGGAGATAAATCGTCTATCGGATTTGGGGCTGAAATCAAATGCAAGGACAACCACGACGTTGGCGAACTTTTCGCTAAAGTAGAGCCTGAAGACCTACTGAAATACGGCTTAATTCCTGAATTTGTTGGTCGAGTTCCAGTAATAGCGACCCTGAATGATCTTGACGAAACAGCCCTAATCTCGATTCTGACCAAACCTAAAAACGCTCTAGTAAAGCAATATCAAAAACTATTTAGCATGGAGGGAGCCTCGCTAATCTTCTCGGATGATGCTATATCAATTGTCGCAAAACTAGCTTTGGAGCGAAAAACTGGCGCAAGGGGTCTGCGGTCCATAATGGAATCGATCCTGCTAAATATAATGTATGAACTGCCTTCTTACAAAAACGTTGAGGAAGTATTAGTTACGAAAGATGTTGTTGAAGGAAAGTGCGAACCCATATTAAAATACAGCAAAATCAGAAGTAGTATTTGCTAGGAGTTTGTATTGGACTGTCCTGTACTCACGATAAGAGATATCGTCGTTTTTCCTCATGTAGTCGTGCCGTTATTCGTTGGGCGTTCGAAGTCCATCAGTGCCATTGAGGCGGCTATGGCAAAAGATAAGAAAGTTGTATTGCTAACGCAGAAAAGTGTGCATAACGACGATCCCTCCTTCAATGATATGTATAAAGTTGGAGTGCTTGGCAACATCTTACAAATGCTTCGATTGCCAGACAGTACGATGAAGATTCTTGTAGAAGGCACCAGAAGAGTCGTTGTTACTGAATGTCTGGACGATAAGGAATACTATCTCGCTAACTATGAGATTCTGGAGGTAGAGGAGGTAGAGGACACGCGTGAATTAGAAGCCTATCGGCGCACCGTGGTAGAGCAGTTCGAAAACTATGCAAAGCTAAATAGAAGGATCTCCCTAGATACCATAGCTGCTGTCAAAAATATGGGACTTCCAAATGATTTAATCGATGTAATTTCTGCTCATATGGTCCTTCGTATAGAGGACAAACAGGATCTGCTTGGTGAGGCTAACACCGCTAAGAGGTTTGAAAAACTCATTGCTATTATGGAATCTGAGATCGATGTGATCCACGTTGAGCGTAAAATCCGCAACCGCGTGAAAAAACAGATGGAAAAGAGCCAGAAGGAGTATTATTTAAATGAGCAAATCAAGGCCATTCAGCGAGAACTTGGTGATTCAGATAACACTCTCATGGATGAAACAAAAGACCTCGAGGAGAAGTCACAGAAGATAAAATTCACCAAGGAAGCTAGGGAAAAATTCGTTTCAGAGTTGAAAAAACTTAGGAATATGGCTCCGATGTCCCCTGAAGCGACTGTCGTGCGTAATTATCTCGATTGGTTGATAAGTATTCCTTGGAAAGATCGCTCAAAAATAAAAAGAAACATAAAAGATGCCCGAAGCACTCTAGATCAGGATCACTATGGTCTTGAAAAGGTGAAAGAACGGATTTTGGAGTTTCTGGCTGTTCAGAATCGGGTCGGAAAAATGAAAGGATCTATTTTATGTTTTCTTGGCCCTCCTGGAGTGGGTAAAACGTCTCTGGCTAAATCTATCGCAAAAGCAACTGGTCGTAGCTATGTGAAATTTTCCCTTGGAGGTGTGCGCGACGAATCAGAAATCCGGGGGCATCGTAGAACCTATATAGGGTCAATGCCTGGAAAAATTGTTGCTGGAATGAAGAAAGCTAAAACATCTAATCCGCTGTTTCTTCTAGATGAAATAGACAAAATTGGGGCGGATTGGAAAGGAGATCCGGCCAGTGCGTTGCTGGAGGTACTAGATCCGGAGCAAAACTTTGCTTTCAATGATCATTATCTGGAAGTTGATTATGATCTATCGGATGTCATGTTTATAACGACTGCAAACTCCTATAAAATGCCAAGTCCTTTGCTTGATAGATTAGAAATCATAAAGCTTTCCGGCTATACGGAGGAGGAAAAAAAAGAGATAGCCAAAATGCATCTAATTCCTAAGCAGATGCGGGAAAACGGGCTAAAAAAGAATGAATTTTCTGTAGAAGACAATGCGCTAGCCTTGCTAATACGGGATTACACCCGTGAAGCCGGCGTAAGAGCCCTCGAACGCAAAATTGCGAAGCTGGCGCGGAAGGTTGTTAAGGAACTCTCCGAAAATTCTGAAAAATCCAGTGTAACCATTACTGTTGATAACCTAGAAAAATACGCTGGACTGGAAAAAATTCGACGACTTGGAACGGAATCAAAAAATCTCACAGGTGTGGTTACTGGTCTTGCCTGGACAGAGGTGGGAGGAGAGCTATTATCGATAGAAGCCGTCAGCGTTCCTGGAAAGGGGAAAACGACACTGACAGGGAAGCTAGGCAACGTTATGCAGGAGTCTATTCAGGCGGCCATGAGTTTCGTTAGGTCTAGAGCAGCCTCCTTTGGAATCGACCCAAACGTTTTTGAGAAAAGGGATTTTCACATCCACGTGCCAGAGGGAGGAACTCCGAAGGACGGTCCGTCAGCCGGCGTTGCTATGGTTACAGGGATTGTGTCTTCTCTAACATCCATCCCAGTGAAAAAGGACGTTGCCATGACGGGCGAGATAACACTGCGCGGCAGAGTGCTTCCGATCGGGGGATTGAAGGAAAAATTGCTTGCCGCGCATAGAGAGGGTGTTACTACAGTCGTTATTCCCAAAGAAAACGAGTCTGATTTGCATGAAATTCCATCCAGTGTTCTTAATTGCATGAATATTGTAAAAGTAGAGACTGCTGACGACGTCCTAGCAGTCGCTCTTACAGAGGACGTTTCTCTTCTAAGAATCCCCTCTGCTGCCGAAACAGCCTCCACTGTTTCTGTGGATTCGTAGCGTTTCTAAGCTAACCTGCGATTTCAAAGAGATCCGGAGTCCTGAGGTGATGGTTCTTCGATGGAGCTGCGGATTTCCGGTTCTACATCATTCCGAGCTAGGCGAAGCAATCCAAAAAAAGTTGCAGCGCGGCCTACGCAAATGTCCTTGCCTTTTCCGCTACCGGGCAATCTGTTTTGGTTCCGCGACGCTCCTACGGGCCGGAAGGTGACTCCATTCTGACACGCCGGACAACAATCGCAGCTGTGGGTGCCTTAAATTCCTGCGGATCCTCGGGAAAAACTTTGAGGCACGCAGATACACACTTGCCGAATACCTCTGCGACGGCATCATGTTCCCGACCGAACATTTCTTCGACGAAGGGTTCCCAAGTAACTTGCACGATCGGGATGCGACCGTAAGCACAGCTTGCTTGTATAAGAGGATCCAGTGTTGTGGTGAAATGTAAAACACTTGTCTCGAAGTGCCCAGGATATAACAAGTCTGCTAAAGCCCTGACTGAATCAGGTTGAGGGTAGAAGCGAACAGGTACATAGCGCGTCTCTTCGCGGCCAGTGCCAAAGACGATAGTTTCTTTTCTAACTTCAACTCGGCGTATCGGCGTCAGCAGTGCTTCTGGCAATTCCTCAACGCTACGGTTCGCAGTTTTTAGATCCAGGAACGTACACGCGGCAGGCCTCGTGAACTGTATAACCATTTGCCCACCCAAGCTTATTGTTGGGAACAAGTTGCTGAATGCTCTCCATCCCATCCATCCGACTGTAGCAGCCCCGAAAGCTACCACAGAGAAACAACCTGGCGGAAGGTAACAGTTTACCAAATCTGGATTTCTAAGGTCAATCCTGACATGATTAGCATCTGGAGGCCCTGCCTCTAAACTAACTGTCACAACTCTATCTGCATCCGGCTTGCCGGCCCGCTTCATGTCAAGAAGCTCCGGCCCTTCATAAAAGGGCCCCCCACTATCTATTTGACTGAGACCAACGTATAAAAAGGCTGCCTGGTTAGCAGCTTTTTTCTGTTCCAATAGCGCACGTACGGCCGCATTGCGTTCTGTGTCTTCAGCCGACAGGGCTCCTGGTTCCAATTCCTGAAATGACCCCTCTCCATTGCTATAGTTTGCAAGCAATGCCTGTATACTCGGGTTCGGATTACGTGGCAAATCAACTAGGCCCCGACGCATCGCCAAAGACATATCTAAACAAAAAAACACACTGCTAAGACAAACTGCCTTAGATATTCTTTTCATAATCATTCTCCTAATTCGAATTTTTAATGTATTTCACCATAATATACAGATGTTAATGTATAAACATCATACGCTGACATTAGTAAATTTACTAGGGCTGAGACCTAAGATTTAAAATGTTATGGTGTTGATATACATATAAGGCATTGTAAATTAAGCGAAAAGAGACGAATGAAACTGATGGAATTTTTTGTATCCGGAACCACGGCAAGAACGGCGGCAAGTTTAACAGGCATTCCCAGAAATTCCGCCATAAGCTTCGAGAAAAAATTGCCGTGAAGCAACAAGAACGTTGCGAAAAATTTTGCGGCAGAATAGAAACGTATGAAAGTTACTTTGGAGGCGTCGGGAAAGGAAAACGAGGCAGAGGAGCAACCGGGAAAGTTCCAGTTTTCGGTCTATTAAAACGCGGCAGGAAAGTTTATACTCAAATAATTGATGAAGCCGATTATTCGCATTTTAAGAATTCTGTCTCTTATTGTTGGAACTGACGCAGGAGATAAGATCTGTAGCCTCGTATCCGAAGTTCGTATTATGTATGAGAAGTATAATTTCTTGTCCTGGTTCAATTGTCGTCATTTTATGTCTTTTTAGAAGGCTGGAGTGAATAAAAATATCTTCCCCGGAGTCTAGTTGTGCAAATCCGAATCCTTTCGATGGATTAAACCATTTCATTGTCGCGGAAACCTGTTCTCTTTTTTCTCCCACTTCATACTTGTTTGCGTGCAGCAATTCGACGATCTGGATAACCTGATATCCATTATCTGACTTTATTAC
This sequence comes from Holosporaceae bacterium, assembly GCA_031269995.1. Classification (GTDB taxonomy): domain Bacteria; phylum Pseudomonadota; class Alphaproteobacteria; order UBA3830; family UBA3830; genus JAIRMQ01. The sequence goes on from JAISYI010000010.1 coordinate 14,797, forward strand.
ATCGCACAAAATTACGTCCGAATTATTTAAACGACAGATATTAGATTTGTCAATTACTGAAAAATGTAGAAACACATCCTCTGCTATATTCTCCACTTCTACAAAACCATAACCTTTGAACTGGCTGTACCATTTCACACGCCCAGCGGCCCTAATTGCGTTCGCCTCATTCGTCATTGAATTTTCCTACCACATTTACGCTGCGATTTTGGCATATTTTCTTTTATATAAGGTTAATTTCAAGCTTGGCAATAATTATTTTGGGGACTACATTGTTTTTCAGCGCTCAATGACAGAAATACCGAATAAAAGACGCAATACCGAAACGTTTAGAGAAAAAGGGGAAATTTTGAACAACTTCGATTCTTGCTACAGCGAAAATCTGTTGACTTTTGGCTGATATGCGTTAGCATGCAGCAGTTTATTGGATCCAAGTTGGGGAGTGAAGAAATAGAATGACTAGGCGCGTTACTGCTAAGCACAAGATCGACAGAAGGTTGAGCGTTAATCTGTGGGGGCGAGCGAAGAGCCCAATAAATAGTCGTAACTATGCTCCGGGACAGCATGGTAGTAACAAAAAGAAACCAACCGATTATGGTGCACAGCTGTTGGCAAAACAGAAATTGAAAGGGTACTATGGGAATTTGACGGAGGGCCAATTTCGGCGTGTTTATCAGAAGGCATCTCAGATGCGGGGGGATACGAGCAGGAATATTATAGGATTGCTGGAACGGCGGTTGGATATGGTGGTATATCGGATGAAGTTTGCCATCACTGTATTTGCTGCCCGTCAAATTGTTAGTCATGGTCATGTGTTGGTCAATGGAAGAAGCGTGAATGTTCCATCCTATTTGGTCTGTGAAGGCGATATAATCGAAGTTTCGGAAAAACTCCGTCAAAATGTGTCGGTACTTGCGGCAATGCAGTCTTCGGAAAGAGATTTCCCGTTTTATATAGGTATGGAAAAGTCAGCTTTTCGGGGGACGTTTCTTAATACTCCGTCGTTGGAGGATGTTCCCTATCCTGTAACAATGAGTCCGAATATTGTTGTGGAATTTTATTCAAGATAGCCTGCGCAGAACTTCTGCCGAAGGCTAATAGAGCTGAGCGAACGCGCCGGAATAGCTCAGATGGCAGAGCGGCTGATTCGTAATCAGTAGGTCGGAGGTTCGACTCCTCTTTTCGGCACCATCTGAATTATCAGAAAAATGACTTGGCGTTTGTCTTCTTGCGGGGGGATAAAAACCTGTTGTTTTTCGGGTTTGTTGTCGAAAAGTTTTTCCGAATGGCACAAAACAGGTTCGAAACGGCATGAGGGGGAATGCCACCTTCCCTGATTGTTGGCATGGCTATTTATAATATTGATACAGACACAAATATTTTTAGCTATCTTTCCCTTGATTCAGCAATCTTTTAAATTTTATAATATTATTATTATATCTTTTTAGATCTTCTAGACTATCAATCTCCAGCCAATCTCCATGAATAGGTATAATTTTCATTGGAAAATTGCTGTTGATTAATTTCTGCAAAAAATCAGTCATATGCATACTTTTAGTATCTATTTCCGCCGAAAGAGTATTGTAGAATTTTATGATTTTAGGCCAGATTTCCCTACAGATTTTTAGTAATCCAATGTATTGTCCTTGAATTTTTTCATAAGAATTCACTTTTTTGCCAATTTCTATGATATTTTCGTTTTTATCTAGCACTAACGACTCTGCATCTTGAAGAGGATCGTCCATTCTTAATGACCAAAGGTCACGCCAGTTTTTATCAATGACTACGGAGATTTTGTGGGGAGAATTGATTAATTTTTGCAGAATTTCACATGAATAAATTATATCCGAGTAGGAAATGACGACATCGTCGTTAAATTCTGCCGAGGCATGCCAGAGAGAATATAGCATATTTGTTGTAGGATAATTTTCATTATGGTAGAATGAAATTCTGTCATATTTGGTTAAATGATTCCTCAAGACTGAACTTAAATAGCCAGTGACAACGTTTATTTTTGTTAAATTTACGCTAAGCATCGTTTCAATGATATAATCAATAATTGATTTTTCACCGAATTTTATCATACACTTTGGATACTCGTTAGTCAGCGGACGTAACCTAGTCCCCTGACCGGCAGCTAGAATTATTACTTTCATAGAATAAGTCCTTTTCTTTTAGCGATAAAAAAATTATTTTTAACAGACTCTTTGTCATAAATCATTTCTTCGTTTGTAACTAAATCTATAATTTCTCCACCTGCTTCGTTTAATATTATGTGCCCTGCTGCAGTATCCCATTCTTTAGTGCCGTTTAGTCTGGGATAAATATCGACTTCTCCTTCAGCAATTTTGCATAATTTTATTGCTGAGCCATATTTCTTTATATTTGTAATATTATGCCGCCGAAAAAAATCTTGAGTTTTTTCAGTAGAATGAAAACAACTGTCTGTTCCAATAATCTCCGCCGAGTTTCTGTAGTTATATATACCTATTCCATTTTTAAAAGCCCCTCTGTTTTTGCTTGCGTAATAGATATTTCCTGAAACCGGGACATTCACTACGCCTAGTATCGGATTTCCATTTTCAATAAGAGCTATATTAACGGTAAATTGGCCATTTTTGGCTAGAAAATCTTTTGTCCCATCCAGAGGATCCACGAGCCAAAAATTTTCATAGTGTTTTCGAGGGACATTGAAATCATAAATTTCTTCCGAAACTATTGGATAGTTTGAAATCTTTGCAATTTTATCTATGATTAATTCGCTGATTACCCAATCTACTTTGGTCACTGGCGAGCCATCTTCTTTATAGTAAGTGGCTATAGCAGAATTATAAAAATCTAAAATTTTTTTTCCCGCTTCTTCTGCGATTCTTATGATTTCATTAAGCATCAAAAAAATCTTTCAAAAATTTTACATCGTACTCAGAAAATGGATCATTTCTTTCTGGATGACTCATTTGTGCAAAAATTTTATGGGAAATATGACGTATTGACTCAATCGTATTTTCATAGAGATCGACAATTTTTAGTCCATTGCCTAGCTTATCGATTGTGTAGTTATGATAGGAGTTAAGCCTACGTCCATCGGATAATATGTGCTGCTTTCCTACATGATTATCTATCTTCTGTAACGTTCCGCGGAAGTAGCAATTAATCAATTGCATTCCTCGGCAGACGCCAAAAATGGGGAGGTTTCTTTTTATGCAAAAATCCATCAGGGAATTCTCGAAGTTATCTCGGATTTCATCTTCTATTTTATCGGAAATTTTATATAGATTTCCCCCTCCTGTTAAAATAAGTCCGTCAAAATGTAATTTTCTAAAATCATAATAAATTGGGAGATAAAGCGGAAAAAAATTCAATGTATCCAAAAGCTTTCCCCAGTTGGAATCTATAACCTCCTGTAAAGTATCATATTTGCCGGCTAGAATTTGCTTAGATATCGCAATAATTTTCATGAAATGGGAATTACCTTTTTGTTTGCACAATCTATTTCAAGTTGATGGTACTTGGACCATTCTTCGAAATTTTTTTCACCTGTTCCGATAATCGCTGGAACTCCTAGTTCCGCACATCTGATTGACATGTGGGAATTGGCTCCGCCGTATTGAGTTATTAGCCCAGCAATATTTTTCGTAAATAAAAAATCATATCCCGGATCGGCAGATTTTATGAACACAATTTTTCCTTGCGGAGATAAGTCGTTGATATCTTTTTCAAGAATAACTGGAGCCTTTATCTTTTTCAGGGTTATATAATTGGCTTCACCGGATTCTAGAAAAAATCCGTATACATCATCGGGATCTAGTATAATAGTAGGCAATTTTATTGTTTTTGTATATTCATAGAGATCTTTATTATAATTAATATCGCAACGAAGAGTATCTTTTATATCCATAAAATCTAATGAGGAGTATAGACTTTTTATTGTCTTTATATCTATGAATGCTGCATCCCGTTTGTCGACTCCATAGGTACTTGCAAATTCTTCTATATACAACAGGATTTGAGATAAGGTTTTTGTAAACACGAATTTCGAAAATTCACGCCCTTCGATGGATTGTTTTATAAAAATTAATAGTTCCTCAACAAGAATATTTATTCCGTGTCGGTCTAATTCATTCTGAATTTGCTGTTTTTGCTTTCGAGAAAATTCAAATTTTTCAGATGCATTAGGATACATTTTTGTCGTATTTTCCGCAAAATAGCAATCGAAACCTTCGTCGTATCTAAGAGAATTAATATCGTAGGTTCCAGGGCGTAGGTGGCCCCAAATTTTTAAAAATTCGTCTTTACTAAGATTATATAAATCGTTTCCAAGCTGCTTAGAAACCGTGTTTAACAAGTTCATATATAAATTATATTCAGTTTGATCAATAATGCCTAGGCTCACAAAAGACTGTAGAAATTGCACCGCGATAAATGCTGATCTAGCTACGCCTGCGAATGGAAGAGTTCCATATCTTTTACAATACTCTATTAGCCAATAAATTTTATCAATAATATGAATATCCGAGGAAATGATTTGTTCGTGTTTTTGTTTTAAGATTTCGACTTTTTTTAAATCTGCAACGTAATAACGTTCGTTGTTACAGACGATTTCATTTGTCAATTTTAACAGAGATATTTTTATATTACTAATTTCATCTTCCGTGAATTTACTGTCGTTTAATTCCTTTAGAGCATTATCTAGATCTAAATGATAACAAGAGAATATAATTTTAAACTCTACTTTATCATGATAGTCGGGAATTCTATATAATTTGTCTAAATAATACACTACTAGTTTTTCCGCTATCTTTTTGTCCATACATTTTGGAATAAATGAATTGAAATCTACTCTAACATCAATAAAAGGGACTCCTAGAAATGAAATTAATAGAGGGTGTGATCTTAGGTTTAAGTATCCGTAATTATCTCGTTGATATGCCCAAATATCATCCATGACCAATTCTTTGTAGAGCGACAATGCTAATTTTTTAGGACGAATTCCAATGATTTCAGCCGGATTCCAGTCAGGCATAACACCGAAAACCGCCTTTTCTCCAAATACATTTGGGTTTCTGGATTGTAATTTCTTGATTTTGTGATTAATTTTTAAAAGGGCTAAGTCTAGATTTAAATTTGGGATCTTCCTGTTAGCTAAACTTACCGGCCGAACTTGCAAAACGTAAATATTATCTGATTTATCAATCGCAAATTCTATATCTATAAATTTATTATTAAATACTTCTTCTAACTCTTTTATTACGGCAATAATCCGGTTTATGCGATGATCCTTGCATCTCGGTTCTGCATTTTTGTAATGAATATAAGTCCTTGTATCATTTGAACTTCCGCTGGTTATAACGTCAGTTTTCCCACTTTCATCATAATTTATAATATAATAGGGGGCCAGAGTAGACAGATCGCAGCTGAAGGCTACTCCCGCCATAGTTACATCTTGTAGCATTGGCTGACAAAAAACTTCATTATGGTCATTTCTTTCATCATAGGATGCAAGAACATCACTAATGGCTTTTTCTATGGAGTTTTTATCTGCTTTGTTCACGTTCAGAACGCTGTTAAACGCGCCTGCCATCGATGTAACTGCTCCGTCTTCGTTTATTGCTGAGGATCTTATGGCGATCCTATCACAGTCGAAAATACTTTGAATTTTAAAAATTATTTCTGCTTTGCTTTGTCGGAAATCAACTTCCAAAAAACGGAAAACCGGCAATGTTTTCGCCGAGCTTATGCCATTGTTATAGAGTTTTTCTAGCGTTTCCGCCTTGGATCCAAAACTAAGCTTCATATAAATAATCCTTTAACTTACCTGCTATCTTACTCCTTGTTTCCACACAAAATATTTCTGAAAAAAATCTAAAATAATCCGCAACAATAACCACTATCCCGGTTTAGAGAACACTTCTAAGATCAAGCGGTTTCCTTGATTTTTTTCACTGTCCAACTGCGCATTTTATATGGCACATCAATAGCTTCTAATGAAGATATTTTTTCTTCTATTTTACTCAGAATTTTCGCAAATTTCTCCGGACCCGCTTGCGCTTGGATGTCATTAACTGTTCTCCATACATTTATGTAACGCTCTTTCGACATCCGTTCCACATAAGATGTTTCAATTGCCTTTACGTCTTTAAAATGCCCTGTTGAAATAAGGACTTCCTCCCAATTTTTGGTGTATCTGGAATTTCCAGACGACCCTCGTTTAATATTAGGAGCTATTTCGTATATTAAGTCCTCTATTTCCGAGTGTAATTCGGATGAGCCCACGTCACGTGTATTCCACATTATAGATAAGTGACCATCATTTTTTAATATTCGACTGAATTCTGGCAAAGACCTACTTGGATCTGTCCAATGAAATGACGATGCCATAACTACCAGATCCACACAATGGCCCGGCAGATTCGTAGTTTCACCACTTCCCTTAAGCCATTTGATCACCTCTCCTCTCAAATTTTTTGTATATTCTTTTCCTTCATTTCGCATTTCATCATTGGGTTCTACTGCATAAATATTTTCACAACCCATTTCTGCTAAAACTTTTGTAAGTTTACCCGTACCGGCGCCAACGTCTGCAACGAAAATATTTGGCATGGAACGGTTAATGTGCGCCATAATTTTTTCGATTAACTTTATATCATAAGATGGCCTATTTATGTAGCCCTTTGCGAGTTCTGAAAAATCTCCTAGCTTTATACTCTTCATCTCTCACCTACCCCGATTTCTTTTGCATTGTCCATGCACGGGTCGTGTACTGGATTCCAAACCTTTCCGGCAATTCTTTTCGAATTTGGCTTTCGATCCTTGAGAAAACGCTTTTTCCGTCCTCGGACTCTAGGTCCCTGAAACGATTTTTTCACACTTTTCCAGGCGAATATATATTCATCTATTGTTTTTTGTACGTTAAAGTCCACCTCAACATAGCATATATTCTTAAATTGTTGTGCTTCCTTCTCCAGGAATGGTCTCTGGTCTTCCCGTCGTACGCCGCGATCATATTCCGGAACGGAAGATTTAATAATTTCCTCGGCTAGTTTTTGAATTGGACACAATAAATTTCGATGATTCCATAGGCATGTGAAATATCCATCATCTTTTAAAATGCGATATGTTTCAGCAAGCGCAAGACACCTATCTACGACATTAAAACTACTGCCAAAAGTTACCCAATCGTATTGATCACATAATGATGTGTCAGTTGCCGTGCCTTTGATCCACCACACCGGCCTGTTCTTTGTTAAATCCTCTCCTATTCTCCTCATTTCATCACTGGGTTCAACTGCTGTTATTTTTTTGAATCCCTCATTTAATAAGAGAACTGTTAAATTGCCTGTGCCTGCCCCTATGTCAGCCACAGAAAAATCTTCTCTATCTTTTACCTCCACATATTCGGCAAGCATTTTGATTGCCTTAGGCGAATAGTTCGGCCTATATTTATAAAATTCTGCATTCTTCGAGTAATCCCAATCTTTTTCTACTATTTTCTTCATAGTTTCTCCAACATTTTATCTAACACATCAAAAACAATGGCAGTATCTACTATTTTTTGAACAAAATCAACGTGAATCGGTTCGTCAAACCCTAAATCTTGGCCAATAACATTTTCATTATTGGTGTATAATTTTTTCTGATTTCTATAAAGAATTATATCTTTCGAAATATCCAAATATATAATTTGTGGATTTTCAAAATGTTCATATATCCATTCATGTATCTCCTTATAAAGAGACACTGTGGCACAAACCACTATCATTTCTTGATTGAATAGATATTCGCATAATTTTACTATTCGAAACGCATTTTTTTTCCGATCCACAGGATCGTATCCCAGGTCATTGTCACATATTTTTCTGATCTCATCCCCATCTACCATAATGACGTTTTTATGTTTTTTTTTTAATTTTTTCACTAAATAACTTGCACAGGTGCTTTTCCCAGAACCAGCTAATCCCGTGATCCAAAACAACTTACTTTTCATAATTGTGCGAATTCCATAGCCGCCAGAACCGATCACCAAAGCATTTTATCCTCTGCATAATCGTGATGCTATTACGCTGTCTACAATGCCTGAGGATACCTAAGTAGCGTTGCTTTCCCAAATTTTATATTTATACTCTGTATTATTGGTTGGGTCAATGCAGAATAGGTGGAAAAAGTTGGCAAATTATACAGTGGGGGAAATCGGTCGAAGGCCCTGGGGATACTGGAGAGTCAATGCGGTTGGTATGGGCTTCGTACGAAAAACAATAGTCGTAAATCCGGGAGCAAGCTTATCTCTACAATCTCATCGGCATCGCTCAGAAAAGTGGGAAGTTGTTGAGGGGATAGCCGAAGTCACAATAGACAGTACGATTTACCTACTAACTCCTTCCGATAGCGCCATTGAGATTCCAATAGGGGCGATACATAGATTAAAAAACATTGGCGAAACGATATTAACGGTGAAAGAAACCTTGCTGGGCTCGATACTGGATGAGAATGATATTACTCGGTACGAAGATCTATATGGAAGGTCGGTCTATCCTTAGGCAAAATAATCAACTACGACCGGCAAAAGCCGGTGGTTTGAGATTACGCTTGCAAGGAGGTAGTTAAGAGTAAACTCAGAATTCCGAAATTCTAAAATTGTCTTCCTGGTGATGTATTTCTTGATTTTCTATATATTTCTGTACATCTTCTTCGTTCACGTTTCCTGCTGTTACAACAAAGTACCCTCTGGCCCACAGATGTTGTCCCCAATATTTTTTCCTCAACACCTCAAATTCTTGTAAAAGCTTTCCGCTGCTTTTTCCTTTGATGTATTGCACTATTTTTGATACTGATATACCGGGATTGACAATAACAGCTGTACATGCTCCGGACTTAATCCGCCACTCACAATTGTATACACATTTTACTATGATAGTGCGTATTGAATAGCATCTGCCAAGGATAGGAATGTTAATTTTAAGGATCTGATTTTTCTTTTTAGCCAACTCCAAAAATGTTCGATTGGATTTAA
>JAISYI010000014.1 GCA_031269995.1 Holosporaceae bacterium
AAACAGGAAACAGGAAACAGGAAACAGGAAACAGGAAACAGGAAACAGGAAACAGGAAACAGGAAACAGGAAACAGGAAACAGGAAACAGGAAACAGGAAACAGGAAACAGGAAACAGAGATACTTATTTTTCGCAGCTGGGCTAATAGTAGCCCCGCTGTGTTTGGGCATGGTGCCGGATAGAACTGAGGCTCCGGAGAAAAACGCGCCCAGGACCGCCGTTGGTCAGCAATTTTTCGCGGGTAACAAAGAGCAAATAATGGATTTTCTGAACAACGGGAAAGAGATATACGTAGTGGCGGAAAACGAGGACGGCGGGGGCCCGTCCCGAACCTTGGTGCGGCTCTGGGAGATGGCGGACAATGGCCAGATCGCCACGCTATACCGAGGGTATACGAACACCCGAGACAACGCCGCTACGGACTTTTTTGATTTGTGGCACTGCGCAGTGAGGACCGGGTGGCGGGACAGAGACGGGGGACACGGCCTTCTTGACACCTTGGAGCGTCGCTACGGAACATGGGCTCAACACTGGCACGACATCATGTTAGGCCATAGCGGGAGCTATCCTGCAGGGTGCGGCGCACTGGTCGTGTGTCGAAGAAGAGATGGGACGCTGGATCCGAACGGAATGACGTTCTTCTTAACACAAGAAGCACACCGCTACGCCACGGAATGCGCCGCGGCACTCGCGAACGCCAAGGCGTGAAGAACACCAAGCTCCGCCTCTGCACGTACCGACGGCTCTCGGTGCTCTGACGGCGCGGGACGCCGGACTACCCGGCGACTAACGCAGGTCGGGCGCAGGACCGTCGGAACAGCCGCTATTTTCGCGGCATCGACGCGGGCCGATTAGACCGGACCCTGAGCTGAAGATGGCACTCTGGCCGGACCGCCCGGGCGGTCGGTACGGTGTGCCTCGGAAACGCCTCTCCGATGCTAGCCGACGGGTTACACCGGAACCTCTCTGCCGGGGTCGGGGGGCGACTTTCGAAACAGCCAGCTTAAACGTAGCTCTGTGACCGCTGCTTTGTTTAAAAGCCACTAAAACAAAAGTATTTTAGGCACTATTTCTGGATAGAACTATTGAACTCTGAGGCGTAGCATATAGAAGAGCAGACGCTGTACACATTGACATACATTTGCGCACATGGTATAATAATTTTCCATAGAGGAAGGAGAAAACTGATGAAGCAGAGATACTTTTTTTTCGCGGCTGGGCTAATAGTAGCCCCGCTGTGTTTGGGAATGATGATAGACCCTGAGGCGGATCAAGTAAAAGACGTGACAATATCTAGCCTTAGGAGCGACGAGTTCGAAGGTAACCGTGAAGACATACTGAGGTTCCTGGCGAAAGGCGGCGGCACCAAGATAGCGTACGAGGGAAAGAGGCGAACCGCGGACGGATTCTGGGATTGGGACAGCCCTACGACAACTGAGCTCTGGAAACTGGCTGACGAAAAACAAATCTACGTGCTGCGTAGCAAACCGGAAAACTGGGGCACCAAGGAACACGTACAGGAAAGGTTCCTGCGCTACTACGACTACTCCCGTCGCTGGGGTGAGTTAAACGACCGAGACGCGATGGCAGGAGACGAAAAGCATTTCAAGGAGATCCTGAAAATTTTGGAAAACCGGAAAGAAAGTTACCCCGCGGAAGCAGGTATATTGTGGAGCACCACGGGGAAAGATCTGGTGCCCACTGCGGCCTCGATATTCACTTTCGTGGCTAAAGCGGTCTACGACTGGTCATTGTCCTGCGCTGACGACTACGAAAAAGCGACTAGATAACACGGACACAACCAACTAACTGCACCTGCACCCGGACTTCCAAATTCTAAGTTTGAGGATCTCGAGCAACTTTGAGGCCGGCAGTTCGTAACGCCGACTAAAGCTGGACGCGGGGGAGGGGGTCGATCCGGCGCAGATCGGGCGTTGGGGCTGGGAGAGAGCGGATCAATGGCGACCGGGGGTTAACAGCTCCGCCCGGCGACTCCTACCGCCGCCCGCTTGAAACCTACCCGTAGACTGCTGTTGCTACTCGGATACTCTGAAAGTCCACCAGCCTGGGGCTGGCTACATGTGTAGGTAGTCCGCGCGCGCTCTGAGCGTCTCGAGCGCTTCTGGAGCGATCAAAAACGGGATGAGGGGGTAGGGGATAGACTAGAACGGCTGCCAAATTGAGTGCCGTTCGAAGCCTCCTGGCGCCCGAGAGACTGAAGCTACTCGAGGACTGCTGTTGCTAATCGGGTACTCTGGAAGTCCACCAGCCTGACACGGCCTTAATGTGTAGGTAATCCATGCAACACTCTGAGCGCCGCTAGAGCTTCTGGAGTTGGCATATATACCGCTGTTCCAGGAGACGGCAAACACAGCGCCTGAACCCTGTCGATAAATCCTCTGGCCGCTGGATTCGTAGCGGAATTAGTTTTCTTTTGATCGCTCATATGAGTCCAAGGTGGTGGACAGCCTTCTGCCAAATAGACGTCAAAATCGCTCAAGCGATCAACAATGATACTTTTATCTGGCCCTAGTTGCACTCCAATAATATTGAATACTTCCTCTTTTTCGAGCCATAGCCAATCAAGTATTCCTAAAGAAACGTGTTTCGCTAGATATTCAATAGATTCTTCCTCCGGTCCCTGGTCAGGCAAGGAAAAATAGGATTTAACCTCCTCGATGAATTGAGGAACGACTTCTGGTTGTAGGCCGGACATAATGCTGCCGAGCTGTCCTTCGATATCTTCGAATACTAGATCATAATCTTTAAACAGCAAATCTTTCATAAATGGATGATTTCGGTAAGTCTCGGCGTACTCTGGATCAGACTCGGTCAGTCCAAGCACCACATGGATTCCGTGTCTAAGCTCGTGCATAAATGCATCGACCGCGCGTCTCGCTGTTTGCTGACATGTTACTGCATTAGTGGCTCTAACAACCGCGAAGGTAAAAAACCTTAACCGTAAAGGCATGTTGACCGAAAATGTAGGAAATTCCACACATGGTCCAGCTGCCGGCAAATCGTCAAATATAAGGGTCCTATCAATATTTTTTTCAAGGCATTTTTTGCACACATATTCGTGAGCGGCTAGAAATAGCACTAAAACTTGTCTTATTGGAACAATTTGTTCTGCCAGAGCCGCATATATTAGCTGCATAACATTGCTTTTATAGCTTGCTATATCGACTCCTCTATTAAAAAAAACACAGTAATTGTCTTTAGAAAGTACCGCTGATCCTCTAAAAACAGATTGGTTTAGTAGTTCGCTGTATCTCCGAAGCAGTTCCCCGTCTGTTTCGGGATTCTGTATCATTAGTCTCCTATAATACTCTATCTTCTCATTTTCTAGAAGCCTTAATTTTTCAAAACCTGCAAAAATACTCTCGGCAGTTATTATTTTGATACCTGGGATTCGAGGATCATATTTAGCACGGAACAACTCCAATAATTCCGGTGGTCCTTCATCAGAAAAAAATGTTAGATTATCTGCGTTGTATTTTAATAAAAGATCTTCGAGCTGTGATTTGGGCGGCTCGCATGCTTCAATGTGAAGCATCATGTCACCAACATATGTTTCCAATGATGAAGACAAAATTGCACGAATTCCATCCTGATGTTCTTTTGTAGGACTTAATAAAGGATTTATCTCAAGTAGATAATTTTCTGTAACATTGCGTATAAAACAGGAGAAAAGCGGATCGCCAAAATGATACCGACGGAAAATCGACGTAAATGCATCGACACACTCCAAACGAATAGGTTGGGTCAAATCTATTATTCCATTATAAAACTCTGTCAGTTTGGCTTTGATTATGTTTTCGGTCTGTTCGCGGTACTGCCTGGTTTTGTCGTTTTCTGTTAGTTTTATTTCCGCAAGTGCTTCATTCTCATTAAGTATAAATGTCGCATGGTTTAGCATCTCCGCTGCTGCTTGCCCTTCAGGTGACAGATACGACATCGAATAGCTTAATTGAACAAATAATGTAGCTACTGCAACTAATATCTTCTTCATTTTCATCAATTCCCTGGCTATGTCACTAGGTTCTGTCTTATCTAGGATAGGATAAGTACCAGGTTACTCTACTAACTTCCTGTATCATCGTCGAAATATTCTTCTTCTGCCGGTGTGGCGCTGCCATATTTTTGCTCGTATAGACTCTTTGTGGTCAGATAAAAGTCGACAGAATTTGCCATTGTTGAGTCGATGAGTTCCATGTTCTCGGCTCGCCCATGTACCATGGAGAAAACCGTCTTTCCTAACATCCACGGAAATCCGATAAAATAGCTAACCGGATCCAGGAACCAAGCAATGGGTTCCATAACAGTGTCTCGAGTTGAGGATGGTCCAAGAATAGGCAAGACAATGTAGTCTCCTGTGGGCATGCCCCAAGTTTTCAATGTATTCTTGTACGAAGTTTCCTTTCTTACTAGACCAAGGTGTTTTCCAACGTCGAAGAGTCCCAATATTCCAAGGGAAGAGTTTAATATAAAGCGAAAAAGAGAATTTGTCGCATATTCTAGGTCGGCAATTAGTAGATAATTAACCAAATAGAAGGGTTCTTTTAAGTTTTCCAGAAAGTTTGATATTGATCCCCTAACAGAAGGCGGAGAGATACCCCTGTAGACAGACGCCGTCGGCCTCAGCGCTCCTTTATCCACGGCCATATTGAAATCATGCATCTCTCTATTAAACTGTTTATGAGGATCAGGATTCTGTTTAGTCCTTGAGCATGCAATTAACGATAGGAATAGCGATAAAATTAGTATTTTTTTTGCTACATGCACGCTAAATTTTCCTAACTTTCTATACTCTTATGCAAACTTATACCACTCTACAAGCTAATTAATAATTAATGTCTATGGAAAAATCCATATTTTTTTCATTTTAAACTTTTTGTTAATCATTTTGGACCAATATGACACAAAATTTCGTCTGAGCAAATAAGAATGAAAAGGACACTACATGTATGAATTTTATGATTCGACATCCTATTTGATGGGTCCGTGGAAAAAGTTATGGCATACTCTGCGTTCTAACCTCGGGACTAATTCACAGGCAATGGAGAGTTGTCTGGTGCGTTTTGCTGAGGGATTAGCGGATATGTACGAGCGCTCTACCAGGTATGTACGAAAACCCGAGTTTAACATAGATAGCGTGAGCATTGAGGGTGAGACTATTCCAGTTTATCAAACCACGATACTGAAGAAACCTTTCGGGGATCTGGTGCGTTTTACAAAAGAGAATCAGCGAAAAGAGCCAAAAGTGCTGATTATCGCTCCTGTTTCAGGGCACTTTGCTACCCTGCTAAGAGATACTGTGAAAAGAATGCTTCTGAAGCACGAAGTTTACATTACGGACTGGAAAAGTGCGAGAGATGTGCCTTTGTCTGCAGGTAGTTTCGGGCTGGATGATTATCTTACCTATTTGATTGACTTTTTGCACAAAATTGGCCCCAATACGCATGTCATGGCGGTGTGCCAACCGGCGGTCCAGGTTATGGCCATGGCGGCAGTAATGGACGCCGCCGACGATCCGTGCATGCCGAGCGTTATTATCCCTATGGGAGGACCGATCGATCCAAGAGTGAAAAAAACGAAGGTTAACGAATTGGCAGAAAGCCATCCTTTGTCCTGGTTTGAAAAAAATTTCTTGACCTATGTCCCTGCTGGACACGTGGGCGCCGGACGTCGGGTCTATCCAGGTTTCGTACAACTTACAGCTTTTATCAACATGAATCCTGACGCCCACTGCAAAGCTCATCTACAGTACCTCGAGGACAAAATCCTCAATAATCAAGCCGGTATAAATAAACATCAGGTTTTTTATGACGAGTATCTGTCCGTTTTGGACATGGACGACATTTATTATCTGGAAACTGTAGAAAAAATATTTCAAACCTATGAGTTATCTCGGAATGTCCTGAAATACAAAGGATGCTCAGTGGATCTAAGCAACATTAGACGCTGCGCTCTGCTGACATTGGAAGGGGAAAATGACGACATCTCAGCTCCAGGACAGACGTTCGTTGCCCATGCGCTGTGCAAAAACCTTCCAAAAACGATGCAGGGGCATTATCTCCAGCCTGGAGTCGGGCACTACGGAGTCTTCTCTGGGAGTAAATGGCGCTCGCAGATTGCACCGCAAATAGAGGCTTTCGTTGCGAAATTTGACAAAGAAACCGGTAGCTTCTATGCCTGATTTCTTCGGGATTGCCCCGGATAAAACAACAAACCAACCGCTGCGAAGAATAAATAATCATGATTATGTAAAAAAGAGATGTGTGATGAGGAAGGATAGCAAACTTGGAATTAAATTCATCCGATTGCCTCCCGGGAACCAAAACCTCGTCGTGGGGCAACAATTCAGGGAAAAAATCATACCACGAAGTTTTTTTTCCTTCCTCGTTTTCCATTGTTTTACTTTTTCTATCCCTTGCCTAACTGGTGTGCAAAGTAAAATTTAAGTCTCCGGTAAGCTCCTTTTTATATTTTCATTTGGTATGGAATCTCAACAATGATCCGTGTTTGTTCACTGCTCTTCTGCCTATACAGGAGCGCTGTTTTGAGGATTGCCGCAGTCTGATTATGTAAAACGTTTTGCCAAAACTGTCCCGGGACAAAGCTAGGCATAACCACAATAGCCTTTCCACGCTCGGGGTCTCTCTCATCTTGATCATAGAGAAAGTCTAAAAGTGGATTCACAACAGAGCGGTATGGAGAACTCAACAACACAAGAGGCATCGGAAAATTCATTGCCCTCCAGGAGAGTTTCAGCCGTTCTACTTCTCGAGAGTCAATGTTCACAAACACCGCTTTGACATCGTCAGATAGAGATGATGCAAATCTCAATGCGGCCAATGTCCCTTTATGAATTCGAGATACCGGAACAATCACCTTTGGCTGGGCTTCTCTCATTGGAAGAATCAGCGCACCTATGCGGCCATTTCTTAAATCTAGCTCAGTATTTGTTTCCAGATAGCGTCGATTAATTTTTCTAAATACATGAAATAAAATCGGAATAAGAACGACAACTATCCATGCTCCTTGCAAAAATTTGCTGTCAACGATAATCAGTAACGTAATTAAACACGATATGGAACCAAAAACGTTCAACGCAGCCTTTGCAATCCAATTAGCTCCTCTCTTTCTAATCCAATGTTTTACCATTCCTGCCTGAGAAAGGGTGAAGGAGGTAAAAACGCCAAGTGAGTAGAGTGGGATCAGAGAATGGGAATCACCGTTAAAAACAAGGATCAAAAACGTAGCCATTACTGCCAAAAACACTATGCCGTTGCTGAACGCAAGACGATCGCCAAGTTTTGCGAAGCGGGTCGGAATGTATCTTTCTTTTGCTAATATGCTCGCCAATCGAGGGAAACCGGAAAACGATGTGTTTGCCGCTAGAAATAATATGCATGCCGTAGCAAATTGCACGCAGTAGTACAAAAATCCTTTCCCAAATACCCGCTGAGCAATCAGAGAAATCGCAGTTGTCTCTTTGGTTGGTACAATAGCGTATTTGTGCGACAGAAACGTTATTCCGAGAAACATAATAGCCAGAAGGATCGCCATAAAAAGAAGTGTAATCTGTGCATTTCGATACTGCGGATTTTTGAATGCGGTCACTCCGCTTGCGATGGTATCGACTCCCGTGAGGACAGAACATCCGGAGGCGAATGCCCGCAGTACCAATATAAAGACCAGCCATGACGAGATTTTCGAAACTCCACCTACGACAACAACTGCTTGATCTGATACTTTTGCTAGTGCACTACTGGAAAATATCCCACAGCCGATCATTAACAATACCAATCCTATGAAGAAATACGTTGGAATTGACAGCACTGTAGCAGATTCTCTGGCTCCACGTAGATTCGATATTACTACTAGTAACAGGACACTAAGACAAATTCCCACAGCATGGTCGGCCATGGATGGAAAGGCAGAGATGATAGCATTAGCCCCAGCGGACAGGCTTACAGCTACAGTGAGAGTATAGTCTATCAAAAGTGCGGATCCTGCGATCAGTCCGAAAAATTCTCCTAAATTTTCCTTGGCCACCACGAATGCTCCACCGCTGTTTGGATAGGCTTCTATGGTCTGCCAGTAGGATGCGACGATCACAATCAGTAACCCTACAATTATTCCGGCAATTTGTAAGGAAAAGGTGCCGGCTAAAGCTGCCCCCAGAGCTAGTAAAATCTCTTCCGTCGCATAGGCCACGGACGATAGGATGTCAGACGAAAAAATTGCCAAAGCCCTAATTTTCGTAAGCTTTTCTGACGCCAAATTTTCTGTTTTAAGCGGATTTCCAAATACAAATCTGATTAGATTCATCCTAAACCAGGCTCATCCTGAGTTCGTAGCATCTTCTTCAATTCTTGCAACTCGGACTGCAAGTCTTCCCGCCTTTGCACCTCTATGTTGTTGGATTGTATCAGTTCCAGGATTCTTCTGCGAAGATTCTTTATCTCATCCAGCAAAATCCTCATATAATTTCTTGACGCTACGATAAAACCCGCATTGGCACTGTTCATTTCTTTGCTCTGATAATCCAACAGTGCCAGTGGCTTTCCGTCTCTTCCAGGAATCACCCACACCGTGTCGACAGCATCATTTTCCAGGAGACTCCATGGCTCTTCCGAAGCTGCTCCCAACTTTTCTTCCAAAAAATTTATATCTTCAGAAGTCAGGACCTGCTTCATACTTCAATGATTTTCTCAAGAGCTTCTTGGATCTGTAAGCCAGCTTCTTCTTCCGATTTTGCCACACTTAGCTTCACCATAATTGAAACCTCTGGATGAAGGGTAACGGAGACATTATACACGCCAAGAGACTTTATCGGAGCTTGCAAATCTATCTGCCCAGGCGTAACGGAAAAACCAGCACCTTTCATCGCCACAGCCAAATCCCTGCAGCTAACAGATCCATACAAGTGCCCTTTGTCGCTGGCCTGGCGTACAATGGATATTGAAAAATCTTTCATTTTCTCTGCTACAGCCATCGCATCAGCTCTCGAGGCTGCATTTGCCGCTTCAATCTGCTCTTTTTGATCTTCAAAGTACTTTATGCTTTCCTTTGTTGTGCGCAGAGCAATCTTCTTCGGAAAAAGATGATTCCTTGCGAAACCCAGCTTTACGCTAACAATCTCTCCAACGTTCCCAAGTCTGCCGACTTTTTGCAACAGAATAACTTTCAAGTGTTCCATAGATAATCTCTCTCTCTCAACTTCTCGCAAATTAAGAAGCAATTATACAAGGTCGTCCCCGGTAATGCAATGATTCCATAATAGTTCATTGATTCATTGTGTTAAAAAAATCGGCGTTGTTTTTTGAAATTCTCAATTTGTCGAGCAAAAATTCCATACCATCAGCAGCGCCCATCGGCATAAGAACTCTCCGCAACATCCACATTTTGGAGAGTGTCATCCTATCGACGAGCAGTTCCTCCTTGCGCGTTCCAGATTTAGTTATATCTATCGATGGGAAAGTACGCTTGTCTGATAGCTTACGATCCAGGACAATTTCGGCATTGCCGGTCCCCTTAAATTCTTCAAATATAACATCATCCATCCTCGACCCTGTCTCTATTAACGCTGTCCCAATGATTGTCAGCGATCCTCCTTCCTCGATGTTGCGCGCTGCACCGAAAATACGCTTTGGCCGTTGCAGTGCATTTGCATCAACACCTCCGGTCAGCACCTTTCCAGACGAGGGGCATACTGTATTATATGCGCGCGCCAATCTTGTAATTGAATCCAGCAGAATTACGACATGCTTTTTGTGTTCAACTAGTCTCTTAGCTTTCTCGATGACCATTTCCGCCACCTGTACATGTCGCGTTTGAACTTCGTCGAAAGTAGAACTAATAACTTCTCCATCGACGGATCGTCGCATGTCTGTAACCTCTTCCGGACGCTCGTCGATTAATAAAACGATTAGATAGGTCTCTGGAGAATTCGTTGTAATCGCTCTGGCAATATTCTGCAGCATCACAGTTTTCCCAGTCCTTGGTGGCGCAACGATCAGGGCTCTCTGCCCCCGTCCAAGAGGGCAGATTATCTCGATAATGCGCGTTGTCATATCTTTTTCCTTGGGATTGTTTATAAACTCAAGAGTCAGCTTTGAATTCGGATAAAGTGGCGTTAAGTCGTCGAAATTAATGCGATGCTTGGCCACATCTGGCGAATCCCCGTTAACAAAATTCAGGCGAGAAATGGCAAAATACCTCTCTCCCTCTTTCGGAGATCGGATCTGTCCTTCTAAAGTATCTCCAGTCTTCAGGCTGTACTTTCGGATCTGTGATGGAGATACGTAGATATCGTCCGATCCTGCCATATAATTAGCTTCCGGAGAGCGTAGAAACCCAAAACCATCCTGCAACACCTCGATAACTCCCTCTCCGATAATCTCCACATCGTTTTCCGCGAGCTTCTTTAGTATTGCGAACATCAGATCTTGCCGCTTTAACGTTGCGGCATTCTCAACATCTAAACTTTCTGCAAAGCTTAACAGTTCAGAAGGCATTTTTGCCTTTATATCTTTTAGTCTCATGTCCTCTCTTCAGTTTTTGATAATCCGCCAAAAAACAACCAAAACCACCTGACACCAGGAAGAGCCGCAAAGAACACTGAGACACTCGACGACGCCATAGATGGTGCCCAGGGCCGGAATCGAACCAGCGACACGAGGATTTTCAGTCCTCTGCTCTACCAACTGAGCTACCTGGGCTTTCTTGTTTATCGTATAAATTAAATCCCCCTTATTGTCCAGCAATCCGATTACCTTTTACTAACAGTTGTTGCGAAGCTTACTTTTAAGGAAAATCTACACCTCTATAGGAAAACGGGCTGCACCGAAGCAAACGAAAAAGTATTTTTAATCCACCTTTTAATATACCATATTTTTGCAAAGCTTGCAGTGCATACTCTGAGCAAGTTGGATAAAATTTACACTGCGCCTTTAGGAAGCGCGATACGTATCTTTGATATGCGGTTATCAAAAAAAATATACACCATTGCATTTCAGAACACCTTGCGATTTAAAAAAAGTAACGCTGCTGTAGTGTCCTTAATCAACATCTTCCACTCACAACCAAAAGTCATCGCCTTTGCGATAAAAACATAATCTATCCCATCTTTGCCCATTTTTGGAATCAGCTGATCAGCTACTGCGCGCATTCTTCTCTTGCAGTGGTTTCTCACCACTGCATTCCCAACCTTTTTTGTTGCGGTAAAGCCGACTCTCCAATTATCGAGACCATTTGGACCGCAGATAACAACAATGGAACGTATGCGGAAGCTACAATCAAAACGAGATACTTTCACAAAATCTGCCCGCTTCCTTATCTTATTCTGTTTTTTCAATACAAAATACCAAAACTTATGATGACATATATAACATTGCCGCAACCTACAACAGCTAGGCAGATAGTTTTCTTCGTCCCTTAGCTCTCCTTGCCCTGAGAATATGACCCCCGACAGCCATCCTTGTGCGGAATCCGTGACGACGTTTGCGGACCAATTTGCTAGGATTATAAGTTGGTTTGGCCATATTCCCCTCTCACTGAATTTGTAAAAATCTATTTTATTAGCAAGCGCTTGGAAGTCAAGAGAAAAGAGATTCAGTGAGATTCTACTCCCCTACCCTTTGTGGCTTGCGCATGATACGTCCAAACAAATCTAGTCAAACACTCCATTCTTCATCACCTGCCAATGCTTTCATTCACAACACAATGGAACAAATAAGCCTTTTTAGGTGGTAAATATCAATTTATCTTTCTGAGTATCTCTCACCTCTTTGACTAAAAAACTAGAAAAAGGCAAATCTCTCGCTAACAAGAAATTCTTAATAAGTTACACATTAATATTTTTTTCTCGCGACTAAGACATTAGCAAACCTTGCTGTCAGAGATTTCTCTTGCTATCCTTTTTCTGAACATATCGAAACTTTTAATATTGTCGCAATCTAAATCCAGAAGTGCAGAATCCACAGAGGCAAAATAATATGTTTGATATCCGTCTAGTTTTCGCGCGGGACGCAGGTAGTTTTCCCAAGTTGCAATAGGTGGGAGTTGACTAGAGCGGCTATGAGACGCAAGTATATATTCCTTGGATTTTAGTGCCGCAATAACATCAGGACGAGCTTCCTTGGATTCCTCAGCAAGGCTTATGACGTTTTCCATTTCATGCTCTGTCAACACGCATAAAAAACTCGGTTTTCCAAAAGTATCCAAGAATAAATATCCTCCAAATGTGTCTAGCATGTAATACTCGACATAATCCTGATGTCGGCAAACATTCCGAAAGAAACTTGCAAAAATTGGATCGCTAAGTGGAGTCTTTCCGTAAACTGAAAGGTTTTTGGATAGATCTTCCGTGTGTTTTTTAAAGTATGCAATCAGTGATTTACTTATGTTGTCACGTACTTCGTCGGCGAAGTTCTCTCCTAATTTCTTTACAAAACGGCTGATATGCCCTTCATTAAAGGCGTTTATAGCCACCTTTTCATCGGCAATTCCTGTCAGCAGCACCCTTTGTATGCCTGAATCTGCAATGCCGGCAGAAAACTCCACCCCACTCATCCCTGGCATAGAATGATCTGTGATCACCACAGATATCCTGGAAAATCTATCAAAACTATATATCTCTCTGTGTAGGCAGTTTATGTTCAACAAAATGGATTTCCAATCTGATGTACTCTCTTCACCCTCTCTGGCTAAATCAAAACAATCCAAGCGATTCTGCCTATTTACATCATTCACATAAGCCAAGGCTTTGTAGGGATCAGTAAACTTTTTGACTGTAACATTTAAAAAATTAATTTCTCCCTCTATTCTATCCAGAAAATCCTCTTTGTCATCTACGCAAACGACAGTGGTTGGGAAAAAACAACTTAACAGCACTAAAAAACCTCCTGCTACTCATCATTATATAATATACATTTATTCAAGTTCAATTCCATTCTATAGTTCTGCTGACATCAGAGATACTTTTTCTTTCGACGTATGAATACAACCCCTATTGCCGCAAAGAAAGTGAGAACTGAGTTTACTAGAAACGTGGTTTCTGCTCCGTAGCGCTGCCAGAGCTCTCCTGTGATGACATTGGAAAGACACATTCCAAAACAGCAAATCAGGTTAAATATTCCAATAGACGTGCCCTTTATATGTGGGGGAGAATAGTCGGACACCATAGCGTAGAATGTTCCCTGGGTTGCACCATAGTGTATCCCATATATAGCTACTCCCACTACTACTTGCCAAATTTCACTTGCAAACGCCAGTATAATGCCTGATACCAACATCATGCAGAAACCAAAGGCGAGAAATAATTTTCGTTCATGCTTATCCGACCAATTTCCAACAATTCTTGAAGTGGGGGAATTGAAAAAATACATAAGTGCTAACACAAGTGGCGCAAACTGAACTTGCAAACCCAGATGCTGCGCGCGATACACTAGAAAAGATTCACTGTAACGCGAACACATGAAGACAAAGCATACGAAAATATAATACCAAAAATCTTTTCCCAATTGTCTAACATCTGTTTTTTTTATAGGGAAACCCTTGCAATCCCGTAGCCGCACGATATTCTTTGGTTCTTTGATGCAGAAATATATCAAAAGAACTGCGATAAGTATGGGAATTGTCGCCACTAAGTACACAATACGGATGACCCGCTCTGATCCACCAAAAGACTGTAGGATCAAAAAAACCACCACAGCTCCAACCATCGAGCCAAGATAAGCACAACTTTGGCGAACGCCGTAGCTGGCGCCCTTCAGTTCTCGAGGAGAGCAGTCAGCAACCAGCGCGTCCCGAGGAGTATCTCGCAACCCATTAGTGATTCGTTCCAATATCTGCGCAGAAATGTACAGCTTCAGATCTTGACAGAAGGCGAACATTGGCTTAGCAAAAGCTGCGCAGAGATATCCTATCAGCATCAAGATTTTTCTCCTGCCGAGCCAGTCGCTAAAAACGCCAGAAACCATCTTTATAAGATAGGAAAGTGCTTCGGATAGCCCTCTTATGTACCCCAGCGCAGCTGGAGATGCCCCAAGTATATTTATAATAAATTCCGCAGAAAAAGCTGTTATAATTACAGAAGAAGAATTGGAAAAAAAACTGACGACTCCGACAATCCATATTGTTTTTGGCAGACCGAATACAAAATTATTTTCATTTTCCAGGATGGATAGTTGCTTAAAATTCGAAGCGCCCATTGAAAAAATCCATCAATGCACACCGTACTTCTAGCATAGGAGATATTTTTTGTGTAGAAATTTTTGTTGTATTTGTTCAAATAAATGCGAATTGATTGGGAGCAACTCAATATGCAAAAAGGCTTTATGTTGGTTCTTCACTCTAATCAATGCCATAAAATCCTCTTAAATTCCTTTCCGGAACTGGCTTTTTAAGCTTCAAGATCTGTGATAAACTAATTTCTCAGGTTTTTCTACTAACGATGGTTGAGGGTTAAATGGAAGAAGAGAAGAAGAATTCTGAAAATAGAATGGAAGATAGTGCAGAAAACGAGATTGCGCAAAAATCTCAGGAAAAATGGGAAGATTCGGCAAGGAAATTAGAAGAAGAGATTGCTTCTTTGAAAGATACTCTTCTGCGCTGCATCGCAGAATCTGAGAATCTCAGAAGAAGACTAGAGAAGGAGAAAGAGGAAGCTATTCGCTATGCGAATTCCAAGTTTGCCAGGGATTTACTGGCCGTAGTGGACAATTTTGAAAGGGTTACTGCGAATGTCACTTCATCAGCATCCATAAGGGAAAAGATCGAAGCCGATACAGGTTTAAAAGCGCTTTTTGACGGTATCTTGTTATGTGAAAAGGAGCTGCTTTTCGCCTTTAAGAAAAATGGGATTTCCCCGATAGAGCTGAAAGAGGGAGATGCATTTAACCCAGCGTACCATCAGGCGATGTGTGAACTGGACAGTCCTGATGGTAAGGCCGGGGTTGTCATGACAGTTATGCAGGCGGGATATATCTATCAAGACCGCCTACTGCGGCCAGCACTAGTTAGCGTATCCAAAAAGGCATGAGAAATCTTCCAATTTGTGTGGATCTTGATGGAACCCTAATAAAGGGAGATGTTACGATGGAAGCGGTCAAAAGTTATTGGAGACGTGATTGGCTGCTTAATCCATTCAGGTTGTTATACTGGCTGTTTCTGGGAAGGGCGCAGTTCAAGCAAAACCTTGCTGAGCGCGTAGAATTGGATGTAAGCAGGTTGCATTATCATGAGGGGCTTCTAAAATTTCTTTTAGATCGCAAAAAGAAAGGGCATAAAGTATTTCTTGTGACGGCAAGTAATGAAAGCTTTGCTGGCAAAGTGGCAGACCACATTGGAATTTTTGATGGAGTGCTAGCTAGTAACGTTCGAGTAAATCTTCGGGCAAAGGCCAAGGCAGAGGCTCTTGTCACAATATTCGGTGAAAAGGGATTTATCTATGCAGGAAATTCAAACGATGATCTCCATGTGTGGCGCCGTAGCGCTGGATGCATCATGATGTCCCCCACTAATAAAATGCTAAAGAAAGTACGTGGGCGAAGATGTATTGTGTTCGAGTGGAATTCATGACGTC
This sequence comes from Holosporaceae bacterium, assembly GCA_031269995.1. Lineage (GTDB taxonomy): Bacteria > Pseudomonadota > Alphaproteobacteria > UBA3830 > UBA3830 > JAIRMQ01. Next base: position 15,597 of record JAISYI010000014.1, read on the forward strand.
TTCATGTTCTGCGGTCGTTGCCGCTTCTAGGATTTCAGAGAAAATGATTCAAAACTTTCCCGGCGTGCCGAATTATTTAGATATTTTCTTAAATTGGGACAGGATAATCGGGGAAAAATTTTCCAGTGTTTGTAAACCGCTTAAAGTTGTCAATATTGGCAAAAATAAGATATTAGTGCTGAAAACAATCAGAGGACGGGGGCTGGAAATACAGCACATGGCTATAGAAATCCTGTTACTCCTAAACACATTTTTGAATAATAAAACTTTTTCACAAATAAAGGTTGTGCAGACGGATTTTTTTACATGGGAAAAATAACGGCCCCTATGAAAAAAATTCTCCAGTTGTCTGCATCTCTATCGAGATTTACAAACGGCAGTGACACAGGTTATATCTAAACGATATTTGATGTTTATAGAGGAATAATGAGTAAACAGGTGCTGACGCAATTAGATAGTGGGCTTAAAGTTGTGACTAAAACCATGGAGAACGTGGACAGTGTTGTCCTTGGTTACTGGGTGGAGGCCGGCGGAGTTAGAGAGGATGCAGAATACTGCGGGATATCGCATTTTCTGGAGCATATGGCCTTTAAGGGAACCACATCTCGAAATGCGAAGCAGATCGCCGAAGAGATAGAATCGGTTGGCGGGTATTTAAATGCCTATACATCCAAAGAAACGACTGCCTATCATGCGAAAGTACTAAAGGAAGATGTTCCACTTGCAGTGAATATTTTATCGGATATCCTCCAGAATCCTACTTTCCCTGGTGATGAGCTAGAACGGGAACGTAGCGTGATTATCCAGGAGATCTATCAAACTTTGGATACCCCGGATGACATAATATTTGACCATTTTCAGCATGTTGCATTTCCAAATCAGTCTCTTGGCAGGTCGATTTTGGGACCTGTGGAAGTGGTGTCAAGGATAAGCGTGCAGGATCTTTACGACTACAGGCGCAAATATTACAACGCAGATAACATTGTCTTTGCAGCCGCTGGAAACGTAAATCATGAAGAAATGGTGAAGTTAGTCGACAAATATGCCGGAGAGTTTTCTTGCAGACATAGCCAGCCCCACGACCGTACCTACAACTATGTTGGCGGAGCCTTCGCCGAAGTCCGAGATCTAGAGCAGGTTCATGTGGCGATCGGGTTTGAAGGTCTCCCTAGCCTGAGCAAAGATTACTATACTCTGGCGATTCTCTCGTCAATTCTAGGCGGAGGAATGTCGTCACGACTCTTCCAAGAAGTCAGAGAGAAGCGAGGGTTGGCCTACTCAATCTATACTTTCTCGTCGTCCTATAAGAAAAACGGATTATTTGGGGTCTATGCGGCAACATCGTCTGATAGACTCTCCGAGTTGTCTGACACTATAGCCTGCGAACTAAAAAAGGCGCGAAATGTTGTTTCGCAAAAAGAGTTACTACGGACAAAAGCGCAATTTAAATCCTGTCTTCTTATGGGAGGAGAAAGCACGTCATCTTCCTGCGAACAAATTGCAAATCAAACGCTAGTTTTCGGTCGTCCGCTGGAGAGGGAGGAGATTCTTCTAAAGATCCTCGCCATTACCGTCAGAGATGTGCAAGAAATCGCGAATTCAGTACTATCATCCTTTGCATCCATTGCGACTGTTGGAAAAGATGACTACTCCAGTGTTGTTGCCTCGTTACGGTCAAATGAGATTTCTGTGAAGGAATAAATCCCGTCAGTATAAAACTCGAGAATTCAGAGTTATGTTGGATTTATATTAATGGTAGATTATACTTATGTTGCAACTTGGCTAGAAAATCAATCCAATCTTGAATAATATTTTTGCAGTGAAATTTAATAAAGGAAATATAAAGCCATCTTCCAGGGTATGGCTAAGTAGGCAGATGAAGGATCCCTATGTGAAGCGGGCGTACCATGAAGGATATCGCTCCCGGGCAGCCTTTAAGCTGCTAGAAATTGATGATAAATTTCGTTTGATTAGAAATGCGAAATTCATAATAGACCTTGGCTCAGCACCTGGAGGATGGAGTCAGGTGTTAGCTGAGAGATCTGTAAACAAGAATGCTGTGATAGCGTCGATAGATCTGCAGCCATTCCATTCGCTTGATAGAATTGTGCAATTTTGCGGAGACTTTGAAGATAAAAATCTTCGCCTTCAGATTATAAACTATTTTCCAGAGAAAGTGTCTCTGATTGCATCTGATATGGCACCGCCGACTAGTGGTCATGCCTCAATCGATCATATTCGTATAATGATGTTAGCTGAGAGCACGTGGTTATTTGCTCAGAATATGCTCGCAAACAATGGTAATTTGATTATAAAGCTATTCCAAGGCAGTAGGGAAAAGGCTTTTCTCGAGTCACTGCGGACGAGTTTTCGGAAAGTCTGTTTTTTTAAGCCTAAATCCAGTAGAAGTGAGTCCAGTGAAATCTATGTTATTGCTGTCGGATTTGAAAAATGAACCTAGAAACCTGCGTTCAAGCGGGCATAACTTTGTGGGACGATTTTTTTTCTCGCCATCTTCCCTTTGACCTGCTGATGGCGAAATTTTTCAAAAATAACAGATGGATAGGAAGTCAAGGTCGCCGAGAAATTGCTGAGTTTTCCTACTTTATGTTCAGAAATTTTGAGAAGCTAACATTCCTTACTGGAAATATGATTAATTCTAGGTTATTTGCACTAGGTGTTCTGAGAATGTGTAACCAAATGTCAGAGAAACGCGAATAATGGATTATGCTATTGGAGTAAGTTCTGTTATTGATGGTTTGCGAGATTTTAATTGGTATGAGACGAGTGTAGAGATGATATGTATGAACATATTTGTTGGTGATCT
>JAISYI010000020.1 GCA_031269995.1 Holosporaceae bacterium
CCTCTTCTCAACCCTTCCTTCCTCAAACATTCTGAACCGCAAAACTTACACGCTTCCATCAAATCCTCATAAAATTAACCTCAGAAATGTATCATCGCATCTCTTCCGTTGTCTATCCCAAAGTATGGGATTGATCCATATTAAGTAATAGTAATAAAGTTTGAGAAAAAATGTTGATTTGTTTTGATTGTTTGTATAGTCATTGGTAATATTAGCAGAAATTGGTATTTCGCTGAAAATATAGAGTTTTTAGCTATTCCTCTCTTTAGGTTAAGCAACTCTAGATTTTTGATTCCAATTGATTTTCCTTGACTCTCTGTGCTAGTCTTTCAGCATAGCAACCAGTGAGAGCATAGGGGGAATGTCGAAGGAAGATCCTGTCATTTTGATGAACAGAGTAAGTATAGGCTATGGAGACAATGCCACGGTGCTAAGGAATGTATCGTTATCGCTGAAAAAAAAATCTTTTCATTTTTTAACTGGGGCAAGTGGGACCGGCAAAACGTCGTTTCTAAGGCTCTTATATCTGGGTATGCAGCATACTAGCGGAAGATTTACGATTTTTGGAAGAGATATTTCCGAGATTGCCGCCAAGGAGCGTTGTCAACTGCGACAACGTATAGGAGTGGTATTCCAGGATTTTAATCTTCTTGATCATCTGACAGTATTGGAAAATGTTGCACTTCCACTCAAGGTCGTCGGAGAGTCAGCGCTAAGAAGGGAGCATCAGGCCAAGGAAATTCTGGACTGGGTTGGGCTTGGTAACTGTTTCAATGCGCGGCCAGACACGCTCTCTGGAGGACAAAAACAGCGCGTAGCCATCGCTCGCGCAGTCATCACACGTCCAGACATTCTATTGGCAGACGAGCCAACTGGCAACGTAGATGAGGTAATCGCGCATAAGCTAATGGGGCTATTCTACGGTATGCACAAGATGGGGACCTGTGTAATAGTGGCGACCCATTGTCGACAGTTTGTCGATAAATTCCACTACAATGAGCTCCGTATTGAACATGGATTTATTGTTGATATGAACCAGACTCAAAAAGGTATGGCGAAATGAAAGAGCATCTAATACAGGACTACGATTTCAATTTTCGTGAAGATAAATCCAACAGGTTTGTCCCTTTTATCCTTGGATTCCTGATGTACTCAGTAACGATTGCCATGATGAGCGGGTTTTTCACCTACAACCTCACGTCTGGCTGGCAGGACGCTCTTAGTGGTCGTATGACAATCGAGTTTCAGTCCAATGTAAATGGAGTGGACGAAACCCTTACCAGCAAGCAAAACGAAGAAGTGATAAAAATCATAAAATCAACTGCTGGCATAAAATCAGTCAAGAAATTGAACGAATCGGACATATTGAAGATATTAGAACCCCGTCTCAATAGCACTGCTATTCCAGATGACTTTCCCTTCCCGGCAATTTTTGATGTGGAGGCTGAAAAGGATGCCTCAATAGATCTTCTATTACTCACGGATAAACTATCTAAGATTTCCCAGGGGGTGCGTATACATGATCACATAAACTGGTATGCCCCGGTCGCAAAGATAAGCAACGGCTTGTCCGGTTTTGCGCTGATCCTGGCCGTATTGATCTTCGCAACCGTCTGTATGAGTGTTATTTTTATAACTAGAAAGACTCTTGGAGAACATGCACGCACTGTGAGGATTTTACAATTAATCGGAGCTACCAATACTTACATCGCATCCCAATTCAAGCAATATTATTTCCTTGTTGGATGCCGAGCCTCTTTGATATCCATTGCGAGCAGCATATTGACTGTCTGGGGAATTACTTCGCTCTCTGGAATTGCACTTCTCTGCTCCAATACTTTAAAATATATTCTGATAACTCTTGTAATTCCCGTTATTTCAGTGATTTTAATCATGATTACAGCAAAAACCACAGTGCTATTCTTTCTGAAAAATGATAACTGGACAGCTCGATGAAAAAAATATGGAGAATTTTAGCAGTTATGTTGGCATCCTGGTTGGCAGCTTGTGGAGCTTTCATTATATATGTTATTTTATGGGATTATAAATCTGAGAAAAAATTTGATTACATCGTTGTACTGACTGGAGATAAAGGACGGGTATCTCGGGCATTTAGTCTGATAGAGAAGCACTGTCCCAAAAGCATTTTTATATCTGGGGTCTATGAAAAAACTAATCTTCGTGATGTTATTCCGAAAGGATGTAGTATGGAGAATGTTGATGTGGTTTTGGGAAAACTAGCGCGAAATACACGGGAAAACGCTATTGAAGTAGATAAATGGGCTCGGAAAAATAATATCTCTGAAATTTTATTAATAACATCGGACTATCATATGCCAAGAAGTCTCATAGAAATGTGGTTTGTAAACAACGACCTGCGAATTCATCCATATATCGTAAAATGGGATACGCCCCAGATTATTAAGATGAGCATCGTAGAATTTCACAAAATAATATGCGCAATAGCTAGGCATATTTGTGGAAAGCAGGAGGCCTAGACATATATGTTTTGGGTCCGGTCGCTAATGTTTAATGTGGTTTTCTTTACAGTTATAACTGTGACAATGATAATTGGATATCCACAGACACTTTGGAATGATCGCCGGAGAGTCTTCGCTTTTTGGCGAAGGCTATCGCGAATGGCAGGATTCATTGCAGAAAAAGTAGGTGGAATCAGTTACGAAGTGGAGCGAGAAGAAAATATCCTCGAAGAACCGGCGATATATGCCGTTAGGCATGAGTCTATCTGGGAAACATTGGTACTGATTCAAAAGTTTTTTGAGCCGATCTTTGTATTAAAGGAGGAACTCTTAAAAATACCATTTTTTGGAGCATTATCCAGCGCAGCTGGGACAATCGCTATTGACAGAAATAATGGTGCGAGAAGCCTTATGGATATGGTTGGGAAAGTAGAGCTGGCAATCCGCTCTGGCCATGCCGTAGTCATCTTTCCAGAGGGTACGCGTATGGCTAGCGGAGAAACCATTTCCTTGAAGCGTGGGATAGCGTTGTTTTACAGTAGGTGTAACTGCCCAGTGGTACCTGTTATACATAATTCTGGACGGTTTTGGCCTCGCAGGGGATTTCTTAAGAAACCTGGAACTATCTCGGTGAAGTTTCTAGATCCTATTCTTCCTGGATTATCAAAAGATGAATTTATGGACAAATTGAACAGAATTTTCTACTCAGAAGTAAAAAAAATGCAATTGAAGAGATAGAAATGTCATTTGAAGAAATCATTAATAGGATAGAAGAAAGACATAACTCGCTGAAAATGCAGATGTTGGATAGCGCAGGAGACATGGAGAATTTCATCAAACTATCCAAGCAATTTTCCGAGCTTGAGGAGATTGTTCACGGAATAGAAAAGCTTCGCAAGGTGCAACAAGAGGTATCGGAGCTCGAGGAAACTCTTGCAGATCCATCAACGGACGATGATTTTAGAGAGTTAGCGGCAGAGGAAATAGAAAATTTAAAAATAAAGATTCCTCTACTGAAAAAAGAAATAAAAATCATGATGATTCCAAAGGAAGTCGGCGACGAAAAAAACGCCATCACAGAAGTACGAGCCGGAACAGGCGGTGATGAGGCGGGGCTTTTTGCAGCAAATCTTTTCCGCATGTATCAGAAATATGCAGAATTTCGTGGATGGCGCTTCGAGATTTTATACTATCATGAGTCAACCATAGGAAGCCTTAAAGAGGCTGCAGCAAACATTTCCGGAAATGGGGTGTTCTCATACCTGAAATTTGAGTCTGGAGTGCATCGCGTACAGAGGGTCCCAGTAACAGAGTCCAGCGGTCGTGTACACACTTCTACCGCAACTGTTGCTGTTCTGCCTGAGGCAGAGGAGGTCGATGTAAAAATAGACGAAATAGACCTAAGAATCGATGTGATGAGGGCGTCCGGAGCAGGCGGGCAACATGTGAATAAAACTGAAAGTGCTGTCCGGATTACGCATATACCGACGGGAATAATGGTCGTCCAGCAGGATGAGCGATCCCAGCACATGAATCGCCTAAGGGCGATGAAAATCCTCAGATCACGACTATACGAGATGGAAAGACAAAAGCTCCATGAAGAAAGAGCGGGTAACCGTCGTTCCCAGATTGGCACCGGCGACAGATCCGAGCGCATCCGCACCTATAACTATTCCCAGGGACGTGTTTCTGATCACAGGATCGGGTTAACCCTTTACAAATTGCCGCAGATAATGGAGGGGGAAGGTCTGGATGAGATTATAAACGCCCTCATGGAATTCGATCGAGAGGAACGAATCGCAAACTTTTGCAGTATGGAAGCTGCAGAAGTGGAATAGCGATGAACTCCGTAGGCGATCTCATTCTAAAATATGGAAGAGACAGCGAGAAAACGGCGCGAGATCTGCGGAGAGTAATTGCCAAGATAAAGGGAGTCGGATATGAAAAAATCATTGCTGATCCCACGAATATATTCCTAACAAAAAAAGAAGAATCACTATTTATCGCCATGTTAGATCGTTATCGAAAATGCGAACCAATATCTAAAATCTTGAATAAAAGATCCTTCTGGAACAGTGAGTTTTTCATAAATCAGCATGTTTTAGATCCGCGTCCAGAAACTGAACTTATAATAGAAATGGTTTTAGCGCACTTTGATAAAAGCTCTTCCCTAGACTTTCTCGATCTGGGCACTGGCAGCGGATGCATCCTACTGAGCCTTCTCTCAGAATACAAAAAATCTCGTGGAATAGGCATAGATATCAGCCAGAAGGCCATCGAAGTTGCAGAATTCAACCGCCGAAAAATGGGGGTACTAAGCGCAAAGTTCATAGAGGCGGATTGGAACAGTTTCACTATCGGCAAGATCAATAAAAAAGAGAAAAAATTCGACGTAATCGTTTCCAATCCCCCATATATTAAGACCTCTGATATTCCAGGATTAGAACCCAATGTACGTGAGAACGATCCGCTGCTTGCGCTAGATGGAGGTGTCGACGGTCTGGAAGCCTATGCTGCAATTTTACCGCATATAGAAGAATGGCTAAAACCTGAAGGGCTAGCTTTCTTTGAAGTTGGCCACACGCAGGTCCCCGAGATATCGAAGATTTTGCGAAATAACGACCTCAGCGTGCTCGGAATAGGAACAGATATGAATGGGATCGACCGAGTCATCGTTGCTAGTATTATGCAATAGCATGAAATGCTGATGGGCGAGCATTTTCAACGAAAGCATACATTCGTAGCTATAATGCTACTCTGCGCGCAGATCATGGAGATACTTCTTTTTGGTCTAGTGTTCTAGGAATTGGAAAAATCTTCCGTTGATTATATAATCCAGAGACTCGATATTCGGAGGTAGCGATGGGAAACGGTGACAGGGTTTATGAAAATGCAAAATCCTGGCCGTTCGAGGAGGCACGTAAACTTCTGTCTAGAAAAAATGGGAAAGGATATATCCTGTTTGAAACTGGCTACGGCCCCTCAGGTTTGCCCCATATAGGAACCTTTGGAGAAGTAGCTCGTACTACATACATCCGGCAAGCTTTTGAGCGCCTTGATGGAAGAAAAACCAGGCTCTTTGCATTTTCCGACGATCTGGACGGGCTGCGTAAAGTCCCAGACAATATTCAGAATCAGGAAATGGTTGGACGGTATCTAGGATTCCCACTTAGTGCCATTCCAGATCCGTTTGGATGCCACAAAAGCTTTGGCGATCACAATAATCATAAATTGATGGATTTTTTCGACTCATTTCATTTTAACTACGAATTCAAGAGTGCCACAGAATGCTATAAAAGCGGAGTTTTTAACGAAGTGCTCCTGCGGGTTCTTGAGCGTCACAAAGCAATCTTAGAGGTAATGCTGACTAGTCTTAGAGAGGAAAGAGCCGCAACCTACAGTCCATTTCTACCAATTTCTCCCAAAACTGGGCGAGTGCTACAGACAAAGGTGGAGGAGTATCGCGTCTCCAATGGAACCATCGTCTTTCGAGACGAGGACGGAAAGCTGACAGAACAGCCTGTAATCGACGGCTACTGTAAATTGCAGTGGAAGGTGGATTGGGCAGCCCGCTGGACAGCGTTTGGCGTCGATTATGAGATGGCAGGAAAGGATCTTATAGACTCGGTTGCTCTGTCTAGCAAGATCTGTAGAATTCTTGGAGGAATTCCTCCGGACGGATTTAACTACGAACTATTTCTCGATGAGAATGGTAAAAAAATTTCGAAATCCAAAGGAAACGGCCTAAGCATAGACGAATGGCTCCGCTATGCTCCGCCAGAAAGTCTTGCAAATTTTATGTTCGGCACTCCAAAAAGTGCCAAGAGATTATATTTTGACGTTATTCCGCGTCAAATTGACGACTACGCGTCGCATCTGCGAAATTTTGCGAATCAGGAGCCAGAAAAACAGGTGAATAATCCAGTATGGCATATTCACGGCGGAAATCCACCGATGCCAGAGATGGAAATTTCATTTTCGCTTCTCCTGAATTTAGTAAGCGCTTGCAATACCGATGACGAAAATGTCCTATGTGGATTCATAAAGAAATATGCAGTGGACGCATCACTGAGTACTATGCCGTTTCTTAGAAAATCGCTAAAGTATGCTATCAACTATTACCGAGATTTTGTGAAAGATAAAAAATGCTATTCCATACCAACAGACGCTGAAAGAGTTGCGCTGATTGACCTGTTATGCGAATTGCGCGCGATGTCCGGTGGAGAACCTGAAGAAGAGATTCAGAAAGTTGTGTTCGAAGTTGGTAAGAAACATAAATTTCCAGAGCTGCGATCATGGTTCAGTTGCTTGTATCGTTGTCTCCTAGGACAAGAGGACGGACCGCGTATGGGATCGTTCATCGCTCTTTATGGCATCAGCAATATGGTGAAACTAATGGGGCAAGTCTTGGCAAGGAAATGACCAGAAAAGCCGCCTATCAGATCTTGGATTGGCTAACGGAAGCAGGGGTATCCGATATAACATTGGAACATTGCTGCAGTGATGAAGAAAGATTTTCACAAATTGATGTGAACACATCGTCTCTAGCAGAGCTGAGAGAGATAGTCTCCAAAATCAATACTCCGCTAAAAACCTGCGCACTAAATATGGTTTTTGGAGTAGGAAACGAAAATGCCGATATCCTGCTGCTCGGCGAAGCCCCGGGAGCAGAAGAAGACAGGCTGGGAATACCATTTGTTGGTCAGAGTGGACAGCTACTGGATAAAATCCTTGCATCCGTTGGGCTGGATCGAACCAAGGTGTATATCACAAACATTCTTCCCTGGAGACCACCTGGCAATAGAACCCCAACCAATCAGGAAATAGAGCTGTTTCGCCCCTATGTGCTCAGACATATATCGTTGCTTAATCCGAAGGTTGTCGTATGTCTGGGAGGAACAGCAGCCAAGGCGCTGTTGCAGACTTCGCAGGGCATCATGCAATTGCGGGGAAAATGGACAACGGCAGACGGAGTTTCTGCAAAAATTTTGCCGACGTTTCACCCTGCCTACCTGTTACGTTCCCCGTCGCAGAAGAGAGAAGTTTGGTTAGATTTTTTAACGGTTACCGCAGGCATATAGGAAATGGATTATCATATTAAATATAGACATAGACGTATTGGTCAGAAAAAAGAGCAGGAACTACTAGAGAACCCGCAGAAATCGCAGCTACATCCGTTGATCAATCAATTTGAGAAAAGATTCCTGCATCTGACGATTGTCAACGATTTCATCTCCAAACGCATTAATTGCGCAGTTTGACTTCATTTGATAACGGAACCATGTCCGTTGTCTCTTCGCGTATTGTCTTGTTTTCAGGTGTATCAATCTAATGCATTCCGTAATTGAGACGCTTTGCTTCAGAAACAAAGTAATCTCTCTATAACCGATGGCGCGGGTTAGCGGTCCATCGTAGTCAGGATGCTTTGCAACAAAAGCTTTCATTTCATCAACGACTCCATGTCGCACTATCTTTTCTGTACGAATCAAGCATCGTCGAACAAGTTCTTCTCTTGGAGGTAATAAAATAATCGGGAATATATTGCATTTTTTCTCGTCGTTTTTCCACCACTTGGACAGAGGCTTTCCGGTGTAGGCTTCTACCTCATAGGCTCGCAAAATTCTTTGCGTATCGTTTTTGTGCAGAGCCCTGCCCAGCTCTGGATCTCGTTCAGCCAGCTGCTCGAAAAAAGCGTCACGTCCGATCTTTTTAAATTTTTCGATGATTTCCTGCCGAAGATCTTTTGGAATCTTAGGAATATTGGATATGCCATGGAGCAAGGTATTGATATATAAGCCAGTTCCTCCGCAAACTATCGCGCGTTTTCCCTCCTCTCTCAGTTGCTGAATCTTTGCTCTTGCCAAATCTGCCCAGGCAACTGCCGTCGTTTCTTCATCAGGTGATAATATCTCATACAAGTGGTGCGGAACTCTCCTCATGGTTTCCTCAGAAGGAACCGCTGTAAGAATCTTCAGCCCATTGTACTGTTGAACACTATCTGCGTTTATAATCTCTGCCCATTGCCCCCGCTCTCGGCATAAATACTCCGCCAACCACACAGCCAGATTGGATTTCCCTGTTGCAGTCGGTCCAGTGAGAACGATTAAATCCTCAACCACTGATTTTTTATCTCTTTCATTTCATTCCCAAATTTCTCCCAAAAAGATTTCCTTTTGCCTGTTGGGTCTGGCACTGGAGCCTTGTTTACTTTTGGAATATACCCTGCACTATAAGGAATTACAGTGTAATCCGATCTATGATTCTGAGAGAAATACACGTAAAAGGCAACTTCTTTGTTTTTTATAATCAAGGGATCATTTGCCAGTTTTTTTGCCTTTGTTTGGAAATCCTCAATGGATACGACATCTTCTTGATTTATCGTCATTATTACATCACCTACGGATAGGCCGCTATCTCCTGAGTACGCAACAAGGACGCCTTTTATAGGATTTGGGATGTCAAAGCTTTTACGCAACTCAGGAGTTAAGTTGCTCACGCCGATATCCATTCCATCGATCTTTCTATACGGAATATCTCTTTTTTCAGTGACTTCCGCAATATCTCGATACAGATCTGCATCGTTCCTAGCGCCTACGGCCACATTCAGCGTAATTGTTGTTTTTTTCCGAAAGACTCGGAGAGAAATCACCTTCCCTATCGGTTGACTAGACAGTAAAAAATCTAAATTTGTTTTCTCTGAAATTGCTATTTCATTCAATGCCACTAAAATATCTCCAATTTCTATTCCTGCAGCCGACGCAGGAGAGTTGGGTTCCACCTTCACTACGACGCAGCCGTATTGTTTCCCTAGACCAAGCGCCCGAGCAACTTTTTTGCTCAGAGGAGATCCTGAAATCCCCAACCAGCTTCTCTGAATTTTTCCGTTATCTCTGAGTTCTTGGACAACCGCTTTCAATGTATTGGAAGGAATTGCAAAATTGATTCCAGTATTATGCATACCATCCGAAAAGAATACCGTAATCATCCCAACGACTTCTCCGCGGCTATTAAATAGCGGACCGCCAGAATTGCCATAATTAATTGCTGCATCAGTCTGAATGTAGGACACCATACCACCCCCAGCCCCCAGTTCGTTGAGCTGTCCTGATAGATTTCTACCTTTGTACGAGACAATGCCAGATGTCACCGTCATTCCAAAACCAAATGGATTCCCAATGGCGATAACCCCCTCCCCTACTTCCGCTGCATCGGAGTCAGCGAACCTTACATATGGCATAGAGGGCGGGCAATCCACTTTTAGTAAAGCAATGTCCGATTGTCTATCTATCCGGACCACCTGTACTGGATATTCGCTACCGTCGTGAAGTATTACTTTCACTTTTGCTGCATCCTCCACAACATGCGCATTCGTTGCTATCCATCCATCCTCGCTGATAATAAAACCTGTGCCGTTTGGTAATTCTTGTTTGTCGCCGCCTGAAGACACCTCAGGATCAACTACTATCACGTTGACGACAGATTCGATCAGTTTCTGTACTTCTCCATGGCTAGCTCCGCAGGAACAACCGTGCGTACTTGTCCCACATACATAGGCCAAACAAAATACTAGGAAAAGCCTTTTCAATGCTCTTCTCCTCCTACCATTACACGGAAAAACTCGCTTTTCAGAGAAAGCACCAGTGTGGTGTTGTTCCCATTAAGTGCGTCCCGATATGCATCCAAAGATTGGAAAAACGCGAAGAAATTCGGATCCTTAGAATAGGTTTCCAAGTAGATTTTATTCGCTTCTAATTCTCCTTCAGCGATTAATCGCTGCACCTTTGTGTTAACTTCCGATATGGCGATGGAATTTTCCTTGTCCGCCGTTGACGTGATCACCTGAGCCATCTCAACACCTTTAGCACGTAACTCGCGAGCCTCTCGCTCTCTCTCACTTATCATTCGCTTACAAATTGCCTCACTGTTTTGCGATGGGAGGTCTGTTCGTCGAATTCTGACGTCTACAACCTTGATGCCAAATCGCGTTGCCGCACGATTTACCTCGTCGCGAATTTGATTCATTGCGGAAATCCTTGCCTCCGACAACAATGACGATAAACTAACTCCTCCAAGCACGCTGCTTAAACTGCCAAGTACTACTGGATTCAACCGATTTCGCACTCCTGTTTCGCTACCTACGGCCTGGTAGAATTTTAGCGGATCCGTGATGATGTATCTGCCAAAGGCGTCCACCATGATACGCCGCTTATCCCCAAGGGTAATTTCCAATGCCGATAGCTCAATGCTAAGCAAACGTTTGTCAAAGAACGTCACGTTCTCAATAAATGGAATTTTCACCTGCAAGCCGGGATCCTTTAGTATGCGAACCGGATCACCTAGGCGAGTAACCACTGCCTGCTCTGTCTGATCCACAGTAAAAAGAATACCGTCAAAGAGCAGCAATAAAACGATAATAAAAAACAGCAAGGATTTCTTCATTGTCATTTCTCCTCGTCGCCAATCGTTTTTAATAATCGATTAAGTTGGGTAATCGGAAGAAGCGGGACCGCTTTCACTTCGCTATCGACCACTATCTTATTCACGTCTTTGTATATATCCCGCATAGTGTTTAAATATAAAAGTTTTCCGACGATGGCCGGAGAAAGCTTGAATTGTGAATGGACAGACACAAACCTCGCGACCGCTCCCCGTGCAGTCTCTATAATTGACCTCTTCTTGGCCTCTCCCTTATTGAGTTTCTCTGCAAGCAGCCCCCTTGTTCTCGCCCTCGTATCCCTATCGTAGGCTTCAGCCTTATTTTTTTCTTTTTGCTGTTCTGCCTGAGCTCGCTCCACATCCCGAAATGAATCGATCACAGAGGGTGGCGGCTCAACGCGCAGCAATTCGACCCGCACAATCTCTACTCCTATTCTGTACTCATCCATCAGCTGCTGCAGACTTTCTCGTACCTTCCTCTGGATATCCCCACGTCCCTCTGTTTGCACATAGGTGAACGGAGTCTGCCCAACTATCTCCCGCATTACGCTCTCTCCCACAGCTCTCACAGTTATTTCTGGAAACTTGGCGCAAAAAAGGTAATCCTCCACACCATCCTCCTTTATCTTCCATAGAATGCTAAAGCTTATGTTAGCTAGGTTGGAGTCACCTGTGAGAACGAGACTTTCCTCCTGCTGATTTCGAAAAAACGAACCAATATCTATCTGATTTACCTTAGTTACCCTTTGCAAAATTATTTTCTCGAATGGATATGGCAGTATATACTGCAAACCGGGTCCGACAGTACGTACCCATCGGCCAAAACGCAACACGACACCCCGCTGATCATGTTGAACTTGATAAAACCCTGATAGCAGATATAAAATGATTGCCCCTACGATAAAATAAAGGAATCTGAATGAAGAATACCCTCCGCCACCCTTGCCACTTCCACTATTTCCAAAAGATATTGTGATTTTTTTGAATCTTTCGACAAAATCCGATACAAAATCACCTGCCTTGGGCTTTTTTTTCCAAGGATTATCATCGTTATCCCATGGATTTTTTACAGACATACAGCTCTCTCCAGAAAAAAGCAGGTTAGCATGTTTCCAGCGACTTGAATAGGACAGCAACTCAAAATAGAAATCACCTGATGTAGAAATAATGTTAAGTTAAATAAAACCTCTGTATTTTCAGTGAGTACACTGACTGCAAATAATATTTCCAGCGGTAAATAATTTACCTAACAAATAACCATTAAAAAACCGGAGCGGGCGAAGGGATTCGAACCCTCGACACCAACCTTGGCAAGGTTGTACTCTACCACTGAGCTACACCCGCTTTTACGCATGTATGATATCAACTTCTTTCCAAAAAACAACGGTTTTCAGGCGATGTAATACATTGGTATCACTATTCTTGACTTGCGATAAATGTGAACGATATCATCATGGCGGGTTGAAGAGGATCTCTTATACATGGATAAAGAGAAAGCGTTAGAAGCTGCACTATCTCAGATAGAGAAGGCCTTCGGAAAAGGTTCGATTATGAAGCTAGGACAACGAGGGAGCCTTGTAGATATAGAAGCTGTTTCCACTGGATCCATCGGATTGGATATGGCGCTCGGAGTCGGTGGCTTTCCTAAAGGGCGTATTATTGAAGTGTTTGGTCCGGAAAGTTCTGGAAAAACAACGTTGGCCCTGCACGCAGTTTCCGAAGCACAGAAAAGTGGGGGAGTTTGTGCCTATATAGATGCGGAACACGCTCTGGATCCTCTCTACGCCAAAAATCTAGGTGTTGACGTAAACGCTCTGATCCTATCTCAACCTGATACTGGAGAACAGGCATTAGAGATTGCAGACACGCTGGTCCGTTCCGGTGCCGTCGATATATTAGTTATAGACAGCGTTGCGGCTCTTGTTCCAAAGGCAGAAATCGAAGGAGAGATGGGGGACTCCCATATGGGGTTACAGGCACGCCTTATGAGTCAGGCCTTGAGAAAGCTCACCGCGACTGTTTCGAAGTCAAAATGTATTATGATTTTTATAAACCAAATTCGTATGAAAATAGGGGTGTTTTTCGGAAATCCAGAAACAACGACTGGCGGCAATGCGTTGAAATTTTATTCGTCCGTTCGTCTTGATATACGCCGCACAAGCACACTGAAGGATAAGGAACAGGCAGTTGGAAATCAAGTACGAGTGAAAGTGGTGAAAAACAAGGTCGCCCCGCCGTTTAAGATTGTTGATTTCGATATTATTTATGGGGAAGGGATATCCAAAAACGGGGAATTGCTAGATATTGGCGTTAGAATCGGAGCGGTGGAGAAGTCCGGCTCCTGGTATGCTTTTGAGGGACAGAAGTTAGGGCAGGGTAAGGAAACCTCTAGGCAGTTTCTAAAAGAAAATCCTAACATTGCAGGAAAAATTGAGCAGATCATTCGCAGTAATGGGGAGTTGGTTGCCGAATCTACCAGTAGTCTGGAAGTAGAGTAAGTAGCGCAGATTCTTTGCCATTGACATTCTTCTGCATTTTCATTGAGCTGCTCTATTTGAGTAAGATTGGAAAAATGTTGTCGAAATTTGCCAGGTTCATTCAAAAAATCCCGCAAAAGTCGAATTAATTCGTTATGCGTCCAATATCCCAAATCTACTCTTCGAGTATGTTGGTCCGCTGTGCGGCAATTTTTCAGTGTAAAATGGATTTTCGATATTTCTCCTCGGCCGTCATTTTGCTATAGTTCCAAAAAATTATTGACAGAGGATGTTTTATAGCACGTTTAGGGTTATTTTTGGTCTGTTCATTTTCCTCCAGTGCGTTTGCTTAAGGGCAGATCCTCAGCAGGTCGTAAAGAAGATTTCCATAACAAAAGAGGGAAATAGATACCAACTGCGCCTGGATTTCTCGGAGACTTTTGTTCCTCGAATTCATTTACTTCCAGGTGGAGTGAAATTGCTGCTATCATTTAGTTGCGACGTCGCCATTCCGCCAGCTAGAAAAATGGATAAAGGTATTATCCGTGGATATGTCTTTGAACGATTTTCCCCATCGTCGTTGATGTTTGTATGCGCACTGCACGAGAATGTTACCTTCATTTCCAAAAGATATTCAAAACACTCGATAAGGATCACCTTTGAAATCCATAAGAAACGAACGGTTGTTATTGATCCAGGCCACGGAGGAAAGGATCCTGGAGCTAGCGGAATCACCGGCAACTGCGAAAAGAATATCACAATGGTCACAGCAGTAGAGCTCAGAAATGCCCTCCTGAAAAGCGGCAAATACAAGGTCGTTTTAACCAGAGAAAGAGATATGTTTATAACCAATGAGGAAAGAATAAATAAGATCAAGGCCGCAAATGCGGATTTTCTAATATCTCTGCATACTGACAGCAATAAAGATACAAACATACGAGGCATGACTGTTTACACGTTACCAAAATTGGACGTTATTCGGAATGCTGCCGGTGTTGACAATATTAAGGATTATTGCAAGATTCTTGGCCAATCGGAAAAGTTCGCTAAGCTGCTTGTACGATTTTTTCCAAATACTTGTAAAATGAGCAATCAACCCTGTCGGAATAGTGAATTCAAAGTATTGAAGGCAGACGTTCCGGCAGTTTTGATCGAATTAGGATGTATTTCAAATAAAATTGATAATGAATTGTTGCATTCTCGAGAGTTTCGCGAGAAAACAATCATGGCAATTCAGTATGCACTGGATAGTTTTTTAGGAGATGACAAACAGTAATGAAGTACCTATGCCGCATATGGTACGCCTTTTTGATAATACTATCCCTCGCTGCCGTTGGAGTTTCGACGATTTTCTTTGTTTTCTACTTTTTTTCCACAGATCTGCCGAATCATAACTTCCTTAAGGAGTACTCCCCGGCCCTATCAAGTCGCGTCTTTCTAAGAGACGGAGGTAAGCTATGCGAGTATGCCAACGAAAAAAGATACTTCATTCCTATTGATAAGGTTCCTGGCAGATTAATCAAGGCGTTTATTTCTGTCGAGGATAAACATTTCTTTCAGCACCCTGGGATCGATATCATCGGCGTTGCAAGATCGGCTCTCAAAAATATCATAAATTATGGGACGGGGCGTAGACCCCAGGGAGCTTCCACGATAACTCAGCAGGTAGCGAGGATTTTTTTGCTTCGAAACAACGAAATTTCCTATATTAGAAAACTCAAGGAAGCGATTCTCTCCTATAGGATCGAAAACACGCTTTCAAAGAAACAAATTTTAGAGAGATATCTCAACCAAATTTATCTTGGGATGGGAAGCTATGGCGTAGCCGCTGCAGCGAAAACATATTTTGATAAATCTTTGGATGAACTTACGACTGCCGAGTGTTCGTATCTGGCAACATTGGCAAAAGGTGCGAACCTTTATCATCCAGAAAAACATCGGAACAGGGCAATTCGCAGAAGGAATTGGGCTATAAGGCGGCAATTTGAGGATGGCTATATAACCCAAAAAGAGATGAAGGCTGCGATTGCCGAGGATTTAAAAATAGTAAAACATAAGGATAGCGAGGTACCTGCTGAGTACTTTGCAGGAGAAATTCGCCGGTATCTCATAGAGAAATATCCGTCTAAGAGTTTGAACAAAAATGGGTTGATCATCAGAGCCACGCTCG
The DNA here is from genome assembly GCA_031269995.1 of Holosporaceae bacterium. Classification (GTDB taxonomy): domain Bacteria; phylum Pseudomonadota; class Alphaproteobacteria; order UBA3830; family UBA3830; genus JAIRMQ01. The sequence goes on from JAISYI010000020.1 coordinate 15,564, forward strand.
ACACTAAAATACAACAATGTGCACAGGAAGCACTACGAAAAGGGATAGAAACGATAGATCGCCGATATGGCTGGAAGGGGGTGATCGCGGAAATAGATGCAACCACTCCCCGCAACATGCTGATAAGTAAGTTGCTTGCTGTTGATATTCCCAGAGGCATGGAGGAGTTTTTGCGAGCAATAGTATTGCCAACGGCTGTTGGAAAGACTCAGCATGTTATGACGGAAGGAGGGGAAATTGGAGAGATCTTGCCAGCGGACATCCGCTGGGCGAAAACGTTGAAGCCAGGAAACGTCGTTATGGTTACACGGGTATCAGGCGGAAAGCACGATTTCTTTTCCTTGCGACAACTACCTCGCGTTCAGGGAGCTATCGTTGTCATAGATGTGCATTGCGGCAGAATTCTGGCGATGCAAGGAGGTTATTCATTCGCTCAGAGTGAGTTTAACAGGGCTGTTCAGGCAATGCGGCAGATAGGATCTGCTTTTAAGCCGTTCGTATACCTCGCAGGACTGGAAAATGGCTTTGCCCCCAATACCATTGTGGATGCAAGCCCAATCGAAATAGATTTAGGAGGGAATTTAGGGATATGGCGACCAAAAAATTATCACGGCGCTGTATTAGATAGAGTAACTTTCCGGCAAGCAATCGAAAAATCTATCAACACAGCAACAATAAGAATTGCTCAAGAGGTTGGTTTGGAGAAAGTTGCACGGATCGCGGAGAAATTTGGAATTTTTGATGTGATGCCAGAATTGCTATCCTACTCGATAGGGGCTGGTGAAACCACCCTTCTAAAACTAACAACAGCCTATGCAATGTTCGCTAACGGTGGAAAAAAAATTACGCCGACAATGGTGGAATATATCCAGGACAAGCACGGGAACGTAATATCCAGAATGGATGAACGCAGAGTGGACCAGGTGAGCTATGATGCAGCTTTACCACCTCGGTTGAACAATAATCGTCCGCAAATATTAAGCGAACAGAGCGTATATCAACTAACGTCTATGCTGGAGGGAGTTATGCAGAGAGGATCTGGCGCCAGCGCAAGCTGGCTTAATTTTCCGATTGCAGGCAAGACAGGGACAAGCAACGACAGTCGCGATACTTGGTTCCTCGGATATACGCCAGATATCGCTGTCGGAGTGTTCATTGGATTCGACGATTATTCCAAAAACCTCGGAAGAAACGCAAATGGATCTAATACTGCTCTTCCGATTTTTATTGATTTTATGGCTGCTGCAATGAAACATTTGCAAGCCAAACCTTTTCGTGTCCCCAATGGTATAAAGCTTCGAAAGATTAACTCAATAACTGGAGGACCTCCGACAGAGAACTCCAAACAAACAATTGTCGAAGTATTCAAAGACGAAGATGATGACGAGAACAGAGAAGTTGATCTATCCAGTTCTGGCAGAAGCAACATGGTAGAATTAATAGAAGAAAGGAATGATTCTTCATTGGCCGAACCGGGAATCGCCGGGGTTTATTAACTTAAATAGTTATTCGGATGTAAATTTAGAAAGCTTCTGATATAATTATATTTACACGTTTTAGGTCGAGGTTGAAGTAGGATGAGGGGGGTGATGAAGAGAGACCGTAATTGTAAAATTGTAGTAACGGTTGGTCCATCCATCAGTAGTCAGGAGCTTCTCGAAAAAGCACACTTGCGTGGTGCGGATGTTTTTCGCCTGAACTTTTCCCATGGAGCAAACGAGGATCGAGTTGAAATTTATAAGGCTATTAGAAATATTGGAAAAAAATATAACACGTTTCCCACGGTTTTGGCAGATCTACAAGGGCCCAAACTACGTATCGGGACTTTGGTGAGTAGTGAGACGATTCTAGAAGAAGGAAAAATATTTAAATTAGATTCTGACCCCTCTCCTGGAAATGCACAAAGGATTTTTTTTCCACATAAAGAAGTGTTTCAATCCATGAAACCCGGCGTTCTTTTGCTTTTAGACGATGGAAAGTTGAAACTAGAGGTTACTTGTTGTGACAGTCGGCAATTGGAGGCGCGCGTATTAATAGGAGGAGTGCTAAGGGATAGAAAAGGTGTGAACATTCCTAATCTGAGGTTAACGATCCCCTGTTTAACCGAAAAAGACCTACAGGATTTGAAGTTTGCTCTGGATCTCGGTGTTGATTGGGTCGCAGTATCCATGGTTCAAACCCTAGAAGACGTAGAAGCAGCACGGAAAGCGGTTGGCAACCGCGCGGGTCTAATGGTTAAACTTGAGAAGCCGATGGCCCTACAATTTTTGGAACCGATAGTTGAGGCGACAGACGCAATCATGGTGGCTCGCGGAGATCTTGGCGTAGAGATGAATTATAGCGATCTGCCCAGGGTTCAGAGGAATATCGTTACAGCTTGTCGACGTTTCGGCAAACCGGTCGTGGTCGCTACGCAGATGTTGGAGTCCATGATTTACTCACCAACACCAACCAGGGCGGAAACATCTGATGTGGCAGCCGCAGTTTATATGGAGGCCGACGCGACAATGCTGTCTGCCGAATCTGCATCAGGACAATACCCGTTGGAATCAATAGAGGTGATGGACGGAGTTATCAAGGCGACAGAGGCTGATCAGCAAAATGCGGAGGATCTACCCGCCGGAGAAATAGCGCCAATAGCAACGGTTGAGGATGCAATCTGCATTGCCGCAAAGGATGCTGCGACCTATTCCAGCGCTAGTGTAATATTTCTCTTTACAGATTCTCCAAGAACAGTGCTTAGATGCTCAAGGCTTAGGCCATTGATTCCAATAATACCAGTGACTCCATCAATGTCGTTTGCCGGGAGATGTGGTCTATACAACGGAGTCTATCCAGTCACAGCAAAGAAAGAATTCAACCTAAGCGAGATGTGTAAAACGGCAAGATTTCTGGCGGTAGAAAGAAAAATTGCAACAACCGGCGATAATTTGGTCGTTGTCGATACTATCTCTAGCAATTCATTGGCAATTTGTCGAATATAGTGGGAAAGGAGATAACTGCTTGAGCCTGGTCCGAGACGTAGTCACGGTTGGCGGATGGACGCTGGTCTATCGCGTCAGCAGCTTTGTTAGAGATATTGTACAGTCTTGCATTCTTGGAGCAGGAATGTTTGCAGACGTTGCTTCACTAGCATTTAAGTTTGCAAATTCTCTGAGAAAATTGTTCGCAGAGGGGGCTTTTAATGCCTCGTTCTTGCCGATTTTTTCCAATGTGCTGAAGGAGCGTGGACATGAGGAGGCGAGGAAGCTTGCGGCTCAAATCTTCACATGGATCACGCTTTCTGTCTCTCTTCTATTAATCCTTCTGCTGATTTTCTTCCGAAAGATCATGGGAGGGTTTGCTGCTGGCATAGACCAGTCCAGTGAGAAATTCGAGCATCTGATCGCCATAGGAAAAATCTGTTCCCCTTATGTGGCGGCATCAGTCCTTGCAGCACTATTCGGAGGAATTCTTAACACGCTGAATCGATTTGCTATGCCAGCAGCAGCGCAGTTGATATTGAATATTTTTGTGATTATCTCTCTCTATTCTGGTCCACTATTCTTTCCGAGTACTGCCTATACCATGGCAGTGGCAGTATTTTTGAGCGGAGTGGTACAGGTTGCCGTCCTATGGATCGATGTGAAGATTAATGGATTCAGTATTCGTTTTGATTTTTCAAAAATGAAAGACGAAGTAAAGACCTTTGGCAGGAAATTGTTTTCTGGAGTAATTGGAGCGGGGGTATTACAGCTGAATATATTGATAGATTTCGTCGTTCTATCTTTTCTACCGACAGGAGCAGTGTCCTATTTCTACTATGTGGACCATGTGCACCAGTTTCCTATAGGTATTTTGGGAATTGCGTTCAGCACGGCCTTGCTTCCCCCAATCACCAGTGCGATCAACGGTAGAGACTTCTCAACGGCGCAAGTGCAAATGAATGTAGGATTGCTATATGCGGTTTTATTGACCCTTCCAGCAACGATAATTCTTATGACGCTCAGTGAACCGGTCATTGGCGCAATATACGGTCGAGGAAATTTCTCACCGGAACACGTGGAAGCAGCGGCACCGGCGTTGGTCGCTTTTTCGCAAGGCCTGCCAGTTTATATGGTGACGAAAGTGTTCTCCACTGTGTTTTTCGCAAATAAGGATACAAAGACACCGCTGAGGGGAGGAATTCTAGCGATATTCGTAAATTTGTTTTTTATCGGCCTACTGGTTCCCTGCTTGAAACACACAGGGATAGCCTTGGCGACAACACTTTCGTCATGGTGCAACGGGATATATTTGGCGGAGAATCTAAAAGAAAAGTGTGGAATAAGAGTGGATAGCGCAACAAAAAGGATATTCGGGAAGCAACTGCTAGCATCCTTAGCAATGCTGTTGGCAATTCTTGTTATGAATATGTACGCTGCCCCCTGCTATTCCCAAGGTGGAATAACTAGACAGGTGGCACTAATTTCAGTTGTGATTAGCGGAACGATAATTTACATGGCTGTGGGGAAAATAACCGGCGCGTCGTCTTTTTTAAACGGGAAAAGAGGGATGAATGGAAAAAACGAATGATTGTAATGTCATTGAATTATTCGTTGAGTACTTGGAGAGCGAAAGAAACGCGGCCCAAAATACTGTGCAATCATATAGCTTGGATCTCAGGGATTTTGCAGATTTTGTAGATCTAAAGAGGGAAGTTCAAGAAAAAGATATTATATCCTACCTGTCCTTGCTGGAGAAAAGGAATATCCAGACGGCATCTGTCAGGAGAAGACTATCGACGCTAAAGCAATTTTTCAAATTTTTGCGCAGAGAAGAGCTGATAGAAAACGATCCTATGCAGTTTATTCACCAGCCGAAGCATAAAAGAGCGCTGCCCAAAATTGTGGATGAAGAGGCAGTAGAAGGACTGATGGCTGCCACTTCCAACTTTCAATACAAGGATCAAATCCGTGCTGACTTGATGCTATACCTGTTGTACGGAAGCGGACTGCGTGTAAGCGAACTGATAGTCATAAAGAGAAACGCGATTGTAGACAATAAATTCATCCGAATCATAGGAAAAGGTGGAAGAGAACGCATAGTTCCGCTGGCCAGTGGAGTGGTAAACTTGATGGATGAGTGGAAAAGATGCTGTGTAGAACTTTCTCCGTGGGTGTTCCCATCGATTAATCCGTCTAAGCATATAACGAGGCAGAGGGTCTTCCAGATACTGAAGAAAATCGCAGAGTTCTCTACTAGTGTAGATCCGGCGAAAGTATCTCCTCATGTGTTGAGACACGCGTTTGCGACACACATTCTGGACAATGGAGCGGATTTACTAAGCGTAAAAAAAATGCTTGGGCATCAGGACATAGCTACAACAGAAATTTATACACATGTTACGAGAAAAAAGCTGAAAGAGGTCGTAGAAAAGTACCACCCGCTTTCGGATCTAAAAATCCGGAGTTGTTAACAGTACTTACATCGTTAAAATGTCGCTTAGCAATTTAATATCCTCAGCAAGATTCGATCCTTCTTTCATGCCCTCTTCGATCTTTTTCACAGCATGCAGTACGGTTGTATGATCCCTTCCTCCAAAACTTCTGCCAATCTCTGGAAGAGACATAGAAGTGAATTTCTTGGCCAAATACATGGCGACCTGGCGCGGAAGAGATACTTGCCTCGCCCGCCTGGGCGATGACATGTCGCCAAGCTTTATAGAATAATGAGCGGCAACTTTTTTTTGAATATCCTCTACGGTCATTTTTCTATTGCTGGTGCGCAGTAGATCAGACAGAACGTCGCGCGCGCTTTCTACCGTGATCTCATTTCCAACAAAGACTGCATTGGCAACTATGCGATTCAGCGCCCCTTCCAGCTCCCTTATATTCGTTGTTATCTTATGAGCAACAAATTCTAGCACTTTCCCAGGGATTTTTATGGCGCAGGCAGATGCCTTAGACTGTAAAATACCAAGTCTGAGTTCATAGTTAGTCGGATGTATATCTGCAACAAGCCCCCATCCCAGCCGGGATTTTAGCCTTTCTTCCATAGCATTCAAATCTGACGGAGATTTATCAGCCGAAACAACTACTTGATGGTTATTGTCCACCAGCGTGTTAAACGTGTGAAAAAACTCCTCCTGCGTAGCATCTTTTCCGCAGATGAACTGAATATCGTCGATCATCAGCACGTCTACCGCGCGAAATTGCTCCTTGAAGGCCATAGTGTCTTTATATCTAACAGATTTTATGAAATGATACATGAATTTTTCCGCAGACATGTAGGCGACGTTTCTTTTGGGGGATCGAGTCTTTATGTTCCAGGCGATGGCGTGCATCAGATGGGTCTTTCCTAGCCCGACCGCGCCATAAAGAAACAATGGATTGAACGCAACCACTTCTGATTCAGCAATCCTCAGTGCCACTGCATAAGCGAACTCGTTCGGCTTTCCGACAACAAAATTTTCAAACGTGAATTTTGGATCTAGGGGAACTCCGATAACATCTTCAGTTTTCTTTAAAAGATCTTCGCTTTTTGCCATAGGTAAAGAAACTCGTTCGTCGCTCTTTTCCTGAGCTTCTACCATATTTGTTTTTAACAAAGAAACAAAAATCTCTAGAGATTTGATTTCTTTGCATTCCTTTTGGCAAAACCTCAAAATGGTGTCTTGATAATTATTTACTACCCAATCACGCAGGAACATACTCGGCGCTCTTATATATAAAACGCCAGAGTAAAATTTATCCACAACTAGCGGAGATATCCAGCTGTTTACGATAGGGCTCCCTAATTCGTACTGCAAATTCCGATAAACGGCATTCCAAATCCTTGCCAAATCAGAGCAATCCATAAAATGCACCCATGCATCGGAAACAATTTCTCCCGAGAACCTTTTATTTCGCAGACTTCAACATTTTGCTGAGCCGAGAAACCTTCCGACTAGCAGTATTCCGATGCAATACGCCTTTCGAGACTCCGCGCTGTATCTCTGACTGAACCTTTGAAAAAGCATCCTCTGAGTTCCCGGATCCCAAACTTGAAATAAACTTCTTGATGAACGTCTTAATACGACTTATCCGGTTTTTATTTACGGAAGTTCTCTTCTCGCTTTGTCGAATTCTTTTCAAAACAGACTTATGATTAGCCATCCTTCACCTGTGCTCCCAAACTATCTCATCCTTCTTGCCAGTTAACCTGCGACCAAACACATCCCATCATCTACCACGCCAAACATTTACCCTCTGACGAGGAAACTATCAAAGCATTTCGCCAGCTCATCGAGAGTGAGTTTATCAGAAAAGATCGGATGTTCAACCACATTCTCGTTCCTATCCCGACATTTTTGCAACACCATCTTTTTCACGCCAAGGCTGGATATGTTCTTCAGCGCCGCAACAATAATGTCAACCTTCATCTTTTCGTGAACCGTCATTCTCGCTTCAAAAGCGACATGAGAAGCGATTAGAAGATCTAGACTTTTTCCGGCTATTTTTCCGCTGTCTTTAATTCTCGTTATTTCTTCATATCTATCAAACGAGTATTTGATATCGAAACCTACCCAATTCAAAAATGGAAGAACCTTCGCAAACCTATCCGGATCAGCTCCAGATGTATGGAGACCGATTTTGAAGCCCATTTTCTTAACATCATCAACCGCTCTAAGGAGCCCCTTCTGCAGCAACGGTTCCCCACCGCTGAAAACCACCGCTTCCACAAAACCTTTTCTGACCTGCAGTAGGTTCAGTATATCCTCCCAGGGAAGAGACTCCGTTGGCAGTAGCGACTGCAGGTGTCCGTTTTGGCAATAACGACATCTCCACTCGCACCCCTGAAAAAACACGGCAGTCGCTAAACAACCCGGGTAATCTACGGTTGTCAGAGAAACGACTCCCCCAACAAATATGGAGTCACCCATTACCAGTTCCTAAGAAACTCCGTTTTTGCAAGTGATATTTTCATCGAAGCAAACCCTCTCCGCTTGCTCGCCCTTTTTACCGATGTTAAAATCATCCACTGGACGATGGTACCCCATGACGCGTGTCCAAACTTCGCATCTGCTACGTTCTTCATCTAGCAGCACAACATCTTCATGATTCATGATTCCCTCCATACGTTGCCATAGAAAAATTATACAAACATTTAGAACGGAACACAACCTTTCGTTATTACTCGGTATGCCATGAACAAAGGAAACTACACTGCCAGACTGGCTCAGTCCCTAATCCTCATCTGAATTCAATTTACTTTCGAGATATCTGGAGCGTCGACAGCTTTCATTCCAACAATATGGTATCCGGAATCTGCGTGGACGATCTCCCCTGTGACTCCACTGGCGAGGTCACTCAGTAGAAACACCGCCGTCCCTCCTACATCCGATAACGTCGTATTTCTTTTGAGCGGAGCATTGTACTGATTCCACTTCAGAATATAGCGAAAATCATCGATTCCAGCTGCGGCCAGAGTTTTCACAGGGCCGGCCGACAGTGCATTTACGCGAATATTCCTTCCTCCAAGGTCTACTGCCAAATATTTCACACTTGCTTCAAGCGCCGCCTTCGCAACTCCCATGACATTGTAGTTTGGCATGACTCGCTCAGCGCCCAGATAGGTAAGTGTCAGGAGAGACGCTCCGTTTTCCAGGTGGTCACTAGCGCAACGGCATACTGATGTGAATGAGTAACAGGATATATCCAACGTGCTCAAGAAATTTTCTCGACTCGTATTCAGATATTTTCCAGTTAACTCATTTTTATCTGAGAATGCTATTGCATGAACAATGAAATCGATCTTCCCATTTTTTTCTTCAAACTTATGAAACAGTCTCTTGACACTTTCGTCGTCAGTCACATCACACTCTATTAACCCAACATTTCCAAGAGAATCGGCCAACGGTTTCACTCTCTTGTAAAGAACTTCGGACTGATAGCTAAAAACTATGCGGGCACCGTGCTCGTGCAGAGATCTCGCTATTCCCCAGGCCAACGACCTATCATTGGCTACACCCATGACTAGGCCCTTCTTTTCAGACATCAATCTCATACATACATCTCTGTCTGCCACTACTATCCGCCGTCTACTATTTTTTTTAAAACTGGCGAAGCTTTGAATGTTACAACTTTTCTGGATTTTATGAGCGCTTTCTCAAGGGTTCTCGGATTTCTTCCCATCCTCTCGTTTTTCTGCCGAATAGAGAAAGTTCCAAATCCGGAAATTTTCACAGCTTCCCCATTCATAAGTGCTCCGCTGATTTCATCCAGCACATCCTCCACAATCTCCGCCGCAACAAACCTAGTCACCCGAAACTGGCCCGTGATAGCACTGGCTAAATCTGAACGAGTCAGAGTTTTTACCTTACTATTTTTCATGAACACCGCCTATCAAGCTAAGCACTATAACCTTATCAAAGCTGAACCCCAAGTAAAACCTGCCCCCATAGACAGAAGCACGGTATTTCCCCCAGAAAAAAAAGCCTCTCTAGCATCGTTTAAAGCCAATGGGATAGAAGCAGCAGATGTATTAGCATATTTGTCGACATTAATCACGACTTTTTTTTCATCAATTCCAGAAATTTCTATTAATTTGTGTATGATACGAATGTTCGCCTGATGTGGTACCAGTAGGTCCACGTCATTTATTTTCATATCATTTGCGGCAAGTAATTCATTCAGTGCTTCACAAAATTTTTCTATGGCGAAACGGAACACCTCCCGTCCTGACATCACCACAAAGCCAGCATTACCTGTCGTTGAAATTCCACCTGTCGTCATGAGGTATTCGGAGAAACGTCCATCGGAGTATATGCGGCAAAAATCTACTCCACGGTTTGTTTCATCCTGCGCCCTAAGCAAAAGAGCGCCAGCTCCATCTCCAAACAGAATGCTGGTCGTTCTATCTGTCCAATCGAGAATACGTGAGAAAGTTTCTGCGCCTATCACAAGAGCAGTATTGGCACGCTGTTGCCTGATGTAGAAATCAGCGATATCCAAAGCGAAAACAAAGCCGCTACAGGCCGCACTTACGTCAAACGCGACCCCTCTGGTAACGCCAAGATTTTTTTGCACCATCGAAGCTGTCGATGGAAATGTATAGTCGCCGGTCACGGTTCCAACAATAATTAGATCTACGTCCTGCGGTGAAACTCGCGCATCGGCCAATGCCTTACGCGCCGCCTCTGTCGCCAGAGACGCTGTCGTTTCCTCCCCTTCCGCCAGATAACGCTGGCGAATCCCAGTTCTCTGGATGATCCACTCATCCGACGTATTTAACTCATGCGGAAGATCCGCATTCTGAAGACATTTCTTCGGTAAAGCCACACCTAGACCAATTGGCACAGCTTTCATCCGCCCTCACAACACACAGATGCGTGAAGAATTTTTGACCTATCCAACTGTCCTCGTATGCAGCTGAAGATATCGTTCCTCAGGATATCGATTGTAAACTTGACTGCATTAGCAAACCCAATCTCATCGCTATTTCCATGACTCTTCACCACCACTCCATTTAACCCAGCCAAGATGGCTCCATTGTAGAGTCGTGGATCAAACTTTCTCTTCAAAGAATCTATGGCAGAAATTGCTAGCATTGCTCCAAATTGCGCTAGAAACGAAGAAGACAGAGCTTCCTTCAATTCTGAGGATATGTATTTCGCCGTCCCTTCAATGGCCTTGAGCGCTACGTTTCCTGTGAAACCATCCGTCACTATCACGTCAACATCGCCGCGCCCGAAATCATCTCCTTCGACGAACCCAACGTAGTTGTCGAAGAGTTTTTCCAAAATCTCCGACGTTTTTTTCACTAATCGACTGCCCTTACCCTTTTCAGAGCCGATGTTTAACAGCGCAAGCTTCACATTTGGCTTATCAAAGATAGCCTTTGCAACGACCTCTCCTATGATCGCAAAATCCACTAGATTTTTCTCAGTGCATTCAGCGTTAGCTCCAAGGTCAAGACAGACCATCCTCCCGTTTTTTCCAGGAATGACAGATGCAATCGCGGGCCGATCTATGCCCTCTATGGTTTTCAGGATGACCTTGGCCAGAGCCATAAACACTCCGGTGTTTCCAGAGGATACTACAGCGGAGGCCTCTCCAGACTGCACTGCCTGTATAGCCATCCCCATACTAGAAGACTTCCAAGAGCGCAAAGACGATAGCACGTCCATCCCCGCATCCACAACGTCGTCAGCGTGCCTAATTTCATGCGAAACATTTTCAGAAAGCAGATATGAATGCTTTACGAGAATCTTTTGATTTCCGAAGATTAGAAAATGATAACCACACCTGTCTAGGCGCGAGAGTCCTTTGAAAACAGCCGAAGGCGCATTATCCCCCCCCATTCCGTCGATAGCGATTGTTTGCTTGCTTTCGAAGCTCTGCATTCTAGGCCGTCTGTCGGCGATCTTTCAATATTTGCTGACCATTATACACCCCACAATGCTTACACACGTGGTGTGGAAGCTTCGACTCACTACAATTTGGACAGATAACTGCATTGATTGGGGTAAGAGCTAAATGCGATCGTCGCATATCTCTGCGAGACTTGGAAACTTTCTTCTTTGGAACTGCCATGACATAGTTCTCCGAAACCGTAGAAACTTTTTACACGAGTACTAGGATATTTTCAAGATATCACAGAAAGTTGTGAATATCATGATCATTAATAATCTGCCTAGAAATCTTATAGGCAAAGAGGAGAACAGCATTGACTTGGGGTCCAATATATTGGCATGTATGTCCGAAGTGATCCACGTAACCCCCCCTTTTTATTCGACAAAAAGCCAATAATCACTATCTCTTGCCAAGATTCACTAGGATAGCTTTTCCTTCACAAGGCTCGTGGACTTATAGTCCAATAGCTTTAATCACTCATGAAAATTGTTCAATATGATATTATCATATAAAAAATATAGGATTAGTAAGCGTAGAATGTAGAGAGGCGGAAAAGATGGAAGACGATGATCTGTTTTACAGTACAATTAAGGATGCAACGCCCGTCATAGCGCAGTATTTATCGGTAAAGGCACAGTATCAAGGATGCTTGCTGATGTTTCGTATGGGAGATTTTTTTGAATTATTTTTTGAAGACGCTAAAATCGCATCGTCTATCCTAAATATCGCTCTTACGCACCGCGGAAAGCATCTAGACGAGAATATCCCCATGTGCGGAATTCCAGTCGCGGCTCTGGACGTTTACCTTAGGCGCCTTGTGAAATACGGCCATAGGGTAGCCATATGCGATCAAGTGGAGGATGCTCAGGAGGCAAAGAAGCGTGGCTACAAGGCTATCGTTAGGCGAGAGGTCACAAGGATTTTAACAGCTGGCACAATTATTGAAGAAAATCTGCTGAATGCGAACAAAAATAACTTCCTCATGGCTATTACGCCAGATATCTGTCCGAAAACGGAGCAGCTGCGAACCGTAAGTTTTGCCACCATTGATATATCAACAGGAGATTTTTTCGTAAATACCTGTCTTCCAAATGAATTTCCAGCGATCCTAGAGACATATGTTCCGACGGAAATACTGCTTGCGGCGACTATAGAAAAATCGGCTTTTCTGAAATTCATCACTCCTGGCGAAGGACGTGCGATCACATTTCTTCCGGATTCGAAGTTCAATCCAGTCATAGAAAGAGAAAGATTAGAGCGCTATTTCAAAGTGAAGACGTTAGATAGTTTCGGTATAAAACTCAACGGTGAATTGGCAGCCTGCGGGGCTGTGCTAGAGTATCTCCTAATTACTCAGCGAGAGAACTTTTCAAGTTTACCAATTCCAAAAAAGACTTCGTTTTGTAACTATTTAATTATAGATCCAGCTACAAGCAAAAGCCTGGAAATAACAACGTCCTGCCGTGGTGAATACTCCTATAGCCTACTCGGCGTGATCGATAGAACAAAGACGGCGTTTGGATCAAGGACCTTGGCTGCTAGGGTAGCAATGCCCATTGTGAACAGGAAGTTGCTAGAGAAGCGCCTCGACTGCGTGGATTTTTTCATAAAAAACGAAAAAATCATGAGATTAGTTCGGGACACTCTATCGGGATGCCCAGATTTTGAACGAGCGATTGGCAGGATGAAATTCAACAAATTTACCCCTAGGGACCTGGGGGATATTCGCGAGTCCATGGCTGTGGTTCGCTCCATAAAAGCGCTCTTTCAACAGATCGAAATGCCGAGTGAAGGGGAATACTTCATAGACCAGCTGGACGATTTCTCTGAATTATATAATATGTTAGAAAAGGCTCTCGTCGAGAGATTGCCAGCAACAAACATTGCAAATGGTATCATTGAAAATGGCTATTCACAGAAGCTGGACGAGTTAAAATACCTAAAAAATCACGAAGAAGAGATGATAGCCGAACTTCAGAGCAAATATATCAAGGAAACTTGCATAGCCGTGCTGAAAATAAGAAACAATGCCATCTGGGGATGGTATATAGAAATTCCACTCTCCCAAAAGCATAAAATTCCCGACAATTTTGTACATCGCCAGACGCTTGTGAACGCGCTTCGATACACCACCGAAGAACTGATGAATCTGCAGAATAAATTACTAGCCGTCACGGATGAATGGAAACAATTAGAAGCAAAGTTATATAGAGAAATCGTCGACAATGTTTTAAAATATCAGGATAAAATCTCCTATGCAGTAAAAATGCTTTCGCTTCTGGATATCTATACGAACTTCGCCTGGATAGCTTTGGAGAGAAATTATGTCCGGCCAACGATCTCCGAGGATTCCGTTATGCAAGTAGAAAATGGCCGACATCCCATCCTGGACGTCCATGTAAGTGATTTCGTCAGCAACAGTTGTGACCTAGACTGCCATTCCAAAATTTGCCTGCTGACTGGTCCCAATATGGCCGGAAAGAGCACATATCTGCGGCAAAATGCTCTAATTGTAATCCTCGTGCAGATTGGCTGCTACATTCCGGCAACCTCTGCCATCCTTGGTGTTACGGATCGCTTGTTTTCGCGCATCGGAGCGTCCGACGACATTGCTCGCGGCCGATCTACCTTCATGGTAGAAATGATAGAGACGGCGACAATTTTAAATCAATCAACAGAAAAATCATTTGTTATATTAGACGAAGTTGGCCGTGGAACTTCCACTTACGATGGTCTTTCCATCGCCTGGGCCGTCATAGAAAATCTCTATAAAGTCAATAAATGCCGTGTGCTATTTGCCACACACTACCACGAGCTCACTGCACTTCAGAATTCTCTGAAAAAGATACGATGTAAAACTTTGAAAGTTCAAGAGTGGAACGAGGAAGTGGTATTTTATCACAAAATTATCGATGGGATTGCAGACAAATCCTACGGAATTCATGTGGCTAGCATCGCTGGAGTGCCAAAAAATGTTATTAAACGGGCAACTGAGCTGTTAAGAAGATTCGAATCACAAGGGGATAGGCGGCCATTGGACACCTTCGAGACAGATCAGATGGAATTTTTCTACGCAAACGAGTCTGCCTTAAAGCAGAAATTACTAGCAATAGACGCGGATAATGTATCACCAAAACATGCCCTGGAGATACTTTACGAACTCACGCAACTCGCTCGCGCATAATCCTTCAAGACCAGTTTTAATTTAATATTTTGTAACATTCATGTACTTACTAGATAATTGCGCCGTATATTGCTGTTTTTTTTCCAATCCTCATAATCAGCAGAAAATATTGTGGCTGCCCCTGGACTTCGCTACTTGTTGCAGAAGACTCATATTGCACATTATCTTGATTTCCTCGAAATTTCCTGTTGGATCTCCATTTCCGTCTGCCAGAATTCCACCGGCTTCTCTAATTAAGAGCATTCCAGCCGCCACATCCCATTTGCATGGATTCGAAAAATACAGAATATCAAGCCTGCCAGCCGCCAGATAAGCCATATTCAGAGTCGTCGATCCTGTCTTTCTTATTTGGCTGCTTGCAGTTCTCCCAAAAGTAATACTGCTGTCCAAGGCTCCTAAAACCATTAGCGCCTCTCGCATATCGCGACGTCCTGACACGCGAATTTTTTTATCATTAAGATAGGCTCCGCAGCCCTTTTCTCCCCAAAACATCTCATTTTTTACTGGATCGTATGTTACTGCTGCGACAATTTCTCCATTTTTTTCCAATGCTATTGAAACTGCCCAGTGTGGAAATCCATGCATGTAATTCAGCGTACCATCCAGTGGATCTACTATCCATTGGTATCCAGGATTTTCTCCGATTACTTTATCCGACTCCTCGGATAAAAACGAATAGGTCGGCCTCGCTTTCAGTAACTCTTCCCTCAGTATCTGGTCAGCCTTTAGATCCGCACTTGTTACAAAATCTCTATTATTTTTCACAGAAACCTGTAGACTTTCCAACTCGGAGAAATCTCTTAGTAAACCTTTGGCTGCCCTAATTGCCGCCCGTGTCATCACTGTGATAATGGAAGAATGAGTCGGCAACCTTACGCTACGCACCATCCCTCCATAAACAATACCACAATAGACAAAGCTGCGTTGAGGCCCTATCTCTTAGAGAATTGAAAATTTCTCCTAGCTTTTTTGCGCCCATACTTCTTGCGTTCTACGACACGGCTATCTCGTGTTAGCAGGCCAGACTTTTTTAGCGAGGAACGTAACTCCAATTCGAAACTTTCTAAAGCTTTGCTGATGCCGTGCCGAGCCGCTCCCGCCTGCCCGGACAAACCTCCGCCTGCCACTGTGCACTCAACATCGTACTGTCCTACTCTGTTTGCCACAACAAATGGCTGGATAACCTGGGCCTGCAATACTGGTCTAACAAAATAATCGTACAATTGCCGATTATTTACCAATACTTCACCACTTCCTGGCCTCAACCATACCCTTGCTACAGCCTCCTTCCGTCTGCCAGTGCCATAGGAACGCCCTTTCGAGTCTTTCATTACTTTCCGTTTTATTTTTGGTTCATCCTTTACTGTTTCAGGGATAATGTCCATGCTAGCTCCTCTTTACATTCTTAGCATTCATGCTCGCTATATCCAGCACCTTAGGTTGCTGCCCTGCATGCGGATGATTTTCCCCAACATAGACTTTAAGATTTTTCAAAATCCTGCGCCCAAGAGGACCTTTTGGTAACATCCTTTCAACAGCCTTCTGTAGAACCCTCTCGGGAAATTTTCCAGACAAACGCTCCTTGAGCGTTCGCTGCTTTATGCCACCAGGATATCCAGTATGCCAATAAAATATATGATCTTCCTGCTTATTACCAGTTACCTGAACCTTATCAGCATTCACCACAACTACATAGTCTCCGCAATCCATATGCGGAGAGAATTCTGGCTTATGCTTACCGCGAAGATAACTAGCTATTACAGCGGACAATCGCCCCAATATCAAATCCCTAGCATCGACAACAAACCAGTCTTTTCTGATCTGCTTCGCTCGAAGAGAAAAGCTCCTCATTTCCTGACCATCCTCTCTTTCCGCTTGCTTATAGCAACAATACATGAAATATTCAATGGGTCTATCTATTCTATTCCATCGCTTTCTCTTCGGAATGGGAGGAAAAATCGTTACTGCCTAATCAGTCCTGATAAAGATGTGGACGGTTTAACCACGCTGAACCATGGAAAACTATTCCCAGGAAATCCATAGCTGCGATGGGATTTTTTCTAGAAATTTCTGCTTGGCTATAATTTCGTCGGCAGATGGAGGGAAACAGCGCAAAGGACGTAGAGGGCGACTCTCCTCGCAGAAGACACATTGATTCAAGAGACGTTATGAAGTAGAATTTAAGTATTGATGTCCCCTTCGTCTAGAGGCCTAGGACATCGCCTTCTCACGGCGACAACAGGGATTCGAATTCCCTAGGGGACGCGGATTTATGCTAGTTCGCGCATATGAAATTATTTTGGGATCATCCAGCGAGGACGAAACAATGTTATTTCTGATAATGTCTTTTTCCAGCAAAAATGATTTTTTTGCGCAGCTTCGTCATCTAGGTATTTTGTTAAAACAACATCCTAGCATGATGACGTATATGCCGAAAATATTACTCCATTATGGCACGTTTTGCGTTCTAGGCATAATAATATTTTATGCACAAATACTGAAAATCCAGCCAAGAAAAGCATAGACAAACAAAGTAATATTTTGATTCTGTTTCTTTTGTCAGCTAAAATTTTATCTCTAAATACAATGAAACTCGTCAGTCCGGCGGCTAAAATCGGAAAATTAGCAAGAAATATGCTGCCAATATCCTCATGGGCTTGGCAAAGAACAAACAACAACATAAGCGTTGAAAATACTGCAAAACAAGCGATACTAAACCATATTTGAATTTTGGCTTTTAAATCGCCAGGCAATATTCTGCTTGATAACCAAAACACAATGTTGCGAATGACTCCAATCGTCGCAAGTGCAAAAACTATAACCGCATAATACACTGTTCCAACCAATGTCCATTGCAACTCAAGCCACCAAAAACTGATTACTACAACAATGTTCAATAGAAATTGGCCTATAACGAACATCAGAAATAAATTCTGCTTTATAATTTTAGAAATCCAATAGCCAATTGGTGAAGTTAACAGAATAATCCCTACGGAAAGGGGGATATTTATTGTGTTCTTATAGTTACTGATTCTCCGCATTATGAAAAATATTGAAAATACTGCATAAAAGGTCGTAATAAATCTAAATAGTTGGATAACAAAACATTCCTTGGCTGTTAGCGGATTATCTATAATTTTAGGCGATAGTGCTTCATTTTTACGCTTATTTTCCACCATGCAACCCCTTCAAAAATCCCTTTATGAAACCTTTTGCGCTGCCGCAGATAATCGTTTATTGCAAATCTTAATACCATTAAATACACAAATCCATCAATCCAGCTGATTGAGGTAATTTGCTGGATCTAGTTGCCTCATCCAAGGTATCACCCTTGGTTCAACCAAGATTGGGCCACGGGATTGTAGGAACCGAAAAAGCGCGCTCTTGCCCAGTTTCGGGGCACCCGCAGGGGTTCGACTTATTGGCAAGTCACACAGCTTTGCGATCTGCAATACTTCTGGATTACGCCGCAGTTCTCGGTGTTCTGCTCTGAATATTTGCCCGTCAACAATTAGTTTTTTCATCCCTTCGTCATGTAAGATCAAAGGCGGGCGAGAATAAAACGCTATTATTTCAGCAGACACTGTCTTTGCTTCACGAGCAATTTGTAGAAACCTTGGATGTCGGGTAATTGTACGATGGCCTTTTTTTAATAATTGATGTAACGCATATATAGGGACAAACTCCGCTCGGAGAACATCTACTATTCGGCTGGGATTTCTATATTTTTTCGGTAGCGTTAACAATCGTTCAGGCCAGCCATGTACAAAAGCGAGCTCTAGTGCTTCGAGCTGATCATCATGGAGCTGATTATCTAAGTTCTGTTCTATAATCGCTTCCTGAATGAGCCTCACCCTAGCGCTAAAGTCGGCAGCCTTGACACCGCTCATCCCACCCAACAGGCCATGCATCAATACATCAAATGCGGAATACACTCCCTCCGCGGCCTCGTCGTCGACCGGCGGGCCTCCAGTTCCGAATGCCAACCACGTCAGATAGGTTGCATTATCTTTGAAGAAGTAGTGGCGCCACAAAAAATCCTCTGCCAGTCTACGGACCAATATAGCAGCGTAATCAGGCAGTTTTGGAGTTTCTGTGGCGCCATAGTATGGGATAATACTCATATTTATTATTACATTGAATTTCGGAGGGAGGACGGCGCACAGTCCCATCAGTGCCAGTTTGCATAGCACACTTTCAAAGCAAATAAACGTTTCTTCCATAGCTCTCGTTACTTCTTTCACAACACTGGATAGAGCTGTCGGCCACAACCGACCCGACGATAAGTGTTCGCAGAATGCTTCTTCGGTAGAGTCGTGCAAAAAACTGACCTCAATTTTTTTCCACTCCTGCCGCGCTAAGAGGATTGCCTCTCGTTTCGTAAGATTCTGGACAAAGACTGCCTCACCAAAATTACAAGGCGTCTTCGTCGCATCAAAGTCTTTTCTCCATGGCATAGCCAGGCAGCGGCGGCTCAGGAACGGCATTGGGACAGCTGCAAAGGGATAATTTCCTAAATTAAAATCCCAGAGCGCTCGAATGCCTCCACTACAAATAATCACATCAGTGTCAAAGCATAGCACCTTGGTAGTACCTCTGACATAGTCAGCCAAAAAAACCTTCATAACTGTCGCTCGACCGCGCCTGTCATCCGGAAAATCGTCGGCGAGAGCAGGATCAAACCGGTAGCAGTTTACGAGTACGCCCCGCATTCCACCCCATGCTATTAGTTCTTGGATGTCGAGGGCGTCCACATCCCAATAAAGAACGTGGAAGGCCAGATCATAGCCCCCGTCCCTCTCTCTATCGCGCACTACAGACTCCATGCTACCTCTAAGCCGCGGAAAAGTTAGCCATCCTTTTTGAACATAAGCTATATGCACTAGCTGACGCATCGCACCACCGTGCTGCATAATCATCGACAACACCACAACGGCTAGAATTTTCATATTTTTCACTTTTTTTTCCCACTCATTAAGTCATGGAGAATATTTTAGCGTGAAAATTGTCGATATTCCATATTTATTTGTATAATTCTTTTGAAAAATATACTAGCAAAGCCTGTAGAATAGAGAACGTTTAGAAGGCGGATTAAAGAGCAATGGCTGGAACTATGTTGTCCGTAGATTTTCGGAAATACATCACAGATGTATGATGCAACATTTTCGTTCAGTTCTTTCGTCACGCGTCGCAGACGCAGCGCAAGCAGAGTACCAAGCTGTCTACAGCAATGACATGCTCGCCGCCAGAGTGGAGTCAAGTATTTCATCAATTGACCTGATACTTATTTGAAGTTCAAATGCGACGTTTTTCAACATTTTTTCGTCGTGTTATTCTTTGATTTAATGTGTATTTTTTCTCCAATCATAGGGGTTAGTAGTTTTTTCTTATCGAGCATCTCTAAGAGCTCGTTCAGCGGTTCATCCAAAGGATGGTAGTCCAGGCTGATTTTTAGTGGATTATCCCCTTTGATAATTTTTCTCGTAATAGAAGATTCAATCCACATCAATATCCACGTAACCGGCAAGAGTTGAGCATAGATTCGATATGGAGTTGCGATTCTATGCTCCGCATTGGTTATGCATGTCTAAATCAGCCCCCTGCGCGACAGTCATCTAGGGTTGTCCATTATTAAATGCATTAGGTCTCGGTAGCGAATTTCTAATTCTGCTTATAAACCAAATAAGAATTCCCCCATGGAAGGGAACGGTCCAGAAGGTCGTCTTCCCCGTTCCGAGGAATTCAGTCCGGTGTCAGAATAAGCACTTGGGCTATTACTCCGATCCAGGATCTCCGGGAGATTCTCGTGCTGGGGTTCGGTTTCAGTGTTCTGCTGTGAATCGTGGCGAGTATCCTGATGATGTTGGTGGCCCTTAGCTAATTTTTTCGCAAGAGATTTAAGTTCCGAGAGTTCATGTTTAATAGCGTGGTAGTTTCCGAGTTTGGTCTCCGGATTCCCGCCCGAAGCCAGGCTATTGAAATGGTAGTTTATTTTCCTTAATTTATGCTTAATATGTGCCGAAAGCGTGTCGGTTCGACTTATCCCGGCGTGTACCGGGGTTCTAAAATTCTGGTGGTTGCGGTCACCCTCCGTCAGTCGGCTCTCCTGACTCGCCGCTTCATTAGGGTAAACATCTGCGCCCGGAACACCCGGTCTGCGTTCCCTACTTGTATTTTGCTGTTCACCTGACTCAGTGTTATTTTCAGCCGTATTTTTTATGTAACGTATTTTCCCAGTGCCTCGGTCGACAACTATCGTACCCTGTTCGTTATTTTGCTCAATCACTTCTCCGTTACGCGAACTAGTATAGCTACATTCATATTTACCAGATCCAGTTTCATCAAGGCGTTCTGTACGTGTCAAAATCTCCTTCGTGTAGTCACCACTGTGCTCGCCCCCCGACTCTGCTTCAACAGCAAGCGACAAACAACATACTGATGCACATAGAACTCTTAAGCTCTGCAAAAACATTGCTACCTCCATATCTCCAATGAAATACCAATATACTTATCACCAAAAAATTAAAACTACACTAACATTTCTAGCTTAAATCATGGTGAACTGGAAGAGACAACGTTGGGTATTTAACATGCAAATCTTTCATATATACAAGGAGGCGATTTATTCCTACGCATATCTGCTTATTTCCTGAGAAAATCAGATTAATTTCAGTCGGAGAGGAATGCAGAGCCAATAGATTTAAATAGCGATTCTCGGCCATATCTCCGTAAGTGCGGACATAATCAACGTTATAGATATACAACCCTGCATGCACTCGAAAGTGGCATTTTTCCCTGTCAAACGAGTTAATTGATTCCCAACAAAATCTATTTAATAGAAGACGCAGGCATTTTTTGTCCTCATGAAATGAGCGAAATGAGAAAGGAAGAATGGAGTCCTGCAGCAGAGCAGAAAGTATATCGCATTCCTCAAAGTTTTGCGCTTTTAAGGACAGACGCTCCTCCTGCATTACGTTATTCATCATTCGTCAAGAATCTAGAAAGCTTTTGAGTTTTCGGGATCTGCTAGGGTGTTTGAGCTTTCGCAGAGCCTTGGCTTCGATCTGCCGGATACGCTCTCTGGTAACAGCAAACTGCTGTCCAACCTCCTCTAACGTATGGTCAGTGTTCATTCCTATACCAAAACGCATTCTAAGGACTCTCTCTTCGCGTGGAGTTAGACTAGCCAACACCATCGTTGTAGTTTCTCGTAAATTCGAATTAACGGCAGATTCCACTGGCTGCGCGATATTCTTGTCCTCGATAAAATCGCCCAGGTGCGAATCCTCCTCCTCTCCACCTATTGGAGCTTCCAAGCTAATCGGCTCCTTTGCTATCTTAAGAACCTTGCGAACTTTCTCAATTGGCATATGTAGATGATCGGCAAGCTCCTCCGGAGTCGGCTCGCGGCCAATTTCGTTCAGCATCTGCCTCGAAGAGCGCACGATCTTGTTTATGGTTTCAATCATATGGACTGGGATACGGATAGTGCGTGCCTGATCGGCGATGGAACGCGTTATAGCTTGCCTTATCCACCATGTGGCATAGGTGGAGAATTTATATCCTCGCTGATATTCGAACTTATCAACGGCTTTCATCAGACCGATGTTGCCCTCTTGGATCAAGTCCAAAAACTGTAGCCCGCGATTAGTATACTTCTTCGCTATTGATATGACTAATCTTAGATTTGCCTCGATCATCTCTTTCTTTGCTCGACTGGTCTCGCGTTCTCCTCGCTGAACGTTGGAGACAATCTTCCGAAACGAAGCCACAGGTAAACGCGATTCTGCTTCTATGGATTGCACCAGCTCTCTGTGAGTTTTGATTTCCCCTGAATCTGTCTCGAAAAATTTCCTCCAGGTGGTAAAGCGCGCCATAGATGAAGCCCAAAAGGGATCCGTTTCATTCCCATAGTAATGCTTAAAGAAAGAATCGCGATTAACTCCGCAGTCCTGGGCAAACTTCAGCAATAACGTTTCGCTTTTGATAAGTTTTCGGTTTAGAGCGTACAATTCTTCACATAGATCAGCCACGGCCTTCGGAGTAATGTTCAGCGAATGAACCACTGAGATGAGTTCCTCCCTATGTGCATGAAAAGGCTTTTTTTCCTTTTCACTATGCAAAGCAATGGCTTTCTCCAAAAGAGCTAGAATTTCTGGAAGCATTTTCTCTTCGTCAGCGCAAACTTCACCGTCCAAGGAGTCGCCAGCGAGATCATCCCCCGAATCCTGCGTACCATCCTCTTTTTCAGTATCACGTTCATTCTCAGCGAAAACGCCGCTACCAATATCAATCTGGACGATATCCCGTAGCATAATCGTGTGTTGTATTAAGCCATCAATCCACTGCTGGAATTTTTCGAAAGTCCTGGGACTTTCACTCAATCCATTAAGGACTTCGAAATAACCATGCTCTATCTTCTTGGCAAGCTCCACCTCCCCATCCCTAGATAGCAGCTCCACGCTCCCCATTTCCCGCAGATACAGACGAACTGGATCGTCCGTTCTTAGAAGATCGTCATCGGAGTTCTGAGTCGTCTCCGGCTGTACCGTAGTATCCTCTTTAACGGCAAGTGTCTCCGCATCCTCCGTTTCAACGAGCTGTATGCTCATGTCGGAAATGCTGGCTATGGCCATGTCTATCTTTTCAGTGGAAAATTTTTCCTTCGGTAAAGCGTCATTCAATTCATCATAAGTAATATATCCACGCTCCCTACCCAAAGCAAGTAATCTCCTAAGCACCTGCTCAGAGTCCTCGTGTGAATTTCCAGGAGCTGGATTCTCGTTTTGTATTAGTAGGGATATAGAATCCTCCGCCATAAGCGCCTCCTATTTCTGTGTCCGAGAAATAATTTCCTGCTTTAGAGCCTTTAGCCTTCGCCAATCACTCTCCAAAAACGATGATTTTAGATTAGAAGTCGCCATTTGTAAATCTGCGATAATTGAGGGATTCGCGTGATATCTGTCCATTAAACTATACCACCCTTTGATAGCCTCCTCATCCGTTGTTTTGTCGCAGGAAAATTTTGCGTGCAACTCTGCATCTTCCATTTCTTTTGCATACTTCTCTTTGAGAGACAACATGATTTCAATATATTCCTTACTTTCTCCATTCTGACCATAGCAGTCTAGAATTTGATCTTTTAGCCTTCGTAGCTGAAAATTTTCTGGTTCTAATTGTGCAAGACTTTCGATAACCTTACCGACAATATGGGGATGATTTAGCAGTGTAACAATAAATATTTTCTCCAATTTTTCTTGAACGGAGACTACTGGACGAATATTTTCTTTTCTCGCGATAGAATTGGATTTCTGTAGGTAGAGTCCCTGTTCTTTTCGCTTTATCGACTGAATATAAAGCTTTTTTACAGAAACGTCCGGAATAGTATGCACCTTGTTCAGAAGCATTTTTACTATGGCGGCTTTCTGTTCCGGAGTTTCGGATGGATAAAGCAGAAATGCTCCCTCCCACACCCATTCGGACAAAGGCATTGCATTAGACAGAGCGTTTCTAATGGCATCCGACTGTCCAGAGAAAACAAGTTGATCTGGATCTGATCCCTGAGGTAGCCTGGCGAACCTAAAGGATTTACCCGCCCTGAGAGACAATAGGATTTTATCCACCCATCTGTAGGATGCACAAACGCCTGCGCTATCGCCATCAAGTGATATGATAGGACTATCGCATACATTCCAGCACATATTAATGTGGCTTTCGCTTATCGAGGTTCCCAATGAAGCCACAGCCCCATCAAATCCAGCCTGATGGAGGGATATTACATCTAAATAACCCTCAACCAAGACTATTTCGCGGATTTTGCTTCTCTTCGCCAGGAAATATCCATAGAGGTGATCGCTTTTGGTGAAGACATTCGTTTCGGGAGAGTTGATATACTTGGCAGAATCGTCTTTACCAAGGATACGTCCACCAAACCCAACGCATTTCCCCACGCTATTTAGGATAGGAAACATCAGACGGCCAGCGTAGCGGTTAACCATCCCATTGCACTGCTTGGATCTGCGATAAACTCCAGTTTTTAGCAAAGTATCGTCGGAAATGCCTTGATTTCGAAGATATCTGAGCAATTCATCTCCATGGGGAGCAAATCCTAGTTGAAATTTTTCCGCGGATTCCTGAGAAATTCCCCTGGATTTCAAATAGACATGAGCGTTTTCTCCTATCGGCACAGCTAACTGTTTCACAAACCAATTCTTTATTTCTACCATTGCATCGTAGACTGGCTTATACGGATCCGAGATGATTTTTCCCCTGTGCGGCAATGGGATGCCGTACAAGTGAGCAAGATATTCCACTGCTTCGCTAAAACTTACTTTGTCAAAATCCTGCACAAAATTAATAACGTCTCCGTGAACCCCACATCCGAAGCAATAGTAGTATCCTCTGTCGGAATCAATTTTGAGGGATCCTGTCTTTTCGCTGTGAAAAGGACAGAGCCCAAACCAGTCTCTCCCAGATCTGCGCAGACGGATTCTGCTGGAAACAACATCTATAATGGAGACCTTACTTTTCAGAAGTTCAAGAAATTCCCGGTCCATATTTCTCATCTTTTAGAATTGCCGTAATATTTTTTACACTACTAGCCAGATAAGCAGCGATTTTTTCCTTGAGTTTTTCCATATCTTGGGGTGAATTGGCTTCTATCCGCAGCGACAGTGCACTTTGCGTATTCGATGCACGAAGTAACCACCATCCGCCATCACTAGTAACCCTAACTCCATCCATCTCAATTAAATCAGCCTCTTCTTCCTCTAATTTATGCTTAATAGCATTTACGATATTAAATTTTTTCCCCTCTTCACAAAAAATGCGAATCTCTGGTGTTATGTATCCATAGGGAAGGTTATTGAAAGCTCCTTTATTTTCGCTAGCGATTTCTAAACATCGCAGTGCCGCGTAGATACCGTCGTCGAACCCAAACCATCGATCTCCAAAGAAGAAGTGTCCACTCATCTCGCCGGCGAGGAGAGCTCTGCTGCTTTTCATCCGCATTTTAATGAAAGAATGGCCGGATCTTTCCATAATTCCAATTCCTCCGCTTCCTCTTATTGTATTGAATAATCTATTGCAGGATTTTATGTCAGCGATTACCTGGGCCCCGGGATTTTTTCTGAGAAAATCCTTTGCAAGTACCTCCAAAACCTGATCACTAAACAGCAACCTACCACTTGAATCGATAACTGCCAGCCTATCCCCATCGCTATCGAATCCAAATCCAATGTCAAATCCATTATACAGCACAAATTTCGATAGATATTCAACATTCTCCGCCACTACTGGATCAGGAGGTCTGTTTGGGAAGTTTCCATCAATTTCTTCAAAAAGAAGATGGTGCTTTCCTGGAATAGCCTTTGTTATTGCTTTAATAGCATTACTAGTCGCGCCATTTCCTATATCCCACGCGACCTTGAGGTCACTAGAAAAATGAAAACCATCAAGAATATCGGCAACATAGTTGGGAAATACCTTGTTCAGGATAACTTCGCGGCCGCTCTTATCAATGAAATCCTTGTTTTTCACTACATTTCCAAGCGCCTTTAAATCATCTCCATAAAAAGGATCCATTCCCAGCATAAATTTGAATCCATTGTGCTGCGGAGGGTTATGAGAGCCAGTTACCATGACTCCTGCATCAAGATTAAGTTTATAGACTCCATAGTACATCATTGGCGTATGGCATAGCCCAAGCGATATTACCTCCATTCCCGCGCTTGCCAGCCCTTTTGTTAGACTTTGGCACAAAGCGTTTGAGGACTTTCTGCAGTCTTTCCCAACACACACTGTTTTCAGCCCGCGTCGCGCCATAATAGTCCCAAACGCCCTGCCTATATCATAGGCACAATCTTCAAAAAGATCTTCTCCGAAAATTCCACGTATATCGTAGTCGCGCAGGATTTCCGGAGACAAGGAATGCCGCGTTTCCTCAGCTTCTTCATCCATACAAAGAAGCTCCCTTATTTTTCTGATAACACTCATCTGTGTATCCTAAACAGAGCAGTCTTGATTATACACAAAAAAAGAGGGAAACGGAAAATGCTCAATTTTTTCTTTACTTTTTTGTGTTTTGATCAACCGCGAGAATAATCGTGGGAATTTTGTGATGTACAAGTGTGGGACCTTGGCTAGAGCGCTTGCGACCATCGTATTGATGTCCATGGTCCAAGCTATGAACAGTGGTCCTGCGGAACGGAAACAATCATCGCAACGGAAGCTCTCCCCAGAAACGATGGCCCCTCCTGGTGCTCGTCCTTCCGCACCTGGAAAGTCCGGACAACCAGGACAGGACGAAGGAGATGAGGGATATTTCCCATTTGTGCAAAGCAGCGAAGTACTCAATCCAGAAAGCGTCGTTGGTGTAATCTTTAAGCCAGGCAAAAAAGTAGAGCTATCCAACGAGAAAACCTACTATGTAACGCAGTTAAATAACGAAGAATTTAATTTTTCCGATCAAAATTCTTTTAAAAAGCATCCAAAACTTATTAGTGCCGAGTTTAACGGGTTGTCGCTTAGTCGAGACTCTTTGGAAAATATTATCAAATACATACCAGATGCATTGAAAAGCCTTTTGGTGCATTCATGCGTAATCAAAGAGTCATACTACGAATTGTTAGCCGACCTCGTAAAAAGGCGCCCAGACTTGATAACCTTCAGCATAGTAGATACCGAGGCATCAGCTGAATCTCTGATTAAGCTACTGACTGCATTGCAGAATTGCAAAAAATTGCAATTTCTCCGAATTGTTATTGGAGAGATTAGTAAAGATGTACTCGAAATCGTAGCCTCCATCCTAGAGGAATGTTCTGCAACACTGAAGGAGTTTTCATTCGGGTGTATTTCGCATGACGGAGATAGCGAAACCTCACAGAAACTTATGGAAGCGATAGGAAAAGCATCCAAATTGACAAAACTAGAATTTTCTATCCTATCAGCGACTGATGCGGAGTTGGAGTCGTTCTCTAGCGCGGTCGGCGAGCTCCAAAAATTACGAGCATTGCAGCTATTCATTGGAGGAATAGCTGAGCATGATCATATCAAACTGTTTGAAGCGGCAGAGACATTCCAAAAATCCCTAGAAAAGCAAAGGGATCTAGAGTCATTGGACATTTCTTCGATGAATTTGCCTGGCGATATAATGCAGCTATGGATGCAGGCGCTTCAACAGGAAATTCATAAATTGAAGACCCTGAATATATCTGGAAATACCTTAGACGAGAAGAGCGCAGAATTTCTATCCTCGACTCTTTCCAGTAATCGTGAGCTTAGTATTTTTATCGCAAACGATTGTGGAATAGATGATAAGGTATTGAACGCTACCTTTAAGAACTTAAAAAACAGCGGACTAGAGCAAATATATTTGAGCAGAAACCATATAGAAAAGAGCGCCGCTAGTATTCCATTTTCAGAATTGCCGAACCTGCTGCTTATTGATCTTTCACACAATAAAATGCAATATGAAGATGCCTTTGCGCTTATTCAGAAAACTCCGGATAGCCAAAAATTGTCGCTTGTCAATTTGGAAGGACTCGAAAACGGAGCAATGGACACCGTTGCGCTGAAGATTTGGTTCGACGACCTCGAAACCTGGAAATATCAGTATCTTCCAAATCGACAGATTGTGTATC
Source organism: Holosporaceae bacterium (assembly GCA_031269995.1). Taxonomy (GTDB): domain Bacteria; phylum Pseudomonadota; class Alphaproteobacteria; order UBA3830; family UBA3830; genus JAIRMQ01. Next base: position 43,742 of record JAISYI010000020.1, read on the forward strand.
TTGGTCTCGGTGGTTAGTCTTGAGAAGAAGGATACTTTAAAGTTCGGAAATGGAAACATCGAACTGAAAAATCTACCATCAGTATTTTTTTCTTTTACTAGGTTCTGTTAGAAAATTTCTAATTTTGCTTATAAATCAATGTGTTGTGCAATACAGCCTAATTCAATTGAGCGCTGAAATTTCAGGGCTTCTATAAAATACGCTAACAGAATCATTAATAAGCGTACTTGCACTAAACAATGTCCCTTCGCCCCATATCTCTTACAACTTCTCGCCCCCCAAAATATGTACATGGAAATGTGCAACTTCTTGACCAGAGTCTGAACCGATATTGCTCATTATGCGATAGCCTGTCTGAACAACGTTGAGTATATCTGCCACCTTAGATACTGCAAAAAAAAAGTTTCCCACTTCTTCCATGGGCGCTCTAGACATAAAATCTCCGAAGTCTGAGTACAACCCCTTGGTAATTACCTGCGCATGCACTTTCTTCTGTGGATGAATATCATAGAAAGACAAAGACACATTATCTTCATATATTATATCTGCTGGAATTTCTCTCTGCAAAATTTTATAAAACACATTGTTTTTATCATACATGCTCAACCTCACTAAACTGCATATTGTGCCGATGTTATTCGCGAAAAACAAGAGGTACCGCTTCTCATATAACGTCCTATAACGAACCTCTCCTGCCCGAATTCCCCTAATTTTCACAATTCCAAGTATTTTTGAGGATAATTTGCTCTAACTTCCCTCACACTTACTAGTCTTCGTCTGGCATGACTTTAACAATTGCATCGATTTTTTCAACCACTTTCTGCAGTTCAGTCTCTGCTGTTTGGCTTATTTTTGTTGCCTGAATGAAAGAAATATGCGGATCAACCATCACCACTGCTTCTACGTATTTCTTCATTCCTGCTGATCTTGTTTTCAGCATTTGGATCCGTTTTACACCATCAACGGATTTTATAACATGTAAAATTTTTTCTCGCATGTTGGCCGGTAGAGCTTCGTCCATTAAATCTATAATAGCGCTTCTCAGAATTTGAAAAGCACTATATAGAACGTATCCTCCAACAATTGCACCACATATTACGTCCATATAGGCAAAAAATCTCGATATTAGCATGGATACTATAATACATATATTCATAAGAAAATCCGACAGATAGTGCAGGGAATCACCTTTAACAAGAACGGAATCCGTTTTTCTAGCAGTATATTTCTGAAAGTACACCAGCTGATATACAGCAAAGCACGAGATGACCATCACGGCGATTCCAATATTCTCATTGGTTATTGATTTAGGTTCAATAAAAACTTCATAGGCCTCCACAAATATCATGACACCGGAATAGATTACTAGCAGACACTGAAATAAGGCAATTAATCCTTCCACTTTCTCATGGCCATAGTTATGGTTTCTGTCGAAAGAAACTGAAGAGAAAAGAAGGGCATGGTAGGCTATAAACGACGTAAGAGCGTCTAAAATAGAATCGTTCATTGAGGCACGCATGGAAATAGAGTCCGTCATCTGCCAGGCGCCAAATTTTAGTGCAATTAAAAAGATAGAGGTTATTACCCCAAGAATGACTGACTTTCCCGCTAGCTCTGTATGAGCACACTCTCTAAAACGCGCGTCTAGTAATCTATCAAACAATTTTACTTCGAACAACGCAACGATTCCCTAAACTGCAGAAGAAAATATACAGATAATAACGTTTTTGCAACCTCTTTTGCACTTATGCTGTGTGAAGCTCAATGGATATTTCTCAAAACAATATCGTTTTGTATTTATATAATTCATATTTAGAGTGAACCTGATTACTTGAAAAAAAAAATAAAATTGTTAATGTAGCACCATTAGCTGGATGGATCTGTATTGAACATAGCTTCCCTTACAGGCAAAGTTTGGTGCCTACGATGTGATGATACGGTAGAAACGACTACCGAAAACATAGCAAAGATTCTCGCAAAGAATCGCGGGATTAATGATTTAAAAGCATTTACGAGTGTCTCAATAGCGGCCACCATGCCGGATCCTATGATTTTCATAGATATGGAAAAGGCTGTTTGCCGTATAATAAAAGCTATTCAAGATAAACAAAAAATAGCGATACTAGGAGACTACGATGTTGATGGCGTCGCATCTGTTTCCATATTGGTAAAATTTTTAAAGCATATTGGAGCAGACTACGTTTATGCCATTCCGAACCGAGTCGATGATGGCTACGGCTTGAATAAAATTAACATTGAAAAACACAGAGAATGCCTGGTGATAGCAGTTGACTGTGGATCTGGTTCTCTGGAGGAGTTAGCCTATGCTAAACAGAATTTGATCGACGTTGTTATTCTAGATCATCATAGTATGTCCGTTGTTTCAGCGGACGCTATTGCCTTGGTAAATCCCCATCGACCTGATGAAAGTGGAAAATACCGATATCTCTGCGCGGCTGGCGTGGTTTTTCTCTGTGTCTGGGCCACACATCAATTGCTAAAAGAGAAAGGCTTTTACGCAGGTGGAAAGGAGCCAAATCTTGAGGATTATATGGATTTGGTTGCACTTGCTACAGTTTGTGACGTTGTAGATTTAGTTGAGCTAAACAGAGCATTCGTAATAGCAGGTACACGCATTATTCGTCAGCGAAAAAACATTGGGATCGATGCCCTTTTATCCGTATCTAAAAATGTTGCAGTGACTGCTGAGGCAATATCTTTTAGCCTTGGTCCAAAATTGAACTCTGCAGGAAGGATGTCATCAGCAGATCTCAGCGTGCAGTTACTAACTACAGAAAATCCATTGGAAGCAAAAAAAATTGCTTTGCATCTTGATGATCTGAATAAAGAACGACAGATGCTGGAGCGAATGATGATGGAAGAAGCTGTTCCATTCATAAAAGAAGGACAAAATTTTATCCTTGCCTACAAGGAGAATTGGCATCTCGGAATCATTGGGATCATCGCAGGAAGGCTGCGAGAAAAATATAATAGACCTAGCATAATCGTTTCCAGGGACCCGAGCGGAGTAGGAAAGGCGTCTTGCAGATCCGTAGACGGAGTGAATATTTCTGAGCTTATCAGAAAAGGCATGGAGTGTGGAGTAATCATATCCGGAGGTGGACATGCCATGGCTGCGGGATTCTCCTTTGACTTTGATAGAATAGGGGAGCTTGAGAACTTTTTGTTTTCTGCTATGCAAAAATACTCGCCTGCCCCTCCGACACTGTATGCGGATTGCGTGATATCGCTTAATCAGGCATCAATAGAGTTCCTTAAATCTGTATCAACTCTGGAGCCGTTTGGTATGGGCAACTACCGTCCAAAGTTTGTCATCCAAAACGTCAGAATAACTGGGCCTAGGATTGTTGGAGAAGATCATATTTCGCTAGCTCTTACGAATAACAACAGTAGTTCGCTACGCACGATCTCTTTTCGCAGTCATGGAACTCCACTCGGCAAGGTAATTTTCAATGAAGACAGCCTTGTAAACGTGCTAGGAACGCTGACAATCTCACTATGGAATGGTAGAGAAAGTGTTAACTTCCAACTGGAAGATATTGCTCATCCTTGGAAGAATGAAGACACTGTCGTATCACAATTACGTAGTGCAGCGTGTTGAAATTCACGAAGGGTTCTATCGTTTTAAGATCAGTAGAAATTTTTCCGATAGGAACGCCTTCCGTAATTCCGTACTCAGAAGTGACAACAATGTCACTGGCGCTGACAGGAGTTTCCCCCTGAATTGTTGACAGGAGCAGTTTGTTGGAGCCGTTTCCTGTTACTATACCATTAATTCTATATTTCCCCATCTTTACAGGAATACTGGAGTTCATATCTGTAATAGATAGCGCGCGGCTCCAGGAGGAGTGTACCTCGACAATGCGTCCTATCAACCCGTCAGAGTTCTTTACAAGATCCCCTTCAGAAACAGCGTGATCCTTTCCCACATTTAACGTAAAAGATTGAGTAAAATCATTGGAAAATACATTCACAACCTGTGCGGAGAGAACCGAAAAGCCTATCGTTTTTTTCAATAAGAGCAATTTCCGTAGTTCTTCGTTGTCCTGCTCCAGACTCAATAAATACGTTATCTTCTCTCGTAGTTTTACGTTTTCATTCTGTAAAGTTAGCAGGTGGCAGTTAATGTCATTGCCCATAAAATAGCAAAGGTTCGAAAAAGCGTTTCTCAATTTATAAATGCAATTATATAGGACTACCACTGTAGAATGTAGGAAAAAGCTGCACTTTTCTACGCAGCTATTGCTAATTTTTAGATGCAATAGTGCAATTATACTGAAACAAAACGCCATGTTAAGCGCAACCCGTTTTTTCCTGAGACGTTTTAGGAAACTAAAAGAGACGTCCGCACTTCCCATATACTACTTTCGAATCCAAATCAAATTCGGCAAATCCTAGTAAGCTCTAAGCAGAACCGTTTTCATCACATCCAACTCTTCCAAAGTTTTCCCTGCCCCAACTGCTACGCAAAATAACGCATCATCTGCGACAATGACAGGTAGACCAGTTTTGCTCTGCAACAGCTCGTCGAGCCTACCCAGGAGCGATCCGCCGCCGGTCATAACTATCCCCTTGTCCACAATATCTGCAGATAACTCCGGAGGGGTATTTTCCAGCGCGAATTTTACTGCTTCGACTACAGCGGCGACTGGTTCTGCTAGGCTATCCACAATCTGACTTTCACTAATTTGTATTTCCTTCGGAACACCATTAATAAGGTCTCTTCCTTTAATCGACATCAGGTGCCCTTCCCCTTTATCGGGAGTTATTGCTGCTCCGATGCCCTTTTTTATTCGTTCAGCAGTAGTATCGCCAACAAGCAGGTTATGATTTTTTCTTATATAATTTATAATTGATTCGTCCATCTTATCTCCGCCGACACGTACAGAGTTGCCATAGACTATACCTCCGAGTGATAGAACCGCCACCTCGGTAGTTCCTCCTCCTATGTCCACCACCATCGATCCTGTTGGCTCAGTTACCGGAAGACCTGCGCCGATGGCCGCAGCCATGGGCTCTTCTATTAGAAACACTCTCCTGGCTCCAGCACCTTCAGCCGATTCCTGTATGGCTCGCCGCTCGACGGCGGTGGCTCCGCGTGGAATACAGATGACGATCTGCGGACTAATGCAGCTTTGCCTATTATGAACCTTACGGATAAAATATTTTATCATTTCCTCGGCAACCTCAAAATCAGCGATTACACCGTCTTTTAGCGGTCGTATTGCAGTGATATTACCTGGAGTTCTTCCTACCATTAGCTTGGCTTCCTCACCGACGGCGAGAACGCGTTTTTTCCCGCCTTCTTCTGCAAGGGCCACGACCGAAGGTTCATTCAGAACCACGCCCTTCCCTCGTACATAGACCAGGGTATTTGCGGTGCCAAGATCAATGCCAATGTCTGAGGAAAACAGACCTCGCAGGTAGGAAAACATAATTTAATCTCCAGACGGTTATATCCTCTCCGAAAGATATAGCCTTTTCCTTTTCTCCTCAAGAGGTTGAAGGCTCGAGAGGATTGTCTAATTAAAGAATACGCGAATAATGGATTATGCTATTGGAGTAAGTTCTGTTATTGATGGTTTGCGAGATTTTAATTGGTATGAGACGAGTGTAGAGATGATATGTATGAACATATTTGTTGGTGATCT
>JAISYI010000011.1 GCA_031269995.1 Holosporaceae bacterium
ACAGATCACCAACAAATATGTTCATACATATCATCTCTACACTCGTCTCATACCAATTAAAATCTCGCAAACCCTCAATAACAGAACTTACTCCAATAGCATAATCCATTATTCGCGTAAAACGAAATTTGCCGCCATTGCGTTTGATGTTCTTGGCACGCCTCCAATCGAGCATTGGTCCATGTCTATCGTTTCTGGCCTCGCATTAAAAAGGGTGCTGGAGAGAGAGGGATTCGAACCCTCGATACGGCTTTTCAACCGTATGGCGGTTTAGCAAACCACTGCCTTCAGCCGCTCGGCCATCTCTCCATTATCGGCGGTAACAAAACACTACACCCCCTCATTGTCAAGTCGTTTTTGAATCTGCTTCTGAAGTTTTTCCGCTCTTCTTCTCTCCCGTCTCCTAGCCTTTGCCTCCTGAAGAGACATTGCCCCAAATTTCGGTTTTTCTTTGCCTACGGAAGAATGGGAGGAGTGTCGCTCCGGTTGGATTTCTCCGGTTATTTTCTCTTCCGCCCTCCTACTGGCTAGCCAATTCTCCAGATAGTCCTTTATTTTCTGCAAAAAAGACCTTTCTTCTGCCTTCTCTTCTCTGGACTCTTCTATAATTGGTGTTCTCTCCTTTGCAAGAGTACTTTTCGATGCCACACGTTTTCTTATAATAGATTCTTGTCTTCCCTCTTTTCCTCTTTTTTTATCTATCTTCGCAATTTTCGCGTTGGCGACCTCCTCTTCCTCCAAAGAATTTATTCTTTTAGCTAGGGGAAGTTTTTTTCCAAGATCTCCGCTAAGCTTTGGAATATGGGGCATCCAGAGCTCCGCTATTTTGAACAGCACTACTGAAAATTTTGATGCTTGGATAATTTTATATTTTTCTCTCCTGATATCAAAAAGGAGCATGACAATACAGGAGCAAATCAGGATAATAACTCCACGAGAAAAACCAAAGAGCACTCCAACGGCCTTATCAATTCCAGATAAAACGCCCTGCTGCACATTTTTAGATATTGCGCTTATAATTAAGAGTAGAATGATTAATATAGTAAGATAGGCAATGATGATTGCGGAACAGCGGGCGATGAAAATATCCGGGATATGTTTACTTATGGCTGGCACAAGATGTGGGGCAATAAAAACAGCAAGGAATCCGCTGCCAAACCAGGCGCAGCTACTGAAAAAATCCTTGACAAAACCTCTGACAAATCCAGTCAGAGTCGATAGAAGCATTATTGCAATACATGCATAATCTAGAAGATTAAAAAATTCTCCGCTGCGCATTTAAACTATATCCCGAAGAGCGCTGCAAGTTCCATTATGGTACCTACTGTCTCCACCTTTATATCAGCTCTGTTGTCCGCCCGACAATTACTCGGAAGAACAATTTTTTTGAATCCTAACTTCGTTGCCTCCTTTATACGATCAGAGGCGCGTGGAACTGATCGGACCTCACCTGTCAAGCCTATCTCTCCGAAAGCACAGGTTCCCATGGAAACAGTTTTCCCACTTCGAGAGGATAGCAAGCTCATCGCTACCGCAAGGTCGCAGGCGGGCTCTCCAATTCTGAGCCCACCTGCGATACATAGATACACATCTCTATCGGAAAAAGTAACCTTGCATCTGGCCTCCATAACAGCCAATACCATAAACAGGCGGTTGAGATCCCATCCAATAACGGTTCTACGCGGAGACGGGAAATAGCTCTTTGAAGCAAGGGCTTGAACCTCCACCATAATTGGCCGAGAGCCCTCCATTCCGCAAAAAACAACTGATCCAGGCACGTTCTCATTCCTTTGGGTTAGGAATAAGACTGATGGGTTGGAAACGCCTGCTAACCCATTCTGACGCATCTCGAAAATCCCTAATTCATCGCAAGGTCCGTAGCGATTTTTAATGGCTCTTAGAATCCTATAGCAGCTCCCTCCTTCACCCTCGAAATAAAGCACCGTATCCACCATGTGCTCCAATATTCTGGGACCGGCGATCGCGCCATCCTTCGTCACATGACCTATGAGAAATACTGCCGTGTTTGTTGTCTTTGCGAAATTTATCAGTTTATAGGCACAGGTACGCACCTGGGATACACTACCAGGAACGGATTCAACCTCGAAACTTTGTAATGTCTGGATTGAATCAACTATTAGAAAATTGACATCTACACTAAGAGAACTCAAAACTGTATCAATGTTCGTTCCGCAGGCTAGCTTCACGTTGGTTCCATCCACTTCAAGGCGAGATGCCCGTAGACAGATTTGGTCTGGCGATTCCTCCCCTGAAATATAAACACAGGTGCTATTCTGCGAGAGTGCCGCAGATACCTGAAGTAATAGGGTGGATTTGCCAATTCCTGGGTCGCCGCCAATCAGAACTACGGACCCGGCAACCAGGCCGCCGCCCAGCACACGATCAAATTCTTCTAAGCCGCTTAGTTTCCTATCCAACTGCTCCTTCGATGCCCGAAGGCTCTGAAAATCCAACCCAGATCCGGTAGAGAAATGCTTTTCTCTAGCAGGAACGTCCTCTACTACGGAGTTCCATTGGCCACAATCTTCGCATCTACCTAGCCATTTTGGATAGCGAGTTCCGCATTCACTGCAATAAAATCCCTTCTCGCCTTTCGCCACGTCTGCTTGCTCAATTAACCGAAGTGAATATACATGGTCGCCAGATGAAAATAAATTTTTTTTCGAAAAAGGGCTTCTTTGATTTTATCTGCGCGACATACCTAGTTTTACCGGAATTGCCCTACAAGGATGGATTAAACCTTTTGTGTTAGTAGCAATTGTATGGATAAACGGAGCATGTCGGTTGATTTGGAGTAACATTTTGTTTTTCTATTAAGTCTTGCAAGGTAATATCTAAGAACGGAATTATAGGACTCCACCAGGCATGTTTCAGATTTCGTCACCACATGTTTAAGGTCGGCATCTTCACCCAAAACTTCTGTATACGATGGATTTCCATCGGTACAGACGTATTTTAAGACATTATGCTTTAATCCATTCCACAAGCGGCGAAAAGTTTCTGTATCTCCATTGCCTACCTCAAATGCACTAATGCGCAGCCGATTCCGGTCAACAGCAGTCCATATTCGGATTTTATTTGTTTTTTTTGAACATAAGTGTAAAGCTCGTCCAGTTCCAAAACCGGTATTGTCAAAGCCAAGCCTTTTTCTTCTCTTCCCATCAATTGCGCACCTGCTCGCTTCACCCAATGAATTACCAGCTGATAATGTATCTTAATGCGAAAAA
>JAISYI010000012.1 GCA_031269995.1 Holosporaceae bacterium
ACAGATCACCAACAAATATGTTCATACATATCATCTCTACACTCGTCTCATACCAATTAAAATCTCGCAAACCATCAATAACAGAACTTACTCCAATAGCATAATCCATTATTCGCGTAACGTGGTTACGTCGGCTGCTGTCAGCATCTACATACCATGCATGAATCAGATGGCTACAGATTTAAATACGACAAACGCTATCATGCATATGACCATTGTCGCACATCTCGTCGGTGAATTTATTGGACGGATGTTTTGCGGACCGATTATCGAAACCTATGGCAGTCGCGCCACCATACTGCCTTCTTTAGCAGCATCTATGGCGGGACACCTGGGGTGCATGATCTCCGGATCAGCGCCAATCTTCATGATTATGAGGTTTATACAGGCAATAGGATCAAGCGTAATTTATATTGTTTCCCAAAATATCATCGATGAAACCTTCGACGATAAAGAAAAAAGCTATGTTATGGGAATCATTGAACTATATCAACCGATCGCCTGGATTTTGTCTCCGTTTATTGGCTCTATTCTTGCGGAGATAAGCAACTGGCGAGTTTCTTTCCTTGTTCTTATGCTTACTCAACTGGTTGGAATCGCATTTTTCTATGCTTATCCCAAGGGTAATCCAAAAAAAATGCCTCTGAAATTCTCCAAGCTTTTGCGAAACTATGGATGTGTTCTGCAAAACTCGATGTTTGTAATCTATGCTCTGATTCCTGGAATGTTTGCCGGAGGATACATGATATTCGCGGCTGCTGCGCCGTTCATCTGCTCGTCATTTTTTGATAATCATTCTGCCATTGCGCTATTTTCTGTTATTCCATTGTTCTTTTATGTCATCGCCACATTTGCATATAGGAGGATCGTCAGAAATTTTGGCACGAAAACGTCTCGAAAAATTGGCACAGGAATCTATATAGCGTTTGGAGTATATATGATGCATTTGATTATTCATCATTCACCATGGACTCCAACATCGCTTCTGTCTCTCATGTGCCTGCAATGTGCTGGTAGCGCGTTTCTCGTGCCGATATCTGTGTTAAAAGCTCTGCAGTATACAACGCATCATCCGAAGACCGTTGGTGCTTCCACAGTGGTCATTTTCAGAAATCTAATTATGTCGATTTGCATTTCCGCCGGCGCCAAATTTCGTGGAGATGTCACAACAATCATGGCCTGCGTCTTTATAACCGTTGCATCTGCATTAATGCTAATAATGGCTAGAAAGATTATTCGAACGAGAGGTAATAAAAGGCGTGAGGCCAATGATTAACGCCATCATTTCTTTAGCAGACTGATATCTCGGTTTTTTGTTAACGAATTCATCTCTTTCCATCAGGCATGTTTTTTACTGCTTCGGAACCCTAATAAGAACCCGCTTTACTTTTCGTGGATCAGCTTCCACTATATCTATTTCCACACCGGATGGGTGAATTAGCGTCTCTCCTCGGGTTAGCATTCTACCTGCCAGAAGCATTGTTAATCCTCCGATAGTCTCTACGTCCGGTTCCTCTTCATTATCCTTTTGTAGCGGTCTGAGGAGCTCAATTTTTAGTAACTCTTCACATTCGTTTATTGGGATGCGAGCGTCAACTACCAAAGATCCATCCTGTTTGGTAATAATTTGAGGAAAAATCCTCTGATTCTGCTGTATCTCTCCAACTATTTCCGAGGCAACATCGTGCAATGTTACGAGCCCGTCTATTCCACCAAATTCATCGACTACCAGAGCCATATGATTGACGGATTTTCGGATTTCCACTAGCAATTCAAGCAATTGCATACTAGGAACCACGTATATGGCTTCTTTGAGTAGCGATTCTATGTTAAATGATTCGTGATCTTTAATGTATGGAAGAAAATCCCGAACCCGCACTATTCCGACCACGTTATCCAGCGTGTCTTTGTATATTGGGATCTGAGAAAAGTTGTTCTGGGAGAATATTTCAATGAATCCTTCCAGAGAGGTGTCGACTCTTGCTGCAGCAATCTCTGCTCGCGGGACCATGATATCCTCAGCAGTCAGATCTCTAATGCCCAATACGTTGGATACCAGCGCCAATTCGCTTGAATCGTCTGCCTTTATTCCTTCGCAGGCAGAAGAATCTGATTCTATGAGGTCTTCTAGTCGATCAATGAGGGGAAGGTTCTCTTCTTTCTTGAACAATTTTGAGAAGTAACTTCTGATTTTTGACAACATCGATTTTTTTAGCTTCCTTTCTCTTCCTCCGCGTATGGGTCAGCCACGCCCAGTTTTCGGAGGATTTTCACTTCCAACTCTTCCATTCGTTTGGCTTGATCTGCGTCTTCGTGATTGTATCTTAGCAAATGTAGCATACCATGAACCAGTAAATGTCTAGTATGATCATAGAAGATTTTGCTCTGTTCCTGCGCCTCTCGTCTGATTATCCCAGAAGCTAGAGCGATGCTTCCAAGAATACAAGGAGTGCTTTCTTTTGTTCCTGCTGTTATTTTCGTTGGATCATCCGCTGGAAACGACAGTACATTGGTTGGCGCGTCTACTTTCCTGTATGTTCTGTTCAAAGTACGAATTTCTGAGTCATTTGTGAAAAGAAGACACACTTCTACGTTCCTGCCATCCAATCCTACCTCAGAAAAAATTGCTTGGATGCATGTCTTGGCGATGGATTCTACAGCCTTCTCATCCCACTCATTCCCTTCAACAATAATTTCTAGATTCATGCTTAGAGCATACCGATTAAACTGTGCGTGGCTACCTCTATGATTTGCACATCTACAATATCTCCAATGGATATAGTTTTATCATAGATTGATACTGCCTGGGAATACTCGCTGCGTCCAGTAAGTTGATTTTCATGGTGTCCGTTTTTCGTAAAGAGCACGCTCAATCGCCGGTGGACGAAACCACTGTTGAACTGCGTCTGCTGGTCATCTAGCAATTCTTGAAGGATTTGTAGCCTCTCGGATTTAACCTCCTCTGGCACCTGATTTTCCATTTTTGCTGCAATCGTGCCAGGACGCGGACTGTATTTGAACGAATAGGCTTGAGTATAGCGCACTTCTCGTACTAATTCCAAGGTTTGCTCGAAATCACGATCCGTTTCGCCAGGAAATCCAACTATAAAATCCGAGGAAAAAGCCATATCCTGACGAGACTCGCGCAGCAAATCAATTGCCCTAAGATACTCATCTCGTGTATATCTGCGATTCATTTGCTTCAGAATATCGTTGGATCCAGATTGCACTGGCAGATGCAAATGCGGCGCTAGAATCTCGATTTCTCGGTGCGCTAGAGCAATGTTCGAATTTATGTATTTGGGGTGGGAGGTGGTGTAGCGCAGGCGCTTTAGTCCTTCCGTCTTGGACAGCTCGAAGAGAAGGTGAGAAAAATCGCATTTTTCATTGTTACCTTCATCTCCATTGTAAGCATTGACGTTTTGACCGACTAGGGTGATTTCTTTGACTCCGGCGAAGGTTAATCTTCTTGCCTCGTCCCGTATGTCGGTAAGGCTGCGAGATATTTGCCGTCCCCTGGTGAATGGAACTATACAGTAGGTGCAGAAATTATCGCATCCCTCCTGGATCGTAAGGAACGCGCTCACTCCATCCGCTGCTTTGGGAGATGCTGACGACATTGCTTGAAATTTGCCTGCGACATCCATGGATGTTGCCACAATGGCGTCTATGGCCTTGTTTTTTAGCAAATCGTCGATGCAATCTGCCAGTTGGTGTATGTTTTGAGGACCAATTATAGCGTTTACATAGGGAGCGCGTTTTATGATATCTCTAGAACGCAGCTGTGCCATGCATCCCGCTACTATAATCAAAAAATCGTCAATGGCTTTACATTTTAGAAATTTAAGTCTACCAAGATCTGAAAAAACCTTTTCATCGGCTTTATCTCGGATACTGCAGGTGTTGAGTATTACGAGATTCGCTTCATTTAGGCTCGGCGCTACTTCATGTCCCGCTACGCTCAATATGCTAGAAATTCGCTGAGAATCATGGGAATTCATCTGGCAGCCGTAGCTTTTTATAAAAAAACGCATCTTATAGGAAATGCAATGTGCTAGGTCCCTACGACACACTCTTACTCAAATCTTTTACATCCTTTGCAAAAATTTCCAATCCCTTAACGGTAAAAGGATGCTCAAAACATTGCCAGAGAATCTGTGGCGGCATCGTTACAGCATCTGCCCCAAGCATCGCCGCCTGGGTTACATGCTGAGGGCTTCGTATAGATGCAACTAGTATCTTTGTTCCATACTTCTGAGCTTTATAGATGTTAACGATGTCCTCCACTAGGGACATTCCATCATAGCCAGTATCGTCCAGTCGCCCAACGAATGGGGACACATAGGTAGCTCCGCACTTTGCCGCCAACAGTGCCTGTGGTGGAGAGAAACATAGCGTCATATTGGTAGGAATGCCTGCGGTAGAAAGTTGTTTGCACGCTTTTAGCCCATCTCGAGTGCAAGGGAGCTTTACGCAGACATTATCATGGATTTTTGCAAGCATCTTTCCTTCAGCAAGCATGCTATCATATTCAATAGAGCTAACCTCCACACTTACTAGACCAGAAACCAACCGGCAGATTTTAATAATATGCTCACATAGATCATTACATCTACTCTTTGCTATTAGGCTTGGATTCGTTGTGACTCCATTGATAATATCCGCGTAGGTAGCAACCTCGTCAACGTTAGCTGTATCCAAAAATATTTCCACCAAAAACTCCAAATTTTTCATTCAAATTTTGAAAAATTGGCTCCTCGGGACGGATTCGGACCGCCGACCCAGTGGTTAACAGCCACTTGCTCTACCGCTGAGCTACCGAGGAACATAGCGGAAGACAGTAGCAGGAAAAAACGCCAATTACTAGGGGCGAGCTTATGCTAGTCATAGCGAGGGATTGCCATGTCGCTGAAAAAATCCTTTTGCGAATATAATAATGTGGAGTACATTCTACTTGTCGCCGTTGATGGTTGGTTGTAGTGAAATGTTTCATGTCAATGATGTGGTTTGGTGGCATGATTTCAACGGCGATTCCAATCAGAAAAAGCATTTTAAGGGAGAAGTATGCCAGTAAAATTATCGGAGATAGGGGTTTACGCGTTCGCTGATGTAGAAGCTAAATGGCAAGCGAAGTGGTTGAAGGAAGAGACATTTCGCGCAAAATGCGACAGGAAGCTGCCGAAGTACTACATACTGGAGATGTTTCCATATCCATCTGGAAAGATTCATGTGGGGCATGCGAGAAACTATACGGTTGGAGATATCGTCGCGAGGTATCATAGGGCTGTTGGCTTCAATGTATTGCATCCTATAGGTTGGGATGCATTCGGGCTACCGGCAGAAAACGCCGCTCTAAAGCGCGGGGTACATCCGAAGGAGTGGACATACTATAATATTCGTGTGATGAGAAGGCAGATGCAGGAACTGGGGCTTTCCTATGATTGGAGGCGCGAATTCGCCACCTGTGATGAACGATACTACGGATTTCAGCAAAAGATTTTCCTTGCACTATACAAAAAAGGGCTGATCTATAGAAAAAGATCCGAAGTAAACTGGGATCCGGTTGATAATTGTGTCCTAGCAAATGAACAGGTGATCGGAGGCTGCGGCTGGCGGTCAGGAGCTCCCGTGGAAAAGCGTATGCTGTCTCAGTGGTTTTTGAAGATCACGGCATTCGTCGAGGAATTACTTAATGAGATAGATAATCTTACTGGCTGGCCAGAAAAAGTTAAAGTGATGCAAAGGAATTGGATTGGTCGCTCAGAAGGATGCTCTATAACTTTCAAAACCAGTAAAGGGGAGGATCTTGTCGTATTCTCCACACGGCCGGATACGATTTTTGGTGCGACGTTCCTAGCGATCTCGCCGGATCATTCTATGGCTCGCAAACTTGCGGAAACCGACAGTAAAGTTGCCAATTTTATCAAAGAATTTAAAAAAGGATCAGTGGCCCAGGAGTTTCTAGATAGGCAGGAGAAAACAGGGGTTTACACTGGTGTTACTGTGGATCACCCGTTTCTAGACAGGAAGCTACCTGTCTATGTGGCTAACTTCGTTCTCATGAATTATGGCACCGGCGCTATTTTTGCAACACCAGCTCATGATCAGCGAGACTATGATTTTGCGAAAAAATATGATCTGCCGATAGAGAGAGTTGTTGCATCTCCGAATGAAAATAATGATGAATTACCCTATCTAGACGATGGCATTTTAGTGAACTCGGATTTTTTAAATGGACTGACCGTTGACAAAGCCAAAAAAGCTATCATTCAGAAATTGTGCGATATTGGCGCTGGAAAACGGGAGACTTTTTTTAAACTACTGGATTGGGGAATTTCTCGCCAGAGGTATTGGGGATGCCCCATTCCTATAGTGCACTGCAGCAAATGTGGGATAGTTCTGCTGAACAATGAGGATTTGCCGGTTCTGCTTCCTGGCGATGTGGCTTTTGAACAACCAGGAAATCCTCTTGACCGTCATCCAATTTGGAAGCACACGAAATGTCCGCAATGCGGAGGCGGCGCGGTGCGTGAGACTGACACTTTGGATACTTTTTTCGATTCCTCCTGGTATTTCCTGCGATTTTGCGTAGACGATGCTAATAGCAGTGACCTGCTTAACAAGGACGACTTAGCCAGCTGGATGAGCGTAGACCAGTATGTTGGTGGCGTTGAACACGCGATTCTGCATCTTCTCTACGCGCGATTCTTCTCTAAAGCTCTTACCGAGTGCGGTTTGGCGAATATTAGAGAACCATTTGCGAATCTATTCACCCAGGGGATGGTTTGCAGCGTCACCTATCGCAAAGAAAACGGTGATTGGCTATTTCCGGAAGAGGTTCGTCGGACGATATCTGGCGGCTATGAGGTCATCAAGACCGGAGAGAACGTCATTGTAGGCAACCTAGAAAAAATGAGCAAATCGAAGAAAAACGTTGTTGATTCAGATGATATTGTAAAAAAATATGGGGCTGATACGCTACGGCTCTTTATCGTGTCTGATACACCTCCGGATAGGGATTTTCCCTGGTCGGATGATGGTGTGGAAGGTTGCTGGAGATTTTTGAATCGTCTATGGCGGCTGTTTGTCTATGCGCACTCCTGTGGAGTTGGCGCCAAGCGATGCTATGGAATAGAAAATCTTGCTTTCGAGAATTGTGAAAAACACATCCATCAGCTGCGCAAGGATTTTCATCGCACCGTGAAAAACGTTACTGACGCTCTTGAGGAGAAGGCGATGAACAGGGTGGTTGCTTATCTGAGGGATTGTGTAAACTCTATCTACCAGCTAGTCGATGATATAGATACACATATTGATGCTTTTTCTATAATTATCAGGGAGTTATTGAAGTTGCTAGCGCCCATCGTTCCACATATTTGCGAAGAGGCTTGGGACATGCTAGGATTTGAGGGGTTAGTTTCTAATGCTTCATGGCCAAGCTATGAGGCGAAGTATTTGGAAATTTCAATGATCAATCTACCAATACAGGTTAACGGAAAACTCCGTGGAACGATCGATGTAGCTGTAAACATGGACGAAGAAATGATTTTTGCGCGCGCTCTGGCCGTTCCCACGGTGCAAAATTCGATCTCAGGGAAGTCAGTGAAAAATAAAATCTTTATAAGAGGTAAAATAATAAATTTTGTTGTCTAAAATCATAGAGTCCACCGGGGAAGCCTCTATGCAATGGGGGAAAGAAGCAGGGACGGTGATGATTCTGCTGTGTTGTATTTTGTTCAGTGGATGCTCGGTCGAACCACTATATGACAAAAGAAATGACAGTAACGATTTGTTACAGGTGAGAGATTCCTGTATCGAAGTAGATATAATCGCAGAACGAGACGGTCAAAAACTGCGAAATTTCCTGATGGATTCTCTGCGCGATCTCAACCTCACGGAGAAGAAGTATCGCCTCATTATTCGACTAAGCGACGAAGAAAAAGCCTTTGCATTCGCAACTGATGGCAACGCGAAGAGACTTCGTTTGTCCTATATAGCCAACGTAGCTTTGGTTAATCAAATTGGGAAGGAAGTTTTTTCCCAGTCGGTTACCGTGTCCAGCAATAGCAACATTGCCAATGCCCATGGAGAAGTGCTCCTATCGCTGTACAGAAGAAACAGTACGCCATTGCTGAAGGAGTTGAGTGCAAGAATAGTCGAAAGCGTAAGGATTGCTCTTCTTTCCCTTGAATCATAGGGGTGTTTGTGTAGCCTTTGGCGCTTTAGAGCGAAGCGGCGGGATTATTGCGATAGAGGTGCGCTAGTGATATCATTCTCTCTTGCATTTAGGAGGGTAAATGGCATCCGCGTTATTTCTTCATTACAAGGAACTGGTTGAAAGTTTCGTTGATCCTGATTTGCGGAAATTAGTGATGGTGGAGCCACCAAAGGAAGCCTCCTTCGGGGATTTTTCTACAAATATTGCCATGATTCTTGCTAAGAAGCTGTGTCGGAATCCAATGGATTTGGCGAGGGAGATCGGCGGAAAACTCCGTGGAAACCAGTATTTTGAGGAAGTCGAGGAGAAGAATCCAGGATTTATTAACTGGCGTATTCCACGTCGAGTTTTGCTGGAACATATTCCACAGATGTGCATAAAAAGTTTTGGAAAATTCGATCTAGGAAAAAATCGTTCTATTAATATAGAGTATGTTTCTGCCAATCCCACTGGACCTATCCATGCAGGACATGTACGTGGAGCAGTCTCCGGGGACGTTTTGGCGAGACTGCTGGATTTTGTCGGGTACAGAGTTACCAGAGAATTTTATATCAACGATGCAGGAAAGCAGGTAGAGGTGCTGGCGCGGTCGTTGTATTTCAGATATTCGGAGCTACTTGGCAAGGCAAAAGAAGATTCTTCTATTGATTGCTATCCTGGCGAGTACCTTATAGACATCGCACGCGACCTAATTTCCGAACATGGGGAAAAATTTGTCGATTGCGACGAGTCAAAGTGGCTGGATTTTTTCAAACGATATGCAATCTCAAATATAATGATCAATATAAAAGAGGATTTAGCAGCGCTTGGTGTGCATCATGACGTTTTTTCATCCGAAAAAAAACTCATAGAGGATGGAGCCGTGGAGCGCTCTGTGGACTTTCTACGGGAGAAAGGATTTGTTTATCGAGGGATTCTTCCGCGTCCAAAGGGAGGTGATTCTGATGATTGGGAGGAGCGGGAGCAACTACTGTTTAAATCTACTGCTTTCGGAGATGATTCAGACCGGCCGTTGCAAAAGTCGGACGGTTCGTGGACATATTTTGCATCGGATATTGCCTATCACATGGATAAAATCATCAGAAACTTCGATGAAATGGTGGATTTTTGGGGGGCCGACCACGGCGGGTATGTGAAACGTATGCAGGCAGCGGTCACTGCTCTTTCTGGCGGGCAGAAAGCCCTTGACGTGCGCATTGTGCAGCTAGTGAAACTTCTCGAGGGCGGTAAAGATGTAAAAATGTCTAAAAGGGCTGGAACCTTTGTGACGGCTCGAGATATTCTTGATAAAGTTGACAAAAATGTTATTCGTTTCATCATGCTAACACGCAGGGATGATGCCTCTTTGGACTTTGATTTTAAAAAAGTCGTCGATCAAAGCAGGGACAACCCAGTTTTCTACGTCCAGTATGCCTATGCCAGGAGCCACTCTGTAATGAAATTGTTCCGTAAGACTTTTCCCATGACTTGCATTCCATCTGCTGACAAAGTGGATTTTGATTTGCTGGATAGCAGCGATGTAGAACTTGCGAAAATCCTCTCGGATTGGCCAAGGCAGGTGATAATGGCCGCTAACAAACGTGAGCCGCACAGAATTGTCTTCTTTCTGCTGGATTTGGCAGCAGTCTTTCATTCCATTTGGAATCAGGGAAATGAGAACGCCATGCTACGCTTTATTCTTCCAGATGATCTGGAGAAAACTCGTGCTAGAGTGGTACTATTAGGTGCTCTACAAAATGTGCTGGAGTCCGCCTTTGATATCATCGGTGCAACACTGGTTGAGGAACTGAGATAACATGTGCCCATTCATAGATGAGGACGATGTGGAAGAGGGCTATTTAGCAACCAACAAAACTTCCGATAGTGGAGACAGCTTACGCACTCATTTTTTCGGAAATAATCGCAGGTTTATTTTGATTGGAGGTGGAGCGGCGCTGTTCGCCTTCAGCATAGCTGCCTACCTCATGTGTTCCAGCTCAAAACCAATTAATCTGGAGGAGTTGCCTGTTATTAGCGCAGATGATGCCCCATTCAAAATAAAGCCAGAAAAAAACGAAGTTGTGCAACATCAGGATAAAACAGTCTACGATAATATTTCCGGAGACAGGCGCAAGGTGGAGGAAAAGATTGTCAAAGCCTCCGAGGAGGAGGTTCTTTCCATTCCGGAAATTGATAAAGGAGAGACTCTTTCAGAGGAGGAAAAGCGTAGTATAATTCAGGCCTTTGAGGAGCTTGCTCCGGAAAAGGAATATCAGATCAAATATGTAAAGAAGGGTAAAGCGAGGGCAAGCGGATCTCGTGGACTGACAGTTGTGGAAGAGGATGTTTCTCACCGGATAGGAATGAACGCGCAGAAGCATCAAAACTCTGTGAGTGACGATGACTCTAGCGGAGGGGGGACTCGGGTAGGAAGCATTATGGTACAAATTTCCTCAGTTATGACACGACCGGCAGCTGAAGCAGAGTATCAGCGTCTCCTAGTGAAGAATAGATTTCTAAGGGGACTTGGAAAAAAGGTTATCAAAGTGGATCTTGGGGAACGGAAGGGTGTCAGGTATCGGGTCCAGGTAGGTCCATTTAAGAACAGGGACGATGCAGGACGGGTTGTTGCTGCCATGAAGAAGAATGGCTTTTCTGCCTATATCTCAAAATGAAACATATCCCCAGATTCTACGTTGAGGCTAATTTTGCCAAAGACGACGATGTAATTCTTTCGGTTGATCAAATGCATCACGCCAACAGAGTGCTGCGGTTTACTACGGGAGATGTCGTTCGAATATTCAATTCCTGGGATGGAGAATGGGATTGCACGATCACGAGTTTAAAACAAAGGACCGTAAGATGCATTTCACAATTACGTGGTCGAATTAATGGGAAAGAAGAGCGGGGGGCGATCATCGCTTGTGCATTGATCAACCCAAAAAGATTTGATTTTTTTCTGGAGAAAGCCACAGAGCTGGGGGCCAGAGAGATTATTCCAATTATGTCCACGTATGTCCAACATTGTGATTTTAATCTGAGGAAAGCTCTACGTAAAGTTACGCAGGCCGGCGAGCAATCGAACCGCCTTTCTATTCCGTCTTTGAGGAATGTTATGAACTTAGAGGATTTACTTCAAAACTATTCCCCAAGTTACAAAATTTTGGTCGGCGATGAGGGATTTTCCAGCCCAAATTTGGGAAGCGTTTTGGAAGAAAAATGTGTCTTTTTGGTAGGTCCAGAGGGTGGTTTTTCAAATGAAGAGCACAACTTATTCGAGAAGTTCTCAGGCATAAAAAAGTTCTCTTCCGGAAAAAACATCTTGAGGAGTGAAACTGCAGCAGCAGCGTTTCTGGCGATTTGGAATGACAAATTTATGTAGTTTTATTGTTGTATTGCTCAATCATGAGTGGTATAAGTTTTCTGTCATGGTTAATTAAATTTTTATGCAGGTGGTATATACTAGAGGGAAAGGAGAGGGGAAATGAAGGGGTATTATCTAGAAACGATATCGCTTATTGAGCGTCTACATAGGCAGTTTCTTGAGGTTATTAAGTGCGAGTTGGATTCCATGAAGGTTGATGATATAAACAACGTTCAGGTACTGGTTTTGTACAATCTTGGTGGGGAGCAGATTTCCATCGGAGAACTTACTACGAGGGGCTGTTATCTTGGCTCCAATGTTTCCTATAATTTGAAGAAAATGGTACAGTATGGTTATATCGATCAGATTACATCTAAACATGATAAGCGCTCATATATAATCAAACTATCGACCAAAGGAATGTCTCTTTATAAGAAAATCGATGCCGCCCTCGATAAACACATCGCGATCATGGAAAAAGAGGGGGTTAGTGGTATGAAGGAATTCGTTGAAAAACTGCGAGAAATAGAGGTTTTTTGGAGTGGCTTATCTGTTCAAAGGTTGCGTTTTGACACTGCACAAAAAAGAACAAAATAGGCTAAGCTTGATTGTCCAGGAGGATGCGGAAACGATCTGTTTTCTGCTGTAGTATGTTTTTTTGGAAGGAGCTTTTCATTGACGTTTGTGTGAGGTAGCTCCAGGTGCGGATAAAAATCTGGTGTCGACTAACTAATTGCTTATTTCTGAAAGAATCATCTAGTCCTGATTGGTTGAATTATCTGCTGGGTTTGGGACTAAAGATTCGATACTTCCATATGGATTGTATGTGTCCTCTTTGGTAAAATCCTCTATATTCTCTTCCATGTCTTTGAGAGAAGGAAACGTTCTGAATTCACTGATGGTACTTTCTTCCAAACCTTCTATGGAAACCGACTTGGCTGCGATTTCTCGCAGCGCAACGACTGGCTTCTTCCCCTCTCTATTTTTAAGGGTGATGACATCTCCTCCTATGATTTGCCTCGCTCGCTGGGCTGCGAAAACTACCAGGTCAAACCTATTGGCAACGACCTTCTCGCAATCTTCTATCATCACTCTTGCCATAATACCTGCTCTCACGCTCCACCTCTCAAATCTTACTACACTTTGAGAAGCTATTCAATCAATGGGGCTTGCCTGCCAAGAATCAAACAAAACGCTACGTCCGCTGCTTTCCACTCGTGCGTCAAGAACCGTCCCTCTTCAATTGCAACAACGCGATATATATCTAAGGCACGGTCTCGGTCGCCTATGCCTTGGCATATCTCGGCTCCGCTAATTGCTTATCTGGGCCAGCGCCTTTATTGCCTTCAGCAGCTGTGGGCTTGGTGCTTTCTTGTCTAATTTTATGCCTACCCCGTGTTCTATTCTTACTGCTTTGTATTTTTGCCGAAGCCTGTCATTTTCGCTCGGGCCACGAGTTAGTGTCGGGATGCCCCGCCCGACCGTCACTCCCGTTATCCCAAATATCGCGGCCAGTTCCATGTCGCTCTGCACTAACCACGCTAGCTCGCCCCTCTGACAGCCGTAGGCGTCCTCAAGTGCCGAAAGAACGTCGGTCCGAGCTTGTTCGCTGAACATGCAATAATCAGGGTCGGCCCTGTCTCGCAGCGCCTTGTCGCAGTGTAGCAACTCGTGGTATAACAGGTCCAAGGGCGACAGGCGGGTTTTTCTCGGCCGGAACTGTCGATCCCAAAGTAGTATCTCGTCAGTGGTTCCGATTAGCGCGATCAACAGGTGAGGGACAGGAACCCTCAGCTCCGGCGTTAGCGTGTCCGAGATCAGTGCGACGCTGCCACCCCGGCCCAACGCGGCCGGGGCTTCCCCGTAAAGGCGCTGGCCCCACGCAAGTCTTTCCTCGTCGGTAGCGCCAACGACCAAGAAAAAAGCGGTGTCGTTGCGGAGTATGTTGGCCGTAAGGTCGGCCAGCAAGTCGCGCGCGTGCGGTGTCGGTCCGTTGGCTTTGTCCTCGAGAATCATGGCCTCTGCCGCTTCGGTTACCCGCCTGCGATGCTCATCCGTGAAACCCAGCAACCGCAGACGTTGGTTTCGTTGTTCCACCAGTGCCGATATTTCTTCGCCCGGAACTGTACTTCCGTCCCTTTCCACGACATACGCAGGATTACCCGGATTATTCCGCAGTAGTCCCTGAACCTCGCCAAAAGCTCTAGCGATCTTCCGGTCCTCCCCCGTTAATCCTCGCGGGCGTTTCATGCATTCCGAGTTGAGAAAACATAACGAGCAGAGCACCGCCCCACAAATTTCCTTAATTTTCATTATCTTCATCGTAGTCGGCTCCTAACTTTTTAAAAAAATACCCCCATGAAGGAAAAGATACATAAATATTTTTTTATAGTCAAGTCTCGTTTTCTGTAGCTTCTCTTGCCGTCTGGATACTGGTATCATTCATGTATTCGTTGAATGGTTTGTTCAACAGGGTAGATGAGGATAGAGAAAATATGAGGAATATCTCAATTTGGTTGGCAGTCGCAGCTTTTTTCAACGTAGAATCAGCCAAACATAGGGCGAAGGAGCTACCGCAGAATTCACTAGGAGCGAAGCAGGCTATTGTGATTGACAACGAAACTGGTGAGTGCATTTATGAAGAGAATGGAGATGAGCGCTGTCCTCCATCTTCTATGACAAAGCTCATGACTTTGTACATATTATTTGAAGCAATTATCCTCGGCCGTATAGGAATGGATGATGAGTTTCCCGTCAGTAAGGCTGCCCAGAAAATGACTGGATCTAGAAGTTTTTTTAGTGCTGGCGCCATGGTGAAAGTAGAGGATCTTATCCGCAGCATCATTGTTCACTCCGGCAATGACGCTTGTATTGTCGTAGCCGAAGGAATTTCAGGTGATGTTGAAGCTTTCGTTGATGTAATGAACGAGAAAGTGAAGGAATTCGGTCTGCAGAATACACATTTCACAAATCCTTCGGGGCTGCCGGATGAGGAACACTACTCAACAGTTCACGATATTTCGGTTATTGTTAGGCGAATTATCTCTGATTTTCCAGCGTTTTATCACTATTTTGCCGAGAAGTCCTTTACTATTAACTCCATAACACAGCAAAATCGCAATACTTTGCTTGGAAACACTATGAAAGTGGATGGACTGAAGACTGGACGAACCGATGCTGGTGGATTTGGGGTCGCTGCTTCAGCGGAGAACGAGGGCAAGCGACTAATTGTGGTCGTCAATGGGTGTAAAACATCTCGATCCCGAGCCCGCGCCGCTAATAAGTTGCTGGCAAAAGGATTCGGTGAATACACTCCACTGAAAATTGCCGAGGCAGGGAAACCTGTTACTTCGATCTCGGTGTGGCTAGGAACCAAGGATCTCGTCAACCTGTGCACTCATGAAGATGTTATTGTTGCTATTTCTAAAAAACATCAAAAGTCGTTGAAAGTAGAAGCATATTTAAGAGAGCCTGTGGAAGCTCCTATCTCAATTGGAATGAAACTAGGAGAGCTGGTTTACAGCTATGGAAATGGAGTTATAAAGAAAAAGGATTTATTGGCCTGTAGTTCTGTCCCGCGAGCATGTTTTGCCCGAAGGGCAGAAATGTCTTTGAAAAGACTGATATTTGGTGAAAAGTAGGGATTTATCGATCCTTTCTGATAGAGCAATTCTGCTGAAGAAGATGAAAAAAGATTGAGTTGGTGGCATTGGAGAATGCATAGACAGGTAGAAAAAACGTGAATGAAAGAACCGATAGAGGGAGATTTGTCTCTTTTGAGGGCGGGGAAGGCGTTGGAAAAACCACCCAAGTGAAGCTTCTAGCCCAGAGATTATCGAATCTCAATGTGAAGGTCCAAATCACCAGGGAGCCTGGTGGAGGCAAAATTGGCGAACTGTTGAGGCAGATTTTGAAACAATCTTCGGAAATTGATCCGTTTTGTGAGCTGTTACTTATATTTGCTGCGCGGCGGGATCATTTTGTAAAATTTATCCAGCCGTGGATGGGCGAAGGATACATTGTCCTATGTGATAGGTTTTACGATTCATCGCTGGTATATCAGGGGCTTCTCAGAGGAATTCCCATAGAAGATATCATGGAATTAAAGCGGATTACCATCGGAGACTTCGAGCCAGATCTGACAATAATCCTGGACGCGGATATTGACGTATCGATCTCCAGAATTATGGAACGTTCTTCGACAAATGATAGGTACGATAGGATGGATCGTCAAGAATATAGCATTATTCGTCGTGGGTTTTGCCAATTGGCGGAGATTTTTTCATTCCGATCCGTGCTCATAAATGCAAAAGGATCTGTAAATGTCGTTTCCTCTAGAATTTGGAAAGAATTCGACAAAAGGATAAAGTTTCAACCAATAATTAATCCACCATGGCTAGAATAGAGCAGTAATTTTCTAGACTCATGGGGAAATGAGATGGCGCGATGGCTTTGTTTTCTGCTGGGGGTTTTAGTACCGAATTCAGTGGTCGGACTAGATGCCATATCAAATGCTTTAAATAGTGTCAGCGAATTGAGCAAAGGTGCAGGCAAACTGTTCTCTGACGTAGAGAAGCTGGGGAGACAGCTAACAGATGGCAACGATAATAAAAATGTATATTATAATCAGCAATTGAGGCAAGCCCAACCTGGCAGCAATGGCTTCCCTAATCAAAACAATTTTATTAATAATGGCTTCCCTGGATACAACAATCCGAATTTGGCTTCCGGTCAGTTTTCGGTGCGTCAATTTGGGAATGATCCACGGCCTGGTGGTGGTCGTGATTTAGGGACCATCAGCCAATTTGCGATGTCGCCACCGTCTGTCTCGCAAATTTTTGATGAGCAGCGGGAAGTATTCAGCCCTTGTATCAGCCCCTCCGGCAAATATGTGGTTTACATCGCGAAAAATGTCGGCACATATTCTCTTCATATCGTTCCAACTGGCCAGAAAAGCGCGTTTGCAAATATTGTTAGCGAAAATGAGGGGCACATTGCAAGATTATTCTTTTTTCTATCTGAAGATGCACGTGAGTATGTTGTTTATACCCACCGGGATAAGAATCATTATCTAAAGATAACTGCTATTGATTTACAAACGAGGCAGAGAAAAGAGATAACCCCGGCAGAACTCAACGCTACGCACATGCATGTCTATCCCGGAGCTAAGGGACTTCTTATAATCTCTGGTACAGCCGACAGCGAAACATACCAGATGCACAACATAACGATGCCAGGTGGTTCTGCTAAGCTGATGAAGACGTTAACGTCTCTTCCTACTACGGTCTTCTTTAATCCTGATCTCTCCGTAAAATTGGTGGTTGAAAAAATGAAGGAGAGCCAAGTCTATGCTGTCTTTGCTGTTATTGATGGGAAGAAAACGCAAGTGGACGCGATAGAAGATCCCCAGACGGCAAAATATGTAGCTGCGGACGGAGATCGCTGCTGGAAATCGATATTGGGAAAAAATCATGCTACGCTGATTGAGCGTAATTTCAAAACTGGACAGCAGAGGGAAGTCGCCAAGCTCCTTGACGTCACTGATTTGCATGATTGCCGGGCGGTGACGAATTGGAACGGCGAACCGTTTATGCTTGTTGTCAATCGTAGATATTTTGATAATATCCCGCTCTGCGACTGGGCTGGGGAACACATTGAGAGATTAAATCATGATTTTGGCGTTGGCCGATGGCGTGTTATCAACGCATCAGGAAACGCTAGAGTCTGGCTTATCTGCGTCGGTGATCCAATTTCTCCTGATAAATATTACACTTACAATACGACGACCGGAAGTCTGATGCATGTTGCAACTCCTGGAAAATCGACGAACGTATTACAGTTTCCGTGGCGAACGCAGTGTGTTGATCTGCCATCGAGTGATGGCACAGTTGTGCGTGCGTATGTCACCAGTCCATACTCTCCGTTTACTTCTCCGCTCGTATTAATTATTGCCAAGCGCCGTGTCAGCTGGAGCTTTTATGCGATTGTCCATTCTCTGGTGAGCAGAGGGTGTAATGTTGCACTGGTACATATCAATATGCCTCGAGACAGCACTATGCCTCGAGACAGCACTGACAGTGTGTCAGATACTTCAGCTAGAGTACAGGATTTACTAGAAAATATTATAAGTAACTTGCACAGAGCAAAACTAGCGGCCATGGGCGGCATTGCGTTGGTAGCTTTTGGAAAGGAATCTGCCGAACCAGCTCTAGGCGTATGTCAAAGCTCTCCACAAGAGTTCATATCTTTGACTTTTGTGTCGTCGAAATTTGCATCAGGAAGCTCTAATGTTGGCGAGAAAATTGATAAACCGGCGCTCTTTGTCATGACAGATGGTGCTTTCAAGGAGATTGCATCGGCAGAAATATGTAATAGCGACAGAATATCCGTATTCACTTATCGGGACAGACCTCCTAACGATTGCGTTGCTAAACTTATAGCAATACATATTATGAAATCTGCAAAAAATACACAGATTCCTTTAGAGCGTATGCTTCCTTCCGATTTAATGCACCTCAATCCGACAGTTGATCGCTGTAATCTGGCTCCTAAACACGTAAAGAGTGGCGCATGTGACGATGATTTTGAAAATAGCGATGCTGGAGGTGGCTCCGATGATCCTTCTACGCCGGATAGCAGCATAATATAACACAAGCGCTGAGAGATTATAGAAAGAAATAGTATGCCATCATTCATGTAATTGGTTTTTATTTGTAATAAAGATTGAATGTTTTTTTTAAATGATGTATCCTTAAACGAGGCTTAGGTTTTGAGGGAGATAACGATGGCTACAGCAACAAACGCAGGCGATTCAAAAACGGCAGGAAGCAGTGGATTCTCAAAAGTGGATGCAACTGTTATAATGGATTCATATAGAAAGAACCTGGAGATCGTAGGTCTAATCGGAAAGATGACCGTGGAAGTCTTTGGTGGTGTAATAAAGTTGCAAACGGCTTTCTTTCAACAATTTATGGAAGATTGCAGTACTGTGCTTGCAAAGGGTGTTAGGCCGGCTGAAGCAGCTACCAGGTTTTACGAAATACTAAGAGATAACACCGTAAAGTCTATAGCGCATGGAAAAAAAATCTCTGACGTAGTTTTGAGCGGGAGCAATGAAATCGGGACCGCCGTGGCTGCGAGATTGAAAGAGAGTGTTGACAACGCGAAAGCTGCGATGAAATAACTAGGGCGGAATCTTTATGCCGTTTTCAGAATCAGATTTTGGCGCTGGCTGGGCTGGCGCCTTTTTTTTGTTGCGGATTACGGTATTCCGATATAGGTGGTTTAGATACTGACTGACTTAGACTATGGAGGAGAGACATGGGTTTTTCTTTTTCCGGACGGCGCATGGAAATTGGGGAAACGTTAACCAATAAAGCTAGGGATGCATGCGATAACTTGGTTAGGAAATATGGTGTTGAGTTCCTTGACGTTAATATATCTATGAAAAAAGACTCTTATTCATTCAGTTGCGATATTGCGGTGAAGACGAGTGGGGGAAACTCTTACTACGCGAGCAATATCGCGGAGGATCCGCACATTTCTTTCGATATAACTCTGGAGAAAATTGACGTTCAAATGCAGAAAAGAAAACGATGTGATAGGTTGCCGAACAAAGTGCGGCAGCAAGTAGAGATAAATTCCTTCGGTAATTCATTTGAGGAGAGCAGCAAAGAGCACCCTATAATAATAGCAGAGATCCTTGACGATCTTCCTCTTTTAAGTGTCAGTGATGCTGCTAGGCGACTGAACGAAAAGACGAATGTGCTAATATTTGAGAACGTGGCTAATGATGCTGTGAATGTTGTTTATTCCCGCCTTGATGGGAATATCGGTTGGATAGACTATAAGTTTAAACGATGATAGATTTGGAGGAGGTTTTTCTCTCAAAATTTTCTACCAAAGGGGATGCAAAATGCTGGAAGTTCCAAGTATCTTTCTATCCATAGCATTGTTGATGTTTTTCGCATACAAGGGCGTTTCTGTACTTGTGTTAGCACCTCTACTGGCATCATGCACTGTATTGCTAAGCGGGCAGGAATCTCTCCTAGCTCATTATACTCAAATTTTCATGGTAAAACTCGGGGACTTCGCGACAATTTACTTCCCTCTGTTTCTTCTAAGTGCAATTTTTGGGAAAATTATGGAAAATTCTGGCAGCGCTCGGGCAATATCAGAGTATGTATCGCAGAAGATTGGACCTGAGAAGGCAATTCTCGCGACAGTGCTTTCCTGCGCAGTTTTGACCTACGGAGGAGTGTCGTTGTTTGTTGTGGCTTTTGCCGTTTACCCGATTGCTGTCGCGCTGTTCAGAAAAGCTGATATCCCGAAGAGATTGATCCCTCCGGCAATAGCGCTCGGCTCGTTCACCTTCACCATGGTAGCTCTTCCGGGAACTCCAGCGATACAGAACGCTATCCCTACGCAGTATTTCGGTACCAATACTTTTGCTGCTCCTGGCCTTGGGATAATTGCCGCCACTCTTATGTTCGTCGGAGGTATGTTTTGGCTGCGTAGGCAGTTAAAGTTTGCCAGGATTATCGGAGAAGGGTACGGTCAGCATGATGATCGGGTTCTTCAGACCGCCATCAATGATCTTCCTAATTTTTGGGTAGCGGTTATGCCAGTCATCTTAGTCATACTTGTTAATTACATCAGCGTTAAATATGTCTTCCCAAATATTGATACATCCTATCTGCAAACGGAAAAATATGGAGCTACTGACATTAAAGTGGTAGCAGGAAACTGGGGAATTATCGTTGCTGTGTTTTTCTCCATATTGTTTTTAACTTGCAAACATTTCAAGAGGATCAATCTTTTGAAGTGCCTAAATGGGGGTGCAGCAGATTCGCTGCTACCGATATTCAACACAGCATCAGTGGTTGGATATGGGGCAGTTATTAACAGCCTTCCGGGATTTGTAATGATTCGGGATCAAATCATCTCTCTGTCCTCGGAAAATCCTATTATTTCTGGATCCTGTGTGACAGGGGCGCTCTGTGCAATAACGGGATCTGCATCGGGTGGCTTGAGCATATCCATGGAAATGATCGGGGAGCAATTGCTGAAACTCGCCAATCAGGCGAATGTTAGCCCGGAAGTTCTTCACCGGATAATCTCCCTTGCATCTAGCACTTTGCACGCCCTTCCGCATAATGGAGCGATAATTACTCTGTTGGTCATCTGTGGACTGACTCACAAGGATTCTTACCGAGATATCCTAGTCGTGTCACTGGTGAATACCACCGTTGCAACGTTGATTGCTATACTAATCTATAATCTTTTAGGTGTATTTTAGCGAGTGGTTTTCTGATGAAGATCGAACAGTAAAACTTAGCGATTAGTCTCTCACTCTAGAGCTAAAATAATACCTATTCACTAGCCGGCTTAACCATGATTCTCCTAAGCCTAAGAATGAAGAACTACAGCCGATTCAGGATGCCCGATGGAGTGACCATCTGTTTCATCTTTTCCAGAGAATATTTGACGATACTTCTCGAGTTCCTGGCGATATTTTACACCTTCCTTTGGATCTTTTTTATGCACATTGCTACCTACCAAAGCAATGGCTTTTTCCTTCATTGTTTCCGAAGAAGCAATCGAAACTCCAGAGGCGGCAAATTTTTCCATCTTTTGGGAAATTTTTACGATCTGTTCATCAACATCACTGCTAGGCTGTGATGCGGAAGACTCTGGCAGAGCTCCTCCGTTCGTAACTCTTAGGAGAGCCGGAATTTGTGAGACCGGGGTGGATGTCGCTTTCTTTACCTGCGGAGTATGCAGGGAGACGAGAGTCTCTCGCACTAAATTCTCATTCTCCTTTTTGGCAATTGTTGCGCTCTTCCAATCTTCATCGCGTGTGGTGGGTGCAGCGGAAGAAACTAGAACGTCATCTGCTTGTCCGGAATCCTTCTCATTTCTGGAGCTGTCATCGCGAGGAGAATTACTCCGGTCTTCGCCCCTTTTTGCATTATCGGCGTCGGCTGCTTTTGGCTTGTTACGGTTCTTTTGTCTCCTTCCTTTCCCCCTCTTTTTCCTCTTCAAGGATGTTTTAGAGGAATTACCATGTCTCACCTCTTTAGGTCTGAGTCCATCGGCGCCTATTATGGATGAATCCGATTGTCCTTCTGAATTAGAAGTGTTGTCAAGATTTTGCGGAGCGTCGTCGGCCGACAGCCTTTCTGTCGATAACAGCGCGACTGCCCACAGCATCGTCGCAGCTATTGCTACAGCAGCTTGTTTTCCCACAGAAACTTCTCCTACTACGAAAATATCCTTGGATAATTACTATCCCAAAACGATTAATACTTCGTATGCAAAATGAAGAAAGAGAAAATCTTTTTTTGTCAGTTGTCTGCATCTATTCATTAAAGCCATAATGTTAGAATAGCGAACGAATTAGCTGTCAAGGGAACGAGAATCGTTGTATTTAATGTTAGCCTCAAGAGGTACTGACAGCCGTTGGGCGTTTTCCATGGCATTCTTTATCACTGGGATCGCTTGCTCGACGAATTCGTCGTTAATTTCGAAAATTAGCTCATCGTGAATCTGTAACAACAATTTTGAATGAAGCTCCTTCAATTGCGGGAATATGTCGATCATTGCAATCTTCACTATATCGGCTGCGCTGCCTTGGATTGTTGCGTTGACTGCTTGCCTCTCGCCAAATTGCCGAAGGAAATAATTCGGTGACAGGATGTCTTTGATGTAGCAGCGTCTCTTTGTAATCGTTTGAACGTAACCATGCTTCTGTACGAAAGCCAACGTGCTTTTCCTAAAAGCTTCAAATTCCGGAAATTGCTCTAGATAACTATTGATATAGCTTACAGCCTTGTCTATGGGTACTGACATGATTCTGGCCAATTTGAATGGCGACATCCCATAGATTATCCCAAAATTTATAATTTTGGCATAGGAACGCATTTCCGCAGTTACATTGTTTGTGGAGAGTCCGAATACGCTGGCGGCGGTGATCGCATGGACATCTTCTTTGGCGATAAAAGCATGCTTCAAAAGTCTAATATCGGCAACATGGGCCAACACCCGCAGTTCTATCTGCGAGTAATCAAATGACACAAGCTGCGATCCTTTTTCGCTTAGAAAGGCTTCGCGAATTCGCCTACCGTACTTAGTGGCACGCGGGATGTTTTGCAAATTGGGATTTGATGACGATAGTCTCCCGGTTATTGTCGAAGTCATATGGAACGTGGAATGAATTCTACCAGTCTGACTGTCAATGAACTTACACAGAGAATGTGTGTAAGTAGACAACAACTTCGATAGCCTACGCCATTCGATGACCAGTGCTGGAACTGGGCTATACGCTACCAACTCCTCGAGGCTTTCCATATCCAATGATCCTCTTTTTTTGGGTCTAGGAATGTTTAGCCGCATAAAAAGAGCTTCGGTAAGCTGATTGGCCGATCCGATGTTGAATTCATATCCAACCAGCTCAAAAATTCGCTTTTCTGTCTCTTTTATCTTCTGGGAGAACTCTTCAGCTAGCTTTCTGAGCTTTTGCGGAGAAACTATTACGCCATTTTCCTCCATATTCTTTAGTATAGAAATAAGTGGGCGATCAACTTTTTGATAAATTATGTCCAGCTGATTTCTTTTTAAATCCTCTGCAATAATTTCATAGCTATTGTAGATTAACTCGGAAATTTTACAGATTTGATCCGTCTCACAGATGTTTTTGAAAGATAGCTTGCAAATTGGATCATCGCTGTGCCGGAAGACATCGCCGATAGTGTCTCCGGCGGTTCCATGCAGCAGATAGTTCATTACTGACAGATCGTCGTAGGACTGCAGCTTGATACTTTTAAAAAATCGAAGCTCATTTCTTATTCCTATCTTCTGTATACTGGGATTCTCAAGATATGGTTTCATAATGCGGCAGATTTCGCTGAGGTTTGTCCCTCTAAAGAATAGATTATTGTTGTCATTGGCGGAGAAAATGCAGATAGCTGTTTGATCGCCGCAACACAGGGCAAGCGCGTTATTTCCATTCGGGTAGGATGAGAAGAAAAAACTTAGTTTTTTTATTCGATTTAGTTCAAAAAAAACCCTCAGCGCTTCCGGCGTGGAAATCATCTGCCGAGAGCAATCTTCCGAGCAGGGAGACTGCGGACCTAATCTTCTGACCAGCGATTGAAATCCTAGATTTTTTAGGAAGTTCTTTACTCTATTATAATCGTAAGATATGCGAAAATTCTCCAGGTTCCAGTCAAGAGGAACATTCCTTTCGAGCGTAACCAATCGCAGGGAAATATCAAGAATTCCCCTCTGTTGAATCAGGTTTTCCCTGATTTTTTTGCCATGAATAGAATTGATGTTGCGGTAAATTTCGTCCAATGTTCCAAATTTATTAATGAGTTTGGCCGCAGTTTGCGGGCCAATTCCACTTACTCCCGGAATATTGTCTGATGAGTCTCCCATAAGAGCCTGCAGGAAAACCATCTGGGATGGTTGCACATGGTATTTTTCTAACACGGCTTCGGCCCCGACAATTTTAGATTTTATCGGGTCAAATAGCGAAACACTATCCGAGATTAGTTGCGTCAAATCCTTGTCCGAAGAGATTATTCTCACTTTATAGCCACGCTCTGATAATTCTGTTGCGCAGGTTGCTATGACATCATCAGCCTCGAAGCCTTTTTTGCTGATGATAGGTACGCCGAAGGCCTCGCAGGCTTCCCGTAGCAACGGCATCTGCGATTTAAGATCGTCAGGAGTTACTTTACGGTTGCTTTTGTATTCAGCATATACTTCCTTGCGAAAAGTATCGCGGCCGCTGTCCATCACTACGCAGAACAAATCAGCTCTATGCTTTTCCAGCAGTGGAATAAGCATGGAGCAAAAACCATAAACTGCTCCGACAGGCTGCTCCGCTCCATTCGTCAATTGTGGCAAAGCGTAGTAGGCACGATAGGCAAAGCCTGAGCCATCTACAAGGACGGCAAGATTATCAGACATAGAGACTTATTGCATGGTCTGATTTTTCGAGTCTAGCTGCTGTTGATATAGCTCGGCAAAATTGACCGGAGCTAGATAAATCGGAGGGAATCCACCCTCACTAACCACGTGGGCAATGATACTACGTGCAAATGGAAAAAGTAGTCTTGGACATTCTATGTATAGAATGGGATCTAGCATCTCTTGGGAAAATCCGTTCACAATGAACTCTCCACAATAGTTTAACTCGAGTATGAACAAAGGCTTTTCCAGCTTAGCCTCAATCTTCGTTATTAACTCTACGATAAACGCATCACTTTGATCACCTTTGCTGATATTTATCTTCAGCTGTACATCTATTTGGGGCTGCTTATCGTTGGACACAGGCTGCGCAGCTGAACTCAAGTTCTCAAATGACAAATCCTTTACATATTGGGCCATTATGCCTAAGGATTGACTTTCACTTTCCTGCGCCATTAAACCTCTCTTTGATTTTTATGCGACGACAAAAACACACTTCTCTATAATCTTTTTCACTGCAAAGATCCATCGACCGTTCTATCCTATCTGATCATGAAAAACAATCTGCATATGGATATCTTTGGGCAGTCATCATTTACTTCGTGGCTGTCCCTAATATTTCCTCTTGTCTTTTTAGCCGGTTTACTTTGTCGATTGTGCATTCAAATGTGCCATGATATAATATCCTAAAAGAGGCCAGAGGAGGGAAATTAATATGCGTCGCGATCTTATAATTACTCTGCCATTTGTAGCTTTATTGGTATTTAGTTGTTACTGTAAAACAGAGAATATCATTCAGCAACAGGGGCGGATAGGCAAAAAAAATGTCTCTGAATCGATTTGGGATGAAGTTTACAGCAACCCCGAAAACGTTAGGCGAATTTTGGCAGCTGATAAGTCGGATGTTGGGCGCCTAGATTATGCTTTATTTATTTATGCCTTCAGTAGGCCAAGTAGTAAACGAAATAAAAGAATTAAAGAAATTACAGATGCGCTAGTTTGCAAAGCGCTAGCTGCTGCTTCTAATTACGATAAGAGACTTTTTAGCGGAAAAATTTCGTTTGATGGTTCGTATAAATCTCTGGTTAATATTCTTCGCATTTTGAGTTGCTGCGGTATCACAAATACGCATCTTATGTGTTATGTGATTCCAAGTCCAGTTTTGCAAAGTAAACCTGAACTTTTAGAAGCAACTAAGAAGTATTTGGGAATTAATGAACTGGATAATTCCCTTCCAAGCTGGGGACTTATGTACGGCCGTGGCGCAGTCATGGATTTTCCTAAAGAAGAAGTGGATAATTACATTAAAACCATTAAAAAATATCTCAAGGGAAAAGATAAATTTCACATTATCAGTGATAATCTACATTATATATATGGCAAAATCGTTTTTGACTATGGATGTTTTATGTTCCTCAAGGGAGAGTATTTTGACGATTTTGAAAGACATTTTCTGAATATCTCAGAATGTAAAGCGGCGTTCGAAAACGCAAAAGTGGCATTGCTTAAATATGGTCGCAGATATAAATTTGCCTGTGGCAAAGACAGGAGGGGCGCCGTCATGGATGCCTGTGCGACTAATGCTCTAGTGTGTTTGTGGTCTGATTTAAGAGCCGAAAAAAATGCAAGAATTAATTAAAATGGCTGACCATTTCGGGTCTGGAGACTGCTATTGCGTGGATAACACTGATTGATTATCCCTTCAGAGACCCTGCCGTTAACCCCGAAATTATTCTGCGTTGGAAGATTACCACTAGCACAACCAGCGGCAAGGTAACAACTACACTGGCTGCCATTATCAACCCATAAGGTAGTTCATGCTGGCTTGCTCCGCTAAACAACGCTATGGAAACCGGAACTGTTCTTGCCTGGTTTGTCAGCGTAAATGTGAGGGCGAATAGGAATTCATTCCACGCGGCGATGAACGCTAGCAAGCCTGTGGTCACTACTGCTGGTTTCAATACTGGAAGGAAAATCTTCGTCAGAATAACGTATCTCGTTGCTCCATCCATGATTGCTGCCTCCTCAATTTCTTTTGGGATGCCGTTCATAAAATTCGTCATTACCCACAGAGTGAAGGGGACAGTTATGATCATGTATGCTAGGATTAGCGCGGATTTTTCATTATATATGTCGAAGAATCTAATCATTTCGAAAAGTCCAGACAGAACGGCAACATGCGGAAGCGTTGTAACGCAGAGCGCGATCATTAGGACTCGTTTTCGTCCTACGAATCGGCATCGAGCCAGCGGATAGGCTGCCAAAAGACAAATAATAAGCGTCGCCAGGGCCGTTAGGGTTGCTACAACCACCGAATTCCAAAATGACGCTCCAAAGGATTCGTCGTTAAAGATATATTTATAATTTTCAATGGTAATGCTGGATGGAATCAGATCTGTCGAAAATAGATCAGAGCTTGCTCTTAGCGACGATACGACGGCCCAGTAGAACGGAAATAGGCTCCACGCTGCTATTATTAGGCAAGCTACCAGGAATATTAATTCCTTCGCAAATCTTTTGTATTTCCATTTGTTGTCGAGATTTTTCATCACATTCTAATCTAAACTCTGCAATTTTTTTCTGTAAAAAGGCGCGTAGAGAATTCCGAGAAATACGATAAAAAACAGAAGAACAATGGCAATGGTCGATCCATAACCAACGTCAGCATAGTCCACCAAATGCCTCCTTGCGTACACCGACATTGTTGTTGTCGCGTTGTTCCCACTGCTGAGAACGTATACCAGATCGAATATCCTTATTGCGTCCAGTGCACGAAAGATCATCGACACAATTAGCGTTGGTTTTAGTAGTGGAAGAATTACCTTAAAAAGCATTCTTCCAAAGGAAATCCCATCAACTTCTGCCGCTTCAAAGCAATCTTGCGGCAAGGACTGCAGCCCTGCGAGCAGCAGCAGAGACATATAGGGGGTAGTCTTCCATACATCCACCAAAATTATAGAAATAAGGCTTAGTGTATTCGAAGCAATCCACGGCACAGGCGAATCTATAATAGATGCTCGCAGCAGAAGCTCGTTAATAATTCCATATACATCGTTCAGCATCCATCCCCACATACGTGCAGAGACGATGGTTGGTATGGCCCACGGAACGAGAACAATCGCTCTCATCCATCCACGTCCGCGAAAATTTTTGTGCAAAATAAGCGCAACAACCAATCCCAAGACTGTTTCTAATGGCACGGAGATGATTACTATTGTAAACGT
Organism: Holosporaceae bacterium; assembly: GCA_031269995.1. Classification (GTDB taxonomy): domain Bacteria; phylum Pseudomonadota; class Alphaproteobacteria; order UBA3830; family UBA3830; genus JAIRMQ01. The sequence continues at coordinate 27,761 of JAISYI010000012.1, forward strand.
GTTAAGGGCTGCTTTCCACCATTCCTGATCCCTGGCTAGGGTTATAAAATTGTCCAGCCCAATAAAACTTGTTTGCTGCAAATTATCCAGAGTTGCATCAGTGAAACTGAAAAACATCGTCCTTAGCAATGGCCATCCTGCACATACTGCCAATACCAACAGGCATGGGGCCAGAAATAGCCAATTAAATGGATCAGTTGGTGTTGATTTGCTCTGCATTTTCCCAATCTGCTTCGTCTTTTACTCCTAAAAATACTTTGATTTTTTGCAAAATCTTTTTTATCTTTCTCTGTGCACGCTGCCAGAAACTCTCTCTACTATCGCGTTTGTTTTTTTCCAACAATACTGTCAGCTTCTTATTCAGCCTCTTTAACCGCCGTTCTACGTCATCTTTGCTCATTTCGGCTTCTCTGCTGTCTGTGAGGATACTGTTTATTGTATTGAAGATCTCTGTGCTAGCTCGTGGATAATTTTTACCGAAGTCCGCCGACGGCCTCGCTACAGCATTTTTTAGCGCATTGGATATGTATGCAAAGTGCGGATTCCACTTCAGAACGTCCTTGTCTTCGTATAGACTCTTCCTCGTTGGTAGGTACGAATGTTTGCTGCGCTTTTTTTGTTCTTCCTTGCTAGTTAGGTAGTGTATTAGATCGGCGGCAAACTTTTTGTGCTTGGAAAACTTTGATACTGCAAAAAGCCATCCACCGAGAACGCCTGATTCTTTCCCTCCGTCTGTGCATGGAGGAATTGGAATAACTCCGACGTTGCCTGCCACGGCTGTGGATGGGTTGTTCAGCAACGAGTACGCATATGGCCAGCTGCGCATAAAAACAGCATTGCCTGACTGGAACATTCCCCTCGCATCTTCTTCCGAATAGTTCAAAACACTATTGCTAGAAATATCACGCAAGCATTTAATCAGGAATGTTGTTGCATTTACACAGACGTCTGAATCTATCGTTGCACATCCATCGGAGACTATTGCTCCGCCAAACGAATCTACCATTTCTGCGAAATTACATGTAAGGATTTCAAAGGCTTTCGCCTGAAATACAAATCCGCAAAATTTGCTCTTTTTTTTCGCCTGTTTCCTTTCTTCATCCTGAATAAACTTCGCTGTTTCATAAAGCTCTTCCCAGGTTACGGGTAGTGGTTTTCCATGCTTACTCAGTAGATCAGTACGGTAGAAGATTATTCCAACATCTGCATATAGGGGAAGAGCTACGAGCTGTTCTCCACTGTGCATACCTTTCCAATATGCCTCGAAAAAGTCCTGCTCGTCCATCTCCTCTGGATTAATGTATTCTCTCAGATCTGTCAGGTACTCACCAAAACTCCCTATCCAGGCTATGTCCACAACTAGGATGTCTACGTCAAAGGATTTTGCGCTGAACCACTGCCTGTACAAAGCGAAACACTCGTTACTGGCATGGGGGAGTACAACCACCTCCACTTTGTGTTGATTACCAGTCTTTTTCACCCAGGCAGCGATGGCTTTTTTTAGGAGATCCAGCTCTGTTCCTTTCGATCTGCAGGCAATCTTGATAGTGACGCCATCAGCGGCGCAGCAGAAAATTGCCAGCACTAATCCGAATAAAATTCTCCTCATAGCTCTGCCGCTCCGCTTCTTTCTTTATTTCCTGGTGGAAGATCAAGTTTTATGTATAGCTCTCTCAATTGTTGTTCAGTGACGGATGAAGGAGCGTTCATCATAAGATCCTGGGCTTGCTGATTCATCGGAAAGGCAATTACTTCGCGAATATTGGGCTCGTCTGTGATCAGCATGACCATTCGATCAATTCCCGGAGCGCATCCACCATGTGGCGGTGCGCCATACTGAAACGAGTTGAGCATGCTGCCGAATTTTTTCCGAACAGTCTGCTCGTCGTACCCTGCGACGGCGAATGTCTTGATCATCAACTCTGGAATGTGATTACGAATCGCGCCACTAGAAAGCTCTACTCCGTTGCAGACGATATCATACTGATAAGCCTTTATCTCCAATGGATCCTTATTTTCAAGCGAGTCCATTCCCCCCTGTGGCATTGAGAAAGGATTATGGCAAAACTCTACTTTGCCGGTGACCTCGTTTCGTTCATACATAGGAAAATCTGTAATCCAACAAAACTCAAATCCGTCAGAGCAGAGTCCTAAATCCTGTCCCAACTTTTTGCGCAGCTGGCCAGATATATTTTCAGCTTTCTTTTTTTGATCGCATATAAAAAACACCACGCCATTTTTACCAGTCTCTATAACTCGCTTCCGCAGAGCGAGAAGACGATTTTCATCAAAGAATTTAGCAATTGGACCTTTCGTTTCTTCATTATTGAATAATACGTATCCAAGACCTGGTAGATCGTTTTCTTTAGCCCAATCAACAAGTCTGTCGAAAAAACTGCGTGGCAACTTTTCTGCTCCGGTGATCCCGATAGCTCGCACGACTGCCCCATTTTTGATTGCATCGGCAAACACCATGAAGGCTGACTCCTTGAAAAGGTCGCTTACGTCATGGATTAGTAGAGGATTTCTCAAATCAGGCTTGTCGCATCCATAGCGTAACATTGCGATATCATAAGGGATTCTTCTGAATGGACACGGTGAAACAGGTTTGCTAGAAAACTCTTTGAAAACCTCGTAAATTATAGGCTCAATGGTGTTGAAGATATCCTCCTGCGTGACGAATGACATTTCAAAATCTAGCTGATAGAACTCTCCAGGAGACCTATCTGCGCGGCTGTCTTCATCGCGGAAGCAGGGGGCAATCTGAAAGTATTTATCGAATCCAGCTACCATTAGCAGTTGCTTGAACTGCTGCGGAGCTTGAGGCAGCGCGTAGAACTGTCCCGGATGCTGCCGGCTCGGTACCAGGAAGTCGCGAGCTCCCTCCGGAGAGCTTGAAGTTAGAATCGGCGTATTAATTTCTAAAAAACCAGCCCTGCTCATTTTATCACGGATCGATGAGACAATATTAGATCGCAGAACGATATTTTTGTGGATTTGTTCTCTCCGCAGATCGAGAAAGCGATATCTCAAACGTGTCTCTTCTGACAGGTCGGAAACGCTACTGATCGCCATCGGCAAACTCTCTACATAGGACAACACAGTGAATTTTCGAATCCTTACCTCAATATCACCAGTAGGATTATCTGGATTTACTGTATCTGGAGTTCTTGAAATGGTTTCGCCGTCTACAGTGACAATACATTCGTGTCGAACCTTTTCTACGTCGCAAAATGCCTCTGCCCCAGAGTCAACAACACACTGCGTGACACCATAATGATCGCGCAGATCGATGAAGAGAAGACTTCCATGGTCTCGTTTTTTATGAATCCACCCGGACAGTTTCACTGTTTTCCCAACGTCAGATTGTCTCAGCTCTCCACAGCTATGTGTTCTGTAGACACTCATACCTAGTTTCTCCCAAAGGTTCAGTCATTATCCTAGAAAACAGCCTCTTTTTCAACGATTGTCGTAGATCTACGAATTTAAGGATCGGACATTGCGTTATTTCATAGACTTAATTTCCCTTACCGTAATTTCTCAGCGCTTTGCAGGATATGGGTCAAAATTTTTAAATCCATCAATTGCTAATTAATAACAAGATCTGATATCGCATAGTCAACAGCCCAATTCATCAAGCTTTGGATTCACTCTTCTACAAGTAATGCTTTTATGTTAATATACTATCCGTTGCGTTGAGACATGTATGATCCCTAATCTGTTGACTCTATCTAGGATTTTTTCTATTCCATTTATTGTTGGATGTTTTTATATGGAGGGATTCTATGCCCATCTTGCTGCTGCGGTTCTATTCATGTTTGCGTGCCTTACCGATTTTTTTGACGGATATTTTGCTCGCCAATGGAAGCAGGGTTCCGCATTTGGGCGGTTTATGGACCCCGTCGCTGACAAGCTTTTGATTTCTACTATTCTTCTGATGCTTTCGGGCTTCGGGATTATTTCTGGCGTCCATTTGATTGCTGCAGCGATAATTCTCGCTCGCGAGATTATTGTATCCGGACTGCGCGAATATCTGTCTTCTGCTCAGCAGGTGGCCATTCCCGTTACCAGGTATGCAAAATGGAAAACAGCCACTCAGATGATCTCTGTCTGTTGCCTGCTCTGTTCCGCTCTGTTTCCCAACGGAGTTTCTCTGAAAGGCTTCGGATTGTCTATCCTCTGGCTTGCTTCTGCTATGACGATCCTAACTGGGGCCAAATATTTGAAGTTCGGTATTGTCAGAATTTCTGATATCCCGGAACGACCATAACGAACAAAAATCCCCAATCTGCGATCTGGGGATTGGTGGTATTAATAGTCCGGTCTCTACGATACGCGATTATTTCACTTCGGCTTTGGCTCCTGCCGCCTCCAGCTTTGCCTTTACCGCAGCCGCCTCGTCCTTCGATACCGCTTCCTTGATGGCTTTCGGAGCAGACTCCACGATCGCTTTTGCCTCTGTTAATCCTAACCCTGTAATTTCTCGTACTGCTTTGATTACTCCTATTTTCCCTGCCCCAACATCGGTCAGTATAACATCAAACTCGGTTTTCTCCTCAACCTCCGCTACCGCAGTTGTCGCTTGTCCTCCCGGCGCTACTGCCACTGCAGCCGCAGCAGAAACGCCCCAGACTTCTTCTAGCTTCTTGCTTAGTTCCGCTGCTTCAATAACTGTCAACTTGGACAACTCTTCCACAAGTTTTTCTAAATTTGCCGACATTTCTCCCTCTCCTTAGTTTTTGTCCGAATAGGCCCTTAGTACGCGCGCAAGCTGCCCTGCTGGAGCCTTCAACAACACTGCTATTCTCTGCGCTGGCGTTTGTATAATGGCAATTAACTTCGCCCTCAACTCATCTGCGGATGGTAGTTGGGACAACACTTTCACATCTCCCTGACTTAATAGCCTCCCCTCATATCCTCCGCAAATAACCGCCACCTTCTCCTCATTTTTGGAGGCATACTCTGCGATTACCTTCGCTGCTCCTGTAATATCTCGGGAAAATAATAGGGCCGTCTGTCCTGTCAGATTTGGACGGAGAACTTCAAAAGCCGTGTCCTTAATCGCTAATCTTATCAGTGTGTTCTTTGCTACTTGATAACTGGAATTTACTTCACGTAGTTTTCTACGAAGCCCTTCCACCTCTGCTACTGTTATTTTGTTCTGCCGTACCACAAACACCACCTCACTGCTAAGTAGCTTCTGGCGGATTTTGGCTACTACCTCTGCCTTCTCTTTTCCTCTCACCGGTCCTCCTTATGAGCGCCATACAAGAAAACCTCGAAGACTATTCGCAACTTCACCAGATCTGCATCGGTATGTTTAAGCATCGAGCCCCGATGGTCTTCGATCGTTTTCGTAACTTTTAAAAACCAAAAACCTCTGTTTTATCCAATCTTAAGCCTACTCCCATCGTAGTAGAAACTGTTACAGCCTTCAAGTAGGCTCCCTTAACCCCTACTGGCTTGGCCTTCAGCACCGCGCCTATATACGCTTTGATGTTATCTATGATTTTTTCCTTCGTAAAACTCAACTTACATAGCCCCGCATGAATTATCCCTGTCTTGTCTAACCTATATTCTACTTGCCCTGCTCGAAAATTATTCACCGCGGCACCTACATTAGGCGTTACTGTCCCAAGTTTCGGATTTGGCATCAAACCCTTGGGTCCGAGAATCTTCCCCAATCTCCCAACAACTCCCATCATGTCTGGCGCTGCAATGCACACTTCGAACTCTATATCGCCGGCACTGATCTTTTCTGCTAAATCATCTGCTCCAACGTAATCAGCCCCCGCATCTACTGCTGCATCTGCTGCTTTCCCCCTCGCGAAAACTGCTATCCTGGTCCGTTTTCCTGTTCCTGCGGGCATGGTGACTATTCCTCGAATATTTTGATCTGCTGCTCGCGGATCCACATTCAAGTTTATTGCGACCTCTACCGTTTCATCGAATTTGCAAACAGAATTTTCTTTCAAAAAGGAAATAGCTTCAGAAAGAATATAAACTTTCTTGCCTGCATCTGCCAATTTGGCCATTGCTCGGTGGCGCTTTCCTCTGTGGGCCATTATTGTATCACCTCCAAACCCATCGAACGAGCAGACCCTATGACCATCATGCTCGCCGCATCGACGTCATTCGCATTCAAATCTCGCATTTTCTTTTCAGCTATTTCCCTAATTTGGGCAATTGAAACTTTACCGATTGATGCGCTGCGTCCCGTCGTCGATGCTCCCTTCACGACTCCGGCTGCTTGTTTCAAAAAGTATGATACTGGGGGCAATTTAATCACGAAGGAAAACGTACGATCTCCATAAGCCGTTATGATCACAGGGAGAGGGGTGCCTGCTTCATAGGACTGTGTCTGTGCATTAAACGCTTTACAGAATTCCATTATGTTAAGGCCACGTTGCCCCAATGCAGGTCCAATTGGGGGCGATGGAGTCGCCTTTCCGGCAGAGACCTGGAGCTTTATATATCCTACTACTTTCTTTGCCATCAATCCTCTATGAATACATCAAGCGCTATTTACTGGTAGCGTAATAAGGCTTGTAACACATAACGATATGTCTTTGCAAGACCGATCTTAGAGAGGGGGATTGACAACTAAAGGCGTGTAGATTTCCAATGATGTAGCAATAGAGCCACAGAAAGAGTTAGCATTTCTAAGCTTTTACTGTAACATTTAGTTTTTCGATGAAGTCTCGCGAGG
>JAISYI010000008.1 GCA_031269995.1 Holosporaceae bacterium
GCCCAGATCGTTACGCCTTTCGTGCGGGTCGGAACTTACCCGACAAGGAATTTCGCTACCTTAGGACCGTTATAGTTACGGCCGCCGTTTACCGGGGCTTAAGTTCTGTGCTTCGCTGCGTTACCCAACACATGAATTCGTCCTTTCTTGCCTATCGCTTCCGATTGGCCTTTTCTTCGAACATCTATGTTCATGCGCTCGGTAACGCAGCTCACACTTCCCCTTAACCTTCCGGCACCGGGCAGGCGTCAGCCCCTATATGTCAGCTTTCGCTTTCGCAGAGACCTGTGTTTTTGGTAAACAGTCGCCTGGGCCATTTCACTGCGGCCACGCTTGCGTGGCGCCCCTTCTCCCGAAGTTACGGGGTCATTTTGCCGAGTTCCTTAACAATAGTTCTCTCGCTCGCCTTAGGATCCTCTCCTCATCCACCTGTGTCGGTCTGCGGTACGGGCGCCTACGGCCTCGCTAGCGGCTTTTCTCGACAGCGTGAACGCGGCAGCTTCGGTACTTGATTTCCCTCCCCGTCGCGTCTTGCGGTTTGATGGGGGGGCGGATTTGCCTGCCCCCCCCCGCTCGGCGCTTGGACGCGCTCTACCAGCGGCGCGCTCTGCCTGTCCTTCTGTGTCCCCGCTTCGCTCTGACGGCTTTCGGCGGTACAGGAATCTCAGCCTGTTGTCCATCGCCTACGGCTCTCGCCCTCGGCTTAGGCCCCGACTGACCCTGAGAGGACGAACCTTCCTCAGGAAACCTTGGATATTCGGCGGGCAGGATTCCCACCTGCCTTGCGCTACTCATGCCAACATTCTCCCTCGCATGGGGTCCAGCCGGCCTCACGGCCCGCCTTCGCCCCCCATGCGACGCTCCCCTACCGGCGGCGCGCATGCGCCGCCCCAAAGCTTCGGCAGCAGGTTTGAGCCCCGTTCATCTTCGGCGCGGGGACACTCGGCCAGTGAGCTGTTACGCACTCTTTGAATGCGTGGCTGCTTCTGAGCCAACATCCTGGCTGTCTTCGCGTCCCCACTTCCTTTCCCACTTAACCTGCATTTTGGGGCCTTGGCTGTTGGTCTGGGCTGTTTCCCTCTCGACCGCGGAACTTATCTCCCGCGGTCTGACTCCCGCGCAAGACATCCCGGCATTCGCGGTTTGATAGTTTTCGGTAACCGGTGAAGGCCCCTAGAACATTCAGCGCCCTACCTCCGGGATTCTCTGCTCGAGGCTAGCCCCAAAGCTATTTCGGGGAGAACCAGCTATATCCGGGTTCGATTGGAATTTCACCGCTACCCACACGTCATCCCAGCCTTTTTCAACAGACATGGGTGCGGCCCTCCACGGGACTTTACTCCCGCTTCGGCCTGCGCATGGGTAGGTCACCCGGTTTCGGGTCCGCGCCGCGCGACTCGCACGCCCTTTTGAGGCTCGCTTTCGCTCCGGCTCCGGCGCTCCAGCGCCTTAACCTTGCCGCGCAGCGCGACTCGTTGGCCCGTTCTACAAAAAGTACAAGGTCACTCTCGCTCCCTTTGCTTGTAGGCATAAGGTTTCAGGTTCTGTTTCACTCCCCTCCCGGGGTTCTTTTCACCTTTCCCTCACGGTACTGTTCTCTATCGGTCACTGGGTAGTGTTTAGCCTTGGGGGGTGGTCCCCCCTGCTTCCCGCCGGGTTTCACGTGCCCTGCGGTACTCTGGCGCCGCCCTGCCCGCGCCGCGCATTTCGCCTACGGGGCCGTTACCCCCTGCGGCCGGCCTTTCCAGGCCTGTTCGGCTATGCCCGCGCGTGGCTTTCCATTGGCGGCCCTCAACCCCTCGCCCATCGGGCTCGGTTTGGGCTCCTCCCCTTTCGCTCGCCGCTACTCGGGGAATCGATTTTTCTTTCCTTTCCTCCGGGTACTTAGATGTTTCAGTTCCCCGGGTTGCCTCCTGCGGGCCTATTCTGTTCGGCCCGCGGCGCCTGCGCGTTGCCGCAGGCGAGTTCCCTCATTCGGAGACCCGCGGATCGCCGGGCATTTGCCCCTCCCCGCGGATTATCGCAGCTTGTCGCGTCCTTCTTCGGCTCCCAGTGCCAAGGCATCCGCCTTATGCCCTTCATTGCTTGACCTGTCGTGGCCGCGGCCCCTTCCCGCCATGCGCTATGGCCGGGGGCCGCTCTTGTCTTGGTATCTCGTCTTCTTTTTTTCTCTGGCTTCTCGGTTTTTGAAATCGTAGTCAACGCCCGTCCGCAAGCCTTCCTGCCTCTCGGCATCGGAAAGACTTCGCTTTCTCTGAGTCCTTGACTTCTTTATCTCGATTTCGTTTTCGTTGTTTCTCGTTGTTCGGTTTTCAAGGTGCAGGCGCAGATCGGCACGGTGCATTCAATCTGCCGGATACGCGATCCGTGGTGGAGAATAGCGGAATCGAACCGCTGACCTCCTGCGTGCAAAGCAGGCGCTCTCCCGTCTGAGCTAATTCCCCTCGTTTTAAAAACTCATAGTGTGGAGGCCTTGGTTTCCTTAGAAAGGAGGTGATCCAGCCGCACCTTCCGATACGGCTACCTTGTTACGACTTCACCCCAGTCATCGGTTTCGCCTTAGGCAGCCTGTTTCGCGGCCGACTTCGGGCGCCCCCGACTTCCATGGTGTGACGGGCGGTGTGTACAAGACCCGGGAACGCATTCACCGTGACGTTCTGATTCACGATTACTAGCAACTCCGGCTTCATGCAGGCGGGTTTCAGCCTGCAATCCGAACTGGGGCCGGTTTTCGCGGTTTGCCCACCCTCGCGGGATCGCGTCGCTCTGTGCCGGCCATTGTAGCACGTGTGTAGCCCAGGGCATAAGGGGCATGATGATTTGACGTCATCCCCACCTTCCTCCGAGTTGTCCCCGGCAGTCCCTCCAGAGTGCCCGCCGTTACGCGGTGGCAACTGAAGGCAAGGGTTGCGCTCGTTGCGGGACTTAACCCAACATCTCACGACACGAGCTGACGACAACCATGCACCACCTGTCTCCCCCGTCCCGAAGGAAAGGCGCCGTTACGCGCCGGTCGGGGGGATGTCAAGCCCTGGTAAGGTTCTTCGCGTTGCTTCGAATTAAACCACATGCTCCGCTGCTTGTGCGGGTCCCCGTCAATTCCTTTGAGTTTCACACTTGCGTGCGTACTCCCCAGGCGGAGCACTTAATGCGTTGACTGCGGCACCGAAACCTTGCGGCCCCGACACCTAGTGCTCATCGTTTACGGCGTGGACTACCAGGGTATCTAATCCTGTTTGCTCCCCACGCTTTCGTGCCTCAGTGTCAGAAACAGTCCAGAGAATCGCCTTCGCCACTGGTGTTCCTTCCGATATCTACGAATTTTACCTCTACACCGGAAATTCCATTCCCCCCTCCTGCTCTCTAGTCATGCAGTATCAAACGCAGCCCCTAGGTTAAGCCCAGGTCTTTAACATCTGACTTACATAACAACCTACACACCCTTTACGCCCAGTAATTCCGAACAACGCTAGCACCCTCTGTATTACCGCGGCTGCTGGCACAGAGTTAGCCGGTGCTTATTCTACGGGTACCGTCATCATCGTCCCCGTCAAAAGAGTTTTACAACCCTAGGGCCTTCATCACTCACGCGGCATCGCTGGATCAGGGTTTCCCCCATTGTCCAATATTCCCCACTGCTGCCTCCCGTAGGAGTCTGGACCGTATCTCAGTTCCAGTGTGGCTGACCGTCCTCTCAGACCAGCTACTGATCATCGGCTTGGTGGGCTATTACCCCGCCAACTACCTAATCAGACGCAGACCCCCCCTTCGGCGACCCTTCGGTCTTTCCTCTCTCGAGCTCATGTTGTATTAGCCCCAGTTTCCCGGGGTTATTCACTACCTAAGGACAGATATCCACGTGTTACTCACCCGTGCGCCACTCAATTATGAAACAAGTTTCATAATTGCGTTCGACTTGCATGTGTTAAGCGTGCCGCCAGCGTTCGTTCTGAGCCAGGATCAAACTCTCAATTTAAACGACTCGATGTCGTCCTAGCCTCATACATATCTGACGCAAGATCTGATATGTACATGGCTCTAATTGCGCCACCCACATATCCTTTCTTTAGTTCGTTTACTTTTCAAAGAACGCGAGGAGTTTATATAATACGCAGCACACTACCGTCAACACCTCTATTTTATTTTTTCTTAAACAGGAGTTGCAAAATTTTTGCTAGAATGGAGAGAGATCTCGTTGCTGGACACAAGATCGTGTGTACAAAGATCGCAACTTCACTCTTTATTGATACATTAAAGCAACGTCCCCAACGAGATTCGAACTCGTGTTGTCGCCGTGAAAGGGCGATGTCCTAGGCCTCTAGACGATGGGGACCATCAATCCTCGCTTTGTAGAATGGAAAACCTACTCAAGTCAACACGAGTTATTGCAAAAATTCCTTCCGCCTATACGGGGTATCGCCAATATGTCGCCCATATTCGTCTTTTATTAATATTTTTCTTGCATAATCGAAAATTATGATTCCCGCCAAAAGGATTGCTCAATGGGATAACCATGAGAGAAAATATAAAATTTTAGAAAAAAAATCCCGTGGAGCAGTTCTCCTGGAGTTTGCTTATGCAATTCCCATACTGATCATGATGATGTACTTTGGGCTTGACGTTCCTAATTCATCAAGATTTGCTACAAAAATGCATAAGACATCAGAGCTTTACTCCCAGATGCTTATAAATCTCATAAGATCAAGATACGATAGAACAATCCATATACAAGATTTAATAAATATTTCCAGAAGTATCGGGTTAGTGTTTACAGGAACCTACTTAACAAATAAATATAAATTCCACCTAGTGACCTGCATCATATCGATAACAGGATTAGCAGATAATAAGTTCAAGGTAAATGGATGCATTGGATCTTCGGTATTTCTTAACGGAGGCACCGTAACTGCCGCGACTGAGCACGAAAAGGCATTGGCAACAGTCACAGAAACACACTCTAACGCAGCACATCCAGGAAAACTTGTAAATCTTCACATAAAAAGAGGGGAACGAAAATTGTTGATAGAAACCATAGCTTACTACTATCCAAATTCTGAAGAGCGCGGTTTCAATGCCACTTTTTATCTACTAACTATAAAAGGCGTTACCGCCCAATGCGGCAATAACAATGCGGTAGTTTTTAGAGACAAAACGGCTATCTTGACGCCTCCGGAAGGAACTGTGGTGGGAAATTTTTCTCCATTTTAACACGAAAATATTGTTGCGGAGAGAACTTTTTGCTGGGCTGCAACATCGAATACCATGTCAAAAATCTGACGAACTCTAGATTAAGGTATTGATTAATCTTCTTAAATCTTTTCTCTTGTTTTTTGCTTTCACCACTCCTTTTTTCGAAATCACTCCTTCAGCTTTATTACCTTTCTCAGCGTCTTTGTCGCTTTTATCCTCGTTTCCGTCCTCACCAGAAAGAGCTTTGATGTGAGCCATAACCTCCTCTCTATAAGCAGCTGTAACATGTTTAGCTACATTAAATTCGTCCAGGGAAACGTAGCGCCCCGAAATCAACGCAACCACAATCGAATATGAGGAGACAACTTCTTTGAATAAAATCATCGTCCGCCCACAGCGACCTGAGAAAAATTCCTCCGCTATCGATATGGTTTCATCCTCCTGAGCAAATTCTTTTTCCTTGCTATCATTCTCCGTCTCGAGGCTTATGCCCTTTGCTGTGGAAAAATGAAAAGTCAACTTCGGGCATTTATCCACAAGTATTTGTATATTGTTTGGTTTTTTAGGCAAAGTTTCCCCATCATTCTGCAAAAATACAAAAATTGCAGTGTCGGATTTGTTAAAGCTTTTTTTTGCCGGCCATAGGACCCCTACTAAACCGTTGCGACCTGATAACGACCTGTAGCCCCACCCACTTGGGACTTTGACCGCGAACTCCCCCCATTCTTCCACCTCTGGAGTTTCAATCACAACACAGTACGCAGAAAAACGAATTAGGACGATTGCTAAAAAAAATAAAAAACTCTTCATTACCCCCAGAACTCGTCCTAATACTTGCCTCAATTATAACAAAAAAGATACAAATAAATTGTTACTTAAAATAATAAAATTTTCGAAAAGGAAGGGGCTTTTGACAAAAGCTTCAGAGCGCATTATTAATACTTTTCTACAGACAAAGTGCATAGAATATAAGGTCGCTCCGTTTTTCTTGTATTGCTCGTCGCTTATAGAATTTCCGACTAAAATAATGAGTAAGAAGGTGATCTAATTGACAGTACTCGCGATGACCCCTAAACTTCTGACAGTTTTAAGTAGCGCCGGTGGTAAGCATGTCCGATCATAAAGATACCATATTCTTGCCGAAGACGTCGTTTCAAATGCGAGGTAATCTGGCGCAGAAAGAGCCCGAGATTTTGGAGCATTGGAGCAAAATACACACATACGACAGGCTTAGAAAGATCAGGCAGGGAAAGCCGATCTTTGTTCTTCACGATGGCCCTCCCTTTGCCAATGGGACTCCGCATGCCGGAACTGCTATGAATAAAGTAATTAAGGATTTTATTGTGCGGCTCCGCAGCATGCAGGGCTTTGACGCGCCCTTTGTCCCTGGATGGGATTGCCATGGCTTGCCAATCGAGTGGAAGATAGAGGAGCAGTTGCGAGAGAAAGGACAAAAAAAGGGAGATATTCCCGTTGCGGCATTCAGAGACATGTGCTGCAATTTTGCAAATCATTGGATAGATATACAGCGTCAGGGATTTAAGCGTCTCGGAATCGGTGGAGACTGGGAAAATCCATACTTAACAATGGCGCATGAAGCGGAAGCCTGCGTAATTCGCCAGATCGGCAGATTTATCATCGATGGCACTCTATACAGAGGCGAGAAACCCGTCTTTTGGTCCGTTGTAGAGCAGACGGCACTGGCAGATGCGGAGATTGAGTATTTGGACAAGAAGTCGTCGAGCATATATGTTGCCTTCAGGATAAAATCTTTGGCGGTGGATTTTCTGAGAAACGCCCATTGCGTGATTTGGACGACCACGCCTTGGAGCATCCCAGGCAACAGGGCAATATCTTATTCCAAGGATATGACTTACTGTCTAATGAAGATCGAGTGTAATGGAAAAACAATGGAGATCGTCCTGTCCAGGGATTTAGTCGGAAATTTCCTTCAAACTACAGGTATATCTGGAGAGATAGTCAGAGAATTTTCCGGCAAAATCCTTGGGCAGACTGTTTGCCTCCATCCATTTCACCGTTCAGGATACGATTTCGACGTACCTCTGATCCACGGTGATCACGTTGACGTGGAGACAGGAACCGGGCTGGTCCACACGGCTCCAGGGCACGGTATAGACGATTTTAATATCTGCAAAAAATTCAATATTGGAGTGCCAAACACTGTGAATGAAGCAGGAATTTACTACGACGAAGTTCCTATGTTCGCTGGCAAGCATGTGTTTAAAGTGGACGAGGAAATGCTGCTGGCACTGACAGATGCAGGAGCTCTGCTGTTTCAGACAACGATCCAGCACAGTTACCCGCACTCCTGGAGGTCCAAGGCTCCTTTAATCTTCCGGACTACGCCGCAATGGTTCATCAGTATGGATGGAACCGGCCTGAGGCAAAAAGCTCTCGCAGAAATCGAAAAAAGCAAATGGATCCCGAAGCAAGGATATAATCGCATAAAGGCTTTTGTGGCAAACCGCAGCGACTGGTGTTTGTCCAGACAGCGCGTTTGGGGGGTTCCGCTGCCACTGTTTATAAGTAAAAAAACCGGAGAGCCTCTTCGGGATCCTAAGGTTATTGATAGAATCGCCGATGTTTTCGCTCTGAAAGGAGCGAATGCCTGGTTTGCAAGCGATCCACAGATCTTTCTTGGAGACCTATATCGCGCGAGCGAGTACGAGCAAGTGATGGATACGCTGGATGTATGGTTTGAGAGCGCATCCACCCACGCCTACGTTTTAAAGCAGAATGACCCGCTTTTCCAGGCGGATATGTATGTGGAGGGATCCGATCAGCACCGTGGGTGGTTTCAACATTCTTTGCTGAACTCCTGCGGAACTTTTGGCAATGCCCCATTTAAAGCCGTAATGACCCACGGCTTCATCGTAGACGAAAAAGGGCGCAAGATGTCTAAGTCCCTGGGGAACATTGTAACACTGGACGATGTTGTGAAGAATCTCGGCGCGGACATTTTTCGCATGTGGGTGGCTTGCAGCGATTTCACCCAGGATCTGAAGTTAGGGACGAATATCCTGAAGCAGCTAGAGGATGTCTATAGGAAACTGCGTAATACGCTTCGGTATATGCTAGGAGCACTATCCGGATATAAGAGTGAGGACGCCGCTGTGACGAAGGCAGGCGAAAGTGTTTTCTATGCAGATCTGCCTGATTTGGAAAAATGGGCGCTGCACCGACTAACAGAGATTCATTGTGAATTGATGTCTTGTATCGAAGCCTGCGATATAAATAAATATTTCATGACGCTGCACATGTTCTGTTCAAACGATTTATCGTCATTTTTCTTCGATATTCGCAAGGATTGCCTTTACTGCGACCATCACGATGATCCAAAACGCAAGGGTTATCGATATGTACTGAATGAGATTTTTCAGCATGTTATACGCTGGTTGGCTCCGATCATTGTTTTTACTGCAGAGGAAGCCTGGCTGAGCTGGAAAAGCGATGAGGAAGATGAGAACAGATCAAGTGTACATCTCAAGACTTTCCTCACGCCAAAATCCGAATGGATTGATTCAGAACTATGCAATGAAATCAACAAAATAAAGGAAATTCGTAGATCAATTATGATGGCTTTGGAGATTTCCCGCAAAAACAAGATCATTGGATCAAGCCTGCAGGCGCATGTAGAGATTTTTGATTCGCGCAATGTTATTCCAAGGAGGAATAATGATTTCTGGGCGGAAATTTCTATCACATCTGGCGTAACGATTCGCAATGAGGACATTCCGAAAGAGGCCTTAGTAGGGGACAATGGAATCGGAGTGATCGTCAGCGTTGCAGCGGGCGAAAAGTGCGAAAGATGCTGGAAAATCTCAACATCTTCAAATGGGGAAAAAGTATGCGAAAGATGCCAAAGAGTTCTAAAAGAATTATCTCGAAAGACCCAATAATCTGTTCTATTATTGCTGGTTTAGTTTTTCTTGGAGATCAAGTCACCAAATTCTACGTGGAGCAGATGGTGTTTTTTGGAGAACAGATAAAGATTCTCTCGTTTTTTAATATCATAAGAATCGAAAATCGTGGAGTGACGTTTGGAATCCTCAATGGAGGAGAGGTGCCTCAGTGGGTTTTCGCGCTCCTCTCTGCCACAGCAATAATCGCGCTGTGTGTATGGGCGGCCAGGAATCCTTCATATCGGCTCTCAGTAAGTTTGATAGTGAGCGGAGCTGCAGGGAATCTAGCTGATCGGATCCTACGCAATGGTGTTGTTGATTTTCTAGACTTTCATCTGTTAAATTACCATTGGCCAGCTTTTAATGTTGCAGATAGTGCAATAGTGATTGGCGCAATGGTTTTGTTTTTCGTTTCGAATGAGAAGAAAGAGAAGATATGAAAATTTTTGCAATGATATCGATACTGTTTCTAGTCGGATGTGGAGGTTACGAGAACGAAAGGATTAACGTAAAAAAGGCGAAAGAAAACAATCCGTTGCTTGTCCCCCCCTGCTTAGAAAAAACAAAGAAGATCAGTAAGTAAGAGGAGGTAATGGTTCGCAGATTTATTGTTTTCCTGGTTTTCATATTTTTCCTCAACTCTGAAGCTGAGAAATTTCGTGGAATAGAGCAGTACAAACTGGAAAACGATGTAACAGTAATATTCGTTGACACAGCCTGGTCCAACTCACTTTTAGTGATGCTATGCGTGTCAGCAGGTAGTTCAGATGAAATAGAGAAGCGCGGAGTAGCAAATTTGCTCGCGCATTTATTTGCAAGGAAACTTCGGGAGAGTGTCGGAGAAGATCTAGCGAGAACTGAGGCAGAAAACAACGTCTTCGTAGGACATGATCAGAGCATATTCTATCTTGTCGGCAGGAGGGAAAATCTTGATTTGTTTATTAGAGGTCTTGGATCTACATTCTCTGGCGGGGCTTTTCCCGTGGAGTCAATCAAGGAATGTCAACAGTATATCTCGAAGAAAAATCAGGGACAGATAAGCGATAAAGCATCGATTCGCGAAGAAGTAATGCGGTCCCTATATTGGCATTCACCCTACGGTATACCTGTTGAGGGGAACTCAAAAGCTCAAAGTACGTTAACGAAAACAGATCTGAAAGAATTCACGGAAGCTTGCTATCTCAACGAAAAAGCGACAATCATTATTGTAGGCAACGTAGACAAAAACGCGACGAAGCAGTTGATATTGAGAAATTTCCCCAATAAAGAAATGAGGGAGTGGCAGACAAGAGAGCGTCTCCAAGAACCGTCACACCATGGATCCACTGTCAGAATAACAAAGCAGAGTCAACAGGTAAGACTCCCTATTCTAGAACTATACTGGAGGATTCCTGTATATCGAAAAAACGCGAAACAGGCGGTGGCAGCGGAGATATTTGTGAACCATCTTATGGAAATCCTACCAGATATATTGGTAGAGCTCCTTCGGATAGCATCGTCAATCTCATTTTATTACTCGTTCTGGAACAGCGATGACGGAGAGGTTTGCATATCCATCACGCTGAGGGAAAAAGACGCAAGGAAAATAGATCAAGCAATTCTGGCAGTAACGACAGAGATAAAGAATATTTCAAGCAACGGCATTTCTGAAGAGCAGGCGAGAAAAGCAGCGAAAAAGCTATCCGACTCCGCCAATGTTTTTACCTCCAACACGGATGAGGTTGATGTAGTAGATTGGCTAGCAAAGAAGATTGGGGCAGGTTATGATCTCAATTTTCTAAAATCCTATGTGGATTTTGTGAATAAATTTGATCTGAAAGAGATAAACGAGCAAGCGAAGGAGATTTTTAAGAAAGATCCAAGTGTGGTTTCTATAGTAACACCACAGAAGACAATATGATTATTCGGCAGACGATGCTTTTACCGATCAATTGCGAAGAGGTAGCATCCTTCCCCAAAGGAATCCTGTCTGGAAGCAGCTTCGAGATAGTCAGATCAATTGAAGATTTGAAAGTGTTAGAAAATCCACGTCTAAGACAGTGGATGAGGCATAGTAATTTTATTATATTCGGGGTAGGAGGATCTTGCCTTGGAGGAAAGACAATTGGGGAGATATCAGGCAGAAGTAATGTGAGATTCATAGATGGATTGGACCCGTCTACCCTGAAAAGAGTCTTTTCTGACATAAATTTGGAAGAGACTGGCTTTTTGTGCATATCGAAGTCCGGAGAAACGATGGAAACGATCTATCAAACTTTTCTAGTGTTGAGCATGATAGAGAATGTACTTAAGAGAGATAAAGTCGTTCTTATTACCGAAGGTAAAGCATCCTCCATGAGAGAAATCGCGGAAACATATAATTTTTTATGTCTGGATCATCCTAAGGATGTTGGAGGAAGGTTTTCCGTATTTTCGATCGTAGGGATGTTGCCGGCAATGCTCTGTGGAATAGACCCACTGAAGATTCGAGCCGGCGGAGTGGAAGTCTTGGATAATCATCTAGCGGAAGCAGAAAAAGGAGCTGCTTTTGTGGCGGAAAATATCCGTAGTAGACTATTTCAGCATGTCTCGTTCATTTATTCTGACAAATTGGCTACCTTTGGCGCATGGCTATCTCAGCTATACGCGGAGAGTACCGGCAAATCTGGAACAGGGGTGACTCCAATTGTTGCACGCGGATCAATGGATCAGCACAGTCAGCTGCAATTGTATCTAGACGGAACTAATGACAAGTGCTTCACATTTTTTCTAGAAGAGCAGGAGGCGGATTTTCAATTGGACTCTAAGACAGCTTTCCCAGCGCATCTGGCATATCTAAAAAATAAAACTGCTATGGACGTTTTCAGAGCACAGCACGACGCGACCATTGCCGCGCTGCTTGAAAAAAAACGCCCTATCCGAAAAATCGAAATTCCACAAATAACTCCCGAAGTTTTAGGGGCTCTCTTTATGTATTTCATGGTAGAGGTGGTCTACATCTGTCACATGATTGGAGTCAACGCATTTGATCAGCCCGCAGTGGAACGAGGAAAGAATATCACCAAAGCTTTGTTAAAAAGATATCGTGATCATAAAATTCGATAAAATGCATGGGCTAGGAAACGATTTCGTCATGATTGACGCTAGTCAGTTCTCCGCAGATCCACCGAGTGTGGATTTTTTTACCCAGATATGCGACAGAAGGCACGGCGTAGGCTGCGATCAGTTGGTATTGTATAACGAAAAACAGGATAGTGTAGGCAAAGGAATCATTAAGGCGAAATTTTATAATCCAGACGGTTCAGAGGCAGAAATTTGTGGAAATGCAGCCAGGTGTCTCGGTTTTCTAATGAAAAAATATCATGGATTACCTGAATTCATTCTGGAAACAGTTGGCGGAGCCTATCCAGTACGATGTGTTGGGGAGAATGAAATTCGCGTTGAAATGGGGCGGCCGGACTTCAATTTAGAAGCAATTAGCCGGTTCAGCCGCACAAATTCTTCGTCTCTGTCCCTGCTTGACGCACTGCACATGCCGAAGGGCCTGGAAGTAGCCAGAGCTATCTGTATCTCCGTGGGAAATCCGCATCTCGTATTGTTCTGCAATCGGCAATTGGACAAATCCGAAGTCGTTTCTGCCGGAACGCGGTTAGAAAAACATCCGATGTTCAAAAATAGAATAAATGTCGGATTTGCTCATGTTCTCTCTTCAGATGAAATTTCACTTTTCGTCTTTGAGCGCGGAGCAGGGTTGACGCCAGCCTGTGCAAGCGGAGCGTGTGCAGCAGCGGCTGCAGCCAGAGCTCTGGATTTTATGTCATCATATGATATCACGATAGTACAGAGTGGCGGCAAACTAAAAATTGCCGTAGAGAAAGACCTACTTATATCTCAGACAGGATCGGCCACCTACGTTTTTTTCGGGGAAATAGAAGTATGAAAAAAGTAACAATTTACACCGATGGCGCATGCAGTGGGAATCCGGGACCCGGAGGATGGGGTGCGGTGATTCTTCACGGATCTGGAGAAGAAAAGGAGTTATACGGCGGAGAGAACAGCACCACAAACAATCGCATGGAGATGATAGCTGCGATCAGAGCTCTGGAAGATTTGCGAGAAGATAGCACCGTGGATCTCTATAGCGATAGCCAGTATCTAGTAAAAGGCATGACCAAATGGATTGACAGCTGGATAAAAAACGAGTGGAGGAATTCCGAGAAAAAGCCAGTAAAAAACAAGGAATTATGGATTAGGTTGCTGGCGCTGTCAAAACAGCATAAAATATCATGGTACTGGGTAGAGGGACATGCCGGCCATGATCTAAACGAGCGAGCGGATAGACTTTCTAAATTTCAATGCAAGACGAGAGACACGGAGAGAAATCCTATTAAAGGGGAGTAATCGGCGTATTTTATTCTGCTATTTTTTGATTAATTTTATCATAAGTGCGCTGATACCCACTTCCAACTCGTCTACATGCTACCATTATCGCCACGCCTATCAAAGTGACAACAATAACATATTCCACTATCGTGCTGGCCCGTGACGATTTCAATCTATTGTAAATACGACGCAAGAAATACAGCATTATCTCGCTTCTGTTCTTCAATAAGCTAACAATAACCCAGTATATCAGATACTCAACAAATATTTGATTAATACAAACAATTAATAGAACTACTATTTTAGCCAGAAATGACTAGCTCTCTGCATTTTCAAAAAAGAAACACCCTTCCCATATGGGGCAATTCACGAATTTTCATTTAGTTCAACGATTGAGGAAAATTTATCCACTCTCTCAAACGGACCTGGGCAAAAGGACAATCAAATCACCTTCATTGGAGAACCCAATGATACTTTGCGCTTGTTCTTCCAGCAAATCCAAGTCCAGGTTATCGGATCGGAGCCTGCTAATTCGATTTTCCAATAACTCATTTTCTGCTCTTAACTGCCGCAACTCTTTTTCTAAAGACGTGACTTCCCTATTTAATCTTGCCCAGGAAATTATTCCCCTGGCTCCACTGAAAATATGAAAAATAAAATATCCAGTGATAGATATCCACAACACATTTAGAAGAATGGACCAAAAATTTCTTTTCAGTGTCAGAGAATAAAACAACACCCCCTTATCTCCGTCTTTTTCTGCAAAATCTAACCAACATTATCATTAACAGGAAACATCTATGTATTCCGCCATCTTAGATAACTCGTCGAACTTCTTTAACGTCATCAAAAGCCCTTTCATTGCGTGTAGAGGAACCATGTTAGGACCATCGGACAGAGCATGCATCGGATCTGGATGCGTCTCTAAAAAAACTCCGGCAACCCCGACTGAGACAGCTGCGCGCGCAAGTGCTTCCACGTGCAGCCTATTGCCACCGCTGGATCCTCCAAGCCCACCAGGCTCCTGCACCGAATGAGTGGCATCAAAAATGACAGGATATCCAAACTCCTTCATTATTCTCAGAGATCTCATATCTGACACCAACTGATTATAGCCAAAACAAACCCCGCGTTCGCATAGCATAACTCGATCATTTCCAGAAGATATTACTTTTTTGTATACATTTTTCATGTCATTGGGGGATAAGAATTGTCCTTTTTTTATATTGACTGCTTTGCCTGTTTTCGCTGCAGCAACCAGTAAATCAGTCTGCCTACACAGAAAAGCTGGGATTTGTAGCACATCGACTACCTCTGCCACCGTTGTGCATTGGCCAGTTTCATGCACATCTGTTAGTATGGGACAGCCAAACTCACCTTTTATCTCTTGCAAAATCCGCAGAGCCTCTTCCATGCCTATACCGCGTGGAGCCTCTACGCCGGTACGATTAGCTTTGTCAAAGGATGCCTTGAAAATAAACGGAACTTCGAGAACTTCCGTTATTTTTACCAATTCCTCTGCAATTGTTTTCGCTAAATCCCTGCTTTCCAGGAGACATGGACCAGCAATAATAGCTAGAGGAAAGTCGTTAGATAGCAATACCTTGTCAATACCAACCGTCCTTGACGACCCATCCCTCATTTTTTTCCCTTGGTAAGGGGTCTCCGAGCAGGAGAGGTTTGTAAAGTATTTTTCGCAGGGATTATCGACCCCGGTGTTGGTATCTTCTGGATGGGTTTCACAGAGGGAGCAGGAGTAGTCGTAGCCGAGCCCTTCTCGTCCCCAAGAGTAGGAGGATGTTCCCCAGCGCCGCCGGCTATTTTTTTCTCGTCCATCCCTTGGACGCCAGGGTTTGACACAGTCCTCTCCGTAGGGGTTACCCCGGCGGAAGAATCTCTCTTATCGCCATTGTCCAAATTCTTTGTCTCCTGTTGATTGCTTTCCCTCGCAACACTATCTATCACAGATTCTTTCGCGGGCATCTTTTTTACAATTTTCGCCATAACCAGACAATTGAGGACGAATATAGCCATAAGAACTGCAGTGGATCGTGTCAGAAGATTCGCCTGACCTCGCACAGAAAACATTCCACTTGCAGTACCGCCTCCGCTGGATCCCAGTGCTCCGTCCGAATCGTGTTTTTGCAACAAAACAAGCCCAATTATCGCAAGCGTAAGCACAAAGTGAATAGCCAATAGAAAAGACAACATGATGACACTAACTCCTATTCATACTCTATTGCTGCGTTTGGACAGGATGCCGCGCAGCAGCCGCATCCAAGACAGATCTTCTCATCAATAACTATAACATCTCCTTTCTGTGTGATTGCCTTCACAGGACAAATCTCAACACAAGTCAGAGATTTACTACACTTTTCTGGAACGACCCTCATTCTACACCTCACCTTTCTCCCGCAAAAATCCATAAATGGCGGGAGTGACGAGACTTGAACTCGCGACCTTCGGCGTGACAAGCCGACGCTCTAACCAACTGAGCTACACCCCCAAAACAGTAGCGTTCAAGTTAGAAAAAATCCCTTCTATTGTCAATGGAGAAGCAGAGCTGAGATTATTCTATAATAGAGAGAAATAGCTAAATAAAACCTCTGTATTTTCAGCAGATACATTGATCTCAGCAAATATTACCAAAGCTACGCAAATAATCGTGGGCAACCTCCTCCAAAGGTCCAGTTGTAAAGTGTTTTCTAGGAATATATGATGTATTCCTAAGGAAGGGATAATCATACCTAGCATGAATCGGCAAAAGCGAGGGTATCTTTTTTTCGTTTGCGGAGTTTGTCTTTACTCTTTTTCCGACGCAATTATGAAATATTTCATGCCATTCTACGGAGTCCAACAGGTTGTTTTTATGAGGACAGTTTCTCGGTTTGTCCCTTTTATGTTGTGGGCTCTTTGTATGCAGGTTAATCCACTAATAACTCGCAGACCATTAGAGAACATCCTACGATCCGCGTTGGCCTCGCTGGGAACCTACGCATTTATGTCCGCCTATAAACATTCGGCCATGACGGACGTTTTTGTAGTTGGACTAACGACATCCATTTTTGTGATTCCTTTGAGTGTATGGATCCTAAAAGAAAAATTTCTGTTGCAGAATATCGTGGCAGTTTTGTGCGGATTCTTCGGAATATGCCTTGCGCTGAGACCCGGAGGAGATGTACTCCAGTGGGGAATAGCATTTGCAGCAGCAGGAGCGCTAATTGCAGCGTTGAACCAGGTGATTATCAAGAGACTCACATCAACGGAAAGCGAGTTAACCATTATCTTTTACCATCATCTTCTACTAATAATTTTATCGTTCTGTCTGGCGACATTCGTCCCAATGGCCTTAATTCACATAGCAATTTTGTCCATTGGCGGACTGATCGGTGCAGTTGCTCAGTATTTCATGATTCACGCACTCAGACTATCAACCAGCTCCGGATTGGCCTCTGCGGGATACTTTATGTTGATACCAAATACCATTCTTGACTACTTTCTGTATAATAAGATCCCTGATATTTATATCATTGGAGGATTGATTTTGATTTTAATCGGGAGTCTGCAAGCCTTCACTTTGCAGTCCAGAAAAAGTAGTTCCCTGGACAGAGAGAAGAAAAGCCCAGCGTGATTTGTTTTTCTTGACACAGATCAGCTGAGCTAGGGCAAACGAGGCAGCAATGCAAGAACATCAAAGCTTGGAACTATTCAGTTGTCCGCAGGCTGCAAGAATATCTTCGCCTTTAGGCTTGCGAATAGTTGTGCGGATCCCATTAAGAAGTAACTGAGCAGAAAAATCATTTGCCCGGCGACTATCACTGCTCGCAAAAGGAGATCCTGGCCAGCAATTCATCATAATCAAATTGACTTTACATGGAATGGATCGCAGCAATTTACATAGTTCAGCAGCATCAGAAGCAGTATCATTCATGCCGCGGAGCAATATATATTCGAAGGTGACGCAATCCGTGTTGCTAGTTTTGCAATATGTTTTGGCGGCTTCTAGAAGCATTTTTATGCAATATTTTCTATTTATAGGCATCAGAGAGGAACGCTTCTCATCATTGGAAGCATGTAGCGAAATGGCAAGTTTAACTCCGAACACAGCAAGCTGCATCAAAGTGTCATCGACAATTCCAGCTGTGGAAACTGTAATTTTATTTCGGGAAAAATTATGATTTTTTCTATCTAACAGCAAACGCAGGACATTGGATACATTATCAAAATTTAAAAGTGGTTCGCCCATGCCCATAAAGACGACATTGGTGGTTTTTCTCCCCGTTATACTGTTCCAGAAAAAGATTTGCGCAATGATTTCAGACGAAGTCAAATTGCGAACAAATTTTTGCATCCCCGTATGGCAGAATTTGCATCCGAGAATACACCCCACCTGAGAAGAAACACACGTAGTAATTCGTCGTTCCTCTGGAATCCAGACTGTTTCAATGTGGCAACCATCCTCAAGCTCCAGCAGCGCCTTCTGCGTTCCATCGATGGATTCTTGCTTCTCGATGCATTTTGGTAGAGATACTGAGTATCTTTCGCACATAACTTTTCTCACGGATAGCGGAACATCTGACATCATGTCGAATGATGATGCTAGCTTCGAATGTATCCATGGAAAAACTCTCTTTGCGTCTAGGACAGAAAGCCCACTAGCAGTGAATTCTTCAGCCAACTGCTCAAGTGAAAGTCCGAGAAGATTCACCCTACTAGGCATCATTCTCTCAAATATACATTCTTCTGATGCATGGCAACAACGATTATATCACGCCATAACGTAACACGATTTTTACCCTTTTTGTTTCTTTCGAAGGTGATTGTCAGTTCGCCTGTCCCTATTCCTCTGGTTTACGTAGTTTCCTCGCAAAAAGAACGTATATAATCGGCACAACGAACAGCGTGAACAACGTGCCAATAGACATGCCACCAACGATAACCATTCCGATCTGCCTCCTCGCTCCCGCTCCTGCTCCCGTCGCGATTGCCAACGGAATTGTTCCTATGACCATGGAGAATGTTGTCATCAGAATAGGTCGCAACCGTAGATATGCGGCCTGTTTTACCGCATCTAACAACGAGTATCCTTGTTCTCGCAGGCTGTTGGCAAAATCTACAATCAAAATACCATGTTTCGTTATCAGGCCTATCAATGTCACTAATCCGACCTTAGAATAGACGTTCAAACTTCCCTCTGGTACAATATATAGAGTAACCATCGCGCCAGTGAGAGAAAAGGGGACGCTCAACATGATAATAAGAGGATCAATAAAACTCTCAAACTGGGCAGCAAGCACAAGAAACACAAAAATAAGCGCAAGGACAAATACCATGACGATCTGCTTGCTTTCCTCCAAATAGTTCTTGGTTTCTCCGGAAAATGTCATCTGGACTGTATCAGGGAGATATTTATTTTTTAGACTAATCAAGTCCTCTATGACCTCCCCAAGACTAAATCCCTTTTCAATGTTTGCGTAGGCAACGATCGACAGCATCTGATTGTGGTGATTCAATCCCATCGGCGAAGTACGCTCCCGCAGAGTGATGAGGTCGGAAATAGGCACCATACGGGCTTCCGTATCATTCGGTAGATGAATCTGGGAGCGAACAAACATTTTTGCAAGATCATCCGGAGATTGGCGAAGTTCAGGCGAAAATTGAACAAATAGCTCATCCCTCTTGGCTTCCCTTTGAACATTTGCGGCCTTCCTTCCCTTGATGCCACATTCAATGGTGTCTATGACGTCCCTCACTGTAACGCCCAACGAAGCAGCCTTATCCCTGTCTACTTCAACGACGAATTCTTGCTGTGGAGATAGCAGGGATGATTGCAAAGGCTTCTGAATACCATTATAGATTGTCTGAATCGCCCACAAAAATTTTTGTCCAAATTTCTCCAAATAGTCGTAATTCTGATTGGTTTGTAGGATGAAATCCACAGTATCTTTGTCTGATGCACCATATCCAGCAACGGCAGAGCAGGGAACGCTAGTTATCTCTTTTAATACAGGGCGCAATTTCTCCGCGATCTCCTTGGTGGTCATATTTCTGTCCTTCCAGTCCTGCAACTGGATCCAGCCGTCGATTTTATTGGGATCCGCTGTTATCCAGAGGTTGTTAATAAACGGAGTATACATCAGCAACGAGTTGACCTTCTTCGCGGTCTCTTCCATGAAACTATAACTGGCTCCGATGGGACCAATGCCATGGATACTAATATATCCTGTGTCCTCTGGAGACCGACTTTCGGAAGGAAGAATCCTCGATATAATCCCTCCAATTATTGCCACCGCTGCACCAATAAAGAGAATCCATGCTTTCTTTTTCAACGCAACCGTTAGCAGTCGAAGATATGTCGAATCCAGCTTTGCTAGAGTATCCTCCTGAATCTTCGCCGCCCGCGCCCACCATCCAGTTGATACTTTTTTCCTCTCTGTGCTTAGCAGCTTGGCGCACATCATTGGAGACAGAGTGACTGCGACAAAACCTGATATCAGCACAGCACCAGCGAGCGCCAGTGCAAATTCGCGAAAGCATTTACCAATTTTTCCAGGAGTAAGCGCAATCGGGACATAAGCGATCGCCAGAGTTAGCGTCATGGCGACGATTGAAAAAAATATCTCTTTGGACCCATCAATTGCCGCCCGAAGTCGAGATATGCCTCTCTCCATGTGTCTATGAATGTTCTCTACGACGACAATCGCATCATCGACTACAAGCCCCACTGCAAGAACCATTGCAAGCAGAGTAAACGTGTTGATGGAAAAACCGAAAACTAAGAGAAGGATCAATGTTCCAAGCAGAGACACGGGGATCGTCACGATGGGAACCAGCGTCGCCCGAAAAGACCATAAAAACAGGAATACTACGAACACTACCAGAACCGTTGCTTCAAAAATTGCTTGGTAGACATTATCCAACGATGCTTTAATATCCTTGGCCTCGTCCATTGCAACCACAGCTTTAACCCCGGTTGGCAGCATGTCGCGCACTTCCGGCATAGCGTTATTGATTGCTTTACTCATTTCCATTGGATTAGCAGTGGATTGCTTTGTAATAGCAACTGTCACGCATTCCTTTCCGTTAAACCAGGCTCCGGAGCGAACATCCTCCGCAAGCAAGTAAGATTTCCCAACGTCCTTTATCCGGACGACTCGACCTCGATTATTAGTCGGAAGGACAATCTCGTCGAATTCCTCCGGTTTGCTAAGCTCTCCATCAGCAGTTAACATGTACTCACGGTCTTTGCTTATAAGCCTTCCGCAAGGACTTTGCTGGTGTTGAGCCATGATAGAATTCACCACATCAGACGGCGAGTAACCATAGGAGGCGAGGCTCAGCGGATCCACATATACTCGCATGCTTTTGATATTGCCGCCCGATATCAGGACATGTCCAACGCCCGATAGGACTTCGTATTTTGATTTAATATATTTTTCAATATAATCGCGCAGGTCATCTATGGAGTGAAGATCGCTGGTAAAACCAATACAAACCCCAGCGCTTGAGTCAGTATTCCCCTTTCGGATTATTGGTTCAGGAATCCCGAGCGGGAGATGGTTTCGAATAGCAGAGATCCGATCTCGTACGTCAGACGCTGCTCCATCTGGGGATCTTTCTGGAGAAAACTCTATAGTTATTTCACTTTTCTGATTGGTGCTCTGAGAGCGGATCAATTCTATGCCGGAAATCGTCGCGAACTGTCCCTCCAGGATTTTCGTAATCTGCTGCTCAACTACTTTTGGGCTAGCTCCTGGAAACTCAGTTTCTACGACTATTATCGATCTCTCTACTTCTGGATCTTTACGTATTTGCAGCTTGGTTTGACACACAAGGCCAAGTACGACAATCATCAGTGTCAGAACAGTAGAGAATACAGGCCTTCTGACGCAGAATTCTGTTAATTCCATGCTCTACTGCCTTTTTCTTCCTGTCCTGCTTCTCAGCTGCGCCTCTCTGAGCCGCTTTACAATGTCTGATGTAGACTCTCGGTCTTGAATCTTCACTTCTTTCCCATCCAGTACCCCCGCTTGCCCGCTAGTTATCACCAAGTCTCCTTCACTTAATCCAGTGATAATCTCTACATTACCGTCGCGACGAGATCCAACGGTTATGATAGTCCGAATAGCACGTCCCTCCACCACTCGATACACGACGTATTCATCACCGATCTTTTCCAGGGCACTCTCCGGAATGACAATCCCGCGCTGTTCACCGTCAAGGGGAACCTGCACGCGAACGAACCTTCCCGGCCTTAGTGCAGCTGTGCTATACTCCCCGTCTTCTGGCATATCCAAAACTCCTCGTACATCAAAGGTGTGAGAAACCTTATCGCACTCCGGATCTATTGCAACAATCTTAGCGGAGAATGCCTTCTCATTATCTCCTCCAACAAAAATATGCACATCCTGCCCCACGGCAACCTTTTCTATCTCTGCCTCAGCAATCTTGAAGTCCACTTTCAGCAGACATCGGCTGACGACCTTGATCAACTCAGATCCCTGGGAAGTTAGCTGGCCCTTGCTAACTTCGAGTAACCCGATTATCCCATCAAAAGGTGCACGAATAGTATGCCTCTCAAGAAGATTCTTATTTGCCATCACTCTTGCAGCATAAGCGTCCACCTCTGCTTTTTTGGACACGCTTTGCAGCCTCGCCACGACCCCTTTATCCGCCAGCTTTTCTATTGGCTCAGATTCAGCCTGAGCTTTTTGCAGCTGCGCTTTTGCTTCCATTAACTGCGCTTTGGCTTGGGTATCGTCCAGTTCAATTAGAACGTCGCCTTCTTTGACGATTGCCCCCTCTGAAACGCATATCTTCTTTATTTGCGCGAGCACTTCCGACTTAATCATAACAGAATCGGAGGCTCGCAGAGTTCCTATCGCATGAACATATTTAGAAACTGGACCAAATGAAGCACTGCTAGCCGTAACGGACGGGGGCTCGAATTTGAATTTGACTTCCTCTTTGTTTCTCCACCTATAGAAAAGAAAGCCTGCGACTACGATGAAGGCAAATACAAT
The DNA here is from genome assembly GCA_031269995.1 of Holosporaceae bacterium. GTDB lineage: Bacteria > Pseudomonadota > Alphaproteobacteria > UBA3830 > UBA3830 > JAIRMQ01. Next base: position 22,499 of record JAISYI010000008.1, read on the forward strand.
TGCTGTTCCAACAATCACCTTTTTCTGCTTAAAAGCAGCCGTCAGTTTTAGTAATTTGCCTATTTTTAGGTGACGTTTCACATTTTCCTCAATTGTTTTATACCCATACAATTTTTTTAACAGTGGTCGGAGCAAGAGGATTCGAACCTCCGGCCCCAGCCTCCCGAAGGCTGTGCTCTACCAGGCTGAGCTATGCTCCGACGTAAAGTACAATGTACTATACTTCCACAATTCCCCGAAGTTAGCAATTTTTTTCACTACAAAATCTTCATTGGATCTGTGTGTTCCTAATTTACAAACGCTGGTCGTGAAAGACGGAATGCTGTTTTCAAATCTAGACCGGCTCCATTGGATGGACACAGGCGTAAATACACTATAGCTAAGACATATCATACAGGAAGATTCTATTGGATCTATTGCAGCACTTAGAGCTGCATGCTATATCAAGATGCAAAGTAAGTTCAGAAATCGTGAAGTCGATTTAAATAGTTTTAGCGTCCCCTTGTAGTGTAGGGAAAGAGTTGTGGCGTGTTTTTACTTTTACTATTCTGCCATGAATGCAGGAAAAACTACTTCTTTGTTACAGACGGACCATAACTACAAAGAAAAGGGTATGGACACTTTGCTGTTTACGCATGCAATGGATACGAGATATGGTCCAGGGATAATTACCTCTCGCATAGGTTTGAGGAAACAGGCAATAACCTTCGATTCAGATTTTGATTTTTTCTGCTACGTCAAAGGAGCTAGAAGCGTTGCATGCGTCCTGGTTGATGAGGCGCAATTCCTAACAAGAGTACAGGTTGACCAGCTGAGCGATGTGGTTGACTTTTTAAATATTCCTGTCCTATCCTATGGATTAAGAACGGATTTTCAGGGAAACGATTTCGACGGTAGCCGGCGGCTTTTAGCCATTGCCGATGTTTTGATCGAGCTGAAGACGATCTGTCACTGCGGCCGGAAAGCTATCATGAACATGCGCATGGACGAAAATGGCAGGAGGGTTCGTGAGGGGAATCAGATAGAGATCGGGGGTAACGAAAAATACGTCTCTGTTTGCCGCAAGCATTTCAAGACATAGTCATTATTTTCTAAAAAACAGCTAAGCTATAGTCGTGTAAAAAATGATTAATCTTCTATAATTCGATCCATGTATGTCGGTAGAGACAATAGTATTATATATTCTCTGTCAGCGCGGTCGTTGAAGATCGCAAGGCAGAGGATTCTGTTTGCCGTTAGCATTTTCTTAATTCTATTCGTCATCTTGATCATTCGGCTAGCGCAGGTGATGATTTTCACGTCCAAGGAGGATGATCGGGTCTTCGACCAGGCTCTATCTGTCATTACCCGCGCCGATATCATCGATCGGAATGGGATAATGATAGCGACGAGCCTGCCTACGGTGTCTCTATATGCATGCCCAGGGGAAATAATCAACGTGGAGGAATCGGCTGAAAAAATCGCCTCTGTATTAAAGGACCTGGATAGAGAAGAAATAATCAAAAAATTGTCGTCACCGAAAAAATTTCTGTGGATAAAGCGCAACCTTTCTCCGACCCAGCAGCAAGCGGTTTTGAACCAAGGTATTCCAGGAATGCATTTCCTAAAGACAGAGAGAAGAGTATACCCCGACGCTAATTTACTTTCACACGTTGTTGGCGGGATTGATACCGACAATATCGGAATCGCAGGAATTGAGAAGGTTTTTGATGCATCACTGCGGGAGTCGTCAACGCCGATCGTGCTGTCTGTCGATGTCAAGATTCAACATGCAGTGAGAGACGAGCTGAAAAAAGGTATCGAAGAATTCCACGCTATTGGCGGAGCGGCAATTATAATGAAAATCTCAACCGGAGAGATAATATCTCTTGTGTCGCTTCCGGACTTTGATCCTAACCAAAATGAGGATCCTCGTTCAAAGAAACGATTCAACATGGTAACGTCCTCCGCCATTGAACCAGGGTCTTCCGCAAAAATATTCACCATCGCAATGGCACTAGAATCTGATCGAATAACGCCTTTCACGGTGTTCGATGCCAGCGAACCGATAAAAATAGGGAAATTTACTGTCAATGATTTTAAGGGATTAGGGCGTCGACTTTCTGTTGAGGAAATTTTGAAGTACTCCTCAAACATAGGGTCTGCAAAAATTGCACAGGAAGTCGGAAGAGTAGCACAGAAGAATTTTATGAAAAAAATTGGATTACTCGACGTGGTTTCCTGCGAATTATCAGAAACACAACGGCCTCTCTACCCGTCGCATTGGTCAGAGGCAAATTCTATCACTATTTCCTACGGACATGGTATTGCGGTTAGTCCTCTTCACATGATAACTGTGGTAACTGGAATAATAAACAATGGGATTCTAAACGATCCGACCCTGCTAAAACGAGAAAATATCGAGTCAGGCAAGAGAATTGTTTCTCAAAAAACATCTCATCTGATGAAGGCCCTACTGCGAATCAATGTAACCGAAGGAAGAAACAAATTTGCTGATGTTCCAGGGTATTTCGTCGGAGGAAAATCAGGGACAGCCGAGAAAATTAGAGATGGCCGTTACCAAAAAAACGTGAATTATACAGGATTCATCGGGTGCTTTCCAATGACTAATCCCAAGTATGCCGTCTACGTAGTGTTGGACGAACCTAAAGCAACCGACAAGACCTACGGATACAGAACAGCAGGCTGGAATGCAACTCCGCTCTGCGCCCGAATAGTAAAGAGAATTGGAGGGATGCTGGATATCGTTGCATCTAGTAATCCTGAACCCGATTGGAAAGGCATAATGAGGAAAAAACTATGAAGAAGCTACGAGAGTTATTCAACATTGAAGAAGAAGTTGGAAGTAAGGTCGTGACGGATCTCTGCGATGACTCTAGACAAGTGATCCAGGGAAATTTATTCGTTGTCCTTGGAAGCTGCAAGGAAAACAAAAGAAAGCATGTAGAGGAAGCAATAGCCAGAGGGGCGGTAGCAGTATTGCAAGAGGGAGGGAATGAGGACCATTTCGAAATTCAAAACGACGTTGTTTTTTTCTCCACGCCGAATGTTCGACAAAAACTAGCTGAAGTTGCGACAAAATTTTTCCCATGCGTGTTCAACCATGTAGTTGCGGTCACTGGTACGAATGGGAAAAGCTCTGTCGTGGATATCCTGAGGCAGATTTGGACAGAAATCGGAATAAATGCCGCCAGCATTGGTACCCTAGGCGTTGCCGTTGCGGAAGGCCGCAGTCAACTCCCTAACAACATGACCACACCAGACTGTATCGCTCTCCATAAAATTCTCAATAAACTAAGTGCGAATGGGATAAAAAACATCGCAATGGAAGCCACTAGCCAAGGGATAGAACAATGCAGAATCGACAACATTTCGTTTGACGTATGCGCCTTCACGAATCTTACACAAGATCACCTTAACTATCACAAAACCTTCGAAAACTACTGGAATGCAAAGCGAAGACTGTTCACTGAACTGGCTGCCCCTCAGGCCTCCTTTATCGTCAACTTTGATGACCCATGCTCGCAGGATATTCGCGCAGTTGCTTCAGATCGAAGAATAAGGTGCATAGACTATGGATATGGAGCTGCCGATGTGAAAATCCTGGAGATTGAGCAGAGGGAATCCAACCAACGGGTTAAGATTTTATTTTTCGGAAGAGAATTTTCATTTATTCTGCCGTTTCAGGGAACTTTTCAGGTTTATAATTCTCTCTGTTCTGCCGCGATAGCATACCTGACCGGAACAGACTACGACAGAATTATAGAAGTGTTGGAAAAGCTGGTTCCAATCAGCGGTCGATTAGAGCTTGTTGCGCAGTTTCGTCGATCTGCGCGAGTCTATGTCGATTATGCCCACACGCCTAACGCTTTACAGAATGCAATTCTGGCTCTGCGTAGTCATACGAAAGGGAGAATAGTCACTGTCTTTGGGTGTGGAGGAAATCGCGATTCTCTCAAACGAGCGCTTATGGGAGAGATCGCGGAAAAATTTTCCGATGTTGTAATCGTTACCGACGATAATCCAAGAGACGAAGATCCGTGTAAAATTCGGAAAATGATTCTGGAAGGATGTCCAAGCGCCGCTGAAATCAGCGATCGACGAATGTCAATCGAAGCAGCAATAGATATGCTCTCAGATGGAGACTCACTGCTTGTGGCAGGTAAAGGGCATGAAACCCATCAACAGGTGGGAAATAAATTGTTGTCTTTCAGTGACAAGGATATAATCCTTGAAAAGCTCAGGGAAATAGTGTGATTTTTTCGCTGAAAGAGTTGTCGGAGCTTTTTGGTAAGTCGATCTTGGAGCGCATCAACGGCGTAGACGGTGTAGACGGAGTCTGTGTGGATTCAAGAAAGACGAAACCTGGTGATCTTTTCATTGCACTGCCGGGGGAGCGCACGGACGGCCGTTATTTTATCCAGCAGGCAATGGATAATGGAGCTGTTCTAGCGATCGCAGAAGAGGTCGAAGGTGAAGTAAACCGTGGCAGAGTAATTATTGTAAAATCTTCAAGGGACGCGCTACGAAAATTAGCGAAATACAACCTTACAAAATCGGCGGAAGCGAAATATATCGGAGTTACCGGCAGCGTCGGGAAGACTACCACTAAAGAGCTCATCCACCATATTCTATCCGAGCAAGACAGCCTGAAAGGAAAAATCTTCGCAACACAAAAAAATTTCAACAGTCAAATCGGCCTTCCTATCTGTGCCTCTACCATGCCGAGAAACGCAAAATTCGGCATTTTTGAAATGGGTATGAGTGCCACCGGAGATATCAAAAAATTGCTAAATATAATTCAGCCGTCTGTTTCTGTAGTCTCCAAGATTTGCGAAGCCCACTCAGAATTTTTTAATTCAGTCTGGGATATAGCGAGGGCGAAATCTGAAATTTTCGGAACATTGCGCGGCCAGGACGCAGCCCTAATTCCAGCCGATTCTCCCTATGTGGACTTTTTGCGACGGCAAGCATCAGAAAACGGCGTTCGCAACATTTTTACCTTCGGCTGGCAAGACGCAGACGCAAGCGTCGTCTCCTACGATTGCTCTCTGGGCTTTTTCAGGATTGCAGCAAAAATTCTTGGAGAAAATGTAGAGTACGAAACTCACTGCGGCGGAGAGGCTCTTATCGAAAGCAGCCTATCTGCAATTCTATGTGCCCATATTGTTTCCGGAATTTCCATACGGGAGTTGGCGGCCAGCGTAGGTTCTTTTACCTTACCCTACGGTCGCGGAGGGATTTGTTATCTACAGGATCGAGACATTGTCCTTATAGAGGACGCCTATAACGCCTGCCAAACGTCAGTAAAAAACGCAATTAGGTTTCTGGCAAGGTATGCCAATCGCCGAAAGGTTTTAGTCATTGGAGATATGCTCGAGCTAGGCAAAAATTCTATGCATTACCATGAGGATCTATCAGCAACAGTGGACAAATTTGGAATAGACGTGGTTTTCGCTTGCGGAATGTTTGCTAAACGCCTGTTTGAAAATCTTCAGGAGAGTAAGAAAGGAATTTGGCGCGAGAATTCCATTGAACTAGCAGAAAAAATTTCCCAAGAAATCAGAGATAGCGACTGTGTTTTGGTGAAAGGATCCCGCTCCACAGGAATAGAAATTATTACAGATGTAATAAAGTCTCCTAATCCCATTATACACAAAGCAAATTCGTAGATATCACGAAAAACTATAACCTATAACAAAATAACACTGCTCTGAGACTGCAAAATTAATTATAGTACCACGTCCCTAGCCTAAAGGCCCTCTCTTACTAAACGTTTCCTTAGCAGCTTCCTTGCTCTTCGCACTGCCTCAGCCATTTCTCGAACTCTTCTTTCAGATGGCTTTTCAAAATGTCTCCGAAGCTTTATCTCACGAAAAAGTCCTTCTCGTTGCATTTTCTTCTTCAATACTCTAAGTGCCTGATCAACATCACCATCGCGAACAAAAATACGCATTTTTTCTTCCTCAAAACCCCATTCACTCTTCTTATATCCCTTCTTTCAATATTTTGAAAGAGAGTAGGACACAATGGGTTAAAATAGTACAAATCTGAGAGAAAACATGCCTTAAGAAAGGCTATTTTTTCCTCGACGCTTTCTGGTATTTATGGAGTAGGAACGAGCTTGCTGAATACTTCATTTTTCCAGAGTTCTTCCTCTCCCACTACATTCTTCACCATAATGGCAGATATGACCCCCCTCATGTTCTCCGTCCAGTTGTGTAGAAGATAATCGATAATTTCTCTATTTGATAAATATGGAGATACTTCTTTGATTTTCAACAAATCTTCTACTATGATCTGCGCAGCTAATAGCTGCACTTGTATCAAATGGCGTTCTTTTTCAGGGGGGGGCAGCGCTCCGGATTCGCCTTCGATTTTGCAGATCTTTTTTATTAAATCATCCAAGCTACTGCCAGTATTCTGCATTTGTGCAACCTCCGTTAATCAAAAAATCATTTACATTCAACATATTAGCACCTCCCCTCCTCCATATTGTTCATTTTAGACAATGTTGATTTCATTTTCAAGAAGCTTTATAGTGATAAATGGAGAAATGTAGTGAAACCTCAAAGAAGAAGTTTGTTGTTTGACGATCAACCTGCAGCCCATACTGTCGCCCAGCTTAAGGGCCTTCGCCTACGCATGGCGCGAGCACTCACGGGTTTTTCTCGTCAGGAGTTGTATGAGAAAATTGGCATAGCTACATCCACAATAGATACGTGGGAGAGTGGACGCGTCGAATTGACTGAGAAGAGCGCTGCTCGTGTGAGCGAGGCTTTCCGAAAAGTAGGAATACTTTGTCCGACAGAGTGGCTGCTGACAGGTGAAGGAGATACTCCCCGCATGATGAGGGATAGCGAGAGGTCTATTTTCACTTTTCATGAAGCTAACATAGAGCAACCCCCAATACGGGAATCAGCGCCTAGAATCCCGCCGTTTCTAGATGAAGATATACGTCGGGAGTTAAGTTTTTTCATCAGCGTACACAGAGACGCGATCTTCCATATTGTAGAGGCGGATTTTGTGAATTCTAGATATAAAAAAGGAGATTGCGTAGCTGGAAAAATCGAAGATTTGGAAAGCCTTGAAGGAGATATCATCATAGCTCAGTTAGCGGATGGAAAGACGATTTTGTGCAGATTATTGCACAACGTCAGCAACGAAGAGAGCGAAGTCTCCTTCGGAAAAAGCTCCATTCCGCAAAGAATGGAAATTTCAAAAGCTGCTGCAGTTATCTGGCACAGGATGCTGCGGATCAAGTAAGAACGTGGTTACATTCAGCGATTCTTGTGGTATACATCAGGCGGCATCTGGCGATGAGGACGATGGCTGAAGGGGGAGTTGCTGCAAGAAAGATCGTTATCGATCAGTATGTGCGGTCTTTGCATGCTGCCTCAATTTTCGTCGGTACTGAAAAGGTTATGTATAGCCAACTGAAATTGATAAGAGATTGCGTTGTTTCCTTAGGCGATTACGTCAAATTCCTGAAAAGGGTTTCCGTGATAAAAAAATGGGGAGAAGTTTTCATTGCAGAGTTGATATCCAGACTCGAATTGTCGAAGGAAGTTAGCAACTTTTTAGCTCTATTGCTAAAAAATGGGAGATTTGCATTGTTGGTTGAGATATGCGATGAATATTTTTCATTTATTAGTGATGTTGTTAGAGGAGAAAAGATATTTCATATTTCCTATGCTGCCAATCTCACAAAGTTCGATAAGAATCAGCTGGTATCGCATCTCCAGGAAATTTTCGGTGGGAAAATTAGATGTGTTTGTCACCAAGATCCATCTCTCATCGGAGGCATTTGCGTGCGGCATCGATCCAAAATTCTGGACTATTCTCTAAAATCAAAATTAGGGAGACTGCGCAGAGCCATTAGAGGGGATTGCTATGAGAATTAAGCCTTCTGAAATTGCCTCCATACTGAAAGAACGCATAGAGAACTTTGATGCGGGCCCAGAATTCGTTGAAGTGGGAAGAGTGATCTCGATCGGAGACGGGGTTGCAAAAATCTATGGGCTTGATGACGTATCTATGGGGGAGATGGTTATTTTCGACTCAGGAACCAAAGGAATGGCTTTGAATCTCGGAGAAGACTCCGTCGATGTCGTTATCTTTGGAGATGATCGACAAGTACGCGAGGGGATGGAGGCTAGACGTACGCGAGATATCGTGAAGGTGCCGGTAGGAAAAAATCTGCTTGGCCGTGTGATCAATGCTCTCGGGGAGCCAATTGATGGAAAAGGCGCGATAAAAGCCAATGAAGTTTTGCCTGTGGATGTCAAGGCGCCGGGTATTATAGAAAGGATGTCAGTTCACGAGCCGGTTCAGACTGGTCTAAAAGCAATAGATTCTCTCGTTCCAATTGGCCGTGGACAGAGGGAGCTAATTATTGGAGATCGGCAGACTGGGAAAACAGCAATTGCCATTGATACCATATTGAATCAACGCTATGCCTTTGAAAATGTAGAAAAAGAAAAATTGTATTGTATCTATGTGGCTATAGGGCAGAAGAAATCATCTACTGCGCATATAGTGAAGATGCTCGCCGATGCTGGTGCCATGGAATACACCACAGTTGTTGCCGCGACCGCATCTGATCCAGCAACTATACAATACCTTGCTCCCTACACCGGATGCACCGTCGGAGAGTATTTCAGAGATAATGGAATGCATGCGCTGGTAATCTATGATGATCTTTCGAAGCATGCTGTTGCATATCGGCAAATGTCACTTCTGCTGCGAAGACCTCCGGGCCGGGAGGCCTATCCAGGAGATGTGTTCTACCTTCATTCGCGGTTGCTAGAAAGAGCGGCGAAATTGAGTGATAGCAAAGGTGGAGGATCCCTCACAGCGCTCCCGATTATCGAGACCCAGGCAGGGGATCTGTCTGCGTACATACCAACTAACGCTATCTCCATCACCGATGGGCAGATTTTCCTAGAGAGTAGTCTGTTCTACAAGGGAGTTCGCCCAGCGATAAATGTTGGTCAATCCGTGAGCCGCGTGGGGTCTTCAGCGCAAACGAAATGTATGAAGCAGGTGGCAGGTAAAATCAAATTAGAGCTTGCTCAGTACAGAGAGATTGCCAGTTTCGCGCAGTTTGCCTCTGACTTGGACGAATCAAGCAAGAAGCTGATCTCCCGTGGGGAACGTCTGACTGAGGTACTTAAACAGCCTCAATATTCTCCAATGAGCGTCGAAGAGCAGGTTGTGAGCATATATCTCAGCGTCAATGGCTATCTAGACGGTTTGGAGGTCAAAGTAATCAAGCAATTCCTGAATTACGTCTTAGATTGCATGAAAAAGGGGAAAACAGAGTTGCTTGCTGATATCAGAAAACGTAAAGAAATCACCGAGGAGGCAGCGGAAGAACTAAAATCCACTATAAATAGATATCTTGGCGATTTTAAAAAGCTATATGGGGCTTAGTAGTGTCCAACCTGAAGGAGCTCAGAAATAAAGTGGAAGTGGTTAAATCCACAAGGAAGGTAACGTCATCCATGAAGCTTGTCGCAGGCGTAAAATTGAAGAAGGCTGAGCAGAAGGCAGCAGAATCTAGGGAATATGCATCCGAGGTAGAGTTGATTTTAGCGAAGATTCGTCAAGAACTCTCCAGCATTAACTGCGAACTGTTTTTCGGTAGAAAAATAATTCAAACGGAAATGTTAGTTGTCTTTGCTTCTGATAAAGGGCTGTGTGGAAATTTCAACTATGTGGTTTGCAAAAAAACCGCCGAGATTGTCGCAGATATTCATAGACGAGATAGAAAAGTGCGAATTATCTGCATCGGAATTAAAGCGTTTGATGCAATCGGGCAGAGACTGACTCGTAATGATGATATAGAGCTCGTCGAGGACTTTTATCGCAGTGATAAATTATTAGTGAATGCTCAAAAGTTAGCTCAAAGAATAATAGCTAATTTTACCTCTGGAAATGTAGATAGAGTTTCCACGGTGTACACCAAATGTTTATCGACAATGAATCGCCTGGTTGAGGCGAGGAGTCTGATTCCTCTTGATTTCAATTTGAAAGCAAGTTCGCGGGAAACTATTTTTGAACCGAATCCCGAAGCAATCCTTGAAGCTATTGTTCCCCATAATATTGGGATTCAGCTTTATCAAGCTGCCCTAGAGAGCATGGCAAGCGAGTACGGATCGCGCATGGCGGCCATGGACAATGCTACAAGAAACGCCGACGATCTGTTATCAGATTTGACAATAGCCTACAATCGGACGAGGCAGTATAATATTACGCAGGAATTGGTGGAGGTTGTCTCCGGCGCAGCTGCCATAGCAAAGGGGTAGATAAATGAGAACGAAAAAATCTTCTATAGCTGAAGCGGATGAGTATAAAGAAGAGTTTGGCAGTTCTAAAAAAATGAATGCCTCTTCTCAAAGCAAAGGGCGAATATCGCAGGTGCTCGGTGTTGTTGTCGACGCAGTCTTCGATGAAGGCGCCGTTCCCGATATTCGCAATGCTCTAGAGGTAGTAAATAACGGAAAAAGGATAATCCTTGAGGTGGCGCAACAGCTTGGAGGAAACACAGTGCGTGCCATAGCGATGGACGTAACTGATCGATTGCAGCGTGGCCAGGCAGTGATTGACACAGGGAAAATGATTGAAGTACCTGTTGGTCGCGAAATGCTTGGGCGGGTCGTTAATGTGATTGGAGAACCGATCGACAACAGAGGCCCGATCACAACGAAGATGCGTCTTCCGATCCATCGGAGCTCTCCGAGCTTTGCTGAGCAATCTACAGATATGGAAATCCTAATGACCGGAATCAAGGTTGTAGACCTTCTTACGCCATATTCTAAAGGTGGGAAGGTGGGGCTATTCGGTGGAGCCGGCGTAGGAAAGACTGTCCTCATTGAAGAATTGATCAATAATATTGCAAAAGCCCATGGTGGCTTCTCTGTCTTTGCCGGTGTAGGAGAGAGAACCCGCGAAGGAAACGACCTCTACCATGAAATGATCGAGTCTGGAGTTATAGATATCAAAGGAGACGGATCAAAGGCCGCGTTGGTTTATGGTCAAATGAATGAGCCCCCAGGCGCAAGGTTACGCGTCGCGCTAACCGGTTTAACGGTGGCAGAGTATTTCAGAGACTATGAGCAGCAGGATGTTTTACTTTTTGTGGACAATATATTTCGTTTCACCCAGGCAGGATCGGAGGTTTCTGCATTGCTTGGACGAACACCATCCGCCGTTGGATATCAGCCGACTCTTGCTACAGATATGGGCGAGCTACAGGAGCGCATCACCAGCACGATCAAGGGATCCATCACCAGCATCCAGGCAGTTTATGTACCGGCGGACGATATAACAGACCCCGCTCCGGCAACGTCATTTACGCACCTTGATGCAACCACTGTGTTAAGCAGGAAGATATCAGAGTTGGGAATCTATCCGGCCGTAGATCCTTTGGCCTCAACATCTCGCATGCTATCTCCTCAGATAGTCGGCGAAGAGCATTATTCGGTTGCCCGTGAGGTGCAGAGGGTTCTACAAAGCTATAAAGCCCTTCAGGATATCATTGCGATCCTTGGCATGGATGAACTATCAGAAGAAGATAAACTTGTCGTAGCGAGAGCCCGCAAAATTCAACGATTTCTGTCCCAGCCGTTTCATGTAGCGGAGGTGTTTATAGGCATGAAAGGAAAATTTGTAACACTAGAAGATACCATAAAAGGATTCAGCGCAATTATTTCTGGAGAATGCGATCATCTTCCGGAAATGGCATTTTTCATGGTAGGAACCATCGAAGATGTATACGAAAAAGCGACCAACATGGGCATATCAACGTGAAAGCGAAGGTCCTAAAATTAGAGAAAAAGCTTTTTGATGGAGAGGTATCCTACGTTGTGCTCCCAGCAACGCTTGGAGAAATATGCATACTTCCCAATCACATGGCAATTGTTACTACACTAAAAAAAGGCGTAATTCGGGTATTCAAACCGAATAGGATGCATTCTGTGGATATCGAAATCGACGGGGGAGTCTGTTCGTTTTTTGAAGAGGTAGCCACCTGTGTCGTTAATTTCTAGAGGTAACAGTGGAGAAAGAATTGGCAAAAGTTCTCCGATAACAATGCTTTTTGCCAAGTTTTGCAAGCAATCACGCCTCATTTTTTATTCATGTTTTTTATTAGGATGTGCCGAAGAGCGGTCAAATCGACCAATTCCTACTGAGGTACAGAGCAATCATAGCAAGGGAGCTGATAAGGCGATTAATCCGGAACAGGTGACCAGGTTTCATGATGTCTGTCGGAGAATAGGACGTTTAAATATGACTGTCACTTCCGTTGGAAGTAGTCTTTCACCGAAAGCAAATAACAATCTGCGTTGTCTTGCTCAGGAATGGGGAATTAATATTCCGGAATCCGCTCTCCCAGATGAGGGTGTGTTTTTCTTCTCAGATATTGCTGACCATCGGCTAAATTTTCTTCTCGATGCAATAAATTCAGATCATAAAATTATTTGGTCGCTACGTGGGGGACATGGAACAGAGATGTTTCTATCTACACTGAATCGACTTCCACCTCCAAAGAAAGGGAAAATATTTATTGGTTTTTGCGATGCAACATCTCTAAATCTATTTATTACTCAAAAGTGGCCAGATTGCGTTGCTATTCACGCAACAATGCTACTCTATCTAACGCCGGGATCATTTGATAGCAAATTTGATTTATTGCTAGATATCCTCGAAGGAAAGGTTAAGAGGTACGAGGTTACCGGAATCCATCCCCTGAACACCATTGCTCAAAAACAGAAAAGTGTTAGTGGAAAATTAAGCGGTGGGAATCTGACAATTATCGAAAGTAGTTTAAAAACATGTTGGGAGATAGAAACTAACAACAAAATTCTTTTCCTGGAGGATACGAACGAACAGGCTCCAGCAATCATTCGCGTTTTAAATCATCTAAAGGAAGCGGGGAAATTTTCCGGGGTAAAGGCGATAATTTTTGGGCACTTTCATAGCGTGAAGAGGCCTAGATTTTTAAAGCTTTGTCTAAAATGGTATGCAGAGACGCTCGCAATTCCTGTTTATACGACGGAGCGAATTGGACACGGAGATTACAATGACCCGCTAGTGTATAACGCGACAGCAAGTATCCGAGACGGAAAAATGATAGTGGACATACCGGAAATTCTACAGAAGCTCGCTACTGAGGATAGCAAGAAATAGCGCTAGCTGTGTTTCCGTTTTTTATTAGTATAACATTACTGGCTTTATGAAAGAGACGATACGTGAATCCTCCCGAACTGGCAAACTCTCAACAGAACCCGGAGGCAAGGGTTTTGCCTCACAACATTGAAGCGGAGCAGTCTCTGCTCGGAGCGCTCATGCTTAACAATGGATACTTAGAAAACATATCAGAATATCTTCTGCCTTTACATTTTGCTACACCAATTAACGGAAAGATTTATGAAGCAATCAGCAAGTTGATATCTCAGGAACTAGTGGCGGATCCGATAACACTGCGTGCCTATTTTGAGAAGAGAGATGAACTACGGGAGGTCGGTGGCGGTGATTATCTAGTCCAGTTAGTAAACTCTGTTGTATCCATCGCCGGAGTGGACGATTATGCGAAGCTGATCTACGACATGTATCTGAGAAGACAGCTGATTCTTATCGGCGAAAACATGTCCTATAGCGCTGCTACTTTCGAGATAGACGTGAAAACGTCCGACCAAATTGAAAACGCAGAGGTAAGGCTCTACGAACTATCAATTGCCGATAAGAGGGGGGGATTCGTCCCCTTTTCCAGTGCTCTCATCAGCACCATGGAAGTGGTTGAAAACGCCTACAGAAGCGATAACAGCATTACCGGGATCACCAGCGGGTTCATTGATATGGATAAGTGGCTCGGAGGCCTGAATAGATCAGATCTTGTAATCCTCGCTGGACGACCATCGATGGGAAAAACTGCTCTCGCTACAAATATGGCGTTTAATGCTGCAATGGCCTATGCCAAAAGGACTGAAGGCGGAGGGAAAGTCGCGTTTTTTTCGCTGGAAATGTCGTCAGAGCAGCTGGTTACTAGGATTCTCTCTCAAGATTGCGCGATTCCATCCGAAAAAATTCGGCGCGGCGAAATAAGAGAGGAGGACTTTGCTAAAATCGTAGAGGCACACAAAAAACTGATGGAATTGCCATTGTTCATCGACGATACTCCAGCGTTGACCATATCGTCCGTACGAAGCAGAGCGCGCAAACTAAAGCGTCAACAGGGACTTGACCTGATAGTACTGGACTATCTGCAGCTCCTCCAGGGAAGCGATGACAGGCGCAATGAAAACCGGGTGCAGGAAATTTCGGAGGTTACCAGATCCTTGAAAGCCCTTGCTAAGGAATTGGACGTGCCTGTGTTAGCTCTATCCCAGCTATCAAGAGCCGTTGAAACGCGGGATGATAAGCGCCCTCAGTTGGCAGATTTACGGGAATCTGGATCCATCGAGCAGGATGCCGACGTCGTGATGTTCGTCTATAGGGAAGAGTACTATGAGGCGCGGCGCGAGCCTTCTCCAGGCACAGATAAACATGTGGAATGGCTAAATAGAATGTCCAAGATATACAATCTGGCTGAAGTTATCTTGGCAAAGCAGCGACATGGTCCTATAGGGACAATTCGACTATTTTTTGATGGCCGCTATACGAAGTTCGATAATCTGTCAGATGGAAGAAAGAGCGGTTATGAGTAGCACTTCTACACAGAGTCTTTTGGATAAGATTGAGCCACATGTGCTGGTGACGGCCGTGATCAATCTTGATAATTTGGCGAAAAATTATACCAGGATAGTGGCGGAGCTGACAGCTGGAGTCCAGCTCATAGCTGTCATCAAGGCTAATTCCTATGGCTTCGGAGCAATACAGGTGAGCAAGCGGCTGTGGTACGAGGGATGCAGAGCATTTTTCGTGGCCACTCTGGAAGAAGGAATCGAGATCAGAAAAAATCTACCCGATGGCGCAAAAATTTTCGTTTTTAATGGCGTATTTCGCCACTCGGAAGATCTACTACTGAAACATCGAATTATCCCAGTGTTGAATAACGCATGTCAGTCTGATCTGTGGATCCAGCAGGCAAAAAAACTTGGGAAAAAATTGGACGCCGTGATTCAGATAGACACTGGTATATTTCGCAACGGATACTCATATAGGAATGTCGGATCTAATTTTGATGAGGTAAGAGATAGTTTAAACTTAGTCTTCATCATGAGTCACCTGGCCTGCGCTGATATTCCAGATCATCCGCTGAATCGGCTCCAGTTAGAACGGTTTAAAGAGATTTTGATGTATTTTGGAAACGTCAAAGGATGCCTCTCCGCCACCAACGGCATATTCCTCGGCAAAGAGTATTTTTTTGACGTTGTTAGGCCAGGGAAATCCCTGTATGGTTTTTCTGTCCGTGAAGATAGGATTGGATCAATGAATCCAGTTATGGATCTATTTTCGCGAATCGTGCAGGTGAATCACCTCCAGTCCGGCGATACCGTCGGTTATGGAGCAACTTACACCGCTGATCGGAATATGACGATCATCACCGTAGGAATGGGCTACGCCGACGGATTCATGCGGAAGTTTTCCGGATTTGGACATGGTTTTTTGGGAGGGAAGCGTATGCCTGTAATCGGAAGAATATCAATGGATTATATGGCGCTGGATGCTTCGGAGGTGCAGGAATCATATCTAGAAATTGGAAATTGGGTTGCCTTAACCAACGATACGGATTATACACTGGAAAGGTGGGCTTTAGAGCTAGATACTCTGCCGCATGAAATTGCTTGTCGGTTTGGCCCGAGGGTCAGAAAGACGTACATCGGTGAGGTGTAGAGTTGGGTAAGGGAAGAGGTGGAGAGAGATGAAAATGCATAATCCGCTGGCGACCCTGGGTAAATATACTCTTGCAACACTGTACGAGGTCGGGAGCGTTTTTTTATTTTCGTTGAAAGGTTTGAAAAGTTGCTTCGCCCCTCCGCTCTATCTTCGAGAAATTTTTCGTCAGATGCTGGTCGTGGGTTTTTATTCGCTTCCCATAGTAGGATTGACGGCGGTTTTCGCAGGAATGGTCCTTGCGCTTCAGACCTATGTCGGATTCACGAGGTTTAACGCAGAAGGCGCAGTAGCCTCGGTTGTTGTTATCTCAATAACGCGCGAGCTTGGTCCAGTTTTTGCAGGATTGATGGTCGCCGGACGAGTCAGTTCATCCATAGCAGCTGAGATTGGCTCGATGCGGGTGAGCGAGCAGATTGATGCCCTAATGACGCTGCGAGTGGATCCGTTTAAATTTCTCGTAGTTCCGAGAATGCTTGCGGGGGTCTTCATGGTGCCATTTCTGGTACTGGTAGCCGACATTATCGGTGTCATGGGAGGATTTTTAGTTTCCACAACGTTGCTGGATTTTTCTACAGGATCCTACATTGCGCAGACAGTGCAAAATATGGAGGCAATAGATGTTATTTCAGGACTAGTAAAAGCTTCTGCATTTGGTTTTTCGGTGGCAATCTTTGGCTGCTATCACGGTTTTTACAGTGATCTAGGTGCCCGGGGGGTAGGAAATGCGACAACGAGCGCAGTAGTCTCCTCCTGTATAGGGATACTAGTACTAAACTATTTATTAACGGCGTTGTTTTTTGGGATATGAGCAAAATAATATTTGAAAACGTGCGAAAAGAGTTTGGAAGTGGGCTTCAGGTGCTCAACGGAATACAGCTGGACATAGCAAAAGGGGAGTCACACATAATCCTTGGCCAGTCAGGATGCGGGAAGTCAGTCCTATTGAAGTGTCTTCTGGGCATAATGCCTCTGGATAGCGGAGATATAGATGTGGACGGTATAAGTATAAAAGAAAAGAAGAGGTTTTCAGAATATCTAAGGAAATTTAGCATTCTGTTCCAAGGAAATGCGCTATTCGACTCCATGACGATCATAGAAAATGTCATGTTCGGAGCTCGTTTGGTAGCAAAGGACAAGGAGAGGTGTAGAAGGTCCGCAGAGGAGAAATTGTTTGCAGTGGGCTTGGAACAAAGGGTGTTCGATTTATACCCAGCGGAACTTTCCGGAGGAATGCAGAAAAGGGCGGCTCTTGCCCGTGCTATTGCTATAGAGCCAGAGATTCTGTTGTTCGATGAACCAACATCAGGACTTGATCCCATCACAGGGGGAATTATATGCAATCTGCTGAAAGACACGGTCAGGAGTTTAGGGGTAACGGCCCTCACCATAACTCACGATCTGAAAGTCGCAGAATTTTTAGCAGATCGTGTCTCGGTTCTGAACAACGGCAAAGTCGTTTGGACAGGAAAGACCCATGAGATGGAAATTTGCGGTAACGAGTTTGTGGTTGAATTTCATCGGGCATCAAACGTCATTTTGAAAAAATCACACAGAATTATTTAAAACGCTAGTTTGAATCCGATGGATTGAATCAAGAAATTGAGCATAATATTTCTTTGGAAGAGGTGTTCTCCGGCGGTAGCTAACCGCAAATGAATAGTCACAGGTCAAACAAGCAATCCCGAAGAATTCAGGATGGTTTGCATAGGAACAATGACATATTTTGCTCGACTGAGCAAACCACGATAACGAAAATTCATCGAATGATCGATAGAATCCGCATTTCAATGCCTTGCTCAACGCTTCCTTTAGTGTCCAGGCAATGATTAGATGTTCTGGATTTCTTGGGACAGGCTCTTGTTCAGACGTAACGTGCGCCGCAGCACGGATGTTTTTTTCGCTAATGCATTCTACATCTATACCGAAGGAATGCCTTTTCTCAAACACCAGACTGGCCACTAGACCACCAGAGTGGCTGATAGATACAGCATAATCTGAGTTCACAATAACAGGACAGCCGGATGTCTCGTTCAGCGTGCTTACGTCCTGGTGTTTTATTTTCCCAACCAGCGTAGATAGTGCATTTTTGGTTATTATTCGTCCAAGAACATATTCCCGTCGTCTCTTTTCAGAAACAATGGACCGCAATCGCTCCAGCTCTTTGTCTGATAGCAATTCTTCATAATTTTGCGGAATCACATCCCAGGGGCTGGCAAGAGTTAATACACATTCTGCCGATCCTTCATTGAATGGGAGGTGAAGACAACAAACTTCCATAGGGCTGGCTATCACACCATAGCCATTCCTCCGTTAACATGCAGCACCTGCCCTGTAATATAGGAAGCCTCATTGCTTGCAAGAAAGCCAACGGCCGCTGCGACTTCCTCTGGTCGTCCTATCCTAGCCATAGGGATGTTTTTCTCCACTTCCTCCCGGTGAGTAGCCAAAATTGCCTCTGTCATTCGAGACTGAATAAATCCAGGAGCTACGCAATTCACTGTGATATTTCTTTTGGCCACTTCCTTTGCCAGCGATTTTGATAGCCCAAACATTCCCGACTTTGCCGCAGCGTAGTTCGACTGTCCTGGATTTCCAATTGCCCCAACAATCGATGAAATATTGATGATTCTTCCCCACCGCGCCTTTATCATGCTAAGGGCCGCCGCGCGCATTAGGCGGAAAGGGGCTTCGAGATTTACCATTAGTACTTTGCGCCAGCTTTCATCCGTCATTCTTATGAGAAGATCATCTTGGACAATACCGGCATTATTCACTAAAATATCTACATGCCCGCAAGCTTCCTCTACGTTCGGAATCAAGGCATTAACCTCTACCTCTGATGCTAGATCGCATACGAAAATATGAACTCGCTCGGTCAATTCCATCGCAAGATGTTTTAGCGAGTCGTTTCTCGTTCCTGAAATCACGAGAGTCGCTCCCTGCCTGTGAAGGACTCGTGTAATCGCGCTACCAATCGCTCCTGCAGCACCGGTAACCAGAACCACTTTGCCACTCAGATCAAACACATAGCCTCGCTTCCGGCCTGTTTCCTCCCATCTTTCACTCGATCCTTTCCAACCTGTCTTTCAAAGATATTCCACTTTCATTATTTCATAGTTTTTTTTTCCAGATGGGGTATATAATTTCACTTCATCGCCGACACCTTTCCCAATTAATGCCTTTGCCAACGGAGACTCTACAGAGAGTAGCTTCTTCTTAATATCCGCTTCGTCAGCGCCGACTATTTTATAAGTAATCTCCTCGTCCGCTGATTCGTCGAGCACAGTTACAGTGGAGCCAAATTTGACCCCAGACCCTGCAACCTTTTTAATATCTATTACCTCCGCTCTAGACAACTTAGATTCCAGCTCGCGGATACGCCCCTCTATGAATCCCTGTTTATCTTTAGCGTACTGATACTCCGCATTTTCAGACAAATCCCCTAGAGCTCTTGCTGAGGCAATTGCATTGACCACAGCAGGCCTCTCGACAAATTTAAGATTCTTTAACTCATCTTCTAAGGTTTTAAAACCTTCTGGGGTCATATAGACTTTTTCCATACCATTCCTTAGAACAAAAACAACCTGCTACTCGGTCGCCTATATAACGACCTTGGGAACGACAAACATATTATTCTCAATTACTGGCGCATTATTCATGACAGCAGGATCGCTAGCATAAACAATATCCCCCCTTTCATGGAGACTCACAGCGTATTGGACAGTGTCATCGATCTGGGAGCAATCCACCTCCCTCAGCTGCTCCACAAAACCCAAAATCTTATTCAGGTCTTCCTGAATTTCCTGAATTCGAGAATCACTAATCTGTATACGTGCTAGATACGCTACCTTCCTCACATCCCCTTCGGTTACTGACACTAGTCCCTCTCTCCTAACATACACCTCGCCGACGGCGTTTATCCTATTACAATTCTCTTAAAAAATCCACGGTCTGAGCTAACATGTAAGCATCTATGCTGTGACCCGTGTTGGGGCTAGCTACCGTTTGTACAGATATTCCCACGTTGTTAAGAGCCTCTTCTGTTAGCTGCATCGCACTGAACGGAATGACTGTATCCATTTCTCCATGGGTAAGCAGAACTTTTGTGTTTTTTCTCTCCATAAGCCACAATCCCGGGCTCAACAATAACCCCGAGAAGGCTACCACAGCTTTCACGCCATACTTTAAACCTAGGCTCAGTGCTATAATAGCTCCCTGCGAAAAACCTGCAATGACTGTATCGCTGTAAATTAGCTTTTTCGCTGAGATCACGGAATCAACGTAGGATATAATGTTGGGAACACCTCTTTCGAAAGCTTCTCGCCAATTGTTTACGTCATTTCCTTCAAGAGCAAACCACTGGCGGCCGAATCCTTCGTCACATACCTCAAAACCGTTTGGTAAATGAATTTCAGCCGTCGGAAGAGACTTCGCAAATGCCTCCCCCACGAATTGCAGGTCGTTTTTATCAGCTCCATACCCGTGAAAAATAAAAACTAACTTTTCAGCATCAGATCTAGCGGGTAAAACTATCTCGTCAACTTCCACTTCCTACACCATGCAAGCAAAGCAACATAAAAACCATCTCTAAGTACTTTAGCGACTTTAGAAGATTTTGTACACTCATATCAAAGATGGAATTAACAAGCCTAATAGTATTATAAATATAGCGGATCGGTAGCTATTTACAATGTTATTTTTTTCTCAAACACTGGGATCACCGAGAACAAATAATATTTTTTCATCGTTTTCCATTCATAAATTTTCATCACAGGTATTCCACAGAGTTTATAGATAATTTTTTTTCTAACGTACCATCTATCATCGCACTCGATATAATTTTTTCTGGAAAATTTAATGAAGTCTCTGCGGGCAGCAAGTTTATCCTGGCGTCTTCTGTCGGTTTCATTCCTGGTAATAGAATTATGGTTTACCCAATAATAATAGGTGGTCGTTGGAACAGTGACTAGCGTTTTCAAGAAATACAGAGCACGAATGGAAAATGAAACGTCCTCAAAGGTCCTTCCCTCTCGAAAACGGAGCCTATGCAGATTGATTTCGGACCGTCTGTATATTTTGTTGAAAACATAACATTTACGCGGAGATTCGGTTATTCTATACTTATCAGTAACGGCACTATAAAACTGTTCCTCCTCGATTTCCAGTTTAATACGGCTCTTCGACGATGGATATTTCCTTACTATCCTACAGCAAGCAATGTCAGCATTGTATTTTTTTGCAGCAGCATAGAGCTCTTCGAAGAAGTTTAGCTCTATCCAGTCATCACCGTCGACAAAACCGACGTATTCTCCCCTAGCGATGGCAAGAGCCGAATTTCGTGCTGCGCTTACTCCTCTGTTTTCCTGATGTAATACCGTAACGCGAGAATCTTCTGCCGAGAATTCTTCAAGTATTCGGAGGGAGCCGTCTATGGACCCATCGTTAACGCATATTATTTCAATATCGCTAAGCGTTTGATCGGCAATACTCTCCAAACAACGTTTTAAGAATTTTTCCACATTGTAAACAGGAATTATGACTGATATCTTTGGCTGCATTATCCTCTGCACTACTTTATTGTTTACGTACCATTAAATTATCACTAAAAACCTCGTAGAACGAAGCGATCAGCAAACTATTTTCGCAGAATCAAGATTTTTTCCAGGAATCCAGGAAGTTTTCCCAAGAAATGCTTTGCCAAGAACTAATAGAGGGACGTTTTGGGGATTTAGCACAAGTGTATAATTGAAGAAAACTCCCAAGTATTTTTTAATAATCCATTTTAAATTCTCCAGACACCGTTTGTCCAGAAGCAGCTGGAAAATTTTCTCAAATCCTGAATGAGAGAGATGAATTTCAATCCCAAACGACAGAACATACAATTTTTTTCCTAGCTCCGCTGTGGAGCCTAGTTGTATATTTCCTAGTAATTGAACTTCCTGCCGGTCAACCCAGAATGCGCATAGTTCTTTCACCATGGTTTTAAATCCACAAAACGATGAAATAACCGCCTCCAGCCCATCGGCACTTTTCTCTTTGGTCCAAAATAAATGTGATAACCGAGCCACCCTGCGATCAAATGTTCTTGGAGATTCTCCGAAAAATGTTGCCATTGCATTTTGTAGGAGGGATGCCCCGTCATGACGCTGGAGACAAAGATACCTGCGTTTGCTAATTTGGTAAGAAATTCCAAGGAGGCGAGCGTTGAACATATTAAGGAATTCACCCATGGCGAAATCCTCCATTTGCCCTCTTCGAAAAATTAGTTCTGTATATGGAATTGGAAGTGGTCCGCCAAGTCCGGCGAGAGCCAATCTCTCTGTATAGATTACTCGACGAGTTCCCAGAGGAAGAATTTTATCGATTTCCGTTCCTTTTAAATGAAAGGATATGACACTTTTGGTTCCGAACGGAGCGCTTTCCAGGGTAGTTTCCTTGCCGAAGGAGACCTCAGCCCCATATTCTAGAATGTATGCGGCCATCTCGAAGGAAAATTGCTTTGGATGTAGCAACAGCTCTTCGTTTAGAGGTAATTCCGTATGCCGAACCGTTGCTTCCATTCTCTCAAGATCCCATTCCGCGACGTGTTTACTACAGATACATCCGTAAACGTGTTAATTAAAGTATATGAAGACAAAAATCTGGACAGCACAAGGCTAAGCGGCAATCCCAGATTGGGAATCGAATCGTTAAAAGTTATTTCTATATTGGTTCCGCGAACGAATCCACGCCATGTTTGCTCGTTGAATCGACGCGTAATCATTGCACTATTCACTGAGACGATCGCGTCAACTTCCCTCTCAAGATTAGATCCGGAGACATCTGCAAAAACTCGCAGCACATCTCGGATTTTCATTATCCCTTCCTGGCTGAATTCGATTGAATTCATGGATAGGGTAGAAATTAGTTTCCACAACATTTCTCCATTCTCTATTGCTGGCCTTTGAGCCGTTGGTCTCTCGCAGCAATATATTCTTTTAGTCGGTATAGATAGTTCTATTTGCAATTCTCCGGAAGCTGGAATCTGATCAGCTATCCCCCTGTTGGTGCACAAAGTATGTCCGTAGAATATTTTATCAGCCGGATGCTGCGGATCAAAATGCATATCTATGAAAGAAATATAAACATCATCCCCAAATGAATCTTTCATATATGATCTTTTTCTGCGTGATTTCCAGAAAATATCCGAATCTTTTAAAGAACAATTGCAGGCAAAAAATTCAGGTACTTGAACTTCACAATTGCTTTGAGAATCGACGGCCACAATTTTTTGAATTGTATAAATTTCATGGCTATCGTAGCGACGATAGTCTGGTATCAAACAGTATTCAACCTGCCGACGGCTCAGTCGTAAAGGCTCTGTAATTTTTGGGAATAGATTTACAGCTGGAACAGAAAAAAGGGAAAAATTTTTCAGTGTTATCGGCATTGCTATATCATAGCTCATCGGAATGTAAAGGAAGCTTTCTCCCGCACTATCTTGGTCCTTTGCCAAGGTAACATCGAATCCATAGAACTTTTCTGCAAATGCAAAATACTCCTGCAGCAGACGGAATCCCCTATGAACTGTTTTGGGGTATGGCAGCAGTGAGTCTCTGTCGTCCACTCCTACGGGTTCAACCGAATCCAGCATTCTGTGGGAAGAATTTTTATTTTGAATCACTTTCTTTTCGGTGGAAAAGATCGCAGAAAATATCTTTCCGCGCAGCAGTGCATCTGCATGGATATAGAAACGCAGTTTTTCTGGATAAGCCTTTGCGGAGCTATATCTTAATCCGATCTTTAGATAGTAGGTAGAGTTGGCAAAGTAGCCAGGTAGGTGCTCTCGCTGGATAATCGCAACAGAAAATATTTCGATAGGCCACAGTTGCAAATCATGAGCCGTCATAAATGAGCAAGTCTCTCCGGAAAAACTTTTGGAATGCAGCAGCGTGTTTTTCGGCACAATGACCCCCGGAGCCTTTACTGCCCGCGATAAATCAACATCAAATTCCACCATTACGCAGGATGGAGTAGGAAGAACCATAGGTTCATACACAACATCAAGAAGAGTGCCTGCAATTTCTGGAAATTGGTCGTCGATCTGCTTTTGCAGCTTTCCGGTGAGAAAGGCGACACTCTCCACCAGGCGCTCAGTGTGAGGATCAGTCGATTCGTTGGAGGATAGATCGAGTCTGCGTGCGATTTTGGGAAATCTTCTTGCAAAATCCCCGCCAGCATTGCGGAGGTAAGAAAGTTCGCGTTGGTAGTATTCCGATAGGATATCTATGTTATTTTTGATCATCGCTATATCCCTATCACCTCTGTGTTGCTTACGCGTCGATTACCAATGGAAAAGAGATTGGCGTTCTATGACGCCAAACATTCACCCGAGCCTCTATAATGATGAAAACTTTGCTTGGATCGCTGCCAACGTCTATTACACGCGATTTTGCATTAATTAGACGCGATTCAAATCGTGCTATTGCATTATCAATGCGGGACTCCAGCTCATGAACTTCGGACACATTTTCTACCGAAGCCGGTGCGATGATATTAGCTCCATAGGATAAGGGAGTTGGCGTTCTCTCCCACTCTGGTGCAACCCTTGTGCACAGAAGATCCGACAAATCCCTTGCAATCGACTCCTGCAATTCCTGAAACGTCAAAAATCTTTTAGGATCCTTTTCGAATAATCTCTCGGGACAATCATCTCGCAATTTCTCAAACAAAGGAGCTATTGCCGCGTTGCCGCCGTCCATCTACGAATTCTCCATCTTCCATTCTCCCAGATAAACTTTAATGGAGGCCGTTCCAGATTTTATACCATCTGGCTCATAGTCCGTATAGGAGGCTTGAAAGGATTCGCAATGAAATTCAAACCAACAGTATCCGACGCGGACAGAAAATCCCTGCAAAGAACATCCCGAGTATTCATATGAGTCGAGCATTGCAATTTCCCCATTAAGGGTTGCAGTCTTCCCAATTAAAATTTTGGGGAGCTTGCTTCTTTTGCTAAATAACTCTAAAAGGCTCGGACAGTGCTTGCCAGGCAGCAAATGAACCTTTATGGGGCTTGCCAAAATTCCCAGATCCGCGCTGACGGTTCCGTCAAATAAAAATTTGCGCGATATTTCGAATTCCACCCAAGAAATGGGGAAGAAATTCCCGAACCCTTTTATGTCACTACTAAATATTTTGTCACTGGAAATTAGCCAACTATGACCGGAATAGCCTTGCTTCACTCCCTGTCTCCGCAGTAACTTGCTTCGCAGAGATTCTTCCATTTTTTCCAAGAGAAAGGAACCTTCCAACGCCAATTCCTTCAACTAACCATGAAAACCGTAGGTTAAAACAATTAACATATGGTTTACAGCACTAAACGCCTGTCCTTGTTAGAAACCATCAATAGTAAACAAGCTAACCGGTAACACGGTTTCCTCGTTTAGTACGAATTCTCTTCTCAATCGCTTTGATTTTCTCACAAATTACCTCTTCCGATACATTTATGCTAGCCTTTTGAAAATCTGATCGGATCCTAGCAACCAAATTTCGATCATTAGGAGTTATTAAATAAGAAACGATTACGCGTCTAACGTATCTGCTCAAGGCTCCGTCTTTGTGCCCCAGCCGGCCTCCAGCCCACTTAGCAAGAATTTTATTGCGACGAGCAGTTGCAAAAAATTTGGATTGCAGCAGGTCAAGCAACTTGGTTTCACAGGACGACTTCCCTAGGGAAAACATAGGCATTCACGTACTCCCCCTACAACAACTTCAGTTTAAGTATACACGAAAGATTCGTGTAAAACACAATATAATCGCAGGCAATCCTCTTTTTAGAGGACAGCCGTTTACTATGGAATCTGTATTGTCTTTCCATTAAGATACCAAAAATTGCTTATAATTAACGAGCGCCTCGGATAGGTCGCCCTGAGAATATTGTAAATTATTTGGAAAGCACTAGGGATCGTTGCAAAAAATGGCTCAAATCATTAATGGACGAAAGATTGCGAATGAGTTCTGCGACCAGATAAAGGAGAGAGTGCGCGAGGTCCGTACCAGGGGGATATTTCCGACAATCGCTCTGATAAATGTCGGAGACGACCCAGCAAGCAGGATATATGTGGGAAAAAAAGAGAAACTGGCGGAGTCCGTCGGGATAGCTTCAACTACTTACAGATTGGAATGTAAGGCATCAGAGGAAGAAGTTTCGGATTTAATATTGGAATTAAACAAAAACGAGCATGTGCACGCCATTCTACTGCAGTCTCCATTACCCAAACATTTGGAGTTTCAGAAGTTGGTCAATCTAATCAGTCCTGATAAAGATGTGGACGGTTTAACCACACTGAACCAGGGAAAACTATTCTCAGGAAATCCCTGGGTGATCCCCTGTACTCCACTAGGCATATTGCACCTACTGCGGTATATCCACGAAAATCTTGCTGGAATGCATGCTGTAGTTCTGGGACGCTCGTTAATTGTGGGGCGGCCTCTGGCGCAGCTACTGCTCAATTCCAACTGCACAGTCACTATGCTGCATTCCTACTCTAGAGATCTTCCGACAATCTGTAGAACAGCGGATATTCTTATCAGCGCTGTCGGTAGGCAGTCATTCATCGGAGGCAATTGCGTCAAACCTGGTGCCACTGTCATTGATGTTGGAGTAAATCGGGTCGCAGAGTCAGCCAAGATCGTTGGAGATGTTATTTTTGATGACGTTTATGCGATTGCTGGCGCAATATCTCCAGTTCCCAATGGAGTCGGCCCTATGACAGTTGCCTACCTGATGAATAATACACTTATGCTTTCCAGCCGTTCATTTCTTTCATGCTCATCACGCAGCGTAGGATGATTTTTATATTTTCCCCAGGATTTACAGAGGAAACAACAAATACTTTTTTTGTATATTCAGAAGAAAATTTCCGTCTCAGGCTAGCTGCGACCTTTAGATCGATCGCATCGCATTTGTTTAGAACAATTATCTCTGGCTTTCCACTAAATTTAGAATTATAGGACTCCAATTCTTTTTTGACAGTTTCGTAGGTTTGAAAAACGTCATTACGCGTGATGTCAATGATGTGGATCAGGACAGCACAACGCTCTATATGAGCAAGAAATTTATCACCCAGACCACGTCCAGCATGCGCCCCCTCTATCAAACCTGGAATGTCGGCCAGAATAAACTCTCCATCGTCGATGTGCACCACACCCAGCTGCGGTGTAAGCGTAGTGAATGGATAATCGGCGATTTTTGGTCTAGCGCGCGTTGTTGCTGACAAAAATGTGGATTTTCCAGCGTTCGGCAATCCAATTAGACCAGCGTCGGCGATAAGTTTCAGCTGAAGCCATACCCAGAGCCCATCCCCAATTTCTCCGTCATCCGCCCTGCGTGGGGCTTGGTTCACGGAAGATTTGAACTTACTGTTTCCTCTTCCCCCAGTACCACCACCAGCAATAAGAACCCGCTGTCCTTTCTCTACGACGTCAGCAATGACGTTTTTTTCGAATTCATCTAGAATCTCAGTGCCGACCGGAACCTTCAAAATCAAATCTCTGCCGCTGGCCCCATTGCAATCGCTACTGCCACCATTTTCACCACGTTTAGCTCGGAAATGCTGCTGATATCTGTAATCTATGAGAGTATTTAGATCGTTAGTTCCCTCGAAATATACATCTCCACCTCGTCCTCCGTCTCCGCCATCCGGACCGCCGTACTCGATGAATTTTTCGCGCCGAAAGCTTAGGCAGCCGTTGCCGCCATCCCCTGCTTTCAGAAAGATTTTTGCCCTATCAAGGAATTTCACGATATTTCTCTTTGCGTTTGGGCAAGCCATAGCGGCGATGGGATTTTTTCCAGAAATTTCTGATGGGCTAGAATTTCGTCGGCAGATGGAGGGAAACGGCGCAAAGGACGTAGAGGGCGATACGTTTGAGAACTCACTGTTTCTAAAGTATTATTATTCTCATCCCCAAACGAAAGACCGCTCTGCTTTCCACCAAGCAGGTTTATATAGACCTCTGCCAGCAGTTGACAGTCCACAAGTGCTCCATGGGTAATACGTGCAGAAGTATCTATCTCAAATCGCCGGCACAGGGAATCTAGACTGCCGGGGAGACAGGGAAATTTTCTACGTGTGATGGCAAGGGTGTCGACAACGTTCTCCAGATAAAATAGCGGTTTGTTAATGCGCGACAGCTCGCTGTTCAAGAAAGCTATATCGAACTTTGCGTTGTGAATCACGAGAGTCGATTTTCCAACAAAATTCAGAAAATCGTCTGCAATCTCATGAAAAAGCGGCTTATCCGCTAGCATTTCATCGGTGATCCCGGTTATGGCCACGGCCTCTTGGGACATCTTTCTCTGAGGATTGATGTAGACCTGATACACTCTGCCCGTTTGAACGTGATTTATGAGCTCAATGCACGCAATGTCGACTATGCGATCTCCGTTATCAGGGCTAAGCCCAGTGGTTTCAGTATCTAAAATGATTTCTCTAACACTATTGGACAAAGTCATAACTCTTTAACCTATCTATGAGATCATCAGTGATTATATCACTTTTTTGAGGAACGAGTTAAGTGATGACGGAGGTGAATGTCCTGGTGCTAGACGACGATAAAGATACTCAGGACTTATTCCAGCAGAAGTTTCGCCATAAGATCATGGGGGGAACGTACAAGTTTTCATTCGCAACGTGTCTCGACGAAACAATAAATATGCTAAGATATCAACCGTTCGAGATTTTTGTGTCGGACATTAATGTTAATGGTATGGACGGCATCGGTTTCATTAGCCAACTACGAAAACAATATCCATTGATGAAGTCCGTCGTCATATCGGCATATGGGGACATAAACACACTGAGAGCTGCCATGCGAGGTGGGGCGCATGACTTTGTTATTAAACCAATAGATTTCAATGATTTTGAAAAGACCCTAGATAAAACCGCATATGTAGTCGAGCAGTTGAAGTTAGCTGAAGCAACTAGCCAGAAATTATCAGCAATTTCAGATGAATTGGACGTATCGGCTCAGTTACAAAAAAGCATCTTGCCTGGAAATAGCCTGAAGAAAGGAGGCGTAGAGATCTGGGCAGACACAATTCCCGCTGCAGAGGTTGGTGGAGACTTTTACGACTTTTTTTGGCTAAGCGAAACTAGGCTTGGCATAGTCATGGCTGACGTCTCTGGTAAAAACGTGTCCGCAGCTATGTTTGCACTCATCGCTAAGACATTGATCAAGTCGTTTTCTCGGATTTATTCGTCTCCTGCAGAGTGTTTCGATAATGTCAATAGAACCCTATATAATGAAAATGCTGCCTCTATGTTCGTCACAGCTATATACGGCATAGTCGATATGGAGGAAAAGAAATTGATTTACACCAATGCCGGACACTTGCCAATCATCGTAGTGCGCCCTGGACAGCCACCGGAGCTTTTGGAATGTGACCCGGGACTACCGCTTGGAATCAGCGAAGATGTAATCTTCGTTAACAGTACACATGAGTTTGCTCCAGGGGAATTTATCATGCTTTACACTGACGGTGTCCCCGAAGCTGCCGATAAAAACGGAAACGAGTACGACTACGAGCGCTTCAATGATGTACTTCAAAAAAACGCCACTTTGCCACCCAGCTTACTGACAACTGCCCTCATAGAATCGATTCGCAAATTCGCCGGAGGAGCGTCTCAATCCGACGACATTACGACACTTTGTTTAAAATATAGACTAAGAGTAACCCCCAATGTTAATTGAAATCGAAAATAACATTGAAGAAATAGACAGAGCGTGCGATCTGACACGCGCATTTTGCCTACAGCACAAAATATCAGATGAAAAATGTCACGATATTACCCTGATAGTGGATGAAATCATGACCAACATAATTAAATACGCCTATTCCGACAAACAAAGTCACACATTCTCTTTATTAATGGAAAAAAATGATATCCATATTGCAATCTGCTTTCTTGACGATGGAACAGAATTTGACCCTCTCGCGGCAAAGACTCCGGATATTAGTTCTACTTGTATAGAGGACAGGCCAATCGGAGGACTAGGCATTTTTATTGTAAGGCAACTGGCGGAAGATGTCAAATATTCAAGGGTTGGAAACCTAAATCGTTTGGACATTGTGGTTAATGTATGAAAATCAATGTTGAAGAATTGTAAAGCGAAATGAATAACGGCAATAATAATGGGAGAAATGCTCTATGGAAGTAAAAACATCTACACAGGATGGTGTGACCCTCGTAGTTCCAGTGGGACGCGTAGATTCATCAACAGCAAAGGCTTTTGAGGACGAAGTTATGAAGGCTGCTAACGGCAATACCAAGATGGCCATTCAATTCGACAAGGTTGATTACATATCTAGCGCTGGATTGAGAGTCATTTTGATGGCTGGAAAAAAGTTAACAGCAGCTAAGGGGGAACTTGTTCTAATAAACATGCCAGATAAAATATTTTCTGTTTTTAAAGTAAGCGGATTCGACAAGATTATAAAAATATGTCCGAATTTTGAGGAATATAAACAATCTTTTAACTAATTAGTCGTTAAATGAAAGAAGCGACGACCAAATATAAGGAGTAATTATCATGGTGAGATTGCCGGTTAAGGGTAAAGACAAGGAAATAAAGGATAACAAGAAACGAATTTCAATTGCCATGCAAGGCGGAGGAGCCCACGGGGCCTACACCTGGGGTGTGTTGGACCGACTTCTGCAGGAAAAAGACCTGGTAATCGAAGGCGTGTCCGGAACTAGCGCCGGTGGAATGAACGCGGTAGCGACCGCGCAGGGACTTGTCAACGGGGGTAATGAAGGAGCAAGACAGCTGCTGTCTGAGTACTGGGCCCTAAACTCGAAAGCGGGGAAAACAAGCGTGTTCAAGCCAGGCCTACTGGACGTTATTAGTGGAAAATATACGATGTACCACTCACCCGGCTTTTTGTTCATGGATTTCATCACGAAGATTTTTTCTCCGTATCAATTAAACCCGCTAGGAACGAACCCCCTGAAAAATATAGTTGACGAAATGTTCGACTTCGACGCTTTGAACAGCGCAGAAGACACGCACAAGATTAAGATATTCCTCGCGGCCACGCACGTTTACACGGGAAAACTGAAAGTGTTCTCAAACATCCGTGACGAAATGAGCCCGGAAGCGCTACTAGCATCTGCATGCCTGCCAACCCTCTTCGGAGCCGTGATGGTCAAAGGAGAATACTACTGGGACGGGGGCTTCATTGGGAATCCAGTCATATATCCCCTGATCTACGACTGCGAGAGCCCGGACATTATGATTATCAAACTGAATCCGACGCATCGAAACAAACTTCCGGTGACTGCTACGGACATCCACGACCGCCTCAACGAAATTACCAATAACACATCCATTGTCAGAGAAATGCGCTCCATGTCCTTCATCACAAAACTGATTGACGAAGGGTACGTTACACCTGGAAAATTGAAGAGATGTTTTGTCCATCTGATCGAGGACGAGAAAGTGTTTTTTGATTTGGGCTGGTCGTCGAAACTGAACACTGATGAAGATTTCCTGAAGCATCTGTTCGACGCCGGAAGAAAATCAGCGGATAAATGGCTGGAGCAGAATTACGAAAAAATAGGTAAGGAAAGCACTACAAACATCGCCGACGATTTTATTTAGACTGTTTATACCGATGGAAATTGGGAAAGACTGGGAACTTACATACCCGGCTTTCCTTCTCTAGATTGGAAAAAAGCCAAAAGGACTGAAACAACCGATTACGGATCGGGGGTTAGGACCGACACGCGGCCGAAACTTTCGGTATAGCGCACATTACGGAACGACTCTGAACGCTCGGATTCGGGACATGGGGTTTTGAAGTGTGACAAGAAGGTTGATATGGTGAAGACTACTTCTAGACCATTTGTAGGGATATTTTATTCGAATGCAGTGCGCGGTGCGCGCCATGATCATCATACCAGCGGAGCGGACGGAAGTACGAAGCTAGCTTCTGGCTTTTCTTTCGCATCTTTGATGGGTCTGCACGAATCCCTAGTAGAGTCCATGGAACACATCTGCGGACCTGATGACCGGTTGAACTCCATACTCCCCTGGAAAACAAGCAATTCCATTTTTTTTGGAGAAGATTATGCTAGATAGTATAATTTCAATCTTCTCTTTTGCCTTGGCTTTTACCCTAGTTGGGTTGAATATATACCTGTCGACGCGCGTTCTAAACGTCACTGACCTAACCTGTGATGCCAGTGTCGCCATCGGGGGTTGTTCCTACGGAGCACTGGTTGTTTGCGGAGTCAATCCGCTTATTTCCATTCTAATTTCCGCGTGTTTAGGAATTTTTTCCGGATTTATGACTTCCTGTTTCATTTCCCATATAAAAATTAATCAAGTCCTTGCCAGCGTGATAACTCTCAGCGTTTTAAAAACTTTCATTTTGAAGTTAGCCTCGGTAGGAAACAATGTTGGTGTCAAAGAACTGGCGGGAAAGAGCATAATGTCGCCAGCGGCAAGCAGCGCGGTTCTTGCCGTGGTGGTGGTTGCAACTGTATGTATATTTCTCGTGAAAATACTGCGTTCGGAGTACGGGCTAGCGATGAGAGTCTACGGAAATGGCGAGGTTATTTCTGAATCGCTCGGAATTAACACCAACGGCATCCTTCTGATAGGTCTTGGAATCGGTAATATGCTGGCTGCGCTGGCCGGAGCTTTGATAGCACAAATAGCAGGCACTTTTTCAGTAAATATGGGGGATGGATCGCTGATTTTTGGACTCGCCGCTGTGATTATTGGTGAAAAAATAATTGCACCATCGAACGTTTTTGCAGCAATAAGCGGATGTTTCGTTGGATCCCTAGCATATAAACTAATTATGGAAACGGCTAACCTGGGTGGAGCTTCCGACCTTGGATCTGAGTACAACAATTTAATCATGGGGGTTGTGCTGGTGCTTCTGATAGCCATCATTCAAAATAGGGGAAAAGGAGTGCCTGCATGATTCGTCTAGAAGACGTATTTATCGTGTTCTGTCCGAATACTCCACTGGAAAGGGTGGCATTGCGCGGAATAAATATGACTGTTAACAGCGGAGAGATCGTTACTCTTGTTGGAAACAACGGTTGCGGAAGAAGCACCCTGTTGAGATTTCTGGCTGGACATCTGAGGGCTAGTGTCGGGCGGCTTTGGTTTGACAAAGT
Organism: Holosporaceae bacterium; assembly: GCA_031269995.1. Taxonomy (GTDB): domain Bacteria; phylum Pseudomonadota; class Alphaproteobacteria; order UBA3830; family UBA3830; genus JAIRMQ01. Next base: position 55,522 of record JAISYI010000008.1, read on the forward strand.
TGACATAAGTTGCCAGACACTGTCGGAGAGATCTCAACTTTTTTCATCTGTTTTTTACGAGGAAGATGTAGGATCAGCTGGCAATCTTACAGTTTTAGAAAATCTTGTTATAGCCAGTCTCCATCATCAAAGGAGGAGTATTTTAGCTCCTGCCATCTCTCCGGAAGCGAGAGAAATGTTCATGGAACAGCTCCAGAACATGAATTTCATGAGAATAGAAGCACTAGCCGATGAGCGAGCGGGGAACATTCCTAAGCCTCATAGACAGGTATTGGCAATGATGATAGCAGTAATAAAGGGCGCTAAAGTATTACTAATAGATGAGCATTCAACCGGATTGGATCAGGACTCTGCAATTGCCCTACTGGAAGCCACAGAGAAGATAGTGCGATCGAATCACATGACCACCATAATGGCAGTAAGCGATCCGAAGTTTTCTCTGGGAGTATCAGACAGAACAATTGTGCTCAGCCATGGGCAAGTTGTTTCGAATCTAAGCGGGTACGATAAACAAAAAACCAGTATAGGAGATATCTTTAATAAAGATACTTCCTCATCTCATTACGCTTTCTCTTCACAAAATGTTCTATCCTCCTCCTCATCCTCTCTCAGTGAGAGTTCCTCTTCTTCTGATTCTCCTCTTCTCTTTTCAAATGTCCCTCTTTCAGCCGCTCCAGATGCTCCTTCTTCACTCTCCGACGTTATTTCGACATCTTCTTCCAACCTTCCAATAGTTATAGAGCGCCATTAGACAAAACGGCAATCGCAAAAATCGTCAATGCATAATACCATTTCCCATTTTGGATTACCTAAATGCCTCCAGCAACACGGTCTCTGACAGTTACCGCCAGACAGGCAATAGGTAATTGTTAATGGGAAATGGCATAATAACCATGGATTAACCATTTGCCGCATGCATGAATAATGGAACCCGATGTATTTGTTATTCTAATCTTTTCATATTAAACGAGCCCCTATTCATATTGGAATTATATAAAAGAAATCACTCGACGTTTTTCGCATCCTCGAATCCCGCCCAGGATTTGATATCAGCAGAGATGTCGGAGAGCGCTTTGGCCAGATTTGCTTCGGCTGTGGCGGTGGTCGTGTCGGCGCTTTCGGCGCCTTTTTTGTAGTAATCTTCAGCGACGTCGTAGAGGTGAGCTGTGGCTGTGGCGCAGGCATCTATGTAGTTGTAGTCGAAGTTGACCTCGGTTCCGGCGACTTTATGTTTATATGCTTCCTGTTTGCGAAATTTGATGACGTATATGCGGATATCGTCGCCGTAATCTGCCTTCAGTTTTGCGCAGGCGTCGGTAGTGACTTTGCGAGCCGCCGTCGTTGCGTCGCTGAGCACCGTGCCCTCCGAGTTGCTCTGCCATTCTTTGGAATGCAGAGTCGATCCGCTCGCCCCGCAGTATAAAACCGCATTGATGGGACGCGTCGTTCCGACAAAGTGATATTTCCATAATCCCTGTGGATAATTCATGCAATCTAGATTGATAATCCAGCCAGGACGTTGGCTCGCAATGTCTAAAAATCTTCTATGAAATCCTGTAAAATCATATTGATGAAATGCATCTCCTCCGGATCCATCCGAATCTATAAATTGTAGTTGCACAGGATTCTCTAGACTCTCGATACACATAAATGAGTCCCCTGGATAAGTATCAATTTGAAAAGCTTGATTATTCGCTTCAGCGACCTTCCAATATCCAAGATTCGAATCCCAGGCTAAAGCGTCAGGTTTGTAGAGAAAGATACTACTTTCGCTGCGTAGCGGAGCATTGCCGACACTTTGAGAAAAATCAATGACTCTTGTCACGGCCGAATCCGGAAGACGCAGCGGCGAGAAGCATATGGTAGGAACGTCGATTACAACATTAGATGGAATTGTGTCATAAAATCCAAACTGAACCTTATATGTGCCATCTGGTTGCGGTTCGTATTTATGCGTATCCGGCGAAACAGATATGGAAACTGTCTCCACTGCGGCTAGACTTTGTTCTATCTCAACGCCGGATGCATTTTCGTACGTGTATCTTGGATTAACCCATTTAGTAATAGTACTACCGTAATTATTCCCAGTAACTGTTAAGTCACCATCGCATCGAAGTATAGTTATTGTACTGTAATTTAGCGCATACGACTGTGTGCCACTTGCAGAAATTGAAATACTTCCGCCTGCTTCTATTGTTCCGATGTTTATTGTACTGTAACTCAGCGCACGCGACTGTGTGCCATTTACAGAAGTTATTTCATTAGAATTTACAGTTCTTCCTGTCTCCGTCGGTATAAGTGCCTGTAATAGCTGCCAGGTACAATTTTGAATATCCATGGTAAAGCTGTATTGTCCGTCTAATAAAACTGCATTATCTTTGAGAAAACCTTTTACTTTTTTGGTACATGAGCTACCATAAGGACTATTGGTGATTTCAGCTGAAATGAGGCGGATATTGTTTGCGGAGGAGAGGGTGACCTGGTTGTCGGTTATGTCGGACGGTTCGACGTAGATTTCCTTTCTTCCGGCTACAGAGTGTGTTGTTCCATTGACGATGATGGTTCCGTCCTTTCCGCAGCCGGCCACTATGCCTGAATAATGCACCGCCATCCATTTGCCGTCGCCGTAGGCAATGCCCGTCCAATCAGAAGCTGTGGCTGTTACCATATTTTTTTGCTCCCAGGTTGCGCCATCGGTGCTGATGGCCACTTTGCCAAAATTAT
>JAISYI010000007.1 GCA_031269995.1 Holosporaceae bacterium
GACATTTAAAAGAAGTCTTTATGATCGAACATCACAGACACAGATCACCAACAAATATGTTCATACATATCATCTCTACACTCGTCTCATACCAATTAAAATCTCGCAAACCATCAATAACAGAACTTACTCCAATAGCATAATCCATTATTCGCGTGACATTGGTAAAAATGATGCTCATAAACATTAACCGAGATACCAAAAAACTATTATTTGCGCTGCTGCTAATCTTCTGCGAATCAATTGCCATTACGTCGCCGGAGATTTCGATCATTGTTCCAATTTATAATACTCCGGAAAAATTTCTGAAAGAATGCCTCGATTCCTTAATAAATCAGACTTTTCAGAATATCGAAATAATCTGCATCGATGACGGGTCCACTGAGCGGCGACCTATGGAAGTTCTCCGAGAGTATAGACGGAATGATCCACGGATTAGGATATTCGTGCACTCGAAAAACGCTGGAATGGCAGCCGCAAGAAATACCGGATTAGACGCCGCTATAGGCAAATACTTTGCCTTCGCGGATTCAGACGACTACATGCATCCAGACACGCTAAAAATTTTACATACTGAGATAGAGAAGGGAGATTTCGACATCGTAACCTGCGATATTAATCGGCCGAAGGAAAATGCCGCTCCAAATTTTTTCAAGATCGATGATTATAAAATAAAGGAAGTAGGAATAGAAGAAATCATCAGCTTTGCCAGTGTTTGGGGTAAATTATTTAGGAAATCATGTTTCGAAGGAATAAAATTTTCTACTGACCTTTTTGGCTGCGACGACACGTTCTTTATGCTTTGCATTCATTCTCTCGTCAAAAAAAGTGCCAATGTGTATATGAAATTGTATTACTGGAGGAAGAATAGCAATTCAGCGGGAAGCAATCCCTTTTCGCGAAAGATCACTATAAGCATGGAAAGAATGCTTAAAAAATATTTAATTATGCCAATTGACAATAAAGTATGTCTTATGGCTTTGGGGTATATGTTTACATACTGGGTCGCTAGCCTTCAACATGACGTATTTGTAAAATGGGAAACATTTTTTCTTCTGTTGAAAATGATGAACAAAGCTTACTCTAGAGGAGTTCTAAGTACTGTTAACCAATGTGATACAATACAAAAAAGATGTTGTAGTCATGGAGGTATGGATGCAATAAAAGAATACTTTCTTTATACATGCCTCCAAATACACTTGATAACGGCGTTTCTGGGGAACAAATTAAGGAGCATAGCGAAAAGGTTCTTTTGTTTGTCGAAAAATATGTGCTGAACAGTTTGTATCATCTATCTTCCCATAGAAAAGATAAGCCTAACTCTGGTATCTCAGGAGTATTTCAGTCTTGATGCTTGGTGGACTGATAGGCTAGTCTGGCTTACCCTCAGAGAGATTGAAACTATCATGACATTACGCAATGCGGCTCGCCTTCTTCTGCTAACAGCTTCTTTTTTATCCACTGGCTTTGCTGAAGGATGGCTGTTTTATCTTGTTTTTCTTGAGCGTGTTTATCGCAAAACATATATCGACTGTTGGGAAGCATTTGGGTTCTCCCTACTTATGGACCTATATTCCTTTGCCTTTGTAGGAATTACCTATCTGTCGATAGCGACATTGTATTTGCTTCCACGTAGATTGAAGCCAGTTTTTCCAAATTTTAAAATGAATCTTGGATATTTCTTCATGGCATTCTCTTGCTGTAAAATTCCTGCAGTAGTACTAACGTATTTCATGGGATATGGCGCAGATTTGTATTCTGTCCTTCAGCATTGGTTTTGGCCCCTGTCAATTTACATCATCTGCTATCCTTTAATAGAGACATACGGGGCTTTTCGCAGTGTTTGATCAGCAAGATCGGAAAAACGATATTAAATTTCGAGCGAAAGTAATTTTCGAAATTATTTTGGCGCTGTCCACGATCTCGGTGATTAACCTCTACAGGCTGCAGATAAGCAATGCCGATAAATACCTACTGATGTCCAACAAGAATCGCATACGATTGGCCCCGATCGTCCCAAGACGTGGGCGCATAGTGACGGCAGACGGAGAAATCGTAGCAACCAATATATGCCAATATAAGCTAGTGATGGAACGCAGCGATGCAAAAACCTTCCGAGAAAATATGAAAATAATCCGACAATGTTTAACAATAAGCGAGGAAGATGCCGCCAGCCTCAACGAAGCCCGACGAAAAAAATATCCGTTCATTATTGTTAAGGATAGGCTGTCCTGGGAAGAATATTCGAAATTATCCATGGTCCTATTCAAACTGAATGGAGTATCCATTACAAATACTTACTCAAGAAATTACCCAGTAGGGCCGGAATTCGCACATATCGCAGGATATGCGTCAGGTAGCAGTAGAGATGCATCCATTTATAATGGTAAATCTGGAATAGAACACTATGCCAATGAGCAGTTGCGGGGCAAATTCGGAAATATACAGACGGAGGTGAATGCGACCGGCAAACGGGTGAAGATCATTGATTCCCTGGAGCCAACGGTGGGTGAAGACATCATCCTGACCATCGATTCGCGACTGCAAAAGTACGTATACGACACTCTGTCACTAGAAAGAGCAGGGGCAGCAGTAGTTTTGGACCTATCCAGCGGAGAAGTTCTGGCGATGGTATCCATTCCCTCCTTTGATCCGAATCTTTTCTCCCAAGGAATGACCAAGACCCAGTGGCAGGAAGTAACTGGCAATCCTATGTTTCCACTGATAAACCGCGCGGTCAATTGTTCCTATCCGCCGGGATCAATCTTTAAAATCGTGGTGGCGTTCGCTGCTCTTTGCGAAGGTATTATTTCTCCAAAGGATAGGATTTACTGCAGCGGCGGCATAAAACTTGAGGATCGGGTATTTCACTGCTGGAATCGAGCTGGACATGGATATATGAACCTTACGGATGCTTTGCGCTTTTCCTGCGACTGCTATTTTTTTGAAATATCCAGGAGGTTGGGTATAGATAGGATTGTTGGATATGCTGAAAAACTTGGCCTTGGAAGCGAAACTGGTCTGGAATTACCGACAGAAAATTCTGGATTACTCCCGACAAGAAGGTGGAAATTTTTGCACTACGGAACCACATGGAAACCCTATGAAACGATGCTTGCCGGGATAGGACAAGGAGCGCTTCTGGCAACCCCTTTGCAACTAGCCACCATGCTGGGAAAAATTTATGCTGGAAATACTGATTTTTCTCCAACGCTAATTAAAAACCAACGAAAAAATAAGAAGTTCGACATCAAGAATACGCTTGATTCCCGCCATCTGACAATAATAAAAGATGCGCTACGTCAGGTATGCACATCCGGAACTGCCGCAAGATCCTGCAATACAGACTACGGGATCTCTGGCAAAACCGGATCGTCCCAGGTGAAAAAGATCAAGTCCCATGAAGTTGGTATGAGTCAGAGCCGTATTCCTTGGAAATGGAGAGATCACGCGCTCTTTGTTGGATGTGCCCCGGTGCCGAATTCCCGCTACGTAGTTGCTGTTTTTGTGGAGCACGGAGGCGGAGGGGCGTCGGTGGCAGCGCCGATCGCCAGAAAAATATTCGATTGGTTGCTGCTTACCACGCCGCCAGAAAAAAAATCGCAAAGGCAAGATGCCAATGAATAAAAATTTCCCCAATGAATGCAAAATCCTCTTCGCTACGTTGTTTTTGCTACTGTTGATGAGCTTTCTAGGGCAATACAGCGCCTTCGGTGGGCAACTGGAGGGATCGACGCTGCAGCATGCGGGGCGTATTGTCATAGGACTAGTTGTTATGTGCGGAGTTTACACTGTGAATTTTAGATTTTGGAATAATTTTGCCTACCTATTTTATGCATTCATTTTCGCCTCGCTGATAGCCGTCGATTTAGCAGGGACTGTGAAGCTTGGTGCAAAACGTTGGGTCGATTTATACTTCTTCACATTTCAGCCGTCAGAACCTATGAAATTAGCATTGATTCTGGCCCTAGCCAGGTACTACTCTCCGCTGTCACAGTTTGAAGTGGAGCAGCTGCGATCGCACACACTCCCGGTTTTGTTCACCATCTTGCCAGTTGTTCTGGTACTGAGGCAACCAGATCTTGGAACAGCTGTGCTACTGGCAGCTGCTGGATGCTGTATGATATTCCTGTCGGGATTTCCACTGAAAACTTTTGTTGCGATTATTGCGTCGTTCGTTGTGCTCTGTCCATTCGGGTGGTTTTTCCTCCACGATTATCAAAAAAATAGGATACTAACATTTATCGATCCCGACAGAGACCAGCTTGGAATGGGGTATCATATACTGCAATCAAAAATCGCCATTGGATCCGGCCGTTTATGGGGAAGAGGCTTCCTGCAGGGGACACAGAGCAAGCTGGACTTTCTTCCCGAAAAAAATACAGATTTTATCTTCACGACCATCTCGGAGGAATTCGGATTTGCCGGAGCTGTGCTGATTTTGCTCCTGTTTTTAGCCCTTTGCAGCTATTTTTTCTGGGTAGCATCGGAATCTCGGACGAAATTCTCTAAATTAACCTGCTATGGACTAGGGATTTCCTTGTTTCTACATGTTTTCGTTAACATCTCCATGGTTATGGGAGTGCTTCCAGTTGTTGGTGTCCCGCTGCCCTTCCTGTCCTATGGTGGCAGTTCTATGATTTCTTTTATGATAAGCTGTGGACTTGTGATAGCCGCGTCTGGACAGAAAAGAGTTGTCAGTACTTAAACAACGAATTAACTGAAACAGAATAGTAGCATATTCAAAAGAATCAACAGCAACAACGAGATCTCTGGCAGAGAGTGCAAGCCGACTCCGTATCGATGTGGATGGGATAGCGGCACCGAATATATTCTTTTATGCCCCCTGTATTTTATCTTCAGATATGAGTTGCATATTGTTGGGAGGTGTGGCAACTTGGAGTTGTAAGCAATGGAGGTAATCATGGTAACTAGAGGAAAATTCAGGGGAATTTCAGCCAGCGTGGTGAGTTTGGCCTGGGCATTCGGTGCGTTTGATGCGCTTTCCATGAATTCGGTGGTGCCATTGCCGACAAATAGCGGAACGCGGCCATATCAACCCATGGGCGCAGTAGATTTTTATAAACCATTGGCGGCGCTGACAGCGGAGAACGCCGAGCTGAAGGCACAGCTATCCTCTACACTGGCTCAGATGCAGAAATTCGAGACAGATCTTTTGGCTCGAGAGCAAAAATTCAAGGTAGATTTTGAGGAGTTGTATTCTAGCAGATTTTCTAGTCTTGAGTCCAGATTTGAGTCCCGACTGGCGGCGCTGACAGCGGAGAACGCCGATCTGAAGGCACAGCTGTCCTCTACACTAGCTCAAGTGCAAAGATTTGAGGCATTTCGTAGGGATCTCGCCGCAAAACTCAATCTAGTCAAGAACGGTGTGAACGAACTATACTGGCATGTGGGTAGGCGTTGGTATGATTATCCAACAAGCCCATGTGCGAATGTTTTGTTTGAGTGATTATTCAGCAATATGGAGGCGTGTTCCTCTTCGGCGGAGAGGGGAGGATTTCTCCGCCGGTGTGAGAGATTAGCGTTTTCCTGGCACGGCCCAGTAGACCATTAGACGCGCCTCGGTGGATCCCTTGCCGTTCAAACCGACCTGACCGCCTTTTAAGGTGTAAATCTTCTCGCAGGGTCGCCAGTAGAGAACATCTACGCCAATACACAT
>JAISYI010000021.1 GCA_031269995.1 Holosporaceae bacterium
TGTCAAAGCCAAGCCTTTTTCTTCTCTTCCCATCAATTGCGCACCTGCTCGCTTCACCCAATGAATTACCAGCTGATAATGTATCTTAATGCGAAAAATTTCCCCTAAAATTCTCGCAAGTGGAGATAACAAACTCAATTATTCAATCCGAAGTAACAAAAATTATCGCAGAGAATAATCTTATAAAAATCAAAGCTTCATTAGAACTTGAGGTAATTAAGCAGGCCATTATTCAAATAATAGAAGCCGCGCATAGGGATAAATTTATAAAAGCGTGATGTTTAGGATAGTGGTTTTTGAGTTGAATCATATAGCTCTTCACTCACTGCTCTATGAGAACTTTCGCATATTTCGTTTTTTGATTACTATTTGCTTCGTTTTTTATGTATTCGAATCTATACTGCACCTACCGATTTTCTCTCCGAACCAAATTATGCCATCTGCAGCAATATCCACGGAATCGTCTCATTCACAGTCCATCCAAAACAGGCACTTCTGTTTCTCCGGTTGCCAGAAATGCGGAGAGAAAATGCGATTTGGAGAGAGAATTGACGTTATGAGAGGTGTTTTGTGGTCACCAATTCAACAATAACCCTGTTCGGGAATAAGAATTATATGAGAGAAGAGGATTGAATTGGCGTATATTTTGTAGATTTAACTTTTGCAAAGTAGATGTAGGTTCCATAAAGCAGCAGCAACGACGATCATTTGATCATCTTTGCCGTTCTTGTTGCGGAAAGTATTGGCCATGCATCTGAGCGGAATCATGACGGTGTTTCCGTTTTTTGCGATATTTCTCGGATAAGCTTTGTCCATCCAGAGAGCAACTTCCTTGGGAATGTGTTCAATCAAAGAACATTTTCGCACTTGTCGAGAATAAAAGTTGCAAGAGAAAGAAGTGCTACGATTTTTGGAAATATGGTATAATCACAAATCAAGTTAAAGGACATGCAATGACTAACCTGCTAGATCCAAAACTGGATTATATATTCAAAAATATTTTTGGAGTGGAGAAAAATAAATCTATTCTGATCTCGTTTTTGAACGCTTTACTCAAGGGCAATCCTCAAATCTGCGACATTCAGTTGGAGAATACTGATATTACGAAGATTCTGGAAGAAGACAAGGCAAGCCGCCTGGATATTAAGGCCACTTCCGATGAAGGTACGCTGCTGGACATTGAGATTCAATGCCGCAACACCGGAGAGATCCCTCAGCGAGCCTTTCATTATCTGGCCAATATGATGCCAGACACAGTAAAATCAGGCGCGTCCTATAAAGGACCAAAGGTTATCGGCATATGGATCTTGGGAGAAAATGTGATCGATCGCCAAAACGCCATCGGCGAGGCTTACATGACGTTTCAACCGCAGCATCCGGATCCGTACCAGATCATGACCGACAGTGCTAGAATATTTTTCATAGAATTGCCGAAGTTCAATCCCAAGAACGCCGATATGCACGATCTGCTGACCGGTTGGCTTTCATTTTTGAAGAATCCGATTTTTATGGACGAGTCTTTTCTTAAAGTGAAAGAAGTCAAAGAAGCGATGGAGACGCTGAAGTACATCAGCGCAGACGATGAAATACGCACACTGGCAGATCTTAGACAGAAAACCATTAACGATCGTAACAGCGAAATGACTGTTGCCAGAGAAGCAGGCAGAGAAGAAGGTATCGCCATCGGTGAAGAAAGAGGCGAGCTGAAGAAAGAGGCGAGCTGAAGAAAGCAAAAGAAACGGCAGCAAAAATGTTATCCAGAGGAATGAATATTGAAGATATTTCCGATATGACCGGCTTACCTGTAATGTCCTGCTCCCCTATAATTGGTCCAGTTTATAGTTAGTGATTAATTTATAATCGCTGCGGTTAGAATTGGAGACTATTAATGAAGAAAGTAAGGAAAGCAGAAGACATAATATTGCTGTTAAGGAAGGTTGAGATACTGGTCAATCAAGGTAAGACAGTTCTTTTATCGTGCAAAGAAGCAGGAATATCTGATGTTGCATATTACAAATGGCGCAGGGAATACGGAGGTTTACAAATATCTCAAGTTAAGGAACTAAGGAAGCTTAAGGAAGAGAATTCCCGCTTGAAGAAAGTGCGGATTTAACGTTAGATAAGCTCATACTTAACGAGGCTCTCTCGGGAAAATACTGAGCCCTCAGATTAAGACAAAAGTAGCGATTGAGGTTATTCAGAGACTTGATGTATCGGAAAGAAGAGTCTGCAATATTCTCAATCTGAGCAGAACCGTAAAGAGATACAAGACGAGAAAGCCTGACGATGAGGATCTTTTGAAAAGAGATATTGTCAGACTTGCGGAGAAATACGGAAGATACGGGTACCGCAGAATAACGGTAATGTTGCAATCTGAGGGCTGGAAAATAAATCACAAAAGGGTGCAAAGGATATGGAGAGAATTGGGTTTAAGAGTTCCAAAGAAACAAAAGAAACGGGGAAGATTGTATTTCAACGACGGCTCGTGTATCAGACTTAAACCGCTGTACCCGAATCACGTTTGGTCCTACGACTGCGTAGAAGACAGATTGGCGGACGGCAGAAAATACAAATGCCTGACCGTAATGGACGAATTTACGAAAGAATCTCTAAAAATTCAGGTGGAGCGAAGCATTGCGTCAAGGCATGTTCTTGAAGCTCTGTCAGATCTGTTCTTGCTCAGGGGAATACCGGTCTTTATCAGAAGCGATAACGGATCCGAATTTATCGCGAAGACCGTGCAAGATTTTATCAAAGACGTTGGAGCAAAAACCGCTTACATAACTCCGGGAAGTCCATGGGAAAACGGATTCATTGAGAGATTTAACGGAACCCTGAGAGACGAACTGCTAAATCGTGAAGCGTTCTATACATTAAAGGAAGCTAAAATCATGATCGAAATTTATAGAAATGAATATAATCAAATAAGACCTCACTCTTCTATAAACTATTTAGCTCCAAAAGTGTTTCTTGCATATCAAAATACAAACTTACAAATGGTACAAATTTCGGGGGCTTGACAAATTAACCTCAGAAATGTATCTTTGCATCTCTTCGGTTGTCTATCCCCTTTTTGTTAGCTAAGTAGCCAACTAACGGCCGTGAAATGACTTATTTGTAAATAATTCGTTAACCATTATCAATTTATTCTAAAGATAAGTTAATGATGGAGTATGAGATGAAATCTTTTGTTCAGTGGCACGAGGGAATGCTGCTGTCACCTCATCATTTTCAACAATCTGATAGCAATTTACAGTATATTTTCAGTGTCTTTGGAGCGGCAAACTCAGCCTTTAATTTCGGTGTGTTTCAATTGAAAATAGACACGTCCGCATTGGTCTCAGGCATTGTCAGAATACTGAGCGTACGGGGAATTTTCCAGGATGGATTTTGTTTTGACTTTGATGCCGTGCATGATAAGCCTCTGGAGAAGGATCTCACCGAATATTTCACCCTCAGTAGCACTGCAGTAAAGGTCTACCTTTCCATCCCTGCGCGTAGAGATGGAGAAAATGAACTCGAAGGAGATATGGCTCGTTACTATTCAGCGGAAATTGCAAACATAAATGATGAAAACACCGGAGAAAACGCCATCAATATTCCTATCCTGAAGCCAATGTTACGGTTGCTGCTTGAAAAGGAAGCAGACGCACGCTATATAAGCTTTCCAATATTTGAGGCAGAAAAATCCATCGATGGAGGAGTCGTCGGTACAAATTTTCTGCCACCATTTCTCACACTTGACGAACATTCTAAAATTTCAGAAATATGCAGAGATGTGGCGCAGGTTATTCGCAACAAGGTATCCTATTTCTCTGATCGCAAAGATAATTACGCCAAAACCGTCACAGATGAAACGATGTCTAGCTTACGCTTGCTGATCCAATCTGTTTTGCCTCTAGAAGCTATAATTCGGATTAATGGCATTCAGCCATTTGAAATATATAAATGTCTTCTAGAGACTGTATCAAAAATAATTTCTATAAATCCAGCACAATTGATTCCAAGGCTACCTATCTACGATCATAATGATCTGTTCAAAACATTCGATTCCATAATGCAATGCGTTAATGGGGTTTTGAATAATTTGAAGCAGCAGTACGATATCATTCATTTTAGTAAGGAGGGAGCAGTCTTCAAATTACAAATGAAAAAGGAGTGGTTACAAAAAGACGAAATTGCCATCGGAGTGCAAAAGGCTTTTTCTATGACAGATAACGAAATCCTTGCCTGGATCGATGGCGTGCAAATCGCCAGCGAATCCATGCTACCACTGATACGTGATAAGCGCGTTCTCGGCGCAGAACGTAAAATTTTGGAAAGAGGAGCATATATAACTCAACCGAATAATATGACAATCCTATCTGTAAAGACGAGGACAGCATACATAAAATCTACAGAAAAGTTGTGCTTACAAAACATCTCTCAGAGCGCCATCCCGGAGGAGGTTGTGCTGTATGCAGAGTGCTAACGATTCCAATACATCCTCTCGGCTTAGCAATATATTCGGCAGCTTCTGCCTGAAGGTTTTTGATGCCAAGAAACATGCAGAATACGAAGGTAACGCTGTGGACTATAATGCACTATACAAATCACTTGGCGCTATCATCCAAGCCGCCTTGGAGTCGGAGGAGAATTCATCATTCATTACATCATCCAAAGAAATAATCTACGCGATGGCAGCCATTGCCGATGAAGTATTCCTTAGTATGGAATGGGTAGGAAAAAAATATTGGGAAGAAAATATGCTCGAGCAGCGCTATTTCGGATCGCAGGTCGCCGGAGAAAAGATCTTCCATCAGATAGATAGTACGGTGACGAAAAACGAGCCTCTGTCAGTGGAAAAGGCTGAGATATACCTTAAAATTTTAGCGCTGGGATTTAAGGGAAAGTACCGGGAAGTCGACAATGAGTCAATCGCAATTGACTCACACATAGCCAAACTTTCCAAATTCATCGAAAAGAACAATCGCTCGCTGTTCTTAGTTGGCAATAGATTGTTTCAGAAAGAATATACTTATACTATCCACACAATCCATAGAAAATTTTTACCTGACACCGCCATCATAGGTTATATCTGCGCATTCTTTCTCTTCATATTCCTGGTTATGAGCACTGTAGTCTGGATATTCGAAACCAAGGATTTGAGACGGCTACTCGGTGAAATAACTCAAATCGCTCTGCGGGAGTGAACATGCAGATCAGGGAATTACTATCTAATAAGATATCTCTCATACCAAAGGAGCTAGCTCCAGCGATTTCATTTGCTCTGCTCATAGTAGCATTTGTCCTGATACTTGTATTGTTCCTCATATGCATAGCCTATGTGAACATGAAGCAAAAGCCTGTTGTGAAGAAGATTGATCCTAAGGCCCCAAAAGAGGGAGAAGCCCCTGTAAAAATTCGTCACGAGGATTTGCCAATTATTTCTGGACGAGCGGGGGAGGTTCTCACGCTTATGGGATTTCTCCATGCCGGACAGATAACGAAGATTTTTTTTAAAGTATTGGATACGCTAAAAAATAGCACCTACGATGTTCGCTGGAGATACAAATTACCATGTCTAATGATGGTGGGCCCCAGCGGAAGTGGAAAATCCACCCTTTTGGAAAATTTAAACTTCGAGCATCTCACCGTAGACGGGTCGGCAATAGATTCCATGTGGAAATTGTTTAAAGAGGGAATTATATTCGAGCTTCCTAGAACCGACCTAGCGGAAGAAACAGGCAAATTCTGGTCATTTATAAGCGAATTATTCGTTTTCATTCGACCTCGTCGCCCTTTGGATGGGATCATTATTACTCTGCCGGCTGATATGCTGCTATCGGAATCTGTCGATTTGGAAAAACAATCCAAAGAAATATTTGAGAGAATTTTTAAATTTCAACATGAGGTAAATTTTCATCTGCCACTGTACTTGGTTATTACCAAGACGGATATTATCCCTGGGTTCAATGAATTTGTGAGCCTACTAAATGACGATGCCAAACAGCAAATTTTCGGATGGTCATGCCCCTATACGATCCACACAGCATTTTCGAGTAAATGGATCAGTGAAATTTTTGAAACGATAAACGAAGGAATAAAAAGAGCGATAGTAAGTTTGGCACGTAGCGATTGCAAGCATCTAGAACAGGCCGTTCTATTCGAGTATCGTGTTAAAAATATCCAGCCCGTGCTGGAACAATATTTAAATGTACTGCTCAAAACACATAGCCCTGAGGAAGGATTATTGCTGCGCGGAGTATATTTTGTGGGACAACGGCAACAGGATGTAATGAAACGTGATTTTCCTGATATTCTGCGTCCATCCGCACTAAGTCCAACTGCAAATTTTTCTCTTAATCACTCTTACAGCAACAATGTATATTTTGCGCAGGATCTTTTCATGGAAAAAATTTTTAAAGAATACAACATTGCCCACCCGATACGAATCGATTCCGTGGATATGAATAAAACGGAGCAGAGAAATAAGATAATCATGGCATTCGGAGCAGCCGCCATGGCGTTCGGATGGTTCTGGGGAAATCATCATATTAAAAATAAAATATACGATTACTATCTAGCGATGGCGGCCGTAAAAACATCAATGGTAAAGATAAAGTATTTAGAGTCGCATATAAAAGGGGAGGATGATCAGGCACTGATTAATAAACAAACGAGTACTCTGCTGAAAAATATCCCGTCCGTCAAAAGATTTGATTTTATCTCCATATTTATTCCACAATCATGGTTCTCAACTATACGCAGAGAATTGCTTGAAACCATAGGTCTAGTTTTTGACTCTGTGATTATTCGGGCGATGTATATTGATATCAATTTAAATGTTAAGCATATTTTGCGTGATATTGGTACAGAAGCCATATCCATATCGACGAAAAACGACATTCTAGATATCAACGCATTTGCAAGTTTGAAAAAAATGCGCAATTTCGTGGAAACAATCGAAAGAATAGAGCGAATTAGTGCCGAATATGATTCCGTAAGGCAGCTGGAAGATAGAAAGAGCGTTGCGGACTTGACGAAGATACTTTTCGGAGAAGATTTCGAGATAGCGAACGATGTTAAGGATCGTATTCCGAATAAAAAACTAATACCCCCAAAGTTTAATATTTCTCTGTTTCAGGAAAAAATAGAAGCGAATCTAACAGCTCTATTTACGGCATTTTTAGGTGATGTTTTGAATGCTACGATTGAAAAATTATTCAAAAGTCTATCCGATGACGTGAACAGACTCGCGGAAGCTGCTCGGGACGCTGCAATACCATACTTCTACGCAGACCTGGCGAGAATATATAATAAAACTCTACTCGTCATAGACATTTTGAAAAGCAAAAATTTCTCCTGGATATCTAGTGATCATTTTGTTCCATGTCAGGAATATGTCAAAATAATGGATAAATTAGGAACCTTGGGCGTAGTAAGACCAGACTGCTTGAAGGAGTTAATAAAGAAAGGTGAACTAGAATTTTTTAAATTTAGATCCAGATTATTAAATTATACATCGGAATTAACAGGAAAATTGCTTACAGCAAACGCAAATTCCGTCTCGGTAGGATTTGAGAGTTTCCAAAAGGAAATCAAACTATTGCTAGAGCAATCTTTTGTACGCGTAGCTCCAAAAGGCCAGCTAACAACCATTATCCCAGAGGATAAAATGTTAATTTGGGATACGAGGCGATTAAAGGAATTGTCTAACTTGATTGATAAATACCGAGAATTCATGGAAAATATGCCTCAGGATATTCGCCCCCAGTATTCGGAAACATACCGGACAGTAGTCCGTAAGTGCTTTCATCCGATAGTGAATGCAATGCTTGGAAACGCACAAATTTTCGAAGACCTGCCGCTTGGACACTCTAATGATCTACTGGCTGAGGCATACCGCCGTCAGGCAAACAATATAAACGAATCAACTATAGTACTCGCCAAAGTTGCTAAAATACTAGATGAAATGCAGGAGGAAGACAATGCAAAGGATTTTGGTTTTTCACCAATGATAGTATCGCACTATCTCGACCTATTGGTACGGACAGATGTGCTGTTCAACCGGGAAGCTCCGTACTCGTCTGGTCACGCGGTATTCGATAATTGGGACGGAGAGCATACCCCTAAGTATCTGAATCTCAGAGATTCAAGTGCATTGAAAGAGTATCTTTCATCTCAGTTTGAGAGAATCCGCTTCCTTGCAAAAGATCTTGCAGCGCCAGTCGTTGACCTTTTATCTCTTCCACATTTTACAGAAAAAATTAGGAATCATAAACTCGTGAGAAAATGGAGCGAAATAATATCCAGCATAAAGAGCTATGAAAGCAAGACACCCGGGAATTCCATTGAGGCACTTGAGAGCTTCCTATCCGATAACTTATCGAAGGTTTCTCTTGGATCCTTCGATGAGAACGGCGAGATAAAGACTCTTTCTGAAACGGGTGGAGATTACTTCCTGTCGAGGCGTTCCGATGTTGCGAAGTCGCTCTTATCGAGGGCGGAGGTGGTAAAATACGAAAAAGCGGCCAATGCCTACGAACGCGCAAAAATCTTCTTTAATGAGCACCTTGCGCACAAATTCCCATTTGGAACGCTTGATCAGGAGTCATCGCTGAAAGATGTTGAAAAGTTTGTCAAAATATACGAACAGGGAGCAAAGAATGCACTGGATACGCTTATCCGCAATAAAGATCAAAGAAAAGTTAGTGGCCAAGCATTGGAATTTCTAAAAAATATGAATGATAAGATAATACCTTTCCTAAGAACATGGGTTAATCATTCGAAAGCTTCCGATGCCAAGAGCGCACTGGTTTCATTCAATATTCAAATAAGGCCCTCGCCGGAGCTCGAAGCATTGACTTCCTCGGTTGTGGATAGAGAAGTATTCATTGGTGATACTCTAGTAAAAGACAAAACAGACAGTATATTTTTCAATAATGATAGGATGCGGGTGGTGTTCCGTTGGGTAGCCTCGTCAGATGAAAAACTAAATGAGCAGGCCGCGCAAGGGCATTTAACAATCAGTGGCTCAGACGCCTCGTTCTCCTATGAAGGCCGATGGGCTATGTTTAAGATGATCGAGGAGCAAAGAATGAACAAGGAAGGAGAATTGGCCAATGGAATATTGTTGCAATTCATGGTGCCGATCATCGACACATCCAAAGAGAATGCTCTTTTAACCTCAAAGATGGTGCTAAAAGTCTCTCCAATGGCCAAAATTGGCGATAAGCTAACCCCGATGACATGGCCAGTGTTTCCAGAGTCGTTCCCTAATCTCCATGAAGAGGTGACTAATCCATCCACGCCAAAAGGCCTGGATGTAAACGTTTCATTTGATAGACCAACTCCAGAGACAAATGAAATCGCAGCCACAGAAAGGGGACTAAACAGTGAATGAAGAATTGATTCCAAATGCAGAGGCAACGAGCGAAATAGACATCGCAGATTTGTTACTTCCTATTCCTGGTACCAACCAATGTGGAGAGAATCTGAAATACGATTATATCTATGATCAAATAAAGGAGTTGCGTAGGGAAGATGATCCTCGTCTTTCCATGGGAATTTGGCAGATTGAAACTAAAAAAGCGGATTGGCAAGAGGTTGATCGAGTTTGCTCGAATCTATTGAAAACCAAAACGAAGGATTTGCAAGTTGCCCTATGGCTGATGGAATCTTGGATTGTTACTTACAAATTTTATGGGCTTCGATGTGGTCTTTCACTGATATTGGCCCTATGCGAGCGCTTTTGGGATGATATTTATCCGCACGTTGACAAAGTTAACAACGATTTCACCGCCAGGCTATCTCCATTTTATTTTCTCGCAGAAAAGATGCAGGATCGAATTGTGCTGATACCCATTGCAGAATTTACTAACACGTTTTCCGAGAGCCGCGCGCTTGCGGATTGGATAGCTGCGCGCCATAATCTTCGTATCAAAAATTTTAGTGGTCTATCCCTATCGCAGCTAAAAAAAGAAATCCTCTCCGTTCCAAGTGTATTTTTTCAAAATCTAAAAAAAGAAGTAGAGTTGGTAACGGAAAATTTAAAGCAACTCGATAATTTTATTACCGCAAAGTGTGGTAAATATTCACCCAGCTTCCGAGAATTGTTCAGCCACCTAGAAGATATAAGACAGATTACTACCAACAATATAACTGAAATTCAGATTGTCAATTCGACGCCTACGCAGACTAAAGATTTAGCGCTAGAAGAGGGAGCATTGGACGTATCAAATATGGCACAGATTCCTATCGTTTCGCAGGAATTTAATCTCGACAAAGCCTACGCTTCCATGGAGGAAATTGCAGAATTTCTGGAAAAAAATCAGCCCCAAAGTCCCGCTGCCACATTAATAAAAATTGCTGGTGCTATCGGTAAGAAAAATTTTCAGGAATTAATGGAAATTAATATGAAAAGCGGTGCATCCATCATAAACATAATTTCTGAACTCTATCGAGTCCTATGCATTAAGCAGCCGAAAGCGGTTCCTCCAGATTTTCCATCTTCGGGATCATCTACACCGTTATTTCCAGGATCGCCGCCGTTCCATGCTTCGTCATCAATGCCTCGTCCGCCTGGCTTGCCTGCATCAACGACTATTGGACAGCCACAGGTTCCGCCGACTACGCTGGTACCCGCATTTCCAGAAGTATCTCCTGTTTCTACTTTATCTTCTGTGTCGCCATCATCTTAGATTTCTGATTTTATGCTTGAAAAAAAGTATTTTAATCATGACATAAAGGCATTTATAGGTTGTTATAGCCAAGTTGCAAATATTTCCCCTCGAGTGCAAACACCGGTAGAGCTAAAAATTCCTATCTTGGCCGCAGAGCGACTGAAATTTTTGTTGTGCTAGTTAAAATATCTTTGAAATTCTTTCCATTTCCACATAGAATCACTTTGCATGCATAGAGAGCATTGCAAAACTTAGGATATAGAGCAAATGTATAGTTTATCGCTTCACCAGATTAGAAAAGGCTTATTAAATAAAGATTTTTCATCTCTGGAGTTAACGGAACTTTTTCTAGGGAGAATAGAACAATATAATAAGCGCTTAAACGCGTTCATCACCGTATGCTCAGATCATGCGCTAAAGTCAGCCAAGCGATCCGATGCACGAATAGCAAAGGGAGAGGCTAGAGCTCTAGAGGGTATTCCCCTAGCGATGAAGGATTTATTTCTCACCAAGGGAGTTCGCACAACAGCCGGATCGAGAATGCTCGATAATTTCATTCCTCCCTATGAGTCTACGGTATCGGACAAATTGATCGATGCTGGAGCTGTCCTCCTTGGAAAAACAAACATGGACGAGTTCGCGATGGGATCCTCAAACCTTACCAGCTACTACGGAGGCGTTGTAAACCCATGGAGCCGTGAGAAAAAGCTGGTTCCTGGGGGATCGTCCGGCGGATCAGCGTCAGCAGTGGCTGGGCATCTGTGCGCCGCTGCAACCGGGTCCGACACAGGCGGGTCCGTTAGACAGCCGGCTTCGTTTTCGGGTATTGTTGGACTGAAGCCAACCTACGGGCGCTGTTCCCGCTATGGTATGGTGGCCTTTGCTTCTTCCCTGGATCAGGCTGGGACGTTAACCAAGACAGTTCGTGACGCTGCTATTTTTCTCCAAACGATTGCCGGATATGATGAAAAGGATTCAACCTCATCGAAGGAGAACGTTCCAGATCTGGAGGCGTTCGTTGGTAGATCAATCAAGGGATTGCGAATAGGAATTCCCCGTGAATATCGCGTTGACGGTATGTCAGAGGAGATCTTGCTTTTCTGGGAAAAGGGGGCTGAGCTGCTAAAAAATGCTGGAGCGGAAGTGATGGACGTGTCCCTTCCTTATGCAAAATACGCTCTGCCAGCATACTACATTATTGCTCCAGCAGAGGCTTCATCGAATTTAGCAAGATATGATGGTGTGAAATACGGCTTTCGCATCGATGGCGTTTCTCTAAACGAGGTCTACAAAAATACTAGAGGAGAAGGGTTTGGGGATGAAGTCAAACGACGGATTCTTATAGGGACCTATGTGCTATCAGCCGGATATTACGATGCCTATTACATGAAAGCATTAAAGGTTCAGAAGCTAATACGCCAAGACTTTGCCACAGCCTTCCAAAATGTCGACGTTCTCCTGATTCCGACGACCCCAAACTGCGCGTTTGCCTTTGGGGAGGAGCCCATGGATCCTGTCACTATGTATCTTAATGATATATTTACCGTGCCTGCGAATATAGCTGGATTGCCAGCAATATCCGTGCCGGTCGGAGTAGATAAACAGCAACGACCGCTTGGTCTGCAGCTGATAGCGCCTGCCTTTAGGGAAGACTTGCTAGTCCAGGTTGGTAACGCGTTGGAAGAAGCAGTAGATTTCCATCCATTGAAAGAGATGATGTCATGAGTCACCAGAGAACACACAGCGGTTGCTGGGAAGTCGTCATCGGTCTAGAAGTTCACGCTCAAGTAATATCCAAATCGAAGTTATTTTCGGATGCATCGACCAAATTCGGAACATATCCCAACGAGAATGTATCCTTTGTGGATGCAGCCCTTCCTGGCGTTTTACCAGTAATAAATTCATTCTGCATAGATCAAACCATAAAAACTGGACTCGGATTGAACGGCACAGTTAATCAGACCTCATTCTTCGACAGGAAGAACTACTTCTACGCCGATCTGCCACAGGGATATCAAATAACCCAGTTTTATCATCCAATTATTACTGGTGGCTATGTCGAGATAGAGACTAAGGACGGCAATGATAAAAGGATAAACCTTGATCACATACATATGGAGCAGGATGCTGGGAAAAGCATTCACGACAAAAGTCCTACGAAATCTTTTATAGACTTGAATCGTTCTGGGATCGCCCTCATGGAGATAGTGACCAAGCCGGATATGCGCAGCGCAGAGGAGGCTGCGATCTTTCTGCGTAAGTTGCGCTCTATTCTTCGCTATCTGGGAACCTGTGACGGCAATATGGATGAAGGTAGCATGAGAGCAGATGTGAACGTTTCTGTACATCATCCTGGAACAGAATATGGTCCCCGTGTAGAAGTGAAGAATGTAAACTCTGTGAAATTTCTCATGATAGCTGTAAATTCTGAGGTTAAGCGGCAAATTAAAGTGTTGGAGTCCGGAAAAACAGTTGAGCAGGAGACCCGTCAGTTCGATAGCGACGCTGGTGAAACCTGGAGCATGCGATCTAAAGAAAACGCACAAGATTATAGATATTTTCCTGAGCCAGATTTACCTCCGCTTTGGTTGGAACAGAGCCGTATCGACGCTATTCGTGCAACCATTCCAGAGCTACCAGATGGGATAATTTTTCGTCTGCAAAGGGATTACAGGTTGCCGCACTACGATGCACGCCTAATCGCATCAGAAAAAGAGATTGCTAGATTTTTCGAAGAAGCACTGGTGGACGGCACAAAGTCCGATAAAATACTGGTCAAGATGCTCTCTAATTGGCTTGTTGGAGATCTTTTCGCTCTACTCAACAAACACGGCGTAACAATTGAGGAAAGTAGAATTTCTCCAAAATCCCTCATGGACTTGATGATTTTAATAAAAAATGAAGCAATTTCCGGTAAAATGGCGAAAGATGTTCTGGAATTGATGTGGAAAGAGCAGAAAACTCCGGGAGTAATTATAGAAGAGAAAGGATGGAGGCAAACTACTTCTGCAGAGGAAATTGGGAATTCTATCCGAAAGATCCTTGAAATCCATGCGGATAAGGTTACAGAATACAAGAATGGAAAAGAAAAGCTTTTCGGATTTTTTGTCGGGCAAGTAATGAAAGAGATGCAGGGTAAGGCAAATCCGCAAATACTAAACGAGGTTTTGCTGAAACTTCTGAAAGAATAGGAGGTGCGGCTTGTCGAAAAACGGAAAGATATTACCGACGGGCGATGAATGTGAGTGTTGTAAGAAAAAGTCTCGATGCGTTTGGTTATCCCTTGTACTTATAGTAGCCATTGTCGTTGGAGGAATGTTCTTTTATCGCCATCTTACTTCTAGGTCTAGTGTACCGAAACTGATGAGTGAGGTATTTTCTCATGAGCATAACAGTGTTGGACATATACAAAATCTTCATAAAGAAATCTCCAGGCTTGAAAGACGAATGGAGGCGTTTTTCGGATCTTCTGAAAGATTGCTTCCTTGCAGTATGGATCAGGAGCGTCACAAATGGAAAGCCTGGATGGACCTTCTGAAAAAATTGGAATCGGAAGAGCCATATAACGTGGAACTGGAGAGATTTTGTAAGATTTGCTTCTGTGATAGGGAGTTGGTTGAAATCGTCAGGGAATTTGCGAAAAAAGAGGGGGGAGTTCGAATCGGGAATGAGGAGAAAAAAACAGGAGAATTTTGGAAGAATCTGGTCCGCAAAATAGGGAAGAAACGGAAGATTAAGAAAAGAAAAATCATAGAAATATCGGGATATGTTTTGTCGTCATGCGACTGTGATGTGGAGGAGTAATGAAAAAATATTTGGCGGGAGCATTTGTTATTGGATCTGCGTATGGTTTGGCCCAATGGGCAGGATATGGCCCCCAAATGAGAAAGGCGGTGTTAGAAATAAAAAAGCATGTGCAGGTAGTTATCGAGCACATACATAGGACAGGCGCAGCAGTTCAAGAACATCCAGATATTTTAGGAGCAGAGGAAAAAGGGGAAGGAGAATCAGAAAATGGCGAATGATAGTTTAAGCCATTGCTTATTAAATCTGCTCCAAATAGGCGCAATTGCTCCTTGAATTTGGCTTCAAAAATATGGGCGTTTTTTTATGAAGCTTGGTTCTTTTGCAAGAAGCCAAGATGGACACCATATATCAGCCGCAATCACTCTGTTCCAGCAATAGATACCGCCATAGCTACTGTTGCCGTTAGGAGAGAGAGCTTTCCAGCAACGCTTCCCTGCGCCGATGCAGCAGAACCTCCACCTTTCCCTCCGACCTTACCCAACACGCCGCGTAGAATTTTATCGGCCGGATATTTTCGCAGAAGGTCTCCGCTGACAAGTACGGAAAGAAATGTCTGGTTGGCGATAACGTTTTCAATAATAATAATCCCAGACTTTTTTTTTGCGAGAGCCACACCTCCCAAGGCTCGGACCTCATCCTGGGAAAAATCCTCAACGATCAAAGAATAGACAGTCGCCCCAGTTATTTCGACCTCGGTTGCGCGATCAATTGCTGCTTTTTGTTTGTAGAGAGAGGTATCACGAGTCCGCTGCTTTAGCTCTGCCAGTAGCGCATCAATTCTCTTCGGTAGTTCTTCTTCTCCTCCGCATTTTATCCTTTCCATCAATGCTGCAATCGTTTCATTCCGCGTCCGCAGATAGTCGAGTACGGATTTTCCCGTAATAGCCTCGATGCGTCTTACGCCAGATCCAATGCTTGTTTCGGAGATTATTTTGAACAAACCAATGCATCCTGTCGTTCTGGCATGAGTCCCACCGCACAGTTCAAAGGACAGGAAGCCCGTCTTCTGTAAGGTTGCGTTATCAATGTTACTCGATGCTGCGGAAGCAATGGATACTGTCCGAACCATTTCCCCATACTTTTCTCCGAACAGTGCAGTGGCCCCAGCGGCAATCGCGTCATTTTTTGTCATAGTACAGCACGTTACCGGGGAGTCTTGTAAAATCCATCCGACGATTAAATCTTCAGTGCTAGCAATCTCAGTGGGCGATAGAGCCGAAGAATGCGAGAAGTCAAACCGCAGCCGCTCGTCGTTGATGAACGATCCCCGCTGCACGACATGATTCCCAAGAATACTTCTCAGCGCCGCCTGCAACAGATGCGTTGCTGTGTGGTTAGCACGGATTCGGCTGCGTCTCGCTGCATCTATGGATAGTATCACGTCATCGAATCTCTGGAATCGTCCAGAGATGACCTCACCTTCATGTATGATAATATCATCACAGAATTTCTTTGTCGCGGTTACTCGAAAAACACCGTTCTTCCCTTCTGCTATACCGATGTCTCCACACTGTCCTCCGCATTCGGCATAGAACGGCGTGGATTTGGTAATCAGGCAGGCTTTTTGTGGTGCGGAAATCACAGAAACCTCTTCTTCATCACGGACGATTGCGAGAATTTCACTATGACAACTGTCTTTTTCATAGCCAATAAACTCTATAGTTTTGAATTTTTCCTTCATGTTATGCCAAATTTCTGCTTCCTTTTGTTCTCCGGATCCAGTCCACTTAGCACGGTTCTTTTGCTCCTGTAGAGCCGTTTCAAAGCCTTTTATATCAACGCTAATGTCGTTGGTCTTCAAGATATCCTGGGTAAGATCCAGCGGAAAGCCGTAGGTATCATAGAGTTTAAATGCTTTGTCGCCGCTCAATACCCCGCCAGGCGAGATTTCTCTTAAGTCGCTCTGTAGAATTTTAAGACCGCGATCTAGCGTATCTAAAAACTTCTCCTCCTCCTGGTGGATAGTGGAAGAAATCATCTCTCTCGCCTTTTCCAACTCAGGATAGACAGACTTCATGGTGTCTATGAATATACCAGAGAGTTTAAACAAAAATGGCTCGCCAATTCCGATCATATTTCCATGCCGCATAGCCCGGCGAAGGATACGCCGCAGCACGTACCCTCGCCCCTCGTTGCTTGGCAATACGCCGTCAGTAATAAGAAATGACACGGAACGAATGTGGTCCGCCACAACTTTGTAGGATGGATAAGTATTTGCGAAATTGGTGCTTGAAATGGATTTGACTTCGTCGATAATTCCGGCGAATAGATCTGTCAGATAATTGTCCTGAACTCCCTGCATTATAGCAGAAATACGCTCCAACCCCATACCAGTGTCTATGGATTTTTTCTGAAGAGGCATATGTTTTCCGCCGGAAATTTGCTCAAACTGCATGAAAACTATGTTCCATATTTCCATGTATCGATCGCCGTTTTGATCTGAAGAACCAGGGATATCACCGAAGACGCTTTCTCCGTAGTCATAGAAAATCTCAGAGCACGGGCCGCAGGGGCCGATATCCCCCATAGACCAAAAATTATCCGATGTCGCGATGGGGATTATTCGAACTTCTCCAGCGATCTTTTTCCAGATAGATTTTGCTTCTTCATCAGTGTGAAAGATGGTTACGAGCAATTTACTCTTCGGTATACTGAGTTCTTTAGTAAGAAACGTCCAGGCAAAGTTTAGAGCATCCTCCTTGAAATAGTCACCGAAGGAAAAGTTTCCCAGCATTTCAAAAA
Source organism: Holosporaceae bacterium (assembly GCA_031269995.1). Classification (GTDB taxonomy): domain Bacteria; phylum Pseudomonadota; class Alphaproteobacteria; order UBA3830; family UBA3830; genus JAIRMQ01. The sequence goes on from JAISYI010000021.1 coordinate 17,214, forward strand.
AGGTATGGTGACGGGCGGTAAATCCCACTTGATCCAGGTCATTATGCTTCCCTCCAGCACGAATGCATTTTTGGGATGTGGTTGCTCTGAGGTAATCTCTCGTTTCCAGCCCTGTAAAAACACTTTTGAACTGCACCATTCCCGCGTTGGTAAAGAGCAGACTAGGGTCATTTTGCGGCACAACAGAGCTTGAATCCACTATCCTATGGCCATTATTTGCAAAAAAATTCAGAAAACCGTCGCGAATGTCCTTCGCAAACATATCATCCCTCCGTTGCTATAATATATCATCAAGAAAGTTACTCTACACTCTTCACTTTGTTGATACAATGGAGATGATCGGGATTGCCCAATTAATATAGATTAAATTTTTCGTAAGCCAGTAATTTTACAGATAACCTCAACATTTTTTCTGATTTTGAATAGCATTTGGTTTTTCGCTGTAATCGAGCGAGATAAT
>JAISYI010000005.1 GCA_031269995.1 Holosporaceae bacterium
ATATAATTTTCCAATAAGGTTATAGTTAATAGCAGGAGAAGAGGAGGATTATGGATGGCGATCAAGATATTTGAGCAAGGGATTATGTGAACGAGCGCATTTGGAGCTCAAGAAATATAAAAAACATGCCTGTTAGAAAATTGGAAGCGATCTGCTTACGATCATGGGATTACGGCAGTTGCGAAGATATATGACTCGCAATACGCTGCGCAGCTGGGCCAAAAATTTTGATTTGTTTCAAGTGGATGGTCTGAAAGCTCCTGAGAATCGTCATCGCAAGAGTATATTGGGCGTCCCCGAAAGAGAATTTATCAAGAATACTTTGGAGAATAATCCTCAGGTTACGCTGAAATTTCTAATAGAGGAAGTATTCAGGAAATATGGAAAGCGAGTAAGTAAAACGACAATGCACACGGAAGTCAAAAACCTAAAGTATTCATACATAACGCCTCGGCCACAGCATTATAATACCAAGTCTCATTTTAAATTATCCAAACGCTTTCCGGAACGTGCTCTCTAGCAGACTCCTCCAGACAGACAATAGGCAATTGTTAGTTGGAAATGGTATAAGCGGGATAAGGAAAAGGTGGAAGCTTTTAAAAAAACATCAACGTAGAGTTGAAGAAGAAAGACTATGTCGATGTTTTTCGACGAAGCGAGATTTGGAACGCATACGAAAATAGGTTACGGATGGTTTCCGAAGGGCAAAAGGACTCCCGTAAAGGTTGGCTACAAAGCGTTTTACGTTTACGGTGCAGTACCGGCCAAAACCGGCTCAAATTACTGTGTTAGTTTTCCGAATGTAAATACCGAAACTATGAATGAATTTCTAAAAATGCTTTCTGAATATTGGCCAGAAAATTGCAGTCATTATGGATAGAGCCAGTTGGCACAGGTCAAGAGGTCTTGAAGTTCCAGAAAATATAGATATTTTTCTGTTGCCGCCATACTCGCCAGAGTTGAATCCGGTGGAACGCTTTTTGGGATATCTGAAAAAGAATGTGCTGCACAATAGATTGTTCGAATCCTTGGATGAAATAGAGACGTCTCTGCAAATTTTCCTCGATGGCCTACAAAACCACACCGTTGCTCAATTGTGCAATAATAATTACATGATCATTTAATATCTGAATCTGGTATTAAAATACTCCGTGTTGTACTCTGGAAAATGGCAGCGTGACGCTCATATCTTATTAACCTTCTACTAAAGTCTGTCTGTTATGATGATGTGGCTCTCTCGCGTTCTGAACTGATTTGCTGCTTTCGCTTGCAAAACTAGACAGACTTTAGTAGAAGATTAATATAATTTATTTACAATGATCAATAGCTGTGTGACAGTTGCAATTTCAAGAATAGCATGCAGTTCTCCGACAGCGGAATGCCTGTCAGAGTCATGCGCCTTAACCGTAGGCGAATGCATTATACCGGTCAGTACAAATAAAACAGCAAACAAAATAACAGAAGGCATCATAACAAAATCTCCACCGCTTTAGAATGTATAATAAAGTGAGGTCCAGTATTTTACAATAAATCCTCTTCATTATTTTTCGTTGTATTTTTCCCATACGCTTCGACTTAATGACGCTTTTTTGCGAATGGTTTCCCAAGTTGGGCGTGCCAGAGCAGACTCTTCCATAGAGTCAAGCATTTTTCGATACATGGAAAATGGAATTGAGAATGTAAGTTCATCTGGTTTTAGATATTTCCGCGCGTTGAGATCCAAGCCTCCGATCACCGCTTTTTCTTCTCCGCGTTGTTGATATACCAGTGGCCAGGCGGCAATATTACAGCATCCGGAACCAAACGGACAAACGACGGCATGGTGGCTTTTAATTGCAAAACAGGCAAGCATATATAAACCGTTCAAAACTTCCGGCCTGACGAAAAACGTTACAATCAACGGTTCTTCTTCATCGGTGAACTGCTCCAGAGGCTTCATAACGCAATATTTTCCTTTGGCCGGCGGTGGTGTTGATTCCTCCAGTGCCGCCGTTGCAGCTTCCGGCGACTGGAAGAAATGCTCTCCCTCAATCTGCGTTCCTGGAATACCTGTAGAAAGAAAAAACGAATCCATGTCCAGATGCGGACTGAACATGCCACAGAAGAAAGACACCCCCCAACAGCCATATTCTTCTTGGCTCAGCCACGCAGCCTTTTTGTTTTTGCGGGCAAGCCAAATCTTACCGATAAAACAGGAATATTCACTGGCGGCTCTTTTCCAGTCGATTTGGCCGGCACGTTCACGTTCCCGCGAGAGAATTTGTCCCGGCTTTGGACTATAACCGTCTTCTGGTCGCGCATCGGTAAAATACACAGCAAACGGATTTTCGTCATGCCCGCTGAGTTCCAAAAGTCTCTGCGTTTGTTCTATAACCTTTTCCATCGTTATTTCCTTCTGTTAATTTTATCTGGAACAACTTACTTCATCCCAAGCTTACCGATATAAATTGAAAAAGAATATGACATGTGTCATGATAATAGCACTTTTGAGGTAAGAAATTGGAAATAATCAACTCTCGCAATAGGATTCGATATTACTTGGAGCAGCATGCTATTTCGTCGTATTTTAATACGGAAAATATCGAATTTAAATTGCTGAAATACCAAAAAGGAGAAATAATAACACCGCCACACGATTATTTTCTTTTCGTTGTAGAGGGTGGTATTCGCGTTTACTCGTTACTGAACGATGGGTTGATTTACCTCATTAATCAGAGTAAAGGCTTTATAGTTCTGGGTGATACGGCGATTGCAGGCAGAATCATTGATACGAATTTTACGGAAGCTTCAGTCGATGATACCTATTGCCTGGGATTCGAAATGGCCAGGTACAAACAGCTGTTAATGAAGGACGCCAAATTTCTGCGATGCGTAATAAAATCCCTAACGGACAAATTATTTTCCTTTTCTCCTGACGAGTCGCAGGCCGGTAACCTGAAAAACAGATTGACGCATCACTTTCGAATGAATTACCAAAATAAGGCAATTATAAACATGAAAGATCTGGCAATGGCCTTCCATATCAGCAATCGACATTTGCAAAGAGTGCTTTGCGAACTGGTTCAAGACGGGAAAATATTAAAAATCAAAAAAGGAATCTATCGCTTGGCAGAGACTTCAATCGCAATAGAATGAGAGAGCATATCATGAGTCATTTTGCCGGCTTAGAATTTAAAACTCCGCTTGTGAAGGGGCTTATAAAATCCAGACCGAATCGGTTTATCATGAATGTTGAGATAGACGGAAAGATCGAAAAATGCCATTGTCCGACCACCGGAAAGGTTGGGAACGTTGTTTTTCAGAATGTTCCGTGTCTGCTTTCAAAATCCAACAACACGGAAAGGAAGACTCCATATACAGTGGAAGCTTTTCTGTGGAAATATGGAAAAGATCGACGCAAATCCTGGATCGGAATTAATCAGACGGCCGTCAACAGATACGTGGAACATTTTCTGAAGGCGGGATTGTTTAACGATGCCGGAGAGCCTGTGCACAGAGAGCAAACGCTGGGCTCGTCTCGACTGGATTTTCGCGTCGGTCGCTGCTATATCGAGGTAAAAATGCCTCTGTTTTATCTTTTTTCAGAAAACGAATCATTGAATGCCCAGGCTCCAACGTCGCTGGAACGTTTTATCAAACACGTCGGCGATCTCGGGAACAGTCTGAAAGATAACGATCGCGCGATTCTGTTGACCTGTTTTATGTTCGACGCGCCAAGATTCGTTCCTCCCGCTCCCAGTGAGCATAGCGCCGCGCTCGTGGAGGCAGTAAAAAAATCCCTGGCTCGCGGCGTTGAAATTTGGCAGCTTAATCTTGCCATTGACCAAAGCGGAGTTGATTTTATCCGATGTTTTGATATCTCTTCCACTGTGATTAATTAGCTGCAACTATTTCATCCACTTGGCGATCAGGCT
>JAISYI010000004.1 GCA_031269995.1 Holosporaceae bacterium
TCTGTGCGATGCCTCCTGCGGAGCAATTCGTACTCTTCTTTATCTAAAAAATCTTTCTTCATGCTATTATTATATCAGACATATCCCAAAAATCCAACTTCTTATCGTGAACCGGTATATAAAACCTGCCACCTTTGAAGATCAGCAGTCAAATTTACCATGTAGCATGACATAAAAAAATTCGACTGCCGCCAAGCATTTCCATCTTCTGCATAAAAACATCCGCGATTAACATTTTTTCAAATTTTTCCACATACAATAATAATGAAGTATAGGTTATAATACGGTGATGAAAATGACTAGCAAAGAAAAAAGCATCGAAAAACTCCACCGAAAACAGGGCGGAAATAGCGTCGAAAAAAATTTGGAATACTTCATGGAGCATAACTGTCTACACAAGATCTGTGGCGTATTAATGATTCTCTATGCAATAATTGTTGGACTGAAAACTTCCGCGCCTATCATGCAAGACTACTCCCGGGTGCTGTGTTTTACAGAAAGCGTTTTAGTCATCCTTTTTTCCCTAGAAATTATTATGAGAATGTTGGCCATTGGGACGAAGTTTTTCAAAAGTGGCTGGAACATTTTCGACTTGCTGGTCATGTCTGCATCTGCTATCTCTGAGAGCGCTGGTATCGCATCAATTAGAGTTTTTCGTCTTATAAGATTATCTGAAGTGCTTGCATTGTCCAAACATTTCAGAATGATCGCGGCTTCTCTAATCAGAGCGCTACCTGGTATTCTGCATGTTGCGGTGCTGCTACTATTTCTATTTTATCTATCTTCAATAGTTGCTTTCGAACTGTTTTCTAAGACAAACCCAGATTTGTTTGGCTCCTTTTCCCAGTGTATATATACCTTATTCCTCATGATGCTTGGCGACAATATTGGAGAAGTATTGCCGCGTGTCATGGCCGTGCACAAACACTCATATGTGTTTTTTGTTCTATTCCTTACTGTTATGACCTTTACTATGTTGAATCTATTTTTTGGGTTAATAGTCGACGCAATACAAGCAGTCGCTTCCGGAAGAGATAACAAGGAAGATGACAACCAATTGAAATCGGACGGACTCAACGATCAGTTCAATAAAATAAGTAAGAGATTAGATAAAATAGAAACTATGCTAAGCAATCGGAACGAGTGAAGAACACAAATAATGGATTAGAATGCTTATACAGCAGAACTTATGATGTTATCCTTGGGTACTGTTTTGTTGCTAATAACTCTCGATATTAGGTTCTGTTAGTAAATTTCTAATTTAGCTTATAAATCAATGTGTTGTGCGATACAGTCTGATTCGATTGAGCGCTGAAATTTCAGTGCTTCTATAAAATATGCTAACAGAACCTAGAGAGAAGATTTTCCTAGCCTATTTAACAATAATCTAGAAATAATTAAAAAATGCTGACAAATATTACTCGAGCTATGGGTCTCACTCCTTTCCAAAACGCTTGACACCATGCATTGCGACATCGTATTACCTGTGAGAGAGGCGACATTTCGAAAGAATATATGGTAAGACAATGGTCCCCTAGGATCGTTATAATAGTCTGTTCGGCAGTGTACGCATTGTCTGCCTATGCGGATGGGGCGTATCAAACAGAGTCAGGTACAGAACGTTCTATAGCCAAAGATACAGCTAATGGAGACAATACGACAAAGAGAGACACCGGAGTAAATGGAACCTCCGGCGCTAGTGTTTCCACTGAGATATCCAGTCCTACGGCATCGCAGGTTCAATATTCTTCCGTTCCTTCTTCTACTGCCTCCTCTGTGCAGGCTGCCGTTGCTATCACTCCAAACGCAAAGGTAGATTTGCACGATCCTGCTCCTTTTTCGATAAGAAAGAATACGGCAAAAGCAGACAAAGAGGCAGAATCCATGCTGGAAGATGGCCATCAGGATGTTTCTCTTACATGCTACGGCAACGGCGTATGCCTTGTTAAGATCAGTGGCTATTACAGCGTTTCTCCAGAAACTAATAAAGTAGTAATCAATGATATATTTTCTGAAATGGTAGAGGGATCTCTGCATGTGAGAGGAGCCGCAGCAATAACTCATTACGAAGTGCAGCAGAAAAAACTCTCCAGGAATAATTTGTTTCTCGCAGCAGTTGGCGACGACGTTTTTTTCCAAATCTTCAGGAGCGGAGATCTGAAAAAGGGAAAACTAGTCAGTGTCAGCCAGGAAAACGAAGCTTTATTCGCCATTGTGGAGCATGAGCAGAGATGTTTTGTTATCCCCGCAGATATGTGCATAGCGGTGGGGCAGAGTGTCCTTGGTTATAACTGGAAAAGTGAGCTACATCTGTTTCTTACGGAGGCAAGTGTGGGAAAAACGAAGATTGATTTATCCTATCTAATAAAAGATATTCACTACAGGCATATTTGCCTGGTGGAACTATCAGAACAGTTAGATCAAGCTCGCCTCATCGCAGCAGCTAGCCTAAGGAACAACACAGATTCCGATCTAAAAGACATTAGTGTTTCATTTGACGCTTCGTCGCCTCCAACCTCGCCGGAGGAGTGCAGCAACGGCGCCAAGCTTGTTGAAAAATCGAACCTACACCACTGTCCGCATAGGGTAAGCCTTATGAAAAAATCCGATACGATTTGTGTACTGAAGGAAACAAAGGACTATCGGCCAAAACAAGAGTGCCTAGTGGAATTGGCGCTGGATAAACTTAGCGACGATAAAGCAATTGAAATTCCGGTGATTAATAGAATTGTGATTGAGAATATGCGACGGTTTGGCATGGTATCGGAGATACCTAACAGCGAATTATTAGTTTTTCAAATGGTAGACGGGGAAAGGTGTTTCCGTGGTCGGCAAGCGTTATGTATAACGAATCAGAACGATTCTGTTGTGTTAAAAATTGGTGAAACAGCCACTGTTTCCGCCCAAGCTCAGCGCACTGACTACAGAAAACGTTCGGAAAAACAATCCGAGTATGGTGTGCGGATAAATATCCAAAATAACAGATCAACAGAGGTCGACGTTGTTGTTGCGGTGGTTCCCGAAAATCGGCAATGGCAATGCCTGAAGAGTAGCATTGATCCGCAGAAAACATATGGATTGTCCTGGCGGATAGGACTCAAACCTGGGGAAAAAAGCGAGTTTCACACAAGAATAAGGGATAATGTTTGAGTAATGAAAAAAAATTTGATGAATCTCGTCACATATCCTTCCCCAATACTGTCAAAAAAATGCGCAGAAGTGAAAATTGGTGATATGCAAGCAGGAGAAATACTTGGGAATATGACGGATAAATTGTACGAATGGAACGGAGCTGGGTTGGCAGCACCGCAGGTAGGCATCCTCCAAAGGATAGTCGTCATTGATGTTCGAGAAGATCCGGCAACGCTTTACAGGATGATTAATCCACGGATAGTGTGGAGGTCGGAAGAACTTGTTGAGTCGAAGGAAGGATGCTTATCAATTCCGCGGCTGCTAGAAAAAGTGCCTCGACATGAATTGGTAACTGTTCAATATTTTGACGAGAATTTCGCAGAAAAAGAGGTCTATGCGAGCGGATTTTTATCCTGCTGTCTACAGCATGAGTTGGATCATCTGGACGGAATACTGTACATCGACAGATTGGGAAGGCGAAAAAGATCAATGGCTATCCAAAAATTTAAAAAACTACAAGAAGAATTTGAGGAAAAGAGAAAAGAGGAAGAGATGACGGAGTAAAAGCCATGAAATCGGTGAATAACGTGGATTCTATTGTTTTCATGGGAACCTCAGATTTCTCATTGAAAGCACTTGTTGCAATTAGAGAAGCCGGCTTCAACGTAGTTAGGGTTTATACGCAGACACCAAAACCGGCCGGGCGTGGGTATGCAATTCAGAAATCTGTTGTGTATAAATATGCGGAGGCTAGTGGCATTCCAATTCATTGCCCGAAAAATTTTAAATCAGTGGAAGAGGTCGAGCGTTTTAGATCCATTGGAGCGAACGTGGCTGTAGTAGCAGCCTATGGACTGATAATTCCTCAGGTATTACTCGATATTCCGCCGCGCGGATTCATTAATATTCATGCCTCAAAACTTCCAAGGTGGAGAGGAGCAGCCCCGATTCCTGCGGCCATTCTTGCAGGAGACACTGTGACCGGGATAACGATAATGAAAATGGATGCAGGCGTTGACACCGGCGATATCATCACCATGGGCGACCTATATATTAACCCGGAAATGTCCAGCGGGCAGCTATCGCAGGAGCTGAGCGACCTAGGCGCAGCAAAGATTGTCGAAACTTTAAAAAAATTGGATTTTAGTCTATTATCAGCGCGTAAACAGTCGGAGAAGGATGTAACGTATGCACCAAAAATTACAAAAGAATCCTGTCGAATAGACTGGATGCACTCTGCGGAAGACATTCGTCGCACTATCAAAGCGTTTTCTCCAGAACCCGGAGCCTGGACAGAAATCAAAGGGCATCGTTTGAAAATCTTCGACGCAGAGGTTGCAGTTGCCGAAATTGACAAAAACGATTATGAGAGTAGAAATCTTTGCCATAGTGAAATTCTTCACGAAAACTCCGCCGCAGGCCTTATCCTCGATGCCGCAAAGTTTTTCTGCGTCGATAAGCCTGTGCACCTCAGCGGAATGTTAGCTTTCTGTGGAAAAGGAGTTTTGCGACTGCTAGACGTCCAACTAGCTGGAAAGAAGAGAATGTCTGGGGACGCTTTCATCAGAGGAAGGCGAGACCTAGTTGGGCAAGTAGCTGGTTAAAGGGGGCTGCTTTGTTTATTCTATGGTAATCCCTAAAAATGCAGTCTTCCTTATCTTTTGAAAAATAATTGAAAAAAGTTTTGTGAAGAGCATTTGTTTATCTTATTAAGAGGTAATTCTAATATCTCGGAAATCTTTGATGCAGTATAAACCAGAAGTGATGGCTCGTTAATCTTCCCTCGAAATGGATGTGGAGCCAAAAACGGAGCATCGGTTTCTATTAGCAACCTGTCCAATGGAATGAATTTCAACGTGTCGCGCAGCTCCGCGGCATTTCTATAGGTGACGACTCCGGAAATTGAAATGTAAAATCCCATCTCCAGCGCACAGCGCGCAAAATCTTTTTCTCCAGAAAAACAATGGATTACGCCGCACACTCCGTAATGTTCGCCTAGGATATCGATAACGTCTTTCGACGCTTTACGTGAGTGAATGCTAACAGGCAGACTGCACTCTCTAGCTAAATCCAACTGCTGATGAAAAATTGCTTTCTGCTGCCGCTCGTTCTCTTGTCCATAGTGATAGTCAAGACCTATTTCGCCTATTCCCACAGTCTTTGGCTGATTACAATTATGTCTTATTGTTTGCGAAATCTCTTGAAAAGAATAGCGCTGGTAGTGAGCATCTGCTTCCAAAGGGTGAATTCCGACGGTGCGAAACACGTTTTCGTGTCTGTCGACAATCTCCTGCATCTCTGATACATCAGCCAGATCCGTACCGATGGCAAGCAAATATCTGACATTGGCATCGACTGCCCGCTGCACAATAGCGTCGATTCCATATTTTACGTCGAAATCACTATCGATATTTCCACACCCCATCTTAAAGCGGGAAAACAGAAGATGACAGTGCGAATCCACCAGAAAAGACTCGTTGGACGTTTGAGAAAACATTTAGCTTAACTTTGCACTGCGTTCGCAAAAAGTATCACGAAGATCGCGAGATCTACAAGCATACAGTCCAAAGATGGGCCAGCTTAGTAAGGCGATTTATACAATAATAAACGAAATTAAAAATATGGACAGAAAGGATAAAAATTGGGATTGCCCAATTAATATAGATTAAATTTTTCGTAAGCCAGTAATTTTACAGATAACCTCAACATTTTTTCTGATTTTGAATAGCATTTGGTTTTTCGCTGTAATCGAGCGAGATAAT
>JAISYI010000006.1 GCA_031269995.1 Holosporaceae bacterium
CAAAAAGTACTTTAATTTGTTCCTCAAAGAATGTGAGTGGAGGTTTAATATCGGAGAGCCTAATGAACTGTTGAAAGATCTCAAATCCATTCTTAAAATGTATTATTAGGTGTCAGCCCCAAAAATAAAGCTTAGCACTAGAAAATGTCGTAAGGATAGATCACATTCATAGAATCAAATGTTACAAAAGAATATTTTTGTTGCATTTTGCAGCAACATGTGTTATATTTGTATATAGAATGATGGAGGTAAAAATGACTATAGCAATTAGGTTACCGTCGAATCTTGTCACTGAAGCCAAGAAGCTAGCAGCTGTTCACTTTCGGACAGCAACGAAGCAAATAGAATATTGGGCGTATTTAGGAAAAATTGCTGACGAAAATCCGGATCTTCCCGCCAGTTTCATTAAAGGGTGTATTGAAGCTAAAAGCGAGCTTGATAATGGAAATTTATCAAAGTTCGAGTTTGTCGAAGAATAAACTATGAAAATAATACAAACCAATAGGTTTAGAAAAGCTTATAAAAAACTGACGAAAAATCAACTTACTGCAGTGAATGAAGCGATACGTATTATAGTCGCCAATCCGCAGATTGGAGAACAAAAAATCGGAGATTTATCGTGGTTAAAAGTTTACAAATTTAAATGTTTAGGTCAGCTAATATTGCTCGGATATTCTGTGAATAAAGAGAAAATTGCACTTACGCTGATCGACATTGGTTCTCACGAAAACTTTTATAGGGATTTGAAAAAATAATATGATATTTAGCCAGATTTACTTTCGTGGGGCTCAGTTTTTTCGAGACATCCGCTCAACCAAAAAAATCTCCGCAACACGGAAACGACAGTTTGGAGCGATGTCCGGAATCGTCTCAGAATCAACGCTTGCAGCGGAGCAGCTAAAAATCTCCGTGACCCCTGATTTGGAGAGAAAGTGGAGAATTTTTGAGATTTGTGGTGTTTTGAAGAGCGGATGTGGAGCAAAATTTTGTCGATTTACAATGGTGCGATAGTCGACAGAGTCTGTGGTACAGCGGCTTTCACGGTGCTGTCGCATCTTGGTAAAACAAACGGGTCAGTCCACGTCTCAGACCTTATGGTGGGCGCCAGAGGATTCGAACCTCTGACCCGCTGATTAAGAGTCAGCTGCTCTACCAACTGAGCTAGGCGCCCTGAAGAAACTCCGCAAATATAGGGCATACTATATGCGAATAATGAGTTAATTGGTAGGGAATTTAGGTGAAGGCGATGGATAACCAAAAGTCGGGAGAAAAGCTTAATTCTCTGAATCTGAATAAATGTTCCATGATATAATATTAAACTGTCCCCTATTATTTTTACTCACTAGATTGTCTGCGTTTTTTTTTGATAGATTTGTTAGAGAAAATCAAGAAGTATAGAGAGGGGTTTTGTCTTCTTTTAACGAATACTTGGAGAATTGGCAAATGGAATTGAAAGTTCAGCGGCGGTTATCATTCAATACTCTAATTTCCTATCGAAAAGATGTAATGGATTTTAGGCAATTCCTCTTGGAACACCGCGGAGACGACCCCACCGTGGAGAGTCTTGGATCATTGAAAATAGTTGATTTTCGCTCCTGGTTTTCTTTTCGCATAGGCAAAGGGTTGATCGCAAGATCTAACAGTCGTGCATTATCTGCGGTGCGATCATTCTTTAATTATCTTGCAAAGAAAAATTTGATCGATTTGAAGGTTATTAATTCCGTTAGACGGCCGAAGTTACCCGCACTTTTACCAAAGCCGATTGCCGAAGAATCTCTTTTGCGTTTCCTTGATCTAGATTATTTTTTTGACAGAGATTTGGACTGGATAAACTGCCGTGATAGAGCGCTTTATTCCCTACTATACTGCTGTGGATTAAGGATAAATGAAGCTCTGGATATTAGAACAAAGGACGTCGGAAAAGAAATAAGAATCGTCGGAAAAGGCAAGAAAGATCGGATCATTATGCTTTTACCGTTGGTTTTCACCAGGATTCGTTCATATATTATTTCCTGTCCACACAATCTGAATGATGGGTTTCTATTCGTTGGAGTAAGAGGGAAGCGACTGCACGCATCCTACGTAGATAGTAGGCTACGGAAATTGCGGCTTATCCATGATCTGCCGGATCATGCCAGTGCTCATGCCTTCAGACATAGCTTTGCGACCCATCTCATTCAGCATGGGGCAGATTTGCGTTCTGTCCAGGAGCTCTTGGGACATGAATCCCTCTCTAGTACGCAGATATATACAGATCTGGATGACTACAGTCTGCTGAAAGTGTATGAAAGAACTCACCCTCTGGGAAAACATTAGGCATAAAGCATTGACCTAAGCTTTCAAGCAACTAACATTACTTTACCCGCAAATTTTACGAACTTTCCCTTCATTTAAGAGCGTATTCTCGGCTTTTGCCGGTTGCTGAAGCGGAGCTTTAAATGTGGATTTTGGCTATGCAGCCGCCTTTATGCTTTTTCATAAATTTTGAGAACTTTCGCGTAATTATAATGATATTGCCAATTGGCCCCACCTATGACAGGTATATTACGGCAATTTTTTCTCCTATAATTTAAACAATAAATTAACTTTTATTTGTTAGCCTAGCGCCAATGTCGGATGGAGGAATTGTTTCATGTACAAATTCAAAAGTATCACGGTGACAGCATCCTGTTTACTGGTAACCGCCCTACTGACTTCCTGTGAAAAAAGTGAAGAACCTGAATCCAAGGAACCGAAAGTAACTAGCGGGACAAAAGACCCGCATTTAGCTGAGAAAGTTGAACTAGCGACAGAAGAGGTTCTGGCACCTACCATAACGAAAAAAGAACAAATCCTGAAAGAATCAGCAGAAGTTTTGGAAGAAGAGTCTACGACGCTCGAGGACAAACAGAAACCTTCTGAAACAGGTGACGAATCTAAAAAGGAAGTGAAGCTGGACGAGACGAACGAAAAAAATTCTGCAGAAGGTTGACAAAATTGAAGCCGCTTGGAAAATACATAATTAAACCGAAACTAAAACATATTGAAATATTGAACTCTGGACGACGTATATTTTGCGCAGCTTAAAGTTGCACCGTTAGGGGCCTGGAAAACCGAGCGCTGGTCCCGCACTCTCTGACGTATCGCCGTTGAGTGCTTTGTAACCTATTTTGACTTTTACCAGGGGTCTTTCGCCTTTTTTAAACCAACCATAGCCAGAAATACAGCGTCGTGCGACTAATATCGTATATTTTTGATACTGCTGTGATACCGTGTTCACAAGCTGCTATTATCGCGTTCAATTTTCTGATAATTGGCGCATGTGTCCGATGTTTCTTCAACTCCTTCTCTAGCTGCTTCTTCCAATTCTTTGCTCAAGTATCCAGAATTCATAGACATAAAAAACATCCATAGCTACCATGATTAGTATTGCTATGCAGACGATATATTTTGATTTTGAGCGTCCTGCTAATACCTAAATCTGGTATAATCCAGGATCCCATCGCTTGGGTATCCGTCAGCGAGTCCACCTGAACGCCAAAGGCGCCCGATTCGGGTTTTTCTGCAAGACCTTCGTCCGGACCGGCGATCCAATGATGTGTGTTAAAGTCACTCTTCTCGTCTGTGCAGGAAGCCCACCGGGTTTCACAACACACCGCGGGTTGGTTCTTTACTCAACCAGGATCACGTTTGACCGTGCAATATGTCGCGCCGTGTGAACATTCCATCCGATTCTGCCGGAAATCGAGCCGTTATGTTCTCCGGCATACCTCCTTGACAGTTTTCCACGAATATTTGCACCACCTCAGGCAGCACAATCCGCAGCAGCTCGCCCAAGGCCTCGTTCGCCCGTGCGAGAGCTATGTTCCTCAAAATCACGAGGAACACGTGGTTACGAAAAGGACCGCCGTGGGCCAGTGTGAACAACAGGTCGTCGTCATCGATGACAAGCGCAGCTGCACCCGTTATTTCTGAGATTTGTGCCTGCATTGCCAGTCTCCCCCGTCGCGGCAGGAGCGCCTTCGCTCGAGCAGATTTTCTTTCACCTTCCTCGATCGCGTCGCCATAACGTTGCGGAATTATGTCCATACAGTCCGTATTACTAATTAAAACCGAACTCAGCGTTAACGCCGCAATAAGTTGTCGATGCATTTTCTGTTTCCTCCATATATTATAGACCTTTCGTTCGGGGTGTTCGGAGCGTGCCAGTTTTCATCCAGTTTCGTGACCGCCGGGGCTTTCCCCAAGAACAAGCAGCCGTCCCCCTTTCCCCCATTCGATGGGCCCTCCGGGTTTGTCACCGTCGGGCGGCCATGACGTCCAGGCTGGTGTACATGCCGTCGCTCTCGAGCACGAACCGCCTAAGGATACTCGACGGCAATTCGCCTCGACAGCTTTCCAGGTATATTTGTTTCAGGCGTGGCAGCAGAGATCTTTCCTGGATCCGTCCGAGGGCGGTCGATATGTCCAGTCGGTCGAGCTCCAGTCCGCGTATAACCAGGGTCTCCACGCTGTCATGGGGAGCGTCCGTTTCTGTTAAGTACATCAGTTCAAACAGATTCCGCAAGAATAGCGGCGATCCTTGGCGGATTTCTCGGATCTGTTCAGTCGCACCGGCTCTGTTGCCTCGATCGAAGAGGTAATGCGCACTCTCAGATTTTTGTTCGCCCTCCCGGTACCCGTCGCCAGGAGCATACGGAATTTTTGTCATACAGTCCGTATTACTAATTAAAACCGAACTCAACGTTAACGCTGCAATAAGTTGTCGATGCATTTTCTGTTTCCTCTATTATACTAGATCTAGTATACATGACACAGTTAAGATTGCCAATCCCCACGTTTGCATGGATAGTAGAATCTCCGAACCAGAAGCACGGAATCCGAGGTTGTCACGACATTTTCAGCGGATTTTGTTGATATTTAATAATCTTTAGAAAGTCGTCGATAATGGTTAAGCCAAGCAAAAGTTCTTTCAACTATCCATCGTTTGGCAAGAACAGTCCATTTTTTGATATCTTTTGTTTTATCAACTACGACCCGCTGAAGCCGGCGGTATTGACAACAACAGATTCCGTGATGGGACTAAAGTTTGGTCGGCACTTATTGAATGCCAGGAATATCGAGTCTCCTCTAATCCGAGGAGCATTTATGCAGTTAAAAGAGTATCTGGATGGATCAAGACAAATATTTGATCTGGGAAGAGATTATGGAAAAATAAAGGCGAACATAAGAGCGATCGGCGATCCCTATTTAACGGCAGCAGTTGATTACGGTTACGGCATAAGAATACTGCGGCAGGAATTGTGGGAAACCATTGTGACCTTTCTCATATCTCAGTAAAACAATATTCCACGTATCAAAAATACCATTGTGAAATTATGCCAACCCTACGGCGGTCGATTTCCAACTCCAGTTTTTCTTTCCTCATATGCAGTTTCGATAAATCTCGCTTTTCCGAATACGCAGGAATCGTGCAGCAATATATATTTTTTTACCGGAGAAATTTCAATCTTTTTTAGGATAAGTATTACGGGCAAATTAATCCAATCTTTCTCTCAAGCATTCTCGAGGCATAAGTTTTTAATTCCTTATGATACTAAGAATCCCGTTTTTCTTTTGTATTTTTTATGGTAAATTCAATTAATTTTCTAGAGGATTAGGTATCTGATGTTTCAAAAAATGATTGTTTTTTGTTGTATAGTTTTTTCCATGATTGGATGCGATAGAATTCCGCAGGATAACGAAAATCCGCTTATTCCCAGATCTGTTCTCCTTTCGACCCCGAAGAGGTTTTGTGTTTCCATGAATAATGAAGGGGATAAAATCGCATACTTATCCAAAAAAGGTGATGGAATCGAGCTAAAAATAGAGGATTTTTCTGGAAAGCTGATCAGGAAATTCGATTTAGAACAATCTCGAGGGTTATATGCTTTTGGTATAACCTGGGCCCACACAGGCAAACATATATTGATTCATCAGGACACGAACGGAGACGAGAATTGTCATGTGCATTGTTTAGATATAGCGACTGGACAATCGAAAGACCTTACTCCGTTTAAGGAAGCAAAATCTGTGCTAAAGAAACTAAGTCGCAAATACCCAAATGAAATTTTGGTCACCTCAAACGATAGAAACCCAAAATGGCTCGATGTTTATCGCATTAACATTATTACTGGTGAAGCCAAGAAGATTTTTAAAAACGATGCGTACGCAAAATTTCTCTATGATCATAACTTTGATTTAAGACTGGCAGGCAAAATATTATCTGACGGCAGCGAGGATTGGTATCAAATTATTGATGGAAAATATCATCTATTCAAAAAAATAGCATTTGAGGATGTGATAGCGAACGTCGCTGAATATGAGGATCTTTCTCTGTCTGCATTTCTGGGATTCGATGCCGATTGCAAAATTTTATACGGCTTGGATGTTATCGGGCGGGATAAACAAGCCCTTGTCGCCTACAATTTACAGGAAAAAACATCACAGACTGTTTTCGAGAACGATCTTGCAGATGCAGACGTTTTTTCGTGGGATCCGAACACGTTCCGCCCGCAAATTGCTGTTGTAGATTATCTTAAGCCAGACATTTATCTACTGGATCGCGCGATATCTGAGGATATTGAATATATAAAGGCTCATTTTGGGGATTCGGATTTTGTAATAATGAAAAGAAACACATTAGATGACACATGGCTGCTTATGAGCACGAGTAGCGTATCTTCGGCAAAATTTTATTTGTACAAACGGGATGCCAAAAACCACAAGCCAATTTCGATTAAATTTTTGTTCTCTATGCTTCCCGAGTTGGACAAATATCATCTGCAGAAAATGGTTCCCATAAAGATAAAATCGCGAGATGGATTGGATTTAATCTGCTATCTGACGAAATCTGTTGATTTTAAGAAAGGAATTCCATCCAAATTGATTCTTGATATACACGGTGGGCCAATGAGTCGCGACCATCGTTGCCTGAATCTGGAAACGCAGCTGTTCGCCAACAGAGGATATTCTGTTATGCAAATAAATTATAGAGGGTCAACTGGTTTTGGGAAATCATTCCAAAAAGCAGGAAACAGGAGTCTGGAAAAAATCCGTGATGACATAATCGATTGCGTAAATTGGGCAGTAGAAAATGGAATTGCCGACAAAAACCAAATAGCGATAACGGGTGTAAGTTTTGGAGGACATTTTGTACTTGCAGCGTTAGCGTTTAGTCCAGACGTTTTTTGTTGTGGAGTAGACGTCGTCGGACCATCGAATTTGATAACGACTCTAAGTACTTTTCCGCAATATTGGGGTCCAAAGTTGATAGAATGGTATAAATTGCTCGGCGACCCTCGAACAGAAGAAGGACGCAGATATCTTATTGCAAATTCTCCTATTACGAAGGTACGCGCTATCAAAAAACCGCTAATAATTTTTCAGGGAAAAAATGATCCTCGTATTAAGCAAAGTGAAGCAGATCAAATCGTAGCTGCCATGAAAAAAAGAAATCTGTCGGTGGTTTATGTTTTGTATCCGGACGAAGGACACGGATTTCTCAAAGAACAAAACAACAGATCATATATAATAATTACAGAGCTTTTCCTTGCGAAAATTATGGTAGGACGTTGCGAGCCGATACATCCAGGGGAACTTGAAGGATCCTCACATCAAATTCTTGAAGGAAAGGAATTGCTTGGTCTGTAAGGAATCATTTTAAGACTATTAGATAGGAATATGACATATGGAGAAAAATGTGTATCAACACAAATGGTCTAAAAAATCCACGGCCGTTATCGAAGACTTATCTAGTTCTACCCTAAAAATGCTGCAAAAAGCTGCCGAAGAGAATTTATCTTTTTCTCCTCAGATGAGTCGAAGTATGGCTAATGATTTTTTTATCAGGCATGCGGGAATGGCTGAGATAATGGAGAAGGTTGAAAATTTTTTTATTGTCATCGACAATTATGAAATTCCGGCAAGAAGATATATCCCTACAAATCTTAGAAGCGATAGCATTATATTGTTCGCGCATGGAGGAGGATGGATTCAGGGTAATCTTGACACGCACGATTATCTGTGTAGAAAAATAGCTAAAATTCTAGAAATGGAGGTCATTGCAGCAGATTATCGCCTGGCTCCGGAATTTATATTCCCGATTCCGTTGGAAGATTTCTGTTGTGCTTATCAATGGTGTGTTAATACTTTTGCGAATAAAAAAATAATTCTTGCAGGAGACAGTGCCGGGGGAAATTTATGTGCTGCTCTTTCCGTTAAACTCGCCAATGAAAAGAAACGTTTCAGGCCGCACGCCCAGATGCTTTTTTACCCTGTCTTATCAAATGATTTTTCATCTCCATCATATGAAGCATACGAAAACAGAGCTCTAACGAAAATCGGAACCATAGCATCGCTATCCTGGTATGTCGGAAAATCTTGTTTGGAGGAAGATATAGTGTCCAACGCGCTTGTGTATCCGCTATCACAGAGAGATATGAACATATTTCCGAGAACAGTATTAGTTCCGGCTCAATGCGATATTTTATTGGATGGGCAACTGTCTTTTGCGGAGAAATTGCAGGCAGCGAACGTCAAAGTTGATATTATACAAACTGACGGAACGATTCATGGTTTTATGACTTACGGAAAAGAATTTGAAGATGAAATAACAAATGTTCTGGAGGAAATTAGAAAATTAGAACTCCATCGATAAATTTTCATTATTACAAAATCTAGATCTGCGACGTATCGCTCAATGGACTTTCGGAAAAAAGGATAATTTCAAGTAGAGAAAAAAATGAAATGAGGAAGCCCTTTGCGATTTCGCTAGCCATTTTACGGAGCTAAAATTTCAGAAATTTCCTGAAAGTGTTGCCTCCAGATTTCTTCAGGAGATCCCGGCGCGACAGTACATCGAGGATCATTCGGTTTGTATTTGCATCCGTCCCAATGCCAAACAGCGACATCGCCTTTAGCCAAGGATTCCAGTGTTTGTATTGCTGGTGCTGTGTACATATCCGAGCAGTCCCGCCCCTTTGTGTTTTGTAACTGTCGTACGAAAAACGCATTAGGTCCTTGGCCATCACAAAGCGGATCAGCTGCTAAAGCATTCCTCGCCATTCCGTATTCTTCCCACAGATTCCGAGCAATTTGGCGATAATCGGGACGAGCGTTGAAAGTATATGGGAAAAAATATACTTGATCTCCTAATCTGCTTAAGAATGAGTCAAATACCACTTCCTCTTCTTGTCCAGGTCCTTGTCGTATCAAAAAATCACCGAAGCCTCTCCGACGATATATCTCCAGGATTTTATCCATTTTCCAGAACACTACCCCTCCGCTTGTTCTTGCGGAAATTTGTCCATTAGGTCGTCTCTGCAAATGTTTCCCTGAAATTCTCCCAACTCCTCCGCAAAACAACGGAACAGCACGCCCCAAATTGTCCTCTGTTATAAACCATAAATTGGCGCCAATAATTGGCTGATCTACACGCGAACATTCGTCCCACAGGGGCTGCAGACTCTTCACAACCAGCAGATCTGAGTCCAAAAAAAGAAACTCTTTCATTTCTGGAATACCGAGTCTACCGAGATTCCCTGACCGCCAAATGTTCGGAAACAATAGTCGCAAACTAACAATTCTGTGTCGCGCTTGATATCCTTGTTCTTTTATTTTTTCCAGCTGCTGCATTATTCCATCCCATATCGGATTCTGTAAATCAACCGGATGTATCAGTAATGTTGGGCTGGTAAGACATAAGAGGCGTTCTCTATCTGCTGCGCTTGTTCCGTCTAAAAATACCACAATCCTGTGCGGATTATCAGTGGAAGCAGGCGTACATTTCGACATAGAATGAATAGCAACCATTGCATAATCGATATAATCTGGAGTAGCTGTCATAGCGATATTCATCGAGAAACAAGAGAAACGAACGCATAACAAAGCAGCAACAATGTATTTCATTGACATATTAAAATCTCTTCCAGATGACATATGGTCTAAGTAGCATACAATTACCAATCTATCTTGTCAATCAACATTTGCATTTATTTATCTTGTTGCAAAGATCATCTGGAGAAGATTTGTATTAAAAAGCTAATGAAAAAGGGTAACGGCGGATTTTTAGTATACCACAATTGGACGGAAAAATTACACTTCAGGCAACGGAATTCGAAACACACTACTTGCAAAGAATATAAAATGTTAATGATCAAAGCCATCCAATTTCGCTCCAGCTCGTTTCACCAAGTGAATTATCAACTGATATTATTGTTTTTTTGACATTGTTTTTTTCTTGATATACTAAGGATGGTTTTTTTATCATCAAACTATGGAGGACAATATGAAAAAAACTATTGGGACTGTTAGAACAATGGTACTCGGAGGTATGTTGGGAATGGCGCTTCATTGCGAGGGAATGGATGCACAGCATGTGGTGAGTCTGATACACAGTACGCATAAGCATACGATGCCGCCCCTATGGACAAATTATTTATCGCGCGATTTTGCTCCTACTACACAAACAACGGACATTCGATACGCGAATGGCCCTCATTCTTTGTTATCATTTGCTGCGATGGCTGGACAAGCACTGTTGATGATGGCTATGGGAAGACTGGAAACACTCACCGGAGAGGATTTCGCGAATTTGATAGAAGCCTTTGATCCGGTTGGATACTCCGCTGACGATGAAGCTGCTGCGATCCGGGCATTGGCAGGGGCGGTCGTAACCAACGTGGGGCCCGACGCTGCGCAGACGACTCGGAGTAGCGCCGGACGAACAGTCGCCGAGATCGTGGGCGGAATCACTAATCTTGGAACTCGGAGTCAGGCAACAGGTGCATTGCGAACCGGGGGATTTCCGATCTAGTAGGACAGGCTCATTCAATGATGCAGGGGGGTAAGGTCCGGAAGGATTTATATAGTTTCGTGGGATGGGGGATGCCAAACGCCTTTCGATGAACACTTTGGTATTTTCATTTTGTGGAGTTGTTTGGGTTCCAGGAGCTTAAACTCCAAATGTTGGTTATTTGTGGAAGAAGAGTCTAAGCGGCAAGAAGAGCTTTTCCTTCAGCCGCTTTGCAAGAGGAATCACAACCAACCGTCTTCAAGACGGTACTTGACATTGTTTTTTTAGGTATACTATCATACTTTTATCATTAAACTATGGAAGACAATATGAAAAAAACTATTGGGACTGTTAGAGCAATGGTACTCGGAGGTATGTTGGGAATGGCGCTTCATTGCGAGGGAATGCTGAAGCCACAGGATGTTGCGGGCCTGCTATACACAACGCATAGAAGTACGATAATGCCACTGTGGGACTCCATATTAGGACGGCTATTTGACCCTAGGACGAAATGCACAACGCCTGATGGCGGGTCGCCATCCCGGTCTTTGTTGAAGCACGCTGCGGCGGCGGGGCTGCCGAAGGTATTATTGCTTATGGATCATCTCGACGCGCTCGAAGTGGACGCTTTGGCGATCCTACTTAGCAATGTTCCTCCCGGAGACTGGGCTGAAGCTGAAACGATTCAGGCCGCCGCGTACATATTTCAAACAGTGCTAGACACTCATGGTCTCGCAGCTGTACGCGCCAGCGCCAATACCGCGGGATTACCCCTGACAGATATAATCGCTGACCTAACTGCCGATGGATATCAAGGGGCATTAGAAGCATTGAGGGCCGGTGGCTTTCCAATCAATTACGACCACCTCATTCAGTAATGCTTTGATTCTATAAATGCGATCTATCCTTTGGAGACACCGCTTAAAAGGCCGTCGAATGACCGTTCAATTTTTCCCTTTCCGAAAAATTTCAAAAAACAAACTGCTCTTGAGCGAAAATTAGAGATGGAAAAGGAACCTGTAATTTTCTCTCTTTCTGACTCATCTAAGATGAATAATTGATGCGATAAAAGAGCGAGAATCAATCGATATAACTGAAACAGCCTATTTGACAAAAATCAACAAAAATACAGTAAAAAACACCTTAGTGTGCTTGTAAAGGATGAGTTGATAAAGCCAAACGGAAGCGGAAGATCAACGAAATACCGCATCGAGTAAATTCACCAGAGCAAGTCCGTTTCTCACTGAATTTCGCAGTAGGTCCCACGGATCCATTCCCCGATGTGGCCAAAAATCCCCTAATCGGGGATTTTTGGTACCTCGGTGAATCAGTGCCGGCATCTAAGTATATGCCCCGGAAAACAACTAGAAGCCGTAGTCTCCTCCCATGCCCCCTCCTGGCATTGCCGGAGGCTCGGCCTTTTTCTCGGGTTTTTCAGCCACCATACACTCAGCTGTTGCCATCATCCCAGCCACGGAGGCCGCGCTTTGCAGGGCAATCCGAACTACCTTAGCTGGATCTATGATTCCGACCTTTACCATATCCACGTAGTCCCCCCGCCGAGCATCAAAACCGTAGTTAAAACTGTCATTTTCCAGGATTTTTCCGACTATCAGCGACGAATCCATCCCAGCGTTTTCTATGATTTGTCTTACAGGAGCCTGTATCGCACGCTTCAGCAACTCTACGCCCAACCTCTCATCCTCGTTTTTATGAGGTTTATTAGAGAGAACCTTCGTAGCCCGAAGCAACGCGATACCTCCGCCTGGGACAACCCCCTCGGCAACCGCCGCCCGCGTTGCATTGATCGAGTCTTCCACTCGATCCTTACGCTCTTTAACCTCTAACTCAGTAGCTCCACCGACGCGTATCACGGCGACACCGCCAGATAGTTTTGCCAGCCTTTCCTGCAGTTTTTCCCGGTCGTAGTCGGATGTGGTATCCTGCATCTGTTTTTTCAGTTGGCCGCAACGGGCCTCGATATCCTGCTTGGCCCCAGCACCGTCGACGATGGTCGTGTTATCCTTATCGATCAGCACCCGCTTTGCCTTGCCCAGCATGCTGATATCGATGGTATCCAATTTGATTCCCAGGTCTTCGCTTATCACCTGACCGCCGGTCAGGATTGCGATATCCTCTAGCATAGCTTTTCTTCTATCTCCAAAGCCCGGAGCCTTCACGGCAGCCACTTTAAGCCCGCCACGCAGTTTGTTGACCACCAGCGTCGCCAGAGCTTCACCTTCGGCGTCTTCGGCGATGATCAGCAGTGTTCGGCCTGCCTGAGCAACCTTCTCCAGAATCGGCAACAGCGGCTGCAACACAGACAGTTTCTTCTCATGGATGAGAATAATAGGATTTTCCAGTTCACAGGTCATTTTCTCAGGGTTAGTGACAAAATACGGCGAACAGTACCCACGATCGAATTGCATGCCTTCAACAACTTCCAGCTCGGTTTCCAGGGACTTCGCCTCTTCCACCGTGATAACTCCCTCTTTTCCAACGCGTTCGAATGCTTTGGCTAACATTTCTCCGACTGAAGCATCTCCATTCGCGGAGATGGTCCCGATTTGCAGAATTTCTTCGTTGGTAGAAATCTTTTTCGCGGAGCTCTTCAGCATTTCCACGATCGCAGTCACCCCCGCATCAATGCCGCGCTTTAAATCCACTGGATTGATTCCAGATGCTACGACTTTGACAGCTTCTTTGCAGATGGATGCCGCCAGAACGGTGGCGGTTGTGGTGCCGTCTCCGGCCAAATCATTTGCTTTGCTCGCTGCCTCTTTAACCATCTGTGCGCCCATATTTTCGAACTTATCACTTAGTTCGATTTCTTTCGCGACAGTGACTCCATCTTTTGTTACTTTCGGAGCCCCATAGCTCCTTTGGATCACGACGTTTCGCCCCTTCGGTCCAAGTGTGATCTTCACCGCATTCGCTAGTACATCGACGCCCTGCAGCATTTTGCTGCGCGCGTCACTAGAAAATTTTACTTCTTTCGCTGCCATTTCTCACTCTCCCACACTGATACGCTATTGTTTATCTAAGAATACCCAGAATATCTGATTCTTTTAGGATGGTGTAGTCCTCGCCAACGATTTTCACTTCGTTCCCACCCCATTTTGCGAAAAGTACGCGATCGCCTATTTTCACATCCAACTGATGCAATTCCCCCTTATCATCTCGGGTTCCCGGACCTACTGCAAGTACTTCTCCTTCCATTGGCTTTTCTTTTGCTGTATCTGGGATGATAATACCTCCAGGAGTTTTTTCCTCCTGATCTACCCTTTTCACCAATACTCTATCCTTTAAAGGGATAAAATTTATCGCTTTTGCCATCATATACCTCACCTTATCCAAAAACCTACACGCTTCGAATGAAACGCAGCTAATGTTAGCATATGATTTATCAAATGCAAGCCCCATCTTGCACAGGGATAGACAACGGAAGAGATGCGATGATACATTTCTGAGGTTAATTTTATGAGGATTTGATGGAAGCGTGTAAGTTTTGCGGTTCAGAATGTTTGAGGAAGGGTTGAGAAGAGGAACC
>JAISYI010000003.1 GCA_031269995.1 Holosporaceae bacterium
GATACCACCTCGCGAGACTTCATCGAAAAACTAAATGTTACAGTAAAAGCTTAGAAATGCTAACTCTTTCTGTGGCTCTATTGCTACATCATTGGAAATCTACACGCCTTTAGTTGTCAATCCCAATACTTTGCTCTCCCTTGCAAAGGCTAGCGAAACCATATATATCTCCCCTCGCAACGTGTTTGGGCGCATAGCTCAGAGGTAGAGCACTACGTTGACATCGTAGGGGTCGCAGGTCCGATTCCTGCTGCGCCTACCAGTGGTTGCTCAGTGGAGATCTGGAAGGCTAATGTGAACGTAAAAGTTGACGCCGACGCGGTCAGGTCGCTGGCCGAGCTTCTAAAAGAAACTGATATTACAGAGATAGAATATCAGACGGATTCCCTAAGAATAAGGGTATCGCGAGCCGCTTCTCAGATTGCTTCGCCAGTTTCATCTGTAATGCAGCTTCAGTCGCAATCTATACCTCTGCCACCACAGGGTGTGCCACAAGCAGTACCACCAATAGCGGCAGAGAAGGAGGATCTGAATAGCCATCCAGGTGTCATAGAGGCGCAGATGGTTGGCACCATCTACCTGTCACCGGGACCGAATGCGAATCCGTTTATTACAGTTGGAAAGACGGTCGAGCAGGGTCAAACACTTTTTGTGATTGAAGCAATGAAGGTGATGAACATGGTAAAGTCGCCCCGTCCGGGCATTGTAAAACACATTTTTGTAAAAGATGCACAGCCGGTGGAATATGGCGATCCTATCCTCATAATCGAGTGATGGAGGAGCGATGATAAAAAAAATGCTAATAGCAAATAGGGGAGAAATAGCTGTCAGGGTTTTACGGGCTTGTAGGGACCTTGGGATACAGACCGTCGCTATCCACTCTACAGCCGACGCCGACGCGATGCATGTGCGATTAGCAGACGAAAGTGTATGCGTTGGTCCTCCACCGCCTCGTGAGAGCTATCTCAACGTTCCATCGGTGATTTCTGCCGCCTGTGTTTCTGGCGCAGACGCTATTCATCCTGGCTTCGGCTTCCTGAGCGAGAATGCAACATTTTCCCATATGGTAGAGGAGCATGGCCTGACATTTATTGGTCCAAAGGCGGATCACATTGCTATGATGGGTGATAAGATTATGGCCAAGAAAACCTTTGCGCATCTTGGTCTACCGATAGTACCGGGATCTGAAGGCGCAGCAACAAACATTGATAAAGCTATGAAAATGGCAGATGAAATCGGCTATCCGGTGTTAATAAAAGCAGCCTGCGGAGGTGGAGGGCGTGGCATGAAGGTTGCTTACTCGCGCTTAGACTTCGTGGAGGCATATGAAACTGCGCGTCGGGAGACAAGCATCGCTTTTGGTAATGATAATGTTTATCTGGAGAAATATTTGGTAAATCCCCGTCATATAGAATTTCAAATCATTGCCGATAGATACGGAACATCCATACACCTTGGGGAAAGAGACTGTTCTCTACAGCGACGAAATCAAAAAATCTGGGAGGAGGCGCCGAGTCTGGTTCTTACGCAAGCGTTTCGTGACGATTTTGGCCGAAAAATCGCGAATGCAGTCGGAGAGCTTGGATATCTTGGCGTTGGCACACTGGAATTTTTGTATGAGGATGGACAATTCTATTTTATAGAGATGAATACGCGCATTCAGGTGGAACATCCGATTACGGAGGTTATAACTGACGTAGATATCGTACGTGAGCAAATCCTTGTCGCTGGAGGTAACAAACTTTCCTTAGCTCAGCGGGATGTGCAATTCCGTGGCCACGCAATAGAGTGCCGGATTAATGCAGAAAACTCGGATACATTCCTACCATCCGCTGGCGTCGTCGTCAATTATCATTGTCCTGGAGGACCGGGGATCCGAGTAGACAGTGCCCTCTACGACGGCTCTACGGTGCCTCCTTACTACGATAGCCTGATCGCCAAGTTGATCGTCCACGCTAATGATCGAGAACAATGTATGGCCCGGTTACGCAGAGCCCTCGGAGAATATGTAATTGACGGAATTGAGACGCTCATTCCACTCCATCTGCGTCTGGTTGATGATCCTAGCGTAATAGCTGGAAATTTCGACATCCATTTTTTGGAAAGAACAGGCAATGGAGCGGGTGCATGACTTCCGTCCAGGCAATGCTCCTGGGCGCGGTACAGGGCGTTACGGAGTTCCTTCCTGTCAGTTCTTCCGCACATGTGATGATATTTGCTCATTTGGCAATGATCCCATGCCAGGGGAAAGAGTTTTGTATTCTTTTAAATCTTGGAACTCTTCTGGCTATTACCGTTTTTTTTTGGGAGGAAATGATAAACCTGCTGCGAGGGTCATTTGATTTCCTCCTCAATAGAAAGACAGAAAATTGCCACTTCTTTTTGACTATATTCCTCTCCTCCCTGCCAACTGTGATTGTTTTCGGAGTACTTAGGATTATATTTGATGTGGAGGTAACTTCCATAAACGCTTTGGCCGGCTCTATGATTTTCTTCGGTTGCATTCTATACTTTTGTGATCGTCGCCCCATATCAAATGTTAATATTTCACGGAAAGATAGCCTTCTGATTGGATTGGTACAACCGTTATCCTTCGTTCCTGGTGTAAGCCGGCTTGGCATATGCCTATCTATGATGCGATGGCTAAAATATTCCCGCGAAGAGTGTTTCCGTCACTGCATGATCCTATCAACTATGCCTACTACTGGTGCCTGCATACTGGAGCTGATCCACATGGCCAATGGGGGGGAGCAAACGGTGGATTTGACAACGGTAGCTGCCGGAAGCGGTACTGCATTCCTATTCGGATTGGTATCTCTAAATTTCATATCCTTTTTTTTAAGAAAACACTCTTTTTTTCTAGTAGTAATCTACAAAATTGTGTTTGGCGCTTATATTTTCCTATTCAATTAAGACAACTGCAACATTCTTATTGTAAAATTATTGATGGGCATAAGGACAATTGACAATGAAAGTGGACATAATCGTCCCTAATTTTGATAAAACTTCAGACGAGGTAACTCTATCGTCCTGGTATAAGAAGGTAGGAGAAAAAATTTCCAAAAACGAAATAATCGCCGATGCGGAGACCATATCCGTAGCCTGTGGCATAACATCCAGCTACGACTGCATATTAGCGAAGATATTAGTAAAGGAAGGAGAAGTCATATCCCAGGGGACTAAAATAGCCGTTATTGAGACAGATTTAAATGCGGATCTCTCTGAGATTGTAAGGGATATCGAGCGAAAGGAAACAGAAAAAGTATCGCAAGCCATCGACTCACAAATTCAACAGGAAGCACGTCAAGCGAAAGTAATGCGAGAGGAAATTAAGGAACAGCTTGGAGAAAAATTAGAGAAAGTTCTGGAGAGAAGGGGAGAGGTTACCAGCAAGGGATATAGCCTCTCCATTCCACTAGAAGGCGAAGAGATCGCTAGCCAAATGGTAGAGGCAGTAGCTGAGGAGTTCGCAGAACAGTCAGAGGAAAAATTTCTACATATCCTAAAAAA
The DNA here is from genome assembly GCA_031269995.1 of Holosporaceae bacterium. Lineage (GTDB taxonomy): Bacteria > Pseudomonadota > Alphaproteobacteria > UBA3830 > UBA3830 > JAIRMQ01. Next base: position 3,511 of record JAISYI010000003.1, read on the forward strand.
CACTGAGAAGCAGGCGAAGGAAGAAGCGCTAAAACTGAGGGAAAAAATACTGACAGAAGCTCAGGTGCAGGCGAAGATTCAAGCGGAGGAGCTGAAAGAAAAAATTCTTAAAGAGTATGAGGATAAAGCTACTAAAGATGCAGCAGAAATGCATCAAACAATCGTGCAAGGATCTCTTCAGGAGGCGGAAAAGACGAAGGCAAAATTGATAGAAGAAGCTAGGGAAAAAGCTCTTCAGGAAGCGACAGAACTCAAGAGGAATGTCTTAACTCTAGCTGAGAAAGAAGCGAAGCGGGAGGCTGAGACCACAATAAAAAAAGCTATTTTCTGCGCTGAGGAAGGCGCTAAACAGAAGGCGGAGCTTCTTTCCAAGGAAATTATCGAGCAGGCTATAGAAGAATCAAAGACTGAGGCTAAGGCGATCAAGAAGGATATTATTCACTCTGCTCGCAAGCATGCTGCGAAGGAGTCCGTCGATATTGTGCGAGAAGCGCTGAAAGATGCAAAAGCCAAGTCCTATCTACAGACAGAGGAGATCCTGGAGTCGACGACCCAACTAGCTGCACGCGAGGCGGAATCTCTGAAGGATGAAATTATCAAAAATACTAATGAAGAAATCCGAACGGTAATGAACTCTATGCTGCACTCAGTCGCCCAAGAACTCAAAAGAGAGATCGGAGTGGACATTCATAAAACTGTTAGCGAGGTCGACCGAGAGAAAGTTGGAGCCCTTCGGAGGCGCGATAAAAGAGAGGATTTTTATCCGAGAGCCCATTCCAAGGACAAAGTCCATCATGAAGTGGGATATTGCGCAGACGAGCAGGAGGAGATTGTTAGAAAATTACTCCATGAGAGTAGCCAAAACGGTCCACCAGAAGTCTACGCTGATAACTGGAATAGGCCGCAGTTTTTCGAATCCCCTGGTGATCGCAATGAGCCTATCGACATGCTGCGTCAGCGCATTTCTGATAGGATGAGAGACTCATATGATGCGTCAGTTATCTCCACAGTCTCGAACGAGGTTGACATGAGTGCGGTTCTTACTCTTGAGAAAACCTTTGGTAAGGCTTTTGCTAAAAAACATAACACTAGGTTGGGATTTACGCCGTTTTTCATATCCGCATGTATTGCAGCGCTAAAGCAATACCGTATTTTCAACGCTCACATACGCAACGGCGAGATTATCTACAAAAACACATTTGATATATCCATAATTACCTGCGGAAACGATGGAATCGCAGCTCCGGTCATTCGGCATGCCGACGCTCTAAGCATTGCGGAAATAGAGCGATCAATGATTTCCCTCTCCAGAAGAGCGATGGAAGGAATCTTATCCATCGAGGAGGTTTCCGGCGGCACTTTCACAGTAATCAACGCCGGAATCTATGGATCGCTTATTGGCACAGATCTGCTGACCCCCCCACAGGTTGCGACACTGAGTGTCCACAAGATGCACAATCGCCCCATTGCTACCGGCAATGGAATGGAGATAAAACCAATGCTTTACATATCTCTATCCTACGACCATCGGGTTTCGGATACCCGCCAAGCGTCGGAATTTTTGTCGAATATCAAAAACTATGTGGAAAACCCCGGCTGGCAAATACTTGGATTAAATTAAGCCCGAATAAGCAAATCGTTTCACCGACTTCTTCCGATTCGCCAATCAATACCTTAGGTTGCTGTTAGCAAATTTCTAATCTTGCTTATAAATCAATGTGTTGCACAATACTGCCTAATTCGATTGAACGCTGAAATTTCAGTGCTTCTATAAAATAGGCTAACAGAACCTAACCATTCTGCAAAAACTATTTATCTTTGGTTTTCTAGGCAACGTTCTTTCTTTGATCTTCTTTTTATAACATACTGCTGCAAGATTCCTAAAATATTGCTAAATGTCCAGTATATAATCAATCCTGCGGGCAATCTGGCGAACATGACTGTAAACAGCACGGGCATGATCCATAGCATATTCGCCTGCTGAGGATTGGCTGGTGGGGGGCTCATTTTCTGCTGCAACCACATTGTCAATCCCATCAGCACTGGGCATACTCCTATCTGCAAAAAGCTTGGCAAATTGATTGGGATGATCTCGAATAAATTTAGTATGGATAACGGATCGGCCTGAGATAAATCGTCGATCCAACCAAAAAATGGCTCCTGTCTTATTTCAATGGAAATATATAATACTTTGTATAGCGCGTAGAGGACCGGAGACTGCAACAGCAACGGTAGGCATCCTCCGACAGGATTTATCCTTTCCTTTTTATATAGGTCAGATACCGCCTGCCCCAGTTTTACGTTGTCTCCCGCGTATTTTTTTTGCAATTCCTGTATTTTCGGCTGGATCGCACTCATACGATTCATTGAACGATAGGACTTGCTCGCTAGAGGAAACAGCAGCAATTTAATAAGCAGGGTAATAAGCAGTATCCCTATTCCCATGTTTCCCACAAGCCCTTTTGTGTAGGCCAACAGGTACAGCAAAGGCTTGGTCAGCATATAGAGATATCCGAAATCTATGGCGAGATCGAAATGCTTCACTGCCAACTGCTCTTCATACCGGTCCAGGGTGTTTATTTCCTTTGCTCCGACGAAAAGGCGATGTATTTTGGAGATTGCTTCACCAGGCTTTAACTCGATGGTATTGGATACATTTTTGATTGTATACTCGTCTCGACCGTCCCTGCATGAATGGCTATAGATAACTTGATTTTCCGAACGTTGATTGGGAATAAAGGCGGTCAGCCAGTACTCGTCGGTTATCCCAAACCATCCTCCGATGGAATGATGGACAATTTCACCACGTTTTGCGATATCTTCATATTTAACTTCCTCCAGTTTGTTGTCTACGTACCCGAGGGGGCCATTGTAGAAGTTTGACGAATTCTCAATGGAAGTTTGCTCTCTGCAGATAACCTCCTCCGTGCTCAGAGAAGCCATACCTGGTCCGATATTCCTTACTTTTTCCACAATTGTGATAAGAAAATCTCTATCGATGGATATTTGTTTCTCGAAGAGTAGGCCATTTCCGTTGTCCCAGGTTAAGGTTACGGGGGCATCTTCAGAAAGAACGATAGAGTCAGCTTTCCAGCAGGAACTTTGGTTCGGAAGAATGATCAAGGGGTCGTTGGAGGTCCACCTGGTCTCAGCAAAGAAAACCCGTTGCCCATCGCTTAGAATTTGAACACGTTCCTCTCCTCCGGCCTTTTTTTTGTATTTTTTGAGACGAATATCGCTGATTCTTACTCCGCGAGAAGAGATAATCCCCTGAATATTCTCAGTTTCTATTTGGATATTTTTTATTTCTTCACGCCGTGCAGGAGGAGAACTCTTTTGACTGCTTCCGTTTTTTTGAGGGGCTGCATTTTGGTAGATCGCGCCTTGATCAATACGCTGTTCTGCGGTTGTAGACGGGAAAAATTTATCTAGAAAATAGGGATAGCCAACCATAATCAGCATGGAAACTACAAAAAACACGATAAAGTTGCGTCTATCTTCTTCCATAACTCTCTCCCAATATTATAGCATAATATAGTAAACTAATATTTTGCAAAAGTGTGGATTTCTAGGTAGAGATTCGTAAAACAGTTCGCGATATCGCTTTTCAGGGAGGCTCGAAGTTACTATCGATGGTGTCCTCTTTTTACAAGTAGAGTACGGCATGCACTTTTCTTCTAGAAGCAGATTCTGGAGTATATCTTTTTTAACGTGACTACAGAGAGACATCCTCTTTGACCGGCAGAACCGCAGAATGCGAGGTAGGGAAATATTTTCCTACCAATTAAGTTTTTTTTTACTACAGTAAACTTACAATCCATCGACTGGGCAGATAGGATTGGAGAGAAGATATGAAGAAACTGGCAATTGGTTCTGCGCTAATGATGAATATTTTATGCATTGATTATGTAGATGGAGGTGACATTAAAACGGTGGGCTTTGCGAAAACTAAGAATGATGCCACCACTAAGGCTGATAATGTCGCCTTGTTCGGAGCTTACTGGACAATTGGATACGGGATTATTGAAAGCGACGGATACGCTGTACAAGCAGCGGGCAAAACCTTTCAGGACAATAATATCGACAAAAAATTCGCGGGTGAAATATTGAAATATATCTCTGAATTTGGTCGCTCAGTAAAAGAGCTCGGTGCGACTGCTAGACAGTGCGCAAAACGCAGCGAAGTGGAAAGCAAAGCTCAACAAGTCCAGAAGCTAGCCGAAGCGGCAGCAGCGGGCTTACAACAACTACGATCTAGGGAAGAACACAGAGACGTCGCTGCATCGCTAGAGATCGTGGTGGACCAATTATTCGCCGACTGGGAAGAACTCCAACCACGAGGAACACCCGGACAACCGATGTCGGAAACTGCAAAAGCTCTGGCTTCCGCGGCACTTGCCTTCAAAAAGACTCGGAACGTATCAGCGCAGACTCTCGGGAATAATACGACCTTGGACGCTATCGCTGAGTTGGGCGCGCACTAACCTCCTTCTGAACGACAACCTGCCCCGGAACAAGAGTTGCATGGTCGGAGGCCCCAACGCTGCTTGCTGGCACCGGTCATTGACCTTGGATCAGATTGCCTGAAAGCCGGTTTTCCGCGTCACTACTTTGGGTTCGGTAGTGCGCATAACGAAGTTGGAAAATACTGACCCGCCTAAAATGCCAGGCGCACGCCAATGGGTCGACTGTTTGGCGGTCGGGTTTATACTCTGGCAGCATTTCCCATTAACAACTATCTAATGCCTGTCTGGCAGGCGCTGTCGAAAAACGTATTGCTGGAGGCGTTTAGGTAATTCAAAATGGGAAATGGTATGAGTGTGAAATCAAGACATCGAAATTAACCCGAAGAGACCTTCGGATACTCTCAAGGAATACTCGATTTATCACCTAGGATTTCCATGAGCTGCTTGTACACTCTGTGCCTTGAAATGGTTCTGCTTTCCGAATTTGACGCAAAACTTGAAATGGTTCTTGGGTAGATTAGAGTGGTGATTTTTCCAGCTTGGTTAATAACAATTTGTAAATATTTTCATGTAGTTACCTGGGAGGGTAAGACACCCTCGCCTTTAGGCGAAGACTTCAGTATTATTTTTTAGAAAGTTGCAAACTTTGCAATGATTACAACTAAATTATGAGAGAAATAATACTGTAAAAAGTCAGTAGAGAACAAAAAGGATATATTCTTTAGCCGCTTTGCAAGCGGAACCGCAAACCACCGGCTTTAGCCGGTTGTAGTTGATGTACTCATAAAAGCTCCAAGTCACCTGTCTCCGTCGAGGATGGCTCAGTATCTGAAAGGCCGAACAGCATATGCGTTGTTGAAAGAATTCTCTGAACTCAGAAAAAGATATTTGGGATGCCATTTATGGGGGAGAGGGTATTTTTGCAGCACAGTTGGTGCTGTTACAGAGGAGATAGTCAAAAATATATCGAAGACCAAAACGACTACGATTCTAGCTTCAAAATTTGGGACGAAAAGAAGGATTTATCCTCATTCGGCGTATCTTCAGATACTAAACACACTTCTGGCTTTAGCCAGTACTAATTGATCTGGAGGAGAGTTTTTTAATTATTTTTACTATCTTATCTCGTACCATAACAGCCCCTATTAATTGCTTTTATGTAAAATCCGATTAATCTATAATGACGCGAAAATAGTTAGCAAGAGTTGAAGATGTTGGAGCATTGATATGGATGGTTTAGCAAAAGTGGTCAAAAGTATGTTCAGCAACCCACCAAGCGGAATTGACAATAATACAATGGGGGGGGGGGGGGTAATCCTCTCACGCAGCGGAGTCGTGAGCATGCAGGTTGCCAGAATGGCGATAGGGATCGTGGTAAAAATCTTAATCTTTGCTTTCTAAAATTTGTCAAATGTTTCAGAGTTTTGTGGAACTGGCGTCGCAGAATCCGCACAAAAATCCTTTGGCTAATTCAGCCTGTAAGCGGAGTCGCGGCTTTGGAAGTAGTTCTCACTCTTCCAATCATATGCATGCTAATCTTTTCGAGTATAGAAATCTTGAAAATGCATATTGCTCAAACTGCCATTAACGCTATCTGCGCAGAAGCAACATTCGTTACGATCGCTCAGGGCAGCAAAGGCGGTCCGGCTCTGATTCAAAAAATAGATGCAATTATCGAAAAATATCGGCCAAAATTTATTCCACAGCAAATCGGAGGATACGCCGTTATTAGATACCATTTCGAAACCTATAATTCTCTCGAACAAATGTGCGGAACCGCCCCATACGGTGGAACATGTATTCACTATCCATCCTATGAAAAAGAACCTGATTATACTGCTCGAAATCACGCCTCCCCTTCATATGCCGGCAGCTCCAATCCACGTTTTATTCCATCCGGCGATAGTCATTGGCATTATTCCGATTTATATAGTTATGTTTATACAAATAGCCATTTGGCGGGAAGCGGTCTTCCTTCGGGATGTACTTTTGTTTTGACGTTTTGCTGCAACTATCCATTTTCGAGCTCCTTCATCAAAGGTTTGCTCTCGAGCGGAGTGAATACTAGAAAATGCACAGTTAATGCCGTTGGCAATGTCGGCGCTACGAGTACATTTAAGAAAGCAGACTTATACCTCCTCTGGGCGCGTGGAGTTGGGATTGTGAATTAAGTATCGTCCTTTCAAAAGTTTCCACAATTTATCGCCATTTTGTTATTATGGATCATGGCTATACAAAGATAAGATGGACACTTTTAAAAAAACATCAACTGTGAGTTGAAGAAGAAAGATTCGGAACGCACACGAAAATTGGTTACGGATGGTTTTCGAAGGGCAAAAGAGCTCCCGTAAAGGTAAAAATCGGCTACAAAGCGTTTTACGGTGCAGTATCTGCCAAAACCGGCTCAAATTACAGTGCAATTTTTCCGAATGTAAATACTGAAACTATGAATGAATTTTTAAAGATGCTTTCCGAAAATTACTCCGGCCAAAAAATTGCCATCATCATGGACGGAGCAGGATGGCACAGGTTCAAAGATCTTAAAATTCCTGAAAATGTAGACATTTTCCTGCTGCCTACTCGCCGGAGTTGAATCCTGTGGAACGCTTTTGGGAATATCTGAAAAAGAATGTGCTGCACAACAGACTGTTCGAATCCTTGGATGAAATAGAAAAGTCTCTGCAAATTTTCCTCAATGGCTTACAAAACCATGCTATTGCTCAATTGTGCAATAATAATTATTTGGATATTTAACAATGGGAAATGGTATAATATATGGAATAAAGGTGGGACCTGCATCTGGTTCTGCCTTTACTTGGAACGCGGAGATACAGCTTGAAGCTGCAAAGTGGCCATTAGATTTTTTTCTTTCCGAGAATCTTAAAAGCCAAATTGCAATTTAAAAAATTGTAGAATGAATTGGGTGATCGTACGCTTATTTTCTTCCCAGTAATTTTAGCTTTCTTTGAATTAATTCCAGGACATTTGTAATTACTCGGCATGTGTCAGCTCCAAACAACTGCTGTGCGACAGGTTCGCAATACTCGGAAACAGCGGTTGAAACATATTCGATTTCCTTGTCCATTTGTTTTGAGCTAATCGAGTTTTCATTGGCGAATTCATGCCAGTGCCGCTGAAAAACATCATCCGGCTTGTATTTTCCGCCAATTTTCATGGCCATTTTTGTCGAAAGATTCGGGTAAATCTCCGTTGAAAGCAAATCATAGAATGG
>JAISYI010000018.1 GCA_031269995.1 Holosporaceae bacterium
TTTCTGTTATATCTAGCTTCATGGCTATACTTCCATCTACAAAAACTCTGAAAGTTTAGCCTTTCTGAAAACTTTAATACATAACTTTAGCTAAAATCTAATCCATTATTCGCGTAGAGAAAGAAATTCTTGGAATATTTTCTGGAAATCATCTGCGAAAATTGACCGATGAGGAAAATATTTTTCTCAAGTCGCTGAATAATAAACTGAATGAGGAATTTCCGGAAAATATTCAACTGAATTATCCAGTATGGATGACTCCGCTGCTGAAAAGGTCCTTCCCCGAAGGACTAGCTGATGAAATGCTTGCGCTCAACGAGAGGGCTCAGGTGGATTTGCGTGTAAATACGCTGAAGACATCGAAGAACGAGGTGAAGAAGATTCTTTTTGATTCCGGGTTTCAAGTAATCGACTGTCCTCTATCCACCAATGGACTACGTTTATTAAATGGTCGCCTGAGGCGCAGCCATGAGGTCCTAGTTAATGGACTAGTAGAAATACAGGACGAGGGATCACAGTTGATTGCCGAAGTCTGTGCAGCGGCCCCTGGAGACACGGTCGTAGATTTTTGTGCTGGAGCTGGAGGGAAAACCCTCGCTCTGGCCGCTGCCATGGCCAACAAGGGGCGCATCTTCGCTCTGGACAAAAGTTTAGAGCGGTTAGAAAATGCGCAAGCGAGGCTCAAAAAAGCCCGAGCGCATAATGTTTTTTGTTGTTGTATTACGGGAAAATGGATCAAAAGACATCTGGAGTGTGCGGATGTAGTTCTGGTGGATGCTCCTTGTTCCGGGACTGGAACATGGCGCAGAAATCCGGATATGCGGGCGAGATTTTCTCCCAACGATCTGTGCGAACTTTTGTCAGTCCAGGAAGAAATTCTCGAATCGGCATGCAAACTTGTTAAAAGCAAAGGTAGAATAATCTATGCGACCTGCTCCATTCTGAAGGAAGAGAATGATGACCAGGTGAAAAAATTCTTGGGAAAGCATCCAGAATTTTCATATGGAAATGTCGGGAGTTTCCCGGAAGGGCTACTACGCCTTTCCCCATTTAAGCATTTTACGGACGGATTCTTCGCAGCAGTCTTAAAGAAATGCTAAATAAATCACATGAGAGCCTATGTTTGAAGATGATAGTTAGCTTACCCAAAACGTCTTCCTTCTGTTCATCATTTTATGTACAATGCCATGTGGATGGCTGGACATTGAAGAGCGTAAACCCGGTCAGGTTCGGAAGAAAGCAGCCGTAGCGAACACCAGATGGGTCAGCTGTCCTTTTATCTATCGATGAAAGAAGTGTTGGAAGATTGAGGGAACATCGTATATTGCTACTTTTAGCATAGAGGAGAGAAAAAGGGAGCATGGAAGTATATGTTCCGCTGGCTACCAGGTATAGACCACGAAAGTTTGCCGATATTGTTGGACAGGATATAACGGTCAAGATAATAACCCGCGGAATGCTAAAGGATAGATTGGGTGCGGCGTTGCTATTTGCAGGAACTCGCGGAGTCGGCAAGACGACTCTTGCTCGAGTTTTAGCCAGAGCATACCGCTGTGAAAATCGCGCCGACGATAACCCAGAGCCGTGCTATCAATGTGAATCCTGCGCAAGTTCCTTACGTGACAGCCAAATCGATGTTGTGGAGATCGATGCTGCTAGTAATACTAGTGTGGACGACATCCGTGAGGTTATTGAGTCTAGCAGATACCGGCCTACCACTGGAAAATTCAAAATTTTTATCATTGATGAAGTACATATGCTTTCTAAAAGTGCATTCAATGCTCTTTTAAAAACTCTAGAAGAGCCTCCACCGCATGTGAAATTTTTTTTTGCGACTACAGAAACACATAGAATTCCAGAAACGATAATATCACGGGTTTTGCGGTTTGATTTGAGAAAGTTGGATCATGGATTGATAGCGCAGCATTTATCATCGATTTGCAATCAGGAAAGGATTTGCGCTGATGCTGATGTTCTTACGTTGATAGCTAAAGCGGCGGAAGGATCGATTCGTGATGGTCTCTCAATTTTGGATCAGGCGATCAATCTATCAGAAGGGAACAAATTGTCTCTTCAGGATGTAAGAAGCATGCTGAATATTTCTGGCGACGACGATATGGCAGATTTGCTCGAATTAATTCTTACTGCCGATATGAAGGGATCTGTTGGAAAATACCGCGAGATACTGAGGAATAATGTTCCTGTAAACAAGATTATAAATATGCTGCTCGATTTTATGCACACAATGGTTTGCATTAAAACAAAGATCTCTCCGCTGGAGACATTGGTATCGGAGGAGATTCTTCAGCGATTAGAAAAAATGGCTGATAAGATCTCGCAAGGAGCTTTATCCAAAATCTGGCAGATGCTGCTAAAGGGTGTGGAAGAGTTGCGGTTCAGTGATCGAGGCGATATCATTCTTGAAATGCTGCTGATTCGCATCATCTATGTGTCAGATTTACCCGATCTGCAGGAGTTGGCCCGTGAAATCCTGTACGCCGGCCGAGACAAGATTTGCCAGGTAATGGAAAAACCTGCGGCTCAACTGCAAGCGGAGGACGACAAACGAAAAGCATTAGCAGAGAAACGAGGAGAGACAACGTCTCTTGTGAATGACGCTTTACTGATGTTTTCTGGATCGAAAATTATGTAATAACTAATGGGGTCAGGGGGACAGCCATTACAAGAAAGGGGTAAACATGAATAATTTCAATCAACTAATGAAGCAGGCTCAGGAGATGCAGGCTAAGTTTTTGGAAGCGCAGAGCAAGCTGAATGAAATGGAGGTTGCAGGTACGTCTGGAGGCGGGATGGTGACTGTTATCCTTAATGGGAAAATAGAAATGAAAAAACTTTCCATTGATCACACGCTGCTTTCTCCCAGTGAGTCCGAAATTTTGAGTGATTTGATTATCGCGGCGTTTAACGATGCTCGAGCGAAGATTACTAATGAAATGTCTACTCGAATGGGAGGATTGCTTCCTCCTGGCATGCAGATGCCGTTTTAGAAATTTCTATTTCTCATTGCCTTCTCTTATGTAGACAATTTGAATCATCGAAGGATCAAATAGTTTTTTCGCTGTTGCTGCGATTGTGTCTCCATCAACTTCTTCAAATGGAAGTTCTCCGAATTTTATCTTTTTATCCAAATTTTCTATTTCTGCGAATCCGCAACGAGTGGATTCTATGAAGAACTGCCTCGTTCTCATTAATTTTTTCAAATTTAACCTGCTTGGATATTGCGAAATTTTTTCGTTTAAGTACTTCTGAAATTTCGCCAAATCATTTTTCCAAAGATTAACCCAAAAATAGAAAACTGTGGAAAGTTGTCTTGGCAAAATCTCATAGTCATTGATGCTATGCGTGATTTTTTGTACTCGCAATTCTTCATTAAAATCTCCTATTTCGGTATTAAATAGCGTTTCTGCCAATATATAGACCGCGGCCAGCTCACGGGCGGTTAGGCCATCTAGACGTACTCCGCAGATTACCCCGACAATATCCTTCATATTCAATTTTTGTATTGTAAAGTCTCGTTCCTTAGAGGGATGAAACTTTGCGATGTCGTCTTGTAAAGATTCCTTCCCGCAGCTTTTCGGTAGCTGCGCAAATAATATTTTCGACCACGCGTCGACTTCCGACAGTGATAAATCCCCGGTAAAAAAGACCTCTAAATTGTCTTTTCCAAAATGCTTTCTTACGAAATCTCTCACATCAGATTCCGTGATACTTAATATCGCCTGGGCTGTGCCAGTGATATTCATGCCATAATTATGGTTTGGATATAGTAGATTTAGCAATTTTTCCAAAAGTAATCCTCTCGGTGGAGTAGTTTCTTGATCAGACATTATTGGGTACTTTTCTTTTATAAACTCCAAATCACTTTTCGTAAATTCCGGTTGTATAAATACTGGAGCAAGGAAGTGCAACGCCTCCGGCGCCCTGCTTTTCAAAACTCGGAATGATATTATAAAATGGTCGCCAGTAGTGTAAGTATCCGGACCGTCAATTCCGAGCTTCATTAATTCTTCCTTCGTTTCTTCCGGAGATAATCTTCCGACTTTCCTACACAAAAGCTCTCCTACGATGGCGGAAATGCCATGCTTATCCAGTGAATTATGCAATACGCCAGCATTTTTGAATCGGCATTTTATATTAGCTACATTATTACTCTTCAATTTAATTTGTTTTGCCTTCACTCCACATGATGTGCTAACCTCTGTAATCTTAATGGATGTTTTTTTCTTTCCAAAGAACACAGGCGTCAATACAAGGATAATCAGTAGAAGAAATATGATTGCTTTTCGGTTCATGTCACCTATCCGTTCTGTACTGCGTTTTGACCTTCAATATTAAATTGTTTTTTAAAATCTTCTCTATTAATGAATTGAACTGTTTAGGACTACTCATATCGATTTCGCAGTCAATTCCGTCTAGATAATTTTCCTTTATGTGGGAATAGACCTTATTTAGATCTGCGAGCCAAATTTGCATAAAAGCATTTTTTTCTCGCATAATTTCTGGCAAGGATTCTAGTGGAATTTTACACTCCCTATCAACAAAAACTGAATAGGCCTGCTGCAGATTCTCCAATGATACGTCTAACTTGGGGTAGAGGGCTACCTGGTATACTCCGTCGCCGTTGGAAATTACATAGGAGATCGCATATCCTGAAATTACTGCCATGGATTTTTCGAGATAGTTGAATATTCTGTGGGATAAGGCATAGAAAAATGTTTGAGCATACGCTAAATCTTCTTTAGGGACTCTGTAGAAATACTGTAGTGACCTTGCGATAAACTTACTCAAAATATCTACTTCCTTCGGAATCGTATTAATACACGCGGAACCTGGAGGAATTGGTAAACGCCTTGGCAGGTTGCAAATTGTGGATTGCAGAGTCTTTATCAAATTTTTATATCCGACTGCTCCACAAACTATCAGAGACATATGACAGGTGAGATAATGCTGATCAAAGTAGGCCTTTACATCATCAGAAGAAATAGTAAGACATCTTTTCTCGTTAAAGATCTCTTCGACATTCGCATTTTCATATCTTATATTTGCAAAAATTTCATTTGAAACAGCATCTTCAAAACCACTGTGGGCAAGTTTTTGACGTATAACTACTTTTTTTTTCAAGATTTCTAAATCTCTAGGTAGGTAGCGATTATTGCATATAATTTGGAAAAATTTGTCTATATGCTTAGGATTCATTTTTGCGACGATTTCTGTATGCCTTTCATGCACATTTACATTCCAGGATATACCAAGTTCCCGTAGCTGATTATATATGCTACGGCTGATCAAATTTTTAGATATAAGATACGTAATTCCTGATTGTCCCAGTGGAACGTCAAATGTTCCTGTATGCAAGATGATTCCTACTATTACTATGGGCGTTCGAAAATCTTCGTGTAGCAGTACATCAATCCCGTTGCTAAGTATGCATCTTTTTAGTTTATTTTCCGCGGTGACCTTTTCCGGCTCTCCGAGTGTTTGATGGCAAAAAAATAATAAGCCAACCGCCCATAATTTGCTCATTTCTCGTTCCCTCCTTCACCTCCACCAATGACGATAAAGGGCGCCTCTTCATTTAGCATTATCGCTACAAGATCGTTGACATCTGGTAGTGTCACTGAATTTACGCCGGCAGAAAAATCTGCAAACACTTCCAGACCAGATCCTTCCAATTTTCGTTTAAGAAAAAAAAAGCAAAGATTTTGGGATGTTCTCAGATCTACTAGCAGCCTCCCCATCACATTTTCTTTCGCAAAATTCAATTCCTCTTTCGTTATTCCATTTTTCCGAAGATTTCCTATTATTTTCTTCAGCTGAGCTATCGCTTTATCCACATTGGCATTATCCGTCTGGAGTATTCCCACCATCCAGCTGCAGTGTTGCCAATCCACGAAATAAACAGATCCCCCGTAGATCAGACCTGCTTTTGTGCGAAGTTCTGAGAGAATTCGTCCCTTAAATACTCCTCCTTCCCCTAAAATTTTTGAAAGCATCATTGCAGAAAATCTTTTTGAAGAGTTTGGTTTTTCGAATTGCTGAGCAAAGAAAATTGTACTTTGAGGGCCCTCTGCATAGTATCTTTTAATTACATTTGGAAGCCTAGGTTTCACATCTACAACGCTAGACTTTGTTGCTTTCCCTCCAGGGATTCCAGATAAAATCTGATCAAGAGCTGACACCGCCTCTGCGCTAGATAATCCGCCTCCAGCGCAAATCTCTGCGTTAGCTAGTGTCAGAGAACTTTTATGATAATCGAAAAGATCAATCACAGACAGCATAAGACAATCTTCCGACGATCCTGCCACCCCTTTTCCATAGGGATGTAATTCGAAAAGCATCGCTGGCAAAATGGATGACATCGCAACACCAATTGGATTGGCTGCATAGTTTTGTAGTGAGTAAGCTAAGTTCAATTGCGTCATTTTCACTTTATCTTCTTCAAAGTTTGGCGACGTAAGCAATACTTTGAACAGCGCTAACCCTTTGCTTAATGTCATTTTTGGAACGGTCAGTGAGAAATACAGATGGTCTATCCCCGCTGAACAGGATATCTGTGCGGCAATTTTTAAGCATTGATCTGCAAATTGATTTTTAGAGTACTTTCCTGACCCGCAAAAAATACTGTGAGAAAATAGTTCTGGCAACCCCTCTTTAGTCTTTTTCTGATGAGCAGCTCCCACATTTTTAAAACAGATTATTATCTGCACCAAATCAGTGCTTGGATCTGGCAGGAACCAAAATTTCTTTCCGGTAGAGGTCACGATTTCTTTTGCTCTGCTCTTTTTTGGCGTTACTGACTCCGCCGACTTCCCTTCCTTTTTTGAGCCATCTATATCATCATCGCATCGTACTCCCCCACACAAAAGCGTTAATAATGCAAATTTGAAAAAGTTATTCACGATCATATCCCTTGGGAACTGTTCTTATTACCGCGTTCGGGGCTTGGGAAAAAACTTCTCGTAGACATTGGTTACACTCTTCCACGGAGAGGCTCCGAACTAGATCTACTACTGACTGAACTTCCTCCAACGAATAGCCGGCTGTCAACCATCCACCATAATAATTTGATATTTGTTCGATATCATCTTTTCTGTATGCCAGGGCAAGGCAATATTGCAGTTTTACTGCCTCCAATTCGCTCTTTGTTACGCCCGTCGCTGCCAATCTCTTCTGTAAATAGTTCCACGTGTTCTCCGCTTCCTGGATATTATCAATCGATGATGCTGAAATTTTCGCTGTTATAATATCTTGTTGAAATAGTCTATCTATGTAACAAAACGATACTCCTGTAGCGCAGTTTCTGGTGTCTTTTAGTATCTTTTTAGGAAATGATTCCGGCTGATTTAATGCCATTATTGCCACGTCTAACGCAATCCCTTTACGCAGATGCTTCTTTGATGAAAATGGAGCGTTGTATATATACTTAGTGATTGCCAAAGACCCATTCTTCGGAGACCCATAACTGATCTCTTTTACTCCTCTCTCGAAATTTCGTCGATCCTCTACAGAGGGTTCCTCTATCTTCTTGGTCGGGATTTCACCAAAGTACTGCTCAGCAAGCTTTTTTATCTGATCAAAATCAAAATCTCCTGATATTATAATAATTGCATTATTCGGAGCGAACCACTTTTGATGAAATGTGTATAAATCTTCCTCCTTTATCGTCTCTATCTCGTGTTTCCAACCCAGAATCCCTATCCCTCCACATTCTCGATTAAAAATATTTGCCATGGCTGCTTCATGCAGCATTCCGCTGGGGTTGTTCCCAACACTGGACAGCCACTCTTCTTGAATCGCCTTCTTTTCTTTCACGAAATCGTCGTTCTCTATCCTAAAGGAAACCATTCGCTTTGCTTCATATTTGAAAACGTCTTCTATGTGATCTTTCTGAAACATTTCATGAAAGCAAATCGTCTGAATGGAGGTAAATGCATTCTTGCTAGCCCCGATGTCTTCCAAAAAATTATTGAATTCTCTTTTATTAAAGGAAAACGCCATATGTTCTAGAAAATGAGCCACGCCGGATTTGGAAATAGCGTCGTTTTTCGCTCCGCACAGGTACCAAATAGAAAAAAATATAATAGGCGCAGATTTTTTCTCGATACAAATTACCCTAAGTCCGTTTTCCAGAGTGAAATACCGTAATTTTACCTGGGCGATTCCATTCTGGACAGATAAAACTAAAAAAAACGCCCATAATAAAAAATGGGAAAAAATGCTACTTGTGTTCGCGTTTTTTGTATAGATCACAAATCTTTTCCTCTACAATTTCTTTAATAATTTCAGGAAGATGCGAGTCAACCCATTCCCTAATCCAGGGAGATGCTATCTCTTTTAATACTTCCAGGGCGACCGCGTCCTTCTGGACTAGGTTCACAGGAAAAGCTACATTCCCCTCTCCAGCTGTAGGCTGTAATATCTCTGTGGATTCCTCCCTTATCATTGCCCGCTTTCCTTCTCCACCTACTACGGTATCCTCTGAAATTTTTTCAACATTCTCTTGCACCATTTTTAGAAATGTTCTCATCTCTAAGCGGCTGTTGTGGTTCTTTATCTGTACAATGCTTCCGTCTGGCCCTACCATATCAGTCAAATCTAGGACAGGAGGCTCCTCATCCATTACCATCTTCTTTATGGAAGACAGAACCTCGTCCAATGACATTTCAGAATCTGCTTTCTCCATATTCCTTTCGTTATTCATCCGCTTTTTATTCTCTGGCTCGCAACGGCCTATTTTGTTGAGGCAACGCCTGCTGTAATATCAATTGTATGGTAAGTTGTCCCATCAATGAACACATTGTGTACATAGCAACTATCTCCTGTACCAGCGCAGAGATGTATCCCACTGTTGCATCAAGTAAAGTGTTTTCTCCCTGTAGAATCTCTGTTATCGATTTCGTTCCATACGTACTTTCTTGAAAGTTGGCATTGGAAGCAAGCTGCGCACTCTTTATTGCAGCCTGTGCTGCAATAATCTGTACTTTTGCCATCTCGTACTGCTTCCAACTCTTCTCGCAGGATTCTCTAATTTGTCTGTATTTACTCTGCTCTTGGTATTTTGCATTTTGGGCCCGCTGATTCTCCATCTCACAGTTAGATTGTGTGCTGCCAGATCCACAGGTGACAAACGGAATGGTCATTGTTAGATCTACTGAGAAATTAACCCCGTGGCTCTTGTCTCTGCGCTCATCTGCGATGAGGCCGCCGCGATCACTCTTATCAACCCTTTTCGACACAGATGCACGAGTTTCCACTCTCGGATACAAGGCAATTCCTCTGGCGGCCTCGAATCTATTCTCTGCTGCTCTCGCAGTTAGTTTTGCATTCAAAATCTCCGGATTATCTCTCTCCGCCATTTTTAATAGTTCATCCTTGCTTCTTGGGAGGTCAAACTCAACTTCCGGCAGCCTTACGTCTTTACTAGCGACACTGCCGGTCCATCTTTCAAACTCAGCTCTGGCAGAGAATAACTCTGTCTCTGCAGCAATTCTCTTGTAAACGGCCTCCTGATAACTTGCCTCCGCCTGAGCTACTCCGGCAGGAGTCCCTGTTCCTGCCTCCAATTTGTTTTCTTCAGAAATAATAGTTTTCTTAAGATTTTCTTCCTTTTTCTTGAGGGCAACAACTCTCTGCTCCCCGCTCCACACGTTCACATAGGCTCGCAGTACGCTAAGGATTAGTTGCTGCTCTGTCGCTCGCAAGTTGTACAACGCCGCTTTGGCTTCACTTTCCGCTGCCCTAACTCCGTTCATAGTGCTAAAACCATGAAATAAGTTTTGATTTATTTCCAATCCAAAACTAGTACCTGTACTCCTAGTATTACTTATCGATTCCAATCCTTGCCTGAAAGAATTATCATCCTGACGACTTCTTGTTCCAGATACGGTTCCACTGATGTCTGGGCCATACCTTCTTTTCGCTTGTCTTAGCGCTTCCTCTACCCTTCTCTTATCTGCTAGAGCAGCCTTCAAGTCTGGATTCTTTCTCCAGGCTCTAGCGATGGCTTCTTCAAACGTGTCTACGTTATCCTCTTTTTCGTTCTCTGGCGCTATTGGAGATGAATTTGACGATGCCGTCTTCTGTACATTATCCTCCGCTACTGCGTATTCACCTGAGGCCAAAGCATAGACAACCAGAGAGGCCACTAAACATATCTTTTTTATCATATCCCCTCTTTACTAAACGATCGATTTTACATCAATACCGAATTAATTCTACTCAAACTTTCTTCTCTGCCAAAAGCAACTAGCATATCAAATATGCTTGGAGTGACTTTCCTTCCAGTGAGAATGCTTCGCAAAGACTGTGCAATCTTACCGAATGGAATATTTTTGTTGGAAGAGAATTCCCTTAGGCTCTTCTCCAATTTTTCCTCTGTCCAGCCCTCAAGGGACTCCAGAAACTCAGATACGGCTCGTAAAATATCTCGCCCATTTTCAACTTTTTCTGTAATTAAATCTTCTGTGTATATAGTGGCAAGATCTCGCAATTCCAGCATTGTCTTGGCCCGCTGCTTGAGTCCAGACATACCCCTTGAGAGGCGAAGCTTCTTTTCTTCGGGCAACTCATCACCTCCCATGATACGCAATAAATCGATCAGTAAGCGATCGTTATTCGCTGCGCGCATGTAGTACCCATTTAAATTGGTCAGCTTTGAGAAATCCAAACGAGAAGCAGACTTTCCAAGATTTTCAGTAGAAAACCACTCTATGGCCTGCTTCATCGATATAATCTCGTCATCTCCATGGGACCATCCAAGGCGTAACAAACTGTTGCAGATTGCCTCCGGCAGATATCCCATATTTCGGTAGGCGTCAATACCTAGCGCGCCATGCCGTTTTGACAGTTTCGCTCCGTCTGGACCGTGGATTAGGGGAATATGTCCGTACCAAGGAATATCCCAACCAAAAGCGTTAAATATTTGCATATGCCGGAATGTGTTCGTCAGATGGTCATCGCCGCGAATCACATGGGTAATCCCCATTTCGTGATCATCGACCACAACAGACAACATAAACGTAGGAGAGCCATCACTGCGCACAAGAATCATATCGTCGAGCTGATCGTTTAAGACTGTCACTTCTCCTTGGACGATATCATGTAGCGTCGTCGATCCATCGAGAGGAGTCTTTAGACGGATGACTGGCTCTACTTCAATCGGCGCATCCTTCGGGTCACGATCTCTCCATTTTCTATTGTACCTCGGTGCTCGCCCCGCGGACTTAGCCTCACTTCGCATTGCTTCAAGTTCTTCCTCTGAGCAATAACAGCGGTAAGCTTTGCCTGCCTTCACTAGGCTCTCGGCTAGCTCAACATGGTGTTGTAGCTGCGACGACTGAAAAACGGGTTCCTCATCCCAGTCGATTCCTAGCCATTTTAAACCATTGAAGATGGCGGCAACAGCCTCTTCGGTTGATCTCTCCTGATCCGTATCCTCTATACGCAACAGGAATTTCCCTCCACAATGCCGCGCAAGCAGCCAGTTAAAAAGAGCAGTCCTCGCCCCGCCTATGTGTAAAAAGCCGGTTGGAGAAGGGGCGAAGCGCGTAACGACAGATCCTTTACTCACTTTTACTCTTCATAAAACAATCATGCCTATTCTACATATGAGGCATCAGAGAGTAAATGTTGAGGGGTAAATTTCGTGATTTTATGGGCGATTTTTGGGAAAGCGAAAAACATCGTCTATTTAATTTTGTACCTGTAGGAATTGGTGTAGGAATCAGCCTCTATTTTACATTGGATAGCGAACCAAACTTCCAAGCGAATCTGCTAATTCTGTTCACGCTGTTCTACTTTTCTATTACAAAGAAAAAAGGTGTTTTCTACGTTCTATTAGCAGTTAGTCTGGGTTTTTTTATAGCGCAGCTGCGCACAATGATAGTGGATACTACCATGCTACCAAGTAAAAACGATGGTCCTGTATCGTTTGTTGCTAGAGTGGAATCCTGCGAGAAGACCGAAAATGGTCTAACTTTCATTGTGGATAATCTTTGCAGCAGAAAATATCCTCATCTTAACAATCTAAATAAGCTACACCTCACCTGGCGTGGGAAGAAGGCGATTGCCTCTACGGAGGATTACACTCCTGGATCCCTCGTTCTATTTCGCGTGATTTTATCGCCTATTTTTGCTCAGGCCTTTCCTGGGGCCTACGATTTCCGTAAGCAGCAGTATTTTCGAGGAGTAAGCGCCCGCGGTTTTGTCACAATCCCCCCCAGAATATTCGAAAAACCTCGATCAGCTACTGTGCGTCTCTTAATACAGCAACTACGCCATAGCATTGATAGAAAAATTGAAGGATATCTTCCTCGAAACACTGCGGCCGTAGCAAAAGCGCTTATCACAGGGAATAAGTCCTGTATTTCACAGGTCGTTCGCCAGAATTTTGCCAATGCTGGGACAGCTCATTTGCTAGCGATCTCAGGTCTCCATATGGGAATAATCGGATTTTTTATTTTCTGGCTTTTCAGGATTTTTCTTTGCTTTTTTCCGTTCATCTACTACTTTTACGATACAAAAAAAATCGCCGCAATCGCGTCATGGCTCACGGTTGTGTTCTATCTGAATCTCTCGGGAAATTCTGTGCCATCAATCCGAGCATTTATAATGCACACACTCATTATGTGTGCCATTCTGGTGGAAAGACGAGCTTTGACCATGCGATCTGTAGCCATCGCTGCCACAATCATTATGCTGTTTTCTCCAGAAGTAATTTTGTTTCCTAGCTTCCAAATGTCGTTTGGAGCCGTGATAGCCATTGTTGCATTTTTTGAGCATTCTTGGAACTTTAGCGGCTTTGGTAAAACGCTGTTTAATGTGTTGGCGACAACGGTGGTTGCTTCAATTCCTACTGCGCTATTCTCAATGCAAACATTTAATCAGTTGACTCTCAACAGCATTCCGGCAAATCTTGCCTCTATTCCACTGATGTCATTTTTCGTCATGCCTGCGGCTGTAGTTGCATTATCTTTAATGCCTTTCTGCTGGGAGCGATATGCTATAAAAATCATGGGATGTGGTGTCGAGTGGTTGACCAAAATCTCTGAGATTTCCGCAAAGCTACCGGGCTCTCACTTTGTAATGCCTACTCCTACTCTGACGAACATGGCAATTTTTATATTCTCGGGATTGATTCTAACACTGATTCACCACAGGATTAGATTTGTCGGGCTCGCAGGATTGATTGCCGGAGTGATTTATTATTACCTCGCTCCTTTGCCGGATTTTTTCATTTCTCCCAACGCAAAGGTGATAGGCGTGAGAATGAAAGATTGCACTTGTTTCAACCATCTTGGATATTTCCGGTCGGCTGCTTTAGCCTGGGCGAGGTCTGTTGGATCCGAAAAACGCGAAAGATTCGATTCAGAATGTTGCCGAAAGAGCATTACAAAAAACATAGATGGAAGCTATGAGGTGAGATTTGGAGAAAAACAGGTAATAATTTCAAAAAATAACGGTCCTTCAGTCGGCACAGACACCACACTTCCACTGGAATCTCCACGCTGCATTTTTCTAGACCCAAGCAACGATTTCACCAAAGTAATCTATTTGGATCCCTATAGGTCTTTGTCAAATGAATACATCCGCAGGCCATGGAACTGCTCGCTTGAACATGATGCCGACAGTAAAAGCCCATAAATTTCGCTATTAATTGTCCTCATTTGCCTTTCTCAAAGCTGAAATTACATCATCTTCTGTTAAAATCTCGTTCAGCAGTATTCCATTCGGAGCGTGCGGACCGTAGACTATTGTAAACGGAATACCGACGCGATTATGGCTATGGATGAAATCCATTAGTGCGTCATCCCTCCTCGTCATATCCGCATTGATGAACTTTACGTTAGCTTTTCTCAGGGCATCTTTCACTCTGATACTATTCAATATCCGATGCTGATTGTATTTACACGTCAAACACCAATCGGCAGTAATATTTAGCAGGATTACCTGCTTTTTTGTAAATTTCGAGTCCACCTGGGCTAAAATTTCTCGCTCGTACAGATCTTTTTCTTTAACAACAAAGCCTACGTAGTGAGTTTCGAGGCAGCACAGGGCTAGGATTAAACCTGCTTGCGCATATCGTTGCTTCCAAAAAAGTATGGCCGACAGTACGAAAGATAGGCCATATAAAACTATCATTCCAATGCTCAAATAATTTGATAGCAGGTAGAATACCCACAGGAACGTTGCCGATACTCCGATGTCAACTGTTCTCTTGACTTTTTTGCCAATACGCTGAAATTGAGTAAAGAAATTCGGCGAAACAAAAAGCAACAAAAAGTAGGGAACAGAAAATCCTGTAGCAATGGCGAAGAAAATCAAAGGCAGATCAATCATGGTGCCCTGGATAGCGAAGGTCGCTGCTGTTCCTAGGAAAGGGGCGGTGCAGGGAATCGCGATGACTGTCGCAACGATACTAGAGAGAAAACTTCCCCAAAATTCTTGTTTTTTCGTCTTTATTGAGGGAAACCATTGAATCAATCCACAAGAGTACATAGTTAATAGGAACAAGATCAGCGCTGTACACTCCAAAAAATATGGATTTTGAAAATGCATTCCCCATCCAATTTTCTCACCTACAGCTTTTAGAGTTACTAGGCACGTGGCAACTACGGCAAAGCAAGTGTAATTTCCTCCAATGGCTCCAATAGTCGCCATTCGGGATTTTAGCGATCGCAACTTCATGACGATCACAGGCAGAACGCATGGCATAACATTTAGTAAGATTCCTCCGATAATACCTAACAACAGCACCCAGAGGCGAGAAGATTCTACGTAATTTTCTAAACCCTCGTTCACCGTGCGTCCAAGCGGGATCACTATTCTTTTACAAACAATTGTGCAAATATCCTTGCAAAGTGGGCAATCCACCAAAAGGGAAAGGGTATTACTGGATGAATTTCGATAAATCTCCTTCGCAGAAATATGGTGAATTGTCCGGTAAGTATTCCCATCCAGCTGTTTGTAGCTATGTATAGGCAGTTTTCGTCCCCGTTTCTTTTGGGTAGTGGATTGTTCCTGTTGTTGTTGTTCTTCTTCTTGTATAAAAACATCAGGAGCTTTTGGCAGCTTCCATCCTTCAGAAATCGAAAGTATTAACTCACAGTTAAACGTTTTGTCGTCCATTTTGGTGACGTGTCCGCGAATATTCAAGTTGTCAAAAGGACTCGCGGCAACATCAAACAAAAACAACAAACTAAGAAGGATGATGGGCCACTTTTGCACAATATTTTATATTCTTAGTCAAAAATTAACCTACTCCGCATACTCTTTTGGAGTATAGAGACAAGGATCTGCATGAGCAACAGCGATATTCGAAATTTAACTGGGAAGATTTTGCTGTCAACTCAGGCTGTATCAAATGAATATCTAAATAAATCAATGATTTATATGTGTTCCCATAATAGAAATGGGGCGGCTGGGATAGTAATCAACAAGTTAATTCCAGAAATGACAGTCTCGAGCGTCCTTAGAGAGTTGGACCTAGAGATAGACGGTGTAAAAAACTTCGATATACTCTTCGGTGGGCCGGAGGAGATCGCAAAGTGTTTTATCTTACATTCGGATGACTATATGTCCCCTGAAAGCACTCTGATTAGCGATCATGTGGCTCTGACAGTAAACGGAGACATTCTAAAGGTTATCACCGCTACCGGAGGCCCACAGAAAAAACTACTGTGCATGGGATGTTGCCTATGGGATATGGATCAATTGGAAAATGAGGTAGCTGCTAGCTATTGGGTTCCTATAGACTCGGATGAGGCTCTTCTCTTCGGTAATCCCAAAATAGATAAGTGGAGCAAAGCCCTATTAAAAATCGGATCTTTCACAAGAATTTTTTCAGATTTGCAAGGTAATGCCTGATATATTGGGTGGTAAATACTTTGCCTCGCTTGCTAAAATAGCGCTAAGTCCCCGCAGGTGTTACCGACCGCAATAACTCATCAATCTTGCAAGCGCTATCAAAGGTGTGATCAACAAAAAACGTGAGATCCGGTACAAATTTCAAGCGGATTTGTTCGGCAATATTTCTCCGCAAATGCGGCGTGTGTTTTTGCAGAAAATTAAGACAATCCTCTTCGGATAGTTCTCCGGATAATTCTGCCACATATACCTTCGCATGGCGCAGACACAAGCTGACCGTTACATAAGTTATGGATATAAAAACCGAATTCACCTGCTGGTCGATGAATGAATCCTTTATCAAGCATCCAGACAGGACTCTTTTTATTTCCGCCGCAACTCTCTGCGATCTGGCGAAATTTTTCTTCTGCATAGATCAACTACAGCTGCCGAGCAACTTCCTCCAATTCGAAACACTCTATCGCATCACCGGGATGGATATCGTTGTAATTCTCTAGGCAAATACCACACTCAAACCCTAACTTAACTTCCTTCACGTCATCCTTATTCCGCCGTAGGGATCTCATTTCTCCCGTATAGACTATCACACCATCACGGACTAGACGCGACTTTGCGCTGCGTTTCATGTGTCCCTCAACTACCATACACCCAGCGACTCGTCCAAACTTGGAAATATCGAATATCTTGCGCACATCTGCCACTCCGAGCACATTTTCCTTAATATCTGGGGCAAGCATTCCTGACATCACCGCCCGCATATCGTCGATTAGGTCGTAGATTATTGAGTAGTATCTCACCTGGATATGATCCCTGGAAATCTGATCTCTTGCCTGCATATTGGACCGCACGTTAAATCCAAGAATAATCGCACGAGAAGCCTTCGCCAAAGACGCATCGTTTTCTGTAATCTCTCCTATGCCTGAGTGAATAATTTTTACGGAAACTTCATTTGTTGACAGCTTTAGCAGGCTTGCACATATAGCTTCGGAAGATCCCTGCATATCCGCTTTTACGATTACCGAAAGAAATTGTAGTTTCTCTTCTACTTTTCGTTGGGTAAATATTTGCTCAGCCGACGATGTTACAACCCAAGCATGCTCTCTCTTTTTCCGATCCCTATAGCTCGCAATTTCCCTTGCTTTCGTTTCCATTCCTACTACAACGAAATCGTCCCCTGGTATGGTCGGACCGTTGAATCCAATGATTTCTCCCGGCGCTCCTGGCCTAATCTCCCGCAAATTCTTACCAAGATGATCTCGAATGGCACGAACCTTTCCGTAAACTGCTCCGGAAACGAATATATCGCCAACGCGGAGTGTTCCTTTGTTTATCAGAACAGTGGCTACGGGACCGAGTCCTTTCTCCACTTTCGATTCGATGACTATTCCCTCAGCGTCCCTGTTTGGATTGGCTTTCAGATCAAGCATTTCTGCCTGCAGCAGAATTGCCTCCTCTAATTTCTGAAGATTTGTTCCTGTCTTTGCAGAAATTTCCACATCTATAACATCACCACCATAGGATTCCACCACCACTTCATGGCTGAGGAGGTCCTTTCTTACATTGTCCGGATTGGCATCTGGTTTATCGATTTTGTTAATGGCTACAACGATGGGCGACGACGCTGCTCTGGCGTGATTTATTGCCTCGATAGTCTGATCCTTTACGCTATCATCGGCGGCAACGACCAATACCACAATATCCGTAACATTCGCACCCCGGGATCGCATTTCTGTGAATGCCGCATGTCCAGGAGTGTCTATAAAGGTGATTTGCTTACCATCGCTCACTGTCACCTGATAGGCCCCAATTCCCTGAGTAATACCACCGGTTTCCATCTGGGCAACCACGGTCTTTCGTAGTGCATCTAGCAGCGAGGTCTTGCCATGATCCACGTGCCCCATAACAGTAACAACTGGTGGTCTTGGGAGTTGATCCCCTATTGCGTCTTCCCGAAGTAATCCTACTTCGATATCGCTCACCCTTCTTGCATTATGACCAAATTCCATCACAATCAGTTCAGCAGTATCTGCATCAATGATCTGGTTTGCTGTTGCCATTACTCCCATTTTCATGAGGGTTTTCACTACATCTCCGGTGCGGATAGCCATTCTGCTGGATAGATCTTGGACACTTATAACTTCGGGTAAAACTACGTCTTTGATAACCCTATTCTCTTCCTGGCCATGGATTTGAGTATTGCTCTTCTGCCGAGCTCTTCTAAGAGCTGCTAGTGAGCGGGACCTTCCATCCTCT
Source organism: Holosporaceae bacterium (assembly GCA_031269995.1). GTDB lineage: Bacteria > Pseudomonadota > Alphaproteobacteria > UBA3830 > UBA3830 > JAIRMQ01. The sequence continues at coordinate 18,139 of JAISYI010000018.1, forward strand.
TCACCAGACAACGCGCTATGTAAGGAAATTTTTCTTGCTCCGGGTTCATAATGCCTCCGTAGCTCTCTTATTCCCTTTTTAACAACAAGAACCTTCTTAGGAGAAGAGGGTGATATACCCTGAAAATCTTCTTCATCTGAATCTTTACCCTTATTTTGGCGAAGTGATCGATGGGATGATGGGTGATCTCCCGTTGTTCTGGCTCCTGCAGCTTTCTTTGCCGATTTTATCTCTGCTGCCCCCTTAGATAAGGCTACTCCATCTGTAACTTCATCTGTCTGCTTCGCATCATTTCTAGCCTGCTCTGTCTCGGATTCTTCATTCTGATCTTGCTCATGGCTAAGTTCTTGTTGCTCTCTTTCTTTTATCTGACGAAGTCCTTCCCGATCCTTACTTTCCTTAATAGCATCTTTGACCGCTTTTATGCGCGTCTCCATTTCAACATTTGTCAGTCCGCTGCTTCTCGTGCTCCCAATTCCTGGAGATAACACACTCGGACGTGAACCGTCAGAAGATAGGCTTCGAAGTGAGCGTCTGCTCCGCACCTCCACAACCGATACAACTTTAGTCTTTCCATGGGAAAAACTTTGTCTTACCTTCCCATTCGAAGAATTAGACTTTTTTACATTAACCGGGGAAAATAAACTCAAGGTTCCCCTTTTCTGTTCCACCATGGATAATCCTCTTCTGCCCTTACTCGAACCAATGCTCCCGGCACTTTATTATGACCTTATCTGCGGAGTCTTTATTCAAACTTGGCAGTAGCTCCATTAATTCGTCTGCGCTAAGACCGGCCAGGTCATCCAACTTCCTTATTCCATGCTCTGCCAGGGTCAAAAAATCCGTGCTGGATAACACTCCCGACTCAACCATCCTGTCTTCTACCCCCATCCCCTTTAATTTCTCTGAATTTTCTTTGTTTTTCTTAACCAGACACTCTCTGGCACGAGATATGAGTTCTTCGGCCAAGCCTTCATCGAAGCCTTCTATAGAAGAAAGTTCCTCTTTATCTGCACTACCAAGCTCCTCCACGCTGATAAACCCCTCGGCTACCAGCAGGTGGGCGATGACCTCGTCGCAGTCCAAAGCATCCATAAATCCTTTTGAGTGGGCATGGTATTCTCGGTTACTTTTTTCCATAGCCTCTGATTCAGAAACAACGGTCACGCTCCATCCAATGAGCTGAGATGCCAAGCGAACGTTTTGTCCCCTCCGTCCTATAGCTAAACTCAGCTGGCTATCTGGCGCAAGGACCTCGAACCTACGGTTCTCCTCATCAATAACAACCCTAGAAACTTCGGCAGGAGCGAGGGCATTCACTGCAAATGTTGCTGGATCATCTGACCATAAAACAATATCTATTTTCTCGCCCTGCAGCTCGCGAATAACCGCTTGGACACGACTTCCTCGTACTCCTACGCAGGCTCCTATGGGATCTATACCACTATCTGCTGTATAGACAGCGATCTTTGCACGGCTTCCAGGATCTCTCACCACAGATTTTATTTCGATTATGTTATCATATATCTCAGGAACTTCCTGTACAAACAGCTTGGCCAAAAACTGTGGATGAGTTCGGGAGAGAAACACCTGCGGACCTTTCGTTTCCGCAGAAACATCTGCTATGTAGGCGCGAACTCTGTCCCCAACGCAAAAATTCTCCCTAGGAATAAGCTGGTCTCGCCGAATGACAGCTTCCGTATGCCCAACATCTAGGGTTACAGAGTTGTATTCAGCTCTCTTTACAACACCACTGATTATTTCCCCAACTCTGCCCTTAAATTCCTCATATTGTTTTTCGCGCTCGGCATCCCTTATTTTTTGCGTAATTATCTGTCGCCCAACCTGGGCTGCTACCCTTCCAAAGCTAACTGGAGGCAATCTGGTTGTCAGTACATGATCCACCTCGGCGTTTTTTTCGATTTTTTTAGCTTCTTCCAGCGAAACTTCCGTGAAAGCGTCCTCAACGACCTCCTTAACTGTAAGGCATTTAAGGATCATAACCTCGCCGCTTCGGCGATCTATACTCACACGAATGTCGTGCTCATTACCATACTTCGATTTCGCTGCTCTTTGAATGGCGTTTTCCATAGCGTCCAGGATTTTCTCTTTTTCCAGACCTTTTTCCCGGGCGACTGCATCTGAAATTTGCAACAATTCCGGACCATAAAAACGAGAATCCGTCCATAAAGCTGTTGACATAATGCTCAGTACCTTCCTCTGCACCTAAAATCTTTTTACCACTGCCTTCTTTATATTGCTATGCAGCACGCCAACTTCAATGGATTCAGTATTACATTCTTCCTTCAAATAGACAACTGCATCCTGCGAATTTTGCTCCACTCTCACCAATTTCCCCCTAAATTTCCGCCTTCCATTAACAACAACGCGAGTCTCAACCTTTGCATCCCTACCACAAAAGCGCTCAAACTCACTGATTTTCCTGAGAGGGCGGTTTTCACCAGGGGAACTAACTTCTAGATTATAGGATCCATTAATAAAATCTTCAACGTCTAGAATTGCAGAGATAAGTCGGTTGGCGTTCTCGCAATCATCCATTAGGACTGGAGAACCATCCAAGCGATCCAAATCAATCGCTATCACAGGGCATTTTCCTCCTATCACTCTGACCTGTACGATCTCATATCCCCGATAATTCATTGGTGGGTCGATGATCGATAATATTTTTTCCTCTAACTTCATAGATATTTCCTTTTGTAACCTTCCAAAGATCCTATTTTGAGGATTAATACAGTAAACATTATATCAATCTTTATATTATGCATCCTCATAAACAATGGTCACTGATAACAATTTTTGGTGCGCCCGGAAGGATTTGAACCCTCAGCCTTCAGATCCGTAGTCTGACGCTCTATCCAATTGGGCTACGGGCGCGCAATGGGTGATGACAGATTTGAACTGCCGACCTCCTCGGTGTAAACGAGATGCTCTACCGCTGAGCTAATCACCCTAAGCGACGCAAGGATACACAAGTCGCTAGGGAAGCGCAACGTAATCAAGAGGGAACTTCGCCCTGTGACTTGATGGCGTATTCATAAATTAATTGACGTTGTCCAGCCACCTACCAATCGGAGCAAGTAAAGGTGGTTTCTCGGCATTTCCTGTCATTGCCCATCGGGGTCGGTTTAGTTATTTTGATGCGCTTTAGGATAGATTTATCATCCAAATAGCCAGAGATCTCGTCGTAGAGAAACTGAGCTACTCGTTCTATGAGATTAAATTCGATATTAGTGAGTTTCTCCTTCATATGACACAGTAGACTCCTATAGCAAACTGTTTGCGTGATCTGATCATCTTGGCAAGCCCGGTTACCATGAGGAAAACGCAGACTAATGTCTATGAAAACCATCCTTTTTGTTACTTTTTCGATTTCATCTAAACCCAGACAAATAAGAATCCCGCAGCGTTCTATATCCAATTGTCTCAGCATTATGGAATTCCTATTTTTCTATATTTTCCTAATTTTAGCAACATAGCAGCGCTTTTCAAGTCTGCTGCAGGCATATTCTTTTCGATGCAGTTTCCTTTGATGATCTTTACCAAGGATTAACATTTTTTGGCTTTAATGACTATGTGTCGTATCGGCAGTCTTGAATTGGTATTTGGATGTTGTCGCGTTTTCATAGATATCTCATTAGTTTTTTTCGCGTTTTCCTCCACGAAGCAGGAATTATCTTTAAAGTAAGGATAAAGGACGTACGCGGCTATGTGCTAGTTCTTGTCTCGATGATGATTCCTCTCCTTCTTCTCTCCATAAAATATGCAACGAAGCGCGTGGAAGTCTCTCACCAATCAACCATCAAGACCAGCGCGTCCCACGCTGTTGGGATTGCTGTTCTCGAAGCTTATAATCCTGGAAAAACCTGGGCTACACAAAGGGATAAGGTGTACTCCGCTGCTGCCCAGGCTCTCGACGATCGCGCTTTTGAGCTTAATCGTGAGGCAATCATGACAAAAGACGAACAGGCTGTGTATTACAGTGATAGGGCCCTCAGTGGTTTTAATCTCGTAAAGATGTATATGGCTCTCTCATCCTATGGGATAAACACAAACTATAGCGGTAGCACAACTTTTTTTCGTACCATAACTTCGATAGGTACCTCTCCGATAACGACTAATTCTTTGCTATGTGACGATTTTCCCATTGAAAATATGCGTTTTACGCCATCTACTGCTGGACTTTCATTCAAGTCGTTTCAGACAACTTCTAGTACCAATACAGAATACTTTCGCGTTTACTACGATCCTGATATTACAAGAAACAGTGAAAAACTCACCGTCTCTCTACACACTGGGGCTCAGCCAGCTGACAACTATATAAACTGCAATATCGCGTGTCTTGGCAAGAAGGTACAGGCATATGTTCCCGAGTGCAATGTGGACATAATTTTGACAGTTCCAACCAATCATGCTGCCTGTACAGCTCTAAACAACAACTCCGACATATTGGTAGCTCCTAGCTCTGCCACATCGACCCCACTAACAGAAATCGCCCACGCTTATCAAGCATTTTTGAAGCGACATTTCATTCGCACAAGGGGAGTGGCGGTCGGAGTTATACCTTACTCTGGGAAAATATCATTGCCTCCAAATCGTGCCGGTTGGACCACTGCCATTCCTCCCATGGATACGGGTCCTGATAAACCCTATCTCAAGCAGGCACTAGCTTATGGTACCGATGGTCAGGAAGGGGGAGATCTCATCGCAAATAGAGAGTGGGAAGTGAGCACTACTGGAGAAGAACCCTACGACTGGGGAGACTACACCGTCGGATTTCCCATCATGTTTCGTCGTGGAGCAGTGGAAAAGCATAGATCTGTGTCATATTACACAGGAAATAATCTGCTTCTATCGATTGATGAACCGACTACCGGTGACAAAAAATTTCAACGTATGAATATGAATCCCTGCTACCTGGGACACTGCAATATCCTTACACAGATGTGCGAGAGGACCTGTCCAACCTACATGGCAAACCCATATTTCATAACGGAACTGACCGACGATCTCCAGAAGGTGATCTATGACTTTAGCCTGATTCGGCCGATCAATGATCCTCACAACAAATCTAACTTCCTCTTTCTGGCTGTGAATTGGGCGCAGAACTTACTACAAAGCTGGACGGATCCTCCTACTTCTAGCGCCTTGGGAAATTCGAAATTCGCCCCTCCAAGCCGAAATGCGAAGAAAGCGGCAGTGATAATTATTATAAACGAGCCTGATCACTTTGAGCCAAGCGAACTTACCTACCTTGGATTCAACAATGATGCATCAGAGATTCCAATGTTTGAGTCCGACACTATCAACTTTGGATACAATTACGGAACAGACCCCATAGCAGGAGCCAAGGGTTCCCTTGTCTTTACAACTACGCAGGGAAACGTGATCTACAATACTGAGGGAGGAGAGAATCACTACGAAACCTATGGGAGTATAACTGGAAAATTAACCTTTCCTGCTAAGGGGGTAATAAAATTGGTCGTCAAATGTGGAACTACGGCATTGCCAACTGGAGTTTGGGTAAACATGTCGGCGAATGCAGGTGCAGCTCCTAGCGATATAACTGGAGAAGGAAGATGGACGGCTCTTTGCGGGCATAACGACTACATATATGCTCTGGCAAGACGCGGAAAAATAAAAAGGATTAATCTTAAAAACTCCAACGCAGCTTGGGAAGACTATTGTCAACTCTCGGTTACGAACGATGAGAGGAGATGGTTTTCACTCTGCAGCGATGGTTCGGAGTTATATGCTATGACCAGTCAGGGAGTTGTTGTACAGGTTCCCCCAATGGCAGCAACAAGTTCTGTCAGCAGCGACGGTACAATGTCAATCGCTAAGGCTAATATTAGCGTCAGTTACGGAACCCCGAATTCGGCACTGAATGACACCAATAGTAGCGTTCATCGCTGGTTTTCTCTTTGTTACAAACCTGGAGAAAAAGCTGGAATATATGCCATGGAGACAGTAAGCGGAAGAACCGTATGGTACAATGGCTCCTCGTGGGAACTGATCGGAGGGTATGTAGGCAATACGAGCGGGAGTAATATTAATACAGAAATCACATGCGAGACCTCAAAAACCAATAGAAGTTTAGATGCGCACCATGCCTATGGCCGGGGCTGGATAATGAGTATCAGCGGATCCAACATCTACGCCCTATGGGCTGATCGACACGATGGTTTTGTTAAAAAATCCTCAGACTACGGCGTTAGTTGGACAGGATGGACTAAAAAAATCAGTAATGTCTTCAGCGACGCCCCTGGAGATTGGCTCTGCGTCTGCTGTCTGAACAACACTCTGTACGCTATGGATGAGAATGTAGGCAATCTTATGTTCTGTCCTGTCTCCTCGAATGGCGAATTATTTACGCGTTGGGCGGTATCTGCCAAGGGAGCGGCATCTGAAGGAGGCAGAGCCTGGGATACAATGTGCTCCTATAGCAGAATGGTTGATAACGTCCTGCAAAGCGACCTATATGCGCTCAGCGCAGCTGGGAAGTTAGTAACATTTCATGTTATTCCCCCGAAGGGCAAGGTAACATTCACTAACATATCAAACCTCACTGGCAACAATCAGATGAATATGGATGGAGTTAATGTTGAATCCGCAGGTACGAATGTCAATGTAGAATATACTGTGAGTAAAGAAATGCAGGGGATCTATAAGACTTTCTATATCCTACCTGAGCAGATATCGAACACACTGGATGAAAACGGTAATTACTCCGTCACTTTCAACATGGAGGACATCAATCTTATATCCGCCGACATCAGCAACCACAACTATGAAAAAGTCGTACCAACCTGCTCCTTCACTGATAAGAGCAAAGCGGATGCGAGAAATTCAACCAAGCAGGTTTTAACAATCCAAACAAATGTTAAGGCTCCGCTCACAATAAAAGTAAGAACCAATGAGCCAAAGGTCACATTCTACGGCGATAATGGAGTGTCAAAGGGCGAAATGCCCGATAAGACAATAATTTTATTGCAGGATGAATTAAATGAACTTGTTGGCAAACATAATCTTGCAGTTAATAGACTGGATATCGTGATATCTGCTAGGGCCAGCATCGAGACCATTATTTCCAACCTCTCTACTCTAATTGGCGAAACAGCTGTAAATAGTTCCACATGGGGGGATGTTCAGGGAACGATACTCGACTCTATAACTACGCAATTTAATGACCTAAAAACCCAGGCGGATAATATAGCCCAGCAGTCAACAGACTGGGGGGAGATCCTGTGCAAGGTGATGGCAGACATGGGTATCCTCATGGACAGTACCGTCCAAATAGTGCGTATACGAGAATTCGCAGATCTGGCTAACTCAAACCTGGCTACGCTGGATACAGCCATCACTGAGTGTACAGCAGCAATAGATTCTGCTGCTTCTGATTCTGCGAATAACACTGCAACAGCAGAAAATTCGTGTACTGTAACGATTGGCGAAACATCGACAACTATAACTTTAGACGAATTAAAGGCGGAAAAAACATCTTTGGAAACGGAAATTAATATTAATAGCCCCACTCTCACTCAAACCATTTCCAATAAGGCATCGGATGCAGAAGCGGCGAAGACGTCGCTCACTTCGAACATAGATAAAATCACCAAAGCAGCCGTGAAAACAGAAATGACTTCCGCTAAGAACCTATTTGACAAGGCGGTCTCCGCTGCGCAATCTAGTGGCGTAACCTACAAACGGTCAGCAGCAGAAAAACTCGCCAATGCGGTGAATGAGGCAGCAACAGCGATAAAAAACGTCGCAGATGATGTAATACCTACGCTCAATGCAGACGTCGAAATCGCTGCTAAGAATAAAGCCTCCAAGCAGGAATTAGTGGATCGTTTATCCCAGTACCCTTCTACTACAAGTGTTTCAATTGGGACCCCTGTGACAATAAGTCCATCCTCCAATACGACGTTCAAATTCGATGGGCCTCGATCTATGCATAAATTTACTAACATCTCCGAATATACCTCAACAGGTGGTCCAAATTTTGGTCATAATTTGTCAATTTATAAGGTAAAGTATAAGCTGGAGTATGCATGTATTGTCTCCGCTACCCTAAAAAATCAATTTTTAAGATGCTACGGTCACTATGGAGGTAACGCTCTGGGATCTAGAGATGGAACTAGAAAATCACTTATTCTTAATACCGATGGACACATTGCTAGTAACGGTAGCATTCTAACAACTGTCGAGCATTCGAATTGCGAAACATACGTGGATCCCTGTATTCAATTAGATGGCAATGGATCCAGCACTTTTGGAGCCATCGACGACGGCAAATGGAACTGGGGAAGCGTGAGTGGTGGCCGGTATGCTCAAGTAAAGGCCTATAACTTTCATCCGGCCTGCTGGGGCGTTCAAAGAGCCTATTTTCTCTTTACCTGTGCAGGAACTCCATCTCCCATTGCTGGGGATAATACTTTTACTATGCCCAATAAGCAGGGTAACTGGACGGTAGTTGGAAAGATACGTAATGGTGGAGCAATATCACTTGTGGAATCAATTGCGGATGCGTTTAGTATTACGGCCTACGCTTCAGCTATGAACAGCATTGGGCTGGCAAACTTTACTAATACGGCACCTCCTAACGTAGATAGCTACGGCGGTTACGCCATTATATACGCTGATAACCGCTATAATACGGTATGGCTTGGTGTAGAAAGTCCCCATTCAAACAAGATCGTAGTATTTACAGGGCGATTGAGGGGACAGGGGCAGGTAAGCGGAACAGAAGATTACCTTAGAGATTGCAATGCAGATTGCGGTGGTCTTTGGGGTATTAGTACTTCTCCTAGCAAGATGACAAATTGCCGAAACTGTTGCCCAGGCGGAGAAATTGATGGAGGAATAGACAGATATTTCTATAGCCCAGGGGATTGTCGATGCATGAGAACGTGCTGGCGCAAAAAAGTTGGTTATTTCGCCTATGACCTCAACAACTTCTTTTTTGTAAATTATGATCTAAAATCCTATGATAAGGCCGCCACCAAGGATGGCATAATCAAAAACCAATATATCGGCTCCCTAAAGTCCGCCAACTACGATTGGCTTTGCTTCTGCGGCGACGGGGAACTGTCCGTTTCCGTTGCTTCGACAGCCTTAGGCACATTGTATTATACTGATCATCTCGGCGTAGCCAAATCCAGTGGTTACATCGATTACAACTGGGAAACGGTTGAGATTTCTCCTGCAACGCACCAATACGTAGCGCAGGGGGATGGAACCTTCCTCATAAATCTGGAACTAACCGGGCTTCAGGCAAGTGAGCCGACCATGAAGGACTGCACTCCTGTATGGCGTTTCCAGCACCCGAACATCCAGAGTGATGGCCTGAAAAACGTGAGGATCGTCGATTTTAACAAAAATGATAACAGCAAAGCGAAAGCGTATGGGTCAGTGGTATTCGGAGAAAACAGCGGCGGATCCCTCACTATCAATAATGGCCACGAATACAAGGATTGGCAGCATCTAAAATATTGGACTGCCAACTCAGAAGATAATAATATGTATCGGACCGACAGTGTTCCAGGTGATTACTTTATGCATCTGTTCAACTATGATGGAGGAATACCATCCGTACGATGGGACCTTGGTACAGTCTCTGCAGATTTTGGAGTGTATAACACTTCTTACATATTCTTCGGGTTTCACCGAGTTTTTTTCCCGATGGCATATCAGAAAACTAATGTCAACTATACCAGTTTCACGATTACCAATAGCCCAGCAGGTCTCTTCCTTGGAGGCTTCACCGTGCCTATCAATCAGGTACTTGTTAACAACGGATGCCAAGATGCGGCTAGTAACAACGATATCGCTCCCCCCTCAGCGGCTTCAAACACGCCGAACGCAGCAGTGGCAGCGGTGTCCACTGCTGCCGCTACGCAACTAAAGGCCACCACTACATCAAACAACACTCGGATCTACCTTATCAAGTATAGAACTAATGAAAGCAGCGCACTCGACACCACTCTTACGGACTCTGCCAAGGTCTACTCCGTCACCAATGAAGCATCACTCAAAGAAACGTTAGATATTATTGCCAGCGATATCAAATCATTCGCCGGCTACACTCCCGCCCACGTGAAGGAGGCAATCTAAGCTCAAAAAATATTTTGGTAGGAAAGAGCGCCTTTAATGTAGTCGCCGACTGATAACTGTGTTCCTGGAATCGGAGTCTTTGTTAAACCAGAAAGCTGCGCGTCATATTCCCTCCAGGGTAGGGGTAGCTCATCAGGAAAATAAGGAGCAACATTCTCCATCACAGTTAGTATTGCCAGAACTGGCGTTTCTGTAAGCGATCTTAAAACCGGCGCCGGAGGAAGGAGCAGAAGCGATTGAATATAAGGATAACTATCATTCATTATTAACCCGATTTTGCTCATTGTGTCCCAGAGGCCGGTTTCCAAAGATCCAAATGCCCCAGGGAGAGAGAAAAGAGTCTTCAGGGATCTACCAACCGTATCGCGTAATTCAGGCGCCATTGGAGTTGACTGTTCTGCTAAGCGAGATAGGATTACCGAAGTCACACTGCTGAGACTGCTGGGGAAATCATCCTCGCTTCCTTTCGCTCTATTCTGCGAGACAAAAATGTCCGGATTGAATTCAGAGATGCTCCCTAAAATTGCTACAAGCTTGTCCATAGAAGAAAGTAAATTCGGAGAGAATATCAATTTATTGACAAATTTTTTCTTTGTGTAGCCAGGGGATCTTTCAAGAAGATCTATAGCAGTCGGAAAGTTTTCTTTCCATGCCCCCAATATTTGTTGAGTGTCTCTCGCGTCACGTCCCCCCAATATGGCAAGCAAGTTTCTCACAAAAAAATGAGGATTTTCAAGCTGTTCTGGCAAAGAGACTTCAGTGGTTCTTGCCCATGCAATAAAGTTCTCCAAAGTCAACGGATCCTGCAGAAGTTTTTGGCTTGCCATAGTATTAAGTTCTGGCAGATGTGCCCATAAAACCCCTAGATCATCTAGCTTATTAACGTGCGACACAAACGAATCCCAGTTAAATTCGCGGGAGTTAGTAAGTCCGTGGAGTGCCCCCATCCATGGATGATTTCTTTGTCCAGAATGCAATCCGTTCAGTTGCAAAAAAAGACCGAGAGCCCCTTCATAAGATTCTATATCGGCGGGTGGCACAGAGAGGGCAGCTAGTACTTCTCGAAGCTGTATTAAATTGGGAACATACTCGCTAAGCAAATTGCCAGTTTTTTCAAAATCCCTCAAAATCTCGTCCTGTCTTCTTCTTAGGAGCGAATCTAACTCCTCAGTACCCAGCGGCAACCATATTCCGGAAGAAACCAGAATGTCTCCGATGGTTTTATCTGGGTATCCTTTAAATGGGGGATAGTTTGCCGGAATGGAATATTTTTGAACAATACTTCTAACTAGAAAGCGCCACGTGCTATGACTTATCAAACTAATATCGTATGGTTTATTTGACAATAATTGTGCGAAATTGTTCATCCCTTCTGGAGTATTTGGATCCAAATGGAGATAGCCGTGATCGCAGAGGGTTTGGATGATAACGGCGGTGGTCCAGGTATAATCTCTGTCGTTGACAGATTTCAGCAAAAAAGATTGGATTTCATCTTCAAAATTCAATCCTAGTGCATCGAAATAAGCGCCCAGTTGTTCAGCAAATGCGCGGTCCACCAATCTTGCGAGATTATTCCGCAACAGTCCTTGTCCGCCTATCCGGCTTAGCTCACCCGAGAAGGATTCCCCTAGTATCATCCGGATTGCACTTATATTAGAAATCTGTTCGCTCGTAATTTCTTCAAAACGGTCCAGAAACGATGAAACCAATCTTACAGCAATGGTCTCCTTAGTTGTTTCCGGGATCACTTTTTGCACGGAACTGCCTAACTCATATTTTGAGAAGAACTCGATGGATTCCGCTATCTCGCTTGAGGAATCTTTAAAAAGTAATGAAACAAAACGTTCAAAGGCAGCTTTAATTGCATCCTCCGGGATCCATTCCTGTACATGTTCACTCAGTCCATATTTTAAGAAGAAAGCGATACATTCCGCTACCTTGGTTGGAGAATTCTTTGAAGCCAACTCAGTAAAAGCTTCCATTATTGTCCCTAAATCTTTGCCGCTGCTGAGAGCATCCGGGAATTTCCCCAGAAAGTATTCAGCAGGCTGCATCCATCCTTTGCTTACAAGCATAGGAAGAATGTTATCTATCTCTTTGAGTTGAAATCCTGCCTCTCCGGCCGCTGTCAATAATGGTATTTCCGATGTAGGACTGTAGATACTGCCTGGGAACGGCATCATTCCATGCTTTAACCATCTAATGAGGTGCAGATCCAATAGGTGCAACAGTCGATCGTTTAACAACCGTTCTTGTCCTGCCGTCAAGGGGTGGCGGAACTCTGCTCTAATGGGAAACAGCAACCCAGGGTGAAGAAGTAGACGAGCCTCGCTGGTTATACTTTTTATCTCGGCATCGGCCATAACAGAACCTTTCAGCGCGGCCTGTATAAGATTCTCCAGCACTTCTCTCACTGATGGAGTGGAAAACAGTGCTCCACCGCCATACACAGCCCGCGTATAAAGATCTACCTGATCAGAAGATAAACTGAACGCCAGCAGGCCTCCATTTTCTGGATGATCTGCTCCGAAAAACTGCGCTATTATAGAAAGGATTTCTTGTGAATTCTCTTGAGCAAGCTCAGGCGGCATCCCGAACAGGACAAACGTGTCTATCAGCATTTGTTCTATTTTAGGAGCCAAAACGCTATGGGAGTTCAAAAAATACTCTATACTTGAAGAAGTTGAATGAGACCAACGACCAGGTCCCAATGTCAGGACAGGATTAACGCAAAGCAGTAATGTACTTTTGTCACCCGCATAGTCTCCCCTCTGAAGTCCTAGTGTTTCGTCGATGGTATACGGTGCTCCCGTTCGCGGATTTATGAAAGGTATATCCGTTCCTCTCAATCGCCAGATGCCGTCTTGGGTTTCTCCCCTAAAGAAAGCATGCCACGCGGAAAAATATCGGTAAAGCAACAGAAGCGGGCCCTCCAATCCATGATACAGTACCACACGGCCTTGTTGGAATTCTGATATTTCGAACTCCAAGAAACGGGCAAGTCTTGTTATATCAGCTTCGGTTACCTCAATCTCACGGTGTAGCTCATGTTCTTTAACTAAAATATCCATATAACGGCGCAGATTTGCTTCTAGAATAGCACGACTGGTGCCGTGCTCGTAGTCACCCCTTAGAGTCAACCTGAGATAGGCCTGGGTAGGGCTAAACGGGTGCGGTGTATCTGGCCCTAAGAGCGGCGCCAGCGCCACCACCCTTGGCGTTCTCGTTCTGCTAAACCGGTAAATAAACGCGCGCGCTGCGGTTTTTGATCCCGGTTGAAAAGGCGGTTCCCCAGGCGCTATAGCATCGGGATCAGGGAATGATATTGACTCAAACTCGCCTGAATCCCAAGTACTGAAGGTTTGGGTAAGTGCCAATGGCCGGCCAGCTTCAATGGCTTCAAGCTGTTGTGTTACAGGAAGCTGGTGGAGCATATTGGTAAAATCTTCCATAAAAATGAGCGGATCTGGACGCCCATGTACCCGGACTTTCAATCTCCCATTATCCAGCTCCGGAGTCCGTAACGCGGAAAGAATAGTTGAGACAGGAAGCCATAAAAACTCTTCATATTCTCTGGAATGTCCAGTGCTGGCTTCCAGTTTTTTGTTAAGCACCGACTCGGCAACCGGTGCATCTGTTACAGTGAAATACATCCTGAAACGAGATCCATTTTCAGAATGAAGTTCGTGATAAGGCCAGCGCTTTATGTGTTCTCTAGGAGAATTGAAAACTCCCATGGACTCTTCTGCTGTTTCACGTTTCGCTACTCGATAAATCCGAATATCCGAAGGATCTGCTTTTCCACCAAAACTGCACCACGTGCCGTCATCGTTACGCTTTCCAATCAGCATGCATCTATTTCCAAAGACTGCGACACCAGCAGAGCAAACCTTTATGTCCAGGGAGGGGGGATCCATTGCTATAGATGCATAGCAGACTCCTACGATGAATGTTACGAACAATTTTTTCTTCATTTCTCAACTCACATTTTTTTCAGAAATACTACAGTGCCGGACGCTTTGGCAAGATTATTCAATAGAAATTCTGCGACAGAGTCAATTTTCATCAAACCGTCATCTGTGAGTCTGATGGTTGGATTTACATCATGGATTGCATTGGTGATGAGTCGTTGGGCAAGCAGAAAATCGAGTTGTTTCCTGGAAATAATAGCATCGACAGTTTTGCGAGAACTTTTTCTGCGTAGATCAGCCAGGGGAATCCCTGCTGCCAGACGAAGGCCGACGATGATCGCCTCCGCCAGCTTTTCCTCTTTACTAAGAGTCTTGACGTAGGTAAACGTATCGTTGCCAACAGATTTTTCCCAAAGGAAGGGATTCGCGATTTTTATCATCTCCTGTTTCCTGCCTCCCAGGGAAACGCGACTATGGGCCCCCGGTCCGACTCCAAGATAGTCATCATACTTCCAGTAGCTGAGATTGTGCCTTGACTCGAATCCTGGGATCGCATAATTGGAAATTTCATAGCGTTGAATATCGTGGTTTAATAAAATTTCCCTGATAACAGTAAAGGATTCTATTATCGTTTTCTCAGCTGCATGTCGTATATCTCCGGCTAAAAGGCGGAGATGAAAAGGCGTACCTTCCTCAAACGTCAGCTGGTAGCAGGAAATGTGTTTGCATTCGAAACCTATCGCGCGAAGAAGATCTTTTTCCAGATTTTTCGCATTTTGGTATCCATAAATGAGGTCAAAGCTGAAATTTTCAAAGATTTCTGCGACAATCTCTGCCCCAATCATTGCCTGCTTTCCATCGTATATTCGTCCTAAAAAATGTAAATTTTTATCAGAAAAACTCTGTACTCCCAGGGATATTCTATTTATTCCAGCATCTCGAAAATTTTTCATTCTATTTATATCGAAAGTTGCCGGGTTGGCCTCCATGGTTATTTCGACATCGTCTTTCATGTGGCAAAGGCTGTGGATGCAGTTCAGCATCTCCCCGATGGCTTTCGGATGCATCAACGACGGCGTGCCTCCACCGAAAAATACGCTGCGTACAATCCTGGGCCCAATTTTGGATAGGCTTTGTCTCAGATCATTCTGTAGGCCGCTTTCGAATCGAGTATAAAGTTCCTCATCGTTTTGTTTAATACTCAAAAAATTGCAATAGGGACATTTAGATAGACAAAAAGGCCAATGAATATATACGGCAATCTCTTCTAACTGTCTCAACGGGAGATTTTTTTTACTGTAATAAAATATCCTTCTGCAATTTGAATATTTGTTGAACTCCACGGCGGGCACAGCAAATCATTTCTGCCAGTTGATCATCCGTAAATACCCCTTTTTCGCCAGTCGCCTGTACTTCCACCAGCTCTCCGGTATCTACCATGACAAAATTGGCGTCTACCTGCGCCTGAGAATCTTCCATGTAATCCAGATCGATGACAACCCTGTCGTTAATTATCCCGCAGGATATGGCTCCCACGAGATGTTTGAATGGATTGTGCTTAAACTGCATTTTCCTAATGGCCAATCCGACTGCAACGCAGGCTCCACAGATGGATGCTGTTCTTGTTCCTCCATCGGCTTGAATGACATCACAATCCACCTTTAGCTGCCTTTCTCCGAATGTAGCCAAGTCTAGAGATGCGCGCAGAGACCGCCCTATTAATCGCTGTATTTCCTGCGTCCTACCGGATTGTTTTCCCCTAACCGCCTCTCGATCGCTTCTCGTTTGCGTAGCCCGGGGTAGAAGGGAATACTCAGCGCTGATCCACCCATATCCGGATCCTTTCAGAAAGGCAGGGATTTTATCCTCTATCGTTGCTGCACACAGAATCTTAGTCTTACCGAAAGAAATCATGCAACTTCCCTCTGCGTATGCCAGATAGTTTGGAATGATTTTAATCTCCCTTGTTTCGTCTGCTTTTCTCCCAGAGGCCCTAACCATATTTCCCCCATCATTTGTCACCGGAAGCCTATCCGATAGCTGCCGCTAAATCCAGTAGCGCTTTGAGTAGAAACGGCACAACATCTATCTAAGCTACATCTGGGGGAGTGTATCTACCTGTAAACGACAGGGCATACCGGGGAGTGAACGCAGGGCCCAAGACATCTAAGTACCCTAAAGCACCATAGAACATCTCACTCGCCCTAGGACACGTTCTAGGTAATTTATCAGTAGGCAACGAATGTCGAGTGCAGGAGGGACGCGACAAGAAAGTCCGACTTCTGGATTTAGCATTTACCAAATTGCTATTAACTAATACATCCGGAGCTCGGCACTTGAAAGAGGGCAAATTCAGCATGTATAATGACGTAAGCTGAGGTTTTCTAGAGTTTCCGGTGAAGGGTTGCATTTATCCGGATGTATTTATAGCCGATGTGGTACTTTAAGGTATAGGAGAGTCACGCTTGAGAGCAAGGGTTACTAAAAAAGATCTTTTGCCGCCAATTATGCGTGTAGTAAGCGTGGCGGATAAGAAGTCTGTCGTTCCCATACTTTCGCATGTGTTGTTGGATTTCCATGAAACAGGATTGAGGATAAAGGCAACTGATCTGGATCATTCCATCATGGAGGATATTCCTGCGGAGGTTGATACACTAGGCGCCGTGGCGGTGCCTGCGTCAATTCTGAGCGATGTTGTGAGGAAAACTTCCGATGACGCATCGTTGGATTTTTTTCTCGCAGACAAAGGAAGTAAGCTAGTTGTTGCCACGGGGAAGGCGAAGTTCGAGTTATCTACGCTAGATTCGGCTGAGTTTCCCGCTATCACCACTCTGAAAGGGACTTTCTGCTTTAACCTAAAGTCAGCAGCTTTCAACAAGCTGATTAGCCGGACAAAATTCTCTATTTCTCCTGAGGAAAATCGACACAATCTTAATGGAATGTTTTTACATAAGGAGGATGACAGGCTGAAGGCGGCGTCCACCGACGGTCACCGACTGTCTATCTCCGAGATTGAGATGAGCGAGAAAGAGAGTATCCAGGGAATAATAATCTCAAAGAAGGCTGTGTCCGAGGTAAAGAAGCTGCTGGATATCCAGGAGGATATCTCGGTGACATTTAACGCGAACCAGATCCAATTTGCTGTTGGAAGCGTGGTCTTTATCTCGAAGTTGATTGACGGGAATTTTCCGGACTATAAGCGTGTAATTCCGGAGATGACAAATGAGTATTTTATCGTAAAAAGGGCGGATTTTCTGGAGATAGTAGACAGAGTTTCCGTGATATCCGACGAAAAGGTTCGGTCAGTGAAGCTTGAACTGACCAAAAATAATCTAGCCTGCTACGTGGCCAACAGTAAAGTCGGAAGTGGACGAGATGAGGTGGAGGTCATATACTCTGGGCAAGGCTGGCACGCAGGATTTAACGCTAGCTATTTGCTAGACGTTGCACAAATTGTGCAGGGGGAATCCCTGAAAGTGTATGTGAAGGAGCCACTAGCTCCAATATTGATTGTGGATGAATCCGAGCCGGAATCTTTGTTCGTTGTTATGCCGATGAGAATCTAGGAGTGTGGATTTCTTTTGGCGGCTGGTGTTATCCAATTAAATTGCAAGAATTTTCGATCCTACGGACGGTTGGCGTTGGATTTTTCGTCCAAATTTGTCATTTTCTGTGGAGATAATGGAGCCGGAAAGACGAATATATTGGAAGCAATTTCGCTGTTCTCTCCAAGCAAAGGGCTAAGAAAGGCACCAATCCATGATCTGAATTTAGCTCAATCTATTCCTCTTTCCTGGAATGTAGAGTTGGTTATAGAAAAGGAGGGCTGTAGGACTTTTTTGTCAACATGTACAGGAAATGGGAGTAGAGTGGCAAAAATAGACAGTGCAACTATAGACTCTCTTGGGAAATTTGAAGAGCTTCTTTGGATTTTATGGGTAATTCCTAGCATGAATAATATCTTTATTGGTCCTGCAGCTGATCGACGAGGCTTCTTTGATCATATGGTTATCGGATACAATAGACGGCATAGATCTGACTTAAAAACCTTGGCCAAATTGCAAAAGGAACGTCTACATGTTATTTCTTATAGGAAAGATGAGGCCTGGCTAAATATCCTCGAGAAAAAAATCACTGAAGAAAATATAAAAATCACCAAAACGCGGTTGGAATTCATAAAGGCGCTCGAAAAGACATTTGAAAATCACCCATCTGATTTCCTTAGGCCGCAAATCGGCATTTCTGGAACCGTTGAGGATTTCTTCCGTCACTATGATGAGGAAACGGCCGTTTTGAAGATTTTATCCGCCTTAAAAGCAGATAGATTTGTTGACTCGGAAAAACAAACCACATCTATCGGATGTCAGAAGACTATCTGGACGGCGGAGCATCCCAGAAGGTCATTTTCTGCCGAGAAATGCTCTACCGGGGAACAAAAAGCTTTTTTGATCTCACTAATTCTCGCAAGTTTGAGAATCTCCCGCAATACTCGTTCGGGGATTCCTGTATTGCTTCTGGATGATCTTATGCAACATTTAGATAGAAAACGACGGAAGTATTTGGTTGAAGAGCTTGTATCTATGGAGGTTCAAACATTTCTTACAGGAACCGAACTCAGCCTATTCGAAGATCTGCGCTGCTCTGCGCAGGTTTATAAAGTGGACAGATCCATCTGTCTTCTATCCTAATTACAAACCCTGATTATTTAACTCCCCTACTGTCTCCGTCTGGGTTTTTCTGTTTTCCCAAATGTGCCGTCTGATGACTATCCCCGGCCGCACTCATCGAGGTCAACACGGCACGCCTTCATATTTACTTCAAAAATAATTGCCCTTAGATCTCGGTAATAACCCAAGGAGCTGTTCTGTTTTCCCGCATTCCCGAGCAAGTAAGTCTACCTCTTTCCGCACTTCGCAGCCTATCTCTTTGCACAGCGCCGGGCCTCCGAGCGTCTTGGGCGGTCATGTTTCTTGTTGCGCTTACTTACTCAACTACGGATATAGCGACACGATTTAGGCGGTGTATTTCCTCTTCAGATCCCTGAGCAACTACAGGGCGATCTTTGCCGTACGAAATTGTTCTAATGCGGTCCCCCGAAATTCCCTGTTCAACCAAGAATCTCGCCACAGATTCTGCGCGGCGTTCCCCCAGTCCAAGATTGTATTCGCGTGAACCTCTTTCGTCGCAGTGCCCCTCGATGAGCAACTTATGATGGTTATGGGCTTTCAGCCAATCACATTGTTGCAATAGTATATTTTTAGACTCCTGTTTCAGACCAGATTGGTCAAATCCAAAGAATATCCGATCCCCCGCAATAGTAATGAAATCCGAGGCCGTACCTTTGTCGGTCCAAGTCTCCGTGACTTCCACCGGTGGCGGAGGAGGCCCTTTTTTTGGGCATTTCCTCTTCGAGCCGCATTCGCAAGCTGCCAACAAAATCAAACAGGAAAGAGATACTAAACACTTAATTTTTCTTCTACTCACGGTACTTCTCCCAAACACACCTAAACCAATAATGGTACTATTATATTGATAAAACGTTAACGCTTCAACAATTGTTTTGAAAGACGGAAAATTTTTTGGGAATACTGCGTATATAGTGCTACACCGGCTGAGAATTACCGTACCGGAAAATTTTAATATTCTTTCAAGAGTAGCAGGGAATTTGGCTTGAAACTGGTTTTCAATGGAACAGCTTGCCTACTGGCCTATGCTACACTAACTATGTCATATGGATCACCGGCTTTAGCAAGTCGTAGTTGATAGAAGTTAGGCAATTTACAAATGCCAATCACGCGATTATGCTGAAAATTGTAAAATATTTTAGTAGCCTTACTGTGATGAATGTTGTTACATATCTTATATGAACAATAGGGGAATAAAGGAAGTCTCTCTCACAGAGTGGCTTAGAGGCTTTCTGAAAATGCAAGGTCGTCGAAACCACTTCAGTAATTCTCTGAATAATTCTGATGACGTCTCTAGCTTACTCCTAGGCCTGCAAATCAATCGTTCTAAAAAATCTCCTAATAGTCGTTACAAAGAGTCCTATGATGAAGCGATCACCTAATCTTCGTTTGCGCCATTCACTTCGCCGACTCCTCGGATCCCGCGGGGCAATCCTCATTGAATTTGCCGTTGCTGTCCCGGTTTTTTGGCTGCTAATCTGTTATATCCATGATCTCCCTAAACTCGCACGCTGGCATGAGCGCATGGAATTTTGCGCCTACTGCCTGATAAACATGCTACAGAATCAGCAATATGGTCTAATAACCTCTAACAATATTCGCTATGCCGTTGCAGGAGCCTACCTTACGATCTTTACTGGCAAAACGATGTACACTACTGCCAATGGTAAAACTCCATTAGGATACTCCCCCAGCGGGAATCTGTTCTATGTGAAGGGAAATGACGACGGAACAGCCAGCGTTATATGGAGTGTAGGATGGTTCTCTGGCGATGATAGCCCTTCTCCAGCAACAATTAGCATCAAGCCAACAGCAGACTTGGTAACATCAGGCTTGGTAACAGTAAAGACTAATGTCCCTCCGTTGGAAATCTATCCAGAGCTACAGATTCAGCCAGGAGAAGTAAAAATACTTGTAGAAGTGGGATTATGCTATAAGGCATCATCACCTTTATATGGTTTTTCTGACGACAGAAACTGCCAAGATGTATCTCCCAAGACAGCCTTTGGATTACTCCTACTGAATCCTCCACATGTAAATGAAATCTTTTTCAATAAAGTGGTAATTTTCACTCCTAAGCCAGGTTTGTTCAACGAGACTGCACCACAATGAATTAGCGCTGGCTACGTCAAACACTTTTTTGCTATACTCCGCGACATGGCGGACCGAGAAGGCCCCTAGGGGAGTGTTTAATAAGTGTTTTCGTTAGATGGAGGCGTTATTGGTGTCAGCTAATATTAACGAACTGATGGTTTTTGTCCTGGCATGCTTCGTTGGATATTATGTCGTCTGGAGGGTGACTCCAGCATTGCATGCTCCTCTTATGTCTGTGACAAACGCTATTTCCAGCGTTATTGTTATCAGTGCCCTCATTGCCGCGGTTCAGCAGCCAAAGGGTAGTATGTCTGGGATTTGTGGGTATGTAGCCATTTTTCTGGCAGCGATAAATATTTTCGGTGGATTCGCGGTCACCCACCGGATGCTAGGCATGTTTCGTAAAAAGTAGAAAAGCAATGATAAACCTACTCTACCTAGCAGCGGCGATTTGCTTTATATTGGCATTAAAGGAGTTGTCTTCAGCCGATGGAGCTCGCAGAGGGAATTTCTGTGGGATGGCGGGGATGGCAGCAGCGGTATCGGCGGCTTGTGTTGGACAGGATACCAATGTCGAGTTAGGTTCTATTCTGCAAACAATGGCAGTTGGTGGAGCGATAGGTGTTTCCATCGCACAGGTGGTGGCTATGAAAGATCTGCCGCAGATGATTGCGGGATTCCATAGTTTGATAGGATTAGCAGCAGCGCTGATTTCGTTCTCGGTATATTGGGCAAGTAGGGGCGGAAATTTATTCTGGCTATTGGAGATTGGCGTTGGATCTGTCATCGGTATCGTAACTTTCAGTGGATCTATTACTGCATTCTTGAAACTACACTGCTCCTGCAAGGAATGCGGCGTTTCCAATAAAGTTAATTTTTCCCTACTGCTGTTAGTTCTGCTTGCTCTTTTCTGCTTTATCCGAAATGGATCTGAAGCTGCGTATGTTATTGCAGTTTTCTGTTCATTTATCCTTGGTGGAACTTTGATTCTACCAATCGGCGGAGGCGATATGCCGGTCATTGTATCTATGCTGAATTCTCTATCAGGCTGGGCGGCATCAGGGATTGGTTTTACTATACACAACGAACTACTTATCATTACAGGAGCTCTGGTCGGAGCCAGCGGAACTATCCTGAGCTATATAATGTGCCGGAGTATGAATAGATCTTTTCGAAAAGTGCTTTTCAAACCTTCCTGTGGGAAAATACTGCAGAATGTTGATACGACGACATTAGGGGAGAGGAAGGCTATCAAACGATGGGCTCCTGAAGATGCCGCCTTCGTCTTGAAAAACGCGACATCGGTTATTGTTGTCCCAGGATATGGCATGGCGACGTCTCAGGCACAGCATGCATTGAAAGAAATGGGCGAGGCGTTGAAGAAACTTAATGTCAGGGTCCGATATGCAATACATCCAGTGGCTGGGAGGATGCCAGGGCATATGAACGTGCTGCTGGCCGAGGCGAACGTCCCCTATGAAGATGTTTTTGCATTGGAGGACATAAATCTAGATTTCCCTTTCTGCGATGTCGCCTATGTCATCGGAGCTAACGATGTGACCAATCCTGCCGCTAAAAAGGATCCCACTTCGCCAATTTACGGAATGCCTATTGTAGATGTGGAACGGGCGAAAGTTGTGTTATTTCTAAAGAGGTCTATGGGAGCTGGCTATGCAGGAATAGACAATGAGCTATTCTACTCTCCAAACTCAATGATGCTACTCGGCGATGCTAAAGAGACAACAGCAGCCATCGTCAAAGAACTGTGAAGGGGACGGCAGGATTCATTCTTCTTTAGGAGATAAAGAAAGAATAACGCAGCAATGTTGATGAAGGATCGAATGTTACCAGGAGGTTGCTTTGATAAATATCATATTAAATTGAACACATAGTTTAAATAATCCAATAGCAAATTCTCATGGACGATGACACTCAGCAATCCTATTCCTCCGTAGGAGACTTCTGTTGCCCGGCGCTCCCAAACCGCGTCTACGTCAA
This sequence comes from Holosporaceae bacterium, assembly GCA_031269995.1. GTDB lineage: Bacteria > Pseudomonadota > Alphaproteobacteria > UBA3830 > UBA3830 > JAIRMQ01. The sequence goes on from JAISYI010000018.1 coordinate 40,961, forward strand.
TTAAGCAGCAATAGCCATCAGCTCGTCTGCAAAATTATCGTTGCATGCGAAAAAAGAGTTCGCATTTAAGTTTTTGGTTCTATTACGTAAACCATCCCGAGTGAAAATCGTGCTTTTCAACGCATGTCGAATCTATTCATCCCCATATGGTGGAGATGTCGGGCTCTGCCCCCGAGTCCACGTCATCTATTTATCACGACGTTTATCACCGTAGCCATCAAAATGACAAAAATCAGTATATAGTAAAGAATGTAAAAAAGCAACAAATTCATCTCACCTAGACCCTAGATGAGTCCAACCCAAATACTTCAGCGAAATTTATAGAATAGAAAATATTATATTTCTCGGTGTACTCAATCGTTAATTGTTATGATGAAATATTGCTAGAGTATGATGGAACTTGGTGAAAAGCTCCCTCTCCCCCCTCGAAACGTGGTCAGTAAGGTGCTAAAAAGCAAATTGATCTACTATCATGAAGAGGGTCTCTCGATGGAAACAATCATTAAAATAATAAAGAAGTGGATTGAGGAGCTCCGTAGAAAAATCAGTAAGATTCCCACGAAACGTGTTTTGCATATTCAAAATTCTCTAATTTTGCTATCAGTGTATTGTCTGGCATCACTACTGATTTATCCTGAATTTAGTTTTTCTCTTTTTGTAAAGGAATCTTTTTCTTTGTTATGCGTATACAGTGCGATTTGTGGCTGGTTGGCAGCTGATAGAGTAGATTCCAGGTGCCCTTTCAATGTTTTTGTTGCTGTAAATGCTTGCGTCGCCCCAATTTGGTTCATAAACAGCTCCTTTGGAGTCGCACTAACCATTTTGTTATTAATTATTCTCTGCGAATTTATTGTTTGCGAATATTTGCGAGGGTGCAATTTATTCTCCGACTCAATTCCTGTGTATATTATCTGCGAAAACGCACAAGTGGCAGAACTACCGGCCGCTTTATTTTCTACCTATAAGGTCCTGGAGCTAATCATCCTGAAGGAAAACACAGAATCGGCCGATTATAGGCAGAGCAACATCCAATCTTTGGAGAATGTTAAAAGATGGTTGACCAGAATTTCTTGCATTCCTTTCTTCCCATCACCAAGGAAACTTCTATACGTAAGTGATGGTAAGATTGGGGAAACCTTTTTAAGACTGCTTGAGATATCTGCAATTTTTTCTATTCCACTGTTCAAAGTGAGATGGGAGGATCCAGAAAATTCGCCGACGGTTCAGTTGTCTCCGATGTGTTGCGATGACCTAGAATCCGTGGAAATTTCCTCCACCGATAAGGCTGCTTTAACGGCTGCATTCAAGGGAAAACGAGTGTGGATTTGCTACGATGGTAGAAGCAGTGTTCTGGATTTTGCCTGCCTTCTGGCATCAGTAAGCTCTGTCGATTTAACGGTACTTTGTGAGTCAGAAAGATTTATGTTTAAAGCGAGGCGAGACCTTGCGAAGGGCGGCAACAGGAACTATAAAATCAAGATTTTCGACAATAACCTGCTAAAGTTATTAACTCCAAAACCAGACGTATTTTTTTACAACATGCCATTCAAATACGGCTCCTCCAGCGAGGAGAATATGAAAGAAGCTCTTGTGAAAAATGTGTTGGATACAAAGAGCATAATAGCTTTTGCAAAAACATGTGAGATACCGGTTGTATTTGTTTTGTCCAGTTCTATGGCATTGAACGCCAGAAATTGGGTTGGCGCGACTCAACGATTGGGGGAACTCTTTGCGCAATTCGCAGATTCGCAAAGTAAACGAAAAATTGCCTCGAAATTTAAAGTAATTCGCATTCCAGAGAACGTTGCCGATATATTTGATATTTGGGAAAGTTCGGTATTTTTTTCCGAAATTGGCGTAGACTATCCCTGGGTAAAGGAGACCTATCGCCGCAGGGATATTCTACAGATTTTGGTTCGAGTCGTCTCATCATTAATGCGTAGTAATGATTCTACGTCGAGCGTTTATACGTTGATTCCAAAAAATAGTATTCCATTTGATGTGTTTGCCGAAGATCTGTGCAAGCTATATAACCTAAGAAACGGTGTAGATGCTAAAATACGCTGCGCCGAGGAAGAAGAGGAAGAAAAGGATTTATTTAGTATCAGCGAAACTTTGGAGAAGACTTCGATTTCCTGCGTCTTTCGTACGAAATTTTTATGCCGCAATGCTTCCGAATATGAGAGTTTTTGGACCCTCAAAGAAATTGAGAATATGTCGACAAGGGAGCTAATCTCATCGGTGTTTCAAAGTCTCGCCAGCAGAACATAATGCCAATCATTGCTGCACAACCATTGATTTGCGTTATCATATGACAAAAATATGAGTTTTTGTGGAAGATTTTTTCAAAAATACGGGACAATTTTTCCATTAAGCCTTAAAAGGCAGCCTGCAGGATGTTAAGAGAATTCAACGGGCAACTAGGACCAATGAGCCAGTTGCGGAGTATCCCCAATAGGAAAACATTTCGCATGATCAACTTTCCATTTTTGGAAATAAATTATGGGGGTCGCCGACCGATTACATACCTAAGGTTGCAAATATCGTGTTCTCTCACGACCAGCAATCTATTGATAATTAATGGGTTAGAGGTTACTTCTTCCGAAGAAAAAAGAGTTTCCTTCCTAGGGATCACCCAAACAAAATATACTAAGGACATATTTTTCTAATTGAAAAACACTTTCTTTCAGAGTAGGGTGCAACCTGTTGTATGTTGGCGGTGGAGATAAGTATGGCTAGGAGTTCAACGTCGAAGAGAAAATCTTCCAGGGAAGATTTAGATGCATACATTGGAGGACGTATAAAAAGTCGGCGATCTTTTCTTGGTATAAGCCAGGATAAGCTAGGGAGTTACCTTGGAGTTACATTTCAGCAGGTACAAAAATACGAAAAAGGCACAAACAGAGTCAGCGCAAGCATGCTATATGACGTGGCTCGCATTTTGTCAGTGGATGTGACCTATTTCTATGAAGGATTTAGGGGAGAACAGACATTGAACGACGACGAGGACCCTGTCTATATCGGGGGAGGTGTCCTTAATGAGAAGGAGACCGCCGAGTTACTCCGTTCCTACTATGGCATATCGATACCATCCGTAAGAAAAAAATTCTCAGAATTAATGAAAACGCTTGCTGGTTCAGAATTGAAAGATTAATGCAAAAAAGCGTATTCATAGATTGTTGGCGTACTTTTGGCGGCAATATTCTGTTTGTAAGCTGTACTAATGATTGTTTCCATGGTAGGTTTATACGTTTTTGTGGAAATGGATGGTCGCTGCTTTTCATCTGAAAAGTAGAGGAAAGTCCGGACTCCATGGAGGGAAAGTGCCGGATAACGTCCGGCGGCGCGTTAAATAGCGTCAGGGAAAGCGCAACAGAAAATATACAGCCATTTATTATGGCAATGGTGAAATGGTGAGGTAAAGGCTCACCGCATGATCGGTAACGATGATGGCTTGGCAAACCCCACTTGGAGCAAGATCAAATAAGGGTAACGCGTCCTCCACGCAATGTTGTCCGGGTAGATCGCTAGACGCTTGTGGTAACACACGCGCGAGATGAATGGCCATCAGAACTTTACGTTTTACAGAATCCGGCTTATAATTTCCACAAAAACAAATTTCTGCTGCAATATTAAGTAAAAATCAACTGATTTGATGTACAATCTGGGATAAAGTAATTCGATCGGAATTTCGCTAATGAGAGCAATAGGTCTTATTTCGCTTGTTGTTTTTGGAACAGTGTATTATGACGCAGGTGCGATTTTATTTGGTAAAGGCAGCGATGCTGCAAGCGAGTCGACGAAGAAACTTGTTTCAGACTCTGGCACCGCGGCTGACAACGCTGAATATTTGGCAAAGCACCTAACATTAGTGCAGAAACAAACAGCGGATGGGGAAATGCAGCAGATGGGTTTTGTTATAGCTGCTGCCGACTTTCTATTTTCTCTGTCTCGGGTTTTGAGCTATATTGCATATCTATTGAAGGTTATCAGCTCTGCCTATGTGGAAATAATCACCTATAATAAAAAACTTGAAACGGCCAACGAAAAGAATGCCGATAACCTTACTACAAAGCGAGATTCCGCCATGGAGACATTCAGAAATGCAACCGCAAGATTAACAAGTATGGAAGTAACGGTTGGCCTTGCATGGACCGCCGCAGCGGCAACGCTACTTTTGATAGTAATAAAGAATGGAGTGGCCTGTACAGATTCTGGAAAAAAAACACTACAGAACAAAAAAATGAATCAGTTGTGCAACGGGGTATCTTTGTTAGTAATGCGAGAAGCGTTTAAATCAATGAATACAGGAGAGGAGCCAACAAATACAAAACTCCTCCATGCTATCGACAATTACATCGCCTTATTTTCCCAAGTATTAGAACTAATCAAGGCATGTATATTGAGAGGAAAAGCGAGTCCTAAAAAAATTGACTTTTTGCTTGCTGAATTCGGCAAGAGGCTGGGAGGGGAAGCGGCGCAAACGAATACCGCAGATGATGCCCAGGGGCATAGATCCGATACCGACTATGAGGAAGAGTCCGACGAATCTCTCGGCAATGATGAAGACGAGCCTGAGGGCCGGATTCCTGCTAAGAAAGGTACAGGAAAAACGGCTAGAACCCGGCGGGCCAGTGGACAAGATTCTCCACCTGCAAAGAAGCCACCGAGGCAACGCGGCAGGTCTTCTTGAAACACTGCTGGCGGTCCCAACAGCCCAGAAGGAAACAGGTTGCACAATGAAGCCAAGGATAGCTATTACTAGCTGCCAAATCTGATAGAAGTGCCAAAAGAAGTTATACAAGGTTAACCGGCGTAAGTGGAATAGCTCCACTTGTTTTTCATCCTTAGATCTACATTCTCATCACGAACTGCGTTGTGTTATGCATTTTGAGGGGCATTATTTTTTGAATAATCCTTATCAATTGATTTTCTAGTAACAAGAGTCTTTGTAAAAATTCTCGTTTTTTTTCTAATATGAACAAAGAAATTGTTCTGACAGGGTTCAGATTTTCATTAGGCAGAGGGTCTATGAAAATAGGACGCGACTCTGGGATGGTGATATTTGTCTTAAGCTTTTCGAACTTACAGGATTTTTTTCACGTTTTTATCTTCAGATATGAGTTGCATATTGTTGGGAGGTGTGGCAACTTGGAGTTGTAAGCAATGGAGGTAATCATGGTAAGTAGAAGAAAATTCAGGGGAATTTCAGCCAGCGTAGCGAGTTTGGCCTGGGCATTTGGTGCGTTTGATGCGCTTTCCATGAATTCGGTGGTGTCATTGCCAACAAATAGTGGAACGCGGCCATACCAACCCATGAGCGCAGTAGCTGCTCTTCCGGAGGAAAAGGTGTCTAGCCTGGAGTCCAGATTTGAGTCCCAACTGGCGGCGCTGAGAGCGGAGAACGCCGAGCTGAAGGCACAGCTGTTCTCTACACTGGCTCAGGTGCAAAGGTTTGAGGCAGATCTTTTGACTCGAGAGCAAAAATCCAAGGAAGATTTTCTGGGTTTTTGCAAGGAGTTTGGTACCTTCAGGGAGTCTGTTGACGGGAGGTTTGCCAGTCTGGGATCCGAATTGGCTGCGCAAAGGACTGCCCAGTCGCCGCTGGTTTCCCTGTCTGAAACAGTTCGCGCTCAAGGTGCTAAACTAGATGCGCTACTGACCAAGATTCCCCAGCATAGGGAGTACTTGCTAGCCCTG
>JAISYI010000022.1 GCA_031269995.1 Holosporaceae bacterium
CATTTCTGTTATATCTAGCTTCATGGCTATACTTCCATCTACAAAAACTCTGAAAGTTTAGCCTTTCTGAAAACTTTAATACATAACTTTAGCTAAAATCTAATCCATTATTCGCGTACGTTGAGAAATAGTAAAAACCAGGTGACTCTGCGGTGTGACAATTCCTCATTTTTCCCCAGGAAAAAATTTCTAATTGCCTCTTGGTAATTATTCATCCTTTCATGCGTCATATCGCTGGTTTGCACTCTCCAATCCAAAAATAGCATCAGCATAGGTTTTTGCATCAAAAGGTTTTAAATCGTCGAGACCTTCGCCAATCCCTATGGCAAAGACTGGCACACAATATTTACGCACAAGTGGAATGATTGCCCCCCCCTTGGCTGTTCCGTCAAGTTTAGTAACAATTATGCCATCGATGCCTATGCGATTCAGGAAAACATCAACCTGATTATGTACCGCCTGCCCAGTAAATCCGTCCAACACCAAAATAGTCCTATGTGGAGCGGATGGATTCAGTTTTTTGATTACCCTTTTCATCTTTTCTAATTCGTCTAGCAGATCTCCGCGATTCTGCATACGTCCCGCAGTGTCGATTAAAACTGCATCGTGTCCCTCCGCAAGCGCTAGTTTCAGAGCGTCGTACACTAGCCCAGCGACGTCTGCCTTTTCTCTGCCAAAATGAACGTCTACCGAAATTTTCTTTGCCCAATATTTGAGTTGATCAGTGGCTGCCGCTCGAAACGTATCAGCGGCTACTAGCAGAGGTCGACGCCCGGAATGCGTCAGAACATAGGCTATTTTGGCGACCGTAGTGGTCTTGCCATTTCCGTTAACTCCTATGATTAGCATGATCTCTGGATTATGCGCTGGGTTCTTTTGGAAAAAGTCCCCCTCATATGGTTTCAACATAGAACAGACTTCATTAGCTAAAAATCGTTGCACCTCTAATTCGGAGGTTCCCTTCAGAAATTTCCTGCTTGCGACTTTACTAGCCAGTTCAACCGAGGTCTCGATCCCAACGTCAGCCATAATCAGCGCTTCCTCGATTTCCTGAACAACGTTTTCATCTATTTTCTTTTTACCAATAGAAAATGAAACTTTTTCAGAAGTCTTGCGAAATACGCTTTTGATTTTTTCAAAAAATGCCATCACGCCTCCTCTCTGCAATGGGACGCCCGATTATAACCCTTCCGTCGGTGCGATCGCAGCGGAATAAATATTCGTGGCCAGCAACCATAACGCTGGATGACCAAACTGGTAGAAATGAGTTGGTTTTTCCGTTAGCCTGGTCTTCGGCAAGGATAATGATATCCTTTCCTATCTGTTCCATTAGCTTCTTCCCTAAAACTTCGCTAGACAGTGCTTGCATCTCCTTCACCCGACACCGTACAGTTTGTTTTTCAACCATCGGCATGGACGAAGCAGGAGTTCCAGGTCTCGGAGAAAATGGAAATATATGCAACCGCGATATCGTAGCCTCCGAAATCAGATACTTAGTATGGTTGAACATATCGTCGGATTCCGTCGGAAATCCAACGATTATATCCGCGCCGAAAATAACTTCAGGACGAGCCCGGAGAATTCGCTCGTTTATTTCGATGACCTGGCTTCGCGTATGCCGACGCCCCATACGCTTCAGAATCAAATTATCGCCGGATTGGAGGCTTTCATGGATGTGAGGTAGTAATCGCTCCTCAGATTCAATGAGCTTCAGCAGATCGTCGTCCATATCTGCCGGATCCAACGAAGATAATCCGAGTCTCGTCAATTCTGGAACATTACGCAGAAGATAGCGTATCAAAAATGCAAGATTCTGACGTGGATCGCGATCGCGTCCGTAGGCCGATATGTTTACCCCAGTCAGTATAATGTCCCTATGCCCTCTGTCGAGGAGAAATCTAGCCTGATTTACAATGTCATCTTCAGATAAGCTAACGTTGTTGCCACGGGTCAGCCTAACAACACAGTAGGTGCATTTTTGGTCGCATCCGTTTTGAATTTGCAGGAATCCACGCACTTTTCTACATACGAAGGCAGATGCTGCTGTTGAAGCCCACAAAGAGGTCTCCTCCGTATATTTCACATATTCTGATTTTGATAGCTTGGTTTTATTGGAGACAATCCCAACAACTCCATCCATCTGCATATAGCGCTCCGGATGGAGTTCTGACGCGCATCCAGTGAGGACGATTTTCGCCTCAGGATTTTCTACATGAAGCCGACGAATGGTCTGACAAAGCTTTCTTTCTGCCTCTGCTGTAACTGCGCAGGTATTGATCAGTACCACATTGTTTAGGCCAAGCTCGCGAATAAAGTCGCCTATCCGCTCCGACTCGCAGGTATTTAGACGGCATCCAAAGTTTACGACGCGGCCAGGAAGCGCCGACATTACCACAACAGTCCACGCAGACGCTCGCTCAGATACGCCATTCCTATCCTCTCCTGTTTCATTGTATTCCGATCACGGATGGTAACATCCATGTTTTGTAGACTGTCGAAATCTATCGTCACACAGTAGGGAGTACCGATTTCATCGTTTTTCGCGTATCTCTTGCCAATGCTCTGTTTGTCTTCATAGGTAACAATGTATTTTTTTCTCAATTCGTGGAATATTTCCCTAGCTAGGCGCCCTATTCCTTCATGAAGTTGCAGCGGCAGCACTGCGACATTTACAGGAGCGATCTGCGGCCTAAAATTCATGAAAAAACCACTCGGATGAGCTTCATCCTCAGTGTAGGCATTGCACAGCACAGCTAATACGGCTCTGGTTAACCCCGATGATGGTTCAATCACGTGTGGAATAAACTTAGCGCCAATCGCCTGATCCGCATACTCCTGCCTTACCCCACTAACCCGTTGATGCTGAGCAAGGTCGTAGTCACACCTATGGGCGATTCCCTCTAATTCGCTAAACCCTTCTCCGGAAAACGGAAATTTGTATTCGATATCTCTTGTTCCGCCGCCGCCCCTTGCATAATGGGCAAGTTCTTCCTGTTCGTGCCTGCGGATGTTTATTCTGGATGCATCCAATCCAAGATTTTTCCACCAGCTAAGCCTCTGCTCGAGCCAAAACTCCTGCCATACCTCTGCCTCACCTTTATGACAAAACCACTCAAGCTCCATTTGTTCGAATTCTCTAGATCTGAAAATGAAGTTACGAGGACTCACTTCGTTGCGAAAGGCTTTCCCTATCTGTGCAATGCCAAACGGAATTTTTGCCTTCGTGCTATCTAGTACATTCTTAAAATTTACAAAAATTCCCTGCGCAGTCTCGGGACGCAGGTAGGCGACGCTCTTTTCGTCAACCACTGCTCCAACTCTAGTTTCAAACATAAGGTTGAAGGCCTTAGGAGCAGTCAAAGTTCCGACCTCCGTCGTATCAGGAGCAACGATGTTTTTGTAGAATGAGAGATCGATATCCATGAACAATACTCGGTGAAAATCCTCCACATTTTTTCGACAGAGTTTTTTTATCTTGCTGGAAACAACTTTTTCCTCTTCTTCCTCAAAAAATGCGAACGCTTTTTCCCCTGTAATCACCCCTATGTTACAACCATTATTCCAGATATTTTTCGAAACATATACGACAAGTTGATCAGCCCGGTAGCGAATCTTCGTCGCTTTGCAATCCACCATTGGATCGGAGAAACTACTGGTATGTCCAGAAGCCTCCCAGACAGACGGATGCTGGATGATCGAACTGTCCAGCCCCAGAATACGCAATGGATTGCCTTTTTTGTCCAACGGTGGACACTCTACCATATCATGCCACCAGAGATTTCTGATATTATTCTTCAGTACAACTCCCAACGGGCCATAGTCCCAGAACCCATTTATGCCGCCGTATATATCTGATGCTTGAAACACAAAGCCACGCCGCTTGCACAATGATACTATACTCCCCATCATGTCCCAACTCTCCCTTTTGCGTGGTAGCAATTAGCGTATAATACTGACAAAAACATGGTATGCAAGTTTTTTGGAATGACTATAATAAAGAATCCTATCTGTCGTTCATGTTATTACGATCATTGCAAATAATGAACGTTGCAGTAATTCGGTTACCCATCTCATTTATTCCAATAAGCGGTTAGAACTATTCAGAAAATCAATTGCCCCCTGAAGAATGTAAACAGCAGCATTTCTATCTATAATTTTTTTGCGTTTTCGGCGTGACAAGTCTGCCTCTATCATCAATTTATCAATGACTTTTGTGGAAAATCTTTCGTCCCATTGCGCAAAACAGACTTTGAGATAAGCCGATAAATAGCCAATAAATTCAAGAACTTTTTTACATTGTTCGCCCGGAATTCCGTTCATCTGAAGTGGCCATCCAAAGATCACGCTCCCCACATTATGATACCGTATACTTTCGAGAAGATGAGCGATATCCATGGACATTTCCTTTCTAATAACTGTGGTTAGACCGCTCGCAATTCTGATTCTTCTATCCGAGACTGCAACTCCAATTGTCCTATCACCCACGTCCAATCCAATAATCACCGATTCTGAGGCAATTAGATCAACAATCTTTATCTCTGATATTTTTTTTATAAAAAAATCTGTCATTTTAACGTTCTTTAAAACGGATCAGTATAACATCGTAGTATTTGATTCGGAATGGAGTACAAAACATGCTATCGAAACAGTCGTTGGACATCCTGCTTGATTTGGTCGAAATAAAACTGAGCTCCATAATGATATTAGATAAAGACGATATTCGAGAAGTCAATAGATTAAGAAATTGCAAAAATGAGCTGCTCTGTTCTAGAAAAGCTGTCTATATCAAAAGAGCACAGAATGAAGGAGGAGACGTAGCTGCGGCGCTTTAATACTGTGCAGCGTATTGATTTGGCAGTTCACTGTGAACGAACAGATTGCGGTTTTTTGAGAGATTCTGTAATATAGAGCACGGTTTGATGCACAGAGGGCAGCTATGAAAAAAGAGATACATCCGGATTATCATGAGGTATCTGTTGTCATGACGGATGGTTTTACATTTAAGACTCGTTCCACCTGGGGTAAAGAAGGAGATACGCTGAAGCTGGACATAGATTCAAAATCTCATCCGGCGTGGACAGGAGTTCGTCAACTGGTCGATACAGGTGGTCAACTAGCAAAGTTTAGAAATCGCTATAAGGCATTCGGTCTCAAAACTTCCTGATGTCACGGCGTCGTTTTATTTGCGCAGCATTTGCTTTACTTGTTTTTTTCCAAATAAGTGGCATGGAATGTTTTGCGTTCTCTCCGGTGACAGGAGTTATCGTAATTGACGCAAAGAGTGGCGATACAATTTATGCGCACAATGCTGATCAAAAGACGCAGCCTGCATCTCTTACAAAAATGATGACTTTATCGCTCATATTTCGAGCGCTGCGGAGCGGGAAGATATCACAAAATACGAAAATTCTTATCTCTCAGCACGCAGCAGCCCAGTGTCCGAGCAAACTTGGATTGAAGAGTGGAGATCAGATCCGCGTGAAGGATGCGATCCTATCGCTGATAGTAAAATCAGCTAACGATATCGCAGTGGCACTGGCGGAACATGTAGGAAAAACAGAAGCCGCGTTTGTTGCAATGATGAATCAGGAAGCCAAGAGGCTTGGGATGACATCGACAGTATTTTTCAATTCATCCGGCTGGCCGGATGCAAGACAAATGACGACTGCACGGGATATGGCAATCCTGGCAAGGTCGCTGCAACGCGATTATTCAGTCTATTATCATTTATTTGCTACAAAGCGATTCTATTGGCGACACAGGTGTATACTTGGACACCACGCATTACTAGGAAGTCATGAGAATATGGTGATAGATGGAATAAAGACCGGATATGTGTATGCATCTGGGTTTCATCTGGTAGCATCAGCGGTGAAGGGGAAAAATCGGGTGATTTCAATAGTTTTGGGAGGAAGAACTAGTAAAGATCGTGATTCCTTGTCCATGTTACTACTGAAAAAAAGTTTCCCTAGGCTACTTAGAAAACAGCTACTTGCTAAAGAGAATCGTTTCAAATATCAGCAAGTCTCGCCAAAGGGACAGACAGAGCAACCAAGAGGGATCTCTAATAAAATTAAAATTCAAGAGCAAATTAAAAGTGAAGTATCCACCAAGTGAAAAGTAACAGCAGTAGAATAATGCTCCCTATGAGCAGACATGGACAGCGTTCCCGCCGCTCTCTTTAGCCACATACATAAATTTGTCCGCGATGGAAATTGCCTCCTGTAGAGATATTTTCCCCCCTGGATCGACACAACAAACCCCAATACTCATCGTACAACGAGCGTCATAGTATAAGGATTCCCCTATTTTTTTCTGAATTCTATTGGCAATGTTTTTGGCGACATGCTTTGTTACGTTACCCATCAGCACGATAAATTCGTCTCCCCCATACCTTGCAACCATATCCAATGATCGCGTATGTCTTTTTATCATGCCAGCAACGTATCTGAGCATGGAATCAGCAAAAGAATGCCCGAACCTATCGTTTATCGTTTTGAATTTATCCACATCCAGCAAGATAACAGCAAAACCTTCTGCCTTACATTCCATATTCTTTAAATAATCGTCGAAAAAAGAACGATTATATACCTCTGTCGTGGAATCTACCGTAGATAGATGTAAACTTTTCTTTAGTTTTTTGCAAAAAGCCTCCTGAAGTTTTTTATACTTTATCAGGGAATTTAGTCGACATCCGATCACAAATGGATTGTCGTTTACGTCAATGATATCTGTGAACCCGACGGCTTGTTCTCGAGCTAGGTCAATTTTTTCCTGGCAGAATTGGTCAAATGTAAAGACTATGGGTTTATGATGATTGATTTTTCTCAGGCGCAGATTTGCACAACACTCGTGCGCCTGGGTATGACTCATGTTTATTATAAAAATGTCCGCATCGCTTATATTATCTATTACAGGCCATGACATCAGCATGGTTACCTCAGTATTTTCCAATATACTTTTGGGAAGAAAGTTAATATTATTGTAAAAAATTGTGACGATCTTTTGAGCATTATGTTTCTCCAGAAACATATTACTAAGCAAACTATCATCGAACAGATTTTTTAACCGTACCAGGGTTTCGATCCTTCCAGCCAGACTTAGGCTATCCATGCCAATGTGAAGAACATCGTCTAATACTATTGGAGGAATCTGTTGATTCGGAGACTCTGCTAGTCCGATTATCGGTATAACCCCGCATAGCTGTCTCAGCAATGCAAAAAAATCCAACAGCAATTTAGGGGATCCTTCAGAGACACGTTCAGGAATCGAGAGAAGAACTGCATCGATAAATTGCGTACCAACGATCCTTAGGGCATTCTCTACGGATCGCGCAAATAATAATGAATAGTACAGATCCTGAAGTTTTGAGACAACAGGAGCGATATCCAGCTTATCATCGTTAACTACCAATACTCTAGCAACCATATGCCCTACTCTCCACACACGTAAGTACGGATTCCACGAATCTATCAAGAGAAACAGGCTTTGTTAAGAATACGTCAAGCATTTCTGAAAGTTTTTCTTTATATTTGAGGTTGTATGCAGATAATCCTATGATAGGTATCAAACCAGAGACCCCTTCAAATTTCATTTTGAAAAGAAGTTTTTTTAGGAAAGTTTCCTCTGCAACCTCTGTATTTATTACCACCAAGTCTTGTTCTGTTTCTTTAACTTTCATCAATCCATCCATTGCGGATCTTGCCAGATAAACGTCGAAGCCATGGGCAGACAGAACATCCTCGTATAACTTGCAGTGCAACGGATCTTTTTCAATTAGCACCGCTGATTTTTTAAACAGGTTGGCCTGCATTTCCACTTCTCAAACCTTAATAAATAATGAATTTAAGAATAAATAGTTAATAAAAAGTTACTAATTCGTCAGAAAAGTATGTAAATCCGGCCGGCAATCCCTAAAAGCTTACGATTGTTGCTGAAACCGCAACGATAAAGAGGAAATAATCGAAGATTAGTACGGCAAATGCAGCGACCGCGGGATAGACATTTCTATTACCCCGTCCTGCCCGAATGGCACAGTGGATAGTTCTCGTCCGCAGGGATCGAATACGGCGCTGACCCCAACGTTGGCGACCCGAATCAGTGGCACTCCAGCCTCAATGGCCCTGGCCCTGGAAATTTGCAGATGTTGAGCAGGCTCGCTGGTAAAGCCGAACCATCCATCGTTAGTGATATTCACGATAATATCCGTTTTAGAAAAATCCGGCGAAGAAAACAGGCCTAATTTTCCAGGAAAAATCACCTCATAACAGATAGCCAGCAATATCTTTATACCGCCAATTTCTATTAAATTTGATTCACTACCAACATTAAAATCCCCAATATCGCTAGCAATACTCTGAAATAATGGAAAATACTTACGAAGAGGAATGTACTCTCCGAATGGGGTTAACCTGGCTTTGTCGTAGTGGGCGACATGTTTTCCAGTATGATCGATGAAGATCACACTGTTGAAAATCTTTCCTGTTTGGAGATCTTTCCTGACTGCTCCTGCCAACAGATATTCATCAGCAAGTAAGGGTATTTTGAGATAATTATGCAATCTAGTAAAATCTTCATTATAGAGGTAGGGAACTGATGCTTCGGGCCAAATGACTAAATCCACTTTTTTGCTATGAGCACTCAGTCGTAGAAGTTTTTTTAGGTTGGAATAGGCAAAAGCCGAGTCATTTTTTTGTTCCTGCGAAATATTTGATTGAATTATCCGTACCCTTTTGTCCGTGTATATTGTTGGATTGCGCGCAAGCCGCCAGTATCCAAATAATGTAATTGCGGCAAAAATCACGAACGCAATAAGTACCGGACCCCAAGCAGCTGCTTTTCCTCTCCTCCTTGCTGGCAGCGCCACGTACAAAAGAAAAGCATCGCCAAGGAGCCCTGCCATAAGTAGAGTGCTAAAACTCAGTCCGTAAATTCCGTACAAGCAGAGAGTTTGCAAAAAAATCTCGTGGCAACACCATACATACCCTGGCAGCACCCATGGAAATCCTGGCAGATAATTTCCATAAAACATCATGGTAAGAGTAAAAAACGTAGCAAAAGCAACGGGAAGGAGGCGGTAAAATGACAACCTTGCAGACTTACGAAACCAGTTGCTTAACATCCTTAATCCGCAAATAGGCAGAAGCAGAAACATGGACAGATATATAGGAATCAGCAGTATTGCGAATGGAATTAGAATCCCATGAACCGCTAGATCCAATGTTAATGGATAGACCAGCCAATATAGGCATCCAATGTGTAGACAGCAAAAGAAACAGAATGGTTGCAGAAGCCATTCCTTCGCGTTGCCTCCTTCACATATCCTCACAAATAGCCATGCAAACGTCGCAAGAAATATCGGAAACACGTTAAAAGGTGCAAATGAAAGCGCTGTAACGGCTCCCAGGAATCCGCTTTTGGCGAATTGGCGCTGGTTGGAGATCCTGCCGCTACTTTCCATTTTCGACAAAATCTAAATACATCTTTGAAGTAATCGGACCAGCCGCGTTCCGGTAACGTCCCTCATATTTTTGTATCTCTCCTAGAGGCTTCCAGAAGGTGACCTGGCCAATCTGTATGCCTGGGTAGATAGTGACTGGCTGCACAGCGTTCAGCTGTAACGTTAGCTGATTAATCGATCCTATGTCAATCAAATCGGCGGTAATATTGATGAATAATCCCAATCTGCCTATGGATGAGCGTCCCCTAATGATTGGAACAAAATAATCGCTGCCAATGATCTCCAGCGTATGTCCGAGATACACCGTTCCGGTGGCAAGTGTAATCCCATCGTCAGGAATGAGTATTTCGCGGGCTTCATTGTTTTTTTTTGCATCAAGAATGTAGTTATTATAGACTAATAGTTTATTTCCCAGAGTAAAATTGTATGAATTCGGATTAATCTGGGAGCTGTTGAACGGATCCACTATAATTTTTCCATTTTCCACGTTTTTAAAAATTTCCATACCTGTTAATATCATGTTTCTTTACCACCTGTAGAAAATTCCCTATAAATCTCGCTCGATTTAGCTACGGAAAATTTGTCGTATTTGCCGTTGTATTTCATGTCAGCATTCCCGCTGGTATCCCAAAAAGTAACTTGCCCGATCCGCATCAATGGATAGATCCTAATCGGCTGAACAGCTTTTAATTCGAGAGTCCACCTGTGCTTTGCGCCGAGGTTTCCGAGGTCCGCGGTAATCTGCAGGAACAGCCCCAGTCGGCCAAGAGACGTTTTGCCTATCAGTGACGGAACAAATACATCGCTTCCTATTTCCTCATAGGTATTTGCCAAATATGTCTTGTTTGGAGACAAAACATACCCATCATCAGTCAAATTGATTTCATGGTAGGAGGATTGCTTTTTTGGGTCAACGGGCAGATCCACCAGCTCCAACAATTTGCAATCTATATGATAATCATAGCTGTTGGGATTCAGCATAATTTCATCAAACGGAAATATGCTGATATTTCCATTTTTTACGTTATTGAAGATCTCTATCCTGGTTAGGATCATTAATGTTTCTTCTTCCAAATTACCTTCGGACCCGATCTATCAGATTTTGCAAGGTACGACAATAGATCTATTCATCGGGAATCGCCCAGTAAAGATAGAAATAGCCAAATAAAATCTCTGTATTTTTAACCGATACACCATAAGTGCTACCCCAATAGCTGTATTAATTTTAAGAAAAAGCAGTATTCCCCCTGCTATCCTTTAGGCAATCCCGAGATAAGCATTGCATAATGAAGCATACACGCCGTTCTCCCTTCCGATAAGGTCTTCATGAGAGCCGGTTTCAGCGATACGACCATGATCTATTACGACGATCATGTCTGCATTTCTCACGGTAGACAGGCGATGAG
Organism: Holosporaceae bacterium; assembly: GCA_031269995.1. Classification (GTDB taxonomy): domain Bacteria; phylum Pseudomonadota; class Alphaproteobacteria; order UBA3830; family UBA3830; genus JAIRMQ01. The sequence goes on from JAISYI010000022.1 coordinate 10,867, forward strand.
CGATGATGAATACTGTTCGATCTTTCATTAGATTGTCTATAGCTTGCTGAACGATAGCTTCAGACTTATTGTCAAGAGCCGAGGTCGCTTCGTCCAGTATCACCACCGGGGCATTTTTGAGGAATGCTCGGGCAATTGCGACACGCTGTTTCTGTCCGCCGGAGAGCAGCGTTCCTCTCTCCCCTATCTCCGTATCGAGCCCCTTGCTGAGCCTGGACACAAACTCATCTAGACATGCAGCAGATGCTGCCTGTCGCAATTCCTTTTTAGAAGCGTTTGTTTTCCCAAGCAGGATATTCTCTTGAATACTTCCAGAAAACAAAAAATTATCCTGAAATACTATCGCGATTTTTTCCCGCAATGAATCCAGCTCTATGTCTTTGATATCGACTCCGTCTATTAGAATTTGTCCAGAAGTCAGATCATAGAACCGCGGAAGAAGGCTCACAAAAGTTGTTTTTCCTCCTCCAGAATTGCCGACCAAAGCAATGGTCTGCCCAATGCCAATATCAAGATTTATTTTTTCCAGAACAGCCCTGTTACCGTCATAGGCAAAGCATGCATCCCGATATTCGATTTTGTTCCTTATTGTCTTTAATCGAACAGCTCCTCTGCGATTCGTAATGGCCGGCGTCTCCTGCAGAAGACTAAACACCCTCTCAATCGCCAGCAAGGATGTTTGGACAGCGCTGAAGTCGTTTCCAATGGTTTTTATTGGCTGATACAGCATTATTACAGTGGTTATGAAAGCGACAAACCCTCCAGCAGTCAAAAGATTATTGGAAATTAGGTAACTCCCCCCCCAGATAAGTACCGCAATTCCAGCACCAATCACCAGATGCATGATCGGAGAGAGAATTCCGGTACGCTGTACCATTTTTATGCCGAGTTTGAAGGCATAGTCGAGCGCGGAGGAAATTTTACGACGTTGATGGTCATAGAGATTATAGGAAGAGATCACACGATTTCCCGCAAAAGCCTCTATGTAATGGGTTGCAATGGTAGCCCCAGAGAATACAGTCTGCCCCACTATTCCTGCGATTCTTTTGCGAATCATCGTCAATGGATAGAGAGCGGCCATCATAACGATTATCGCCACGATTGCCAATTGCCATGAGATAATAAACAGCGCAATTATCAGTGAAATGGAGTTAAAAATCCTTGTGGAAAACATTTTTAGGTGGTTAAGCAAACCGCCACAAGCGGTGTCCACATCACTGTTGAACCTCGTCTGTATCGTTCCAGAAATATTATTGTCGAAGAATATCGCGTCTTTTCTCATCAGTTTCATAAAAAGGTCGAATTTCAACCCATTGCTTATTTTAGCACCGACCCAAGCGTTCATATAGGTAGCGATATAGGTAAATACGCTTTGAATCACAGCAAAAATGAGGATCAAAATTGGCATATAAGAACTTATAATAGATCTACTTCCACTTGATATGTCATCCATATAGTGCTTGAGTGCCCATGGAATGACAGTATCCATCATTCCAATCGGGATAGTCACAAGGATTGCCATTAGCGCTCTAATCCAATAGGGCTTAACATAATGGCAAATTTTGCTATAATTTTTAATAGTATAGGAGTTTTTTATTTTTCGTACTATTCTCATTAGGTCAGCGCCTGCCTTCTCACAAACGGCCACATAAGGATTCCGCTGCACACAAATGTAGCAGAAACTAATAGAGATATAATTGTCGAATGCAAAATCATGGCCAGACAAAAGGTTCCAACGATAACTCCAAGGAAGCTTTTGAACAATTTTTTATCAGCCATACTAATTTTCGTGAACGCCATACAGCATACCATATATACCAGAAAGAACACTTTAGTGGAATAGTCCACAATGCTGCTTATTTGCTCCGACAGATTCTTGCTCTGCGAGCAAATGAGCATTGGAACCATCCCGACGCTGCTGATTAAAACTCCGACATAGGGTGCTAGATTCCGATTCCTTCTGGCAAAAATTGCTGGAAGCAGTCCGTCCTGCGCCAATCCGAGCGATGCCTGAGCAGAGGCCAGCGTCCAAGCGTTTGATGTTCCTACTAATATCATGAAAGTTATTAGAGAAACGACCTTTGAAAGATTTTTTCCCAGCACCATTTTGATTGCATCGATATATGGTGATTGGCTGGCAGCAAGGTCATTGCTGGAAATTACTCCCATGATTGCAAGATTGTTTATAAAATAGATTGCTGCAACGCCCACTGTGCCAATAATTATGGCACGAGGAATGTTCTTGGACGGATTTTGCACAGCACCGGCCGGAGCAGTGGCGCATTCAACACCTATGAATCCCCAAAATGACATCGCTGTCACAATCGCCATCATTTTAATCGCAGAATAATCGACATATTTAGGTGCTATCGCGATATTTTCCTCTCTGAAACTACCTAGTAGCACGGCAGGTACCAAAAGAAATGGAACAAATTTAAAAAGCATAAGGAAAGACTCGATCCTGCCAGCAAGCTCTACGCTTCTGCAGTTAATGGCGGTAACGACCCCAAGCAGAAGCATCTCCCAAAGTAGATAGGACTCCTCATTGCCACCGATAAACGCACTCAGATTAGACACAGCTGCTATGATGACAACCGAAGTGCTGGTCCAGGACACAAGCCAGTAGGTCCACCCAATAAAAAATGCGGCCGATCGACCAAAAGCCTGTTGTACATACACGTAGGGACCACCTGTTCTGGGAAATTTCGAGCATAGTTCTGCAAAAATAAACGCGAGAAGCGTCGCTCCAAGACCCGCCAGCAAACATCCGCATACTCCAAACATGCCGAATGGTGCAAGAGCGGCCGGTAGAACAAATATGCCTGAACCGATCTGACTTCCAAAAACCAAGGCCAGAACCGCACCAAATCCCATTTTTTTAGACATAAGCTCCTTCCCGTCTATTTCCTTTTTAATTCACAAAGTGAAAAAAAATCCCCAAAGCTTTGGAGCTTTGTCACCATAAAATCCTTTCTAAGGATTTGTAGAAGTTGGTTCTCATCATAGGCTACTGTAAAATACAGAACAAGAACAGAGTCATAGGTTTTCAGCCGAGATTCTAAGGTTTTTGTAGAGCTTACAAATACATAACGTTGTTCATCATTAAATAAATGCAAAATATAGCAAAATTTCCAATTTTCATCTGCTAGAACAACAACAGGCAGGCTTTTCTTTTCGCATAGTAATTGAATTTGCTGAGCCTGCTTCGTGAAAAGATATTTTACGCTCGGTGGAGAACACCAATACCCAACGGTTAAAAATGCAGTCGCACCAGCCACTATATAATATAGCGACCCACTGCGTCTTGATATCAGGAACGGGAATATCTGTATCAGCAATGGAAAGCACGGCATTATGTAACGAACTGATGGAATTGGCATAGCGATGGAACACAGAAAACTCCAACAGAAACAGCAAAGGAAAATCACTGGAATATGGATAAACTGCCGCCTAGTTAGTAATAAAACCGCCACCCAAATAAATGCTAGCCATATAAGAGTTTCGTCAAAAAGATAACTACGCAATGAATTATTAAAAACGCCCATACTCTCATTAATTTTACACAAAGAAGAAATATTTCTATAACTTTCGCCGGCTCTCCCGCAGGAGAATCCGTAAAAAAATCCCTGGAACAGGGATCTTGCGAGAAGAATCGATAAAACAAGCGCTCCGCTGATCCATACACAATTGCCATGTTGTTTTGCGTAGTCAGCTCTGACAAATAGCCCCCCAAATAACATCAAAACGTATATAGTAGCGTAATAGCCGGATAGCAATGTCAACCCAGTTGCCGTAACCAATCCATACAACATTTTCTGATCAAGTTGCCTACCATCAGCAATACATTCATTGCATTTCACAAAAAGAAACGTAAACAATATCAGCAGCGTTTCCTGAAGTTGATATGGACGCAGAAACATTGTATTAGAAATAGAACCAGTGTTTGCAAAGGCAATAAAAAGCGAAAAAGGAATCAAAAAGTCCCCATCAAGTAACCTCCGCAGTAACATGTATAAGAAAATGAAAGAAAATGTGAAAAACAAGAGGTTCAACCGACAGCCGTGATCAATGATTATTCTGATATCTGTCGTAGTAATTCCTGCAAACCACAATCTTAGACATGAGTAATATAGATTAGTATGCGGGCGATCTCTATTATCAATATAGAGTTTTTTCACATCTGAAAACGCTGCTTCGACAGAGGATTCATTCCAAAGATAATGCTCCTTTACCTCTTTTCCGATATATTCTTTTCCGTACTTCTCTGATTGCTCAATCAGTTGATTACTTATATCCCCATTACAATCTGCATTTTGTATTGATAAAATCTCATCCACATGCAGGCCTGCCTTCTGCCGCATATTTTCCAATCGAACACTCAATAAAACAGCAAATACAAGAATACATAGCAACCGAGAAACTCCGTCACCATATTGCCTTAAAACCTCTCTGAAATTATTTAGATAAAAACGACCTGTAGCAGTAGCCATAAAAAACTAGCTTTCAGAAGCCGATAACCCCGTTTCCCCGGCTTTGCCTCGTGTCCCTGCGTTCCCAACACTTCCCTTCGCCAATTCATCGCGTTCCAATAGCTCGATGACCGCCATCGGCGCCATATCTCCCTTCCTAAAACCACACTTCACGATCCTTGTATATCCGCCATTTCTCTCAGCGTATCGTGCAGATAACGGGCCAAAAACCTTCATTACCAGGCTCCTGTCTCCAAGTTTTGCAAACAGCCTCCTCCTATTAGCCAATGATGACGCCTTTCCCAGCGTAATCATTTTCTCCACGATTGGGCGCAAATCCTTCGCCTTCGGCAGCGTTGTAATAATCTGCTCATACCTCAGCAAAGCCTTTGACAGCCCACCAAACATCGCCTTTCGCTGCGACGTTCTCCGATTAAACTTCCTACCGCTAATTCTATGTCGCATTTCCCATCTCCAGATGTTCCTTTAAAATTTTTCTCCACGCGCCTTCGCTGGCGAAGCAACATCATCAGCACCTTCCGTAACTGGCCATCCTTCAACTGGCATCCCCAGGTACAGCCCCATCTGTGCTAAGACTTCTTTTATTTCATTCAGGGACTTTCGACCAAAATTTGGCGTGCGCAACATCTCGCTTTCAGTTTTTCGCACCAAGTCTCCAATGTATACGATATTGTCATTCTTCAAGCAATTCATAGACCGCACGGATAACTCAAGATCCTCGACCTTCCGTAGCAGATTCGCATTTACCGGCACCGGCTGATCCGCTGTTCGCTCGACAGTATCCTCTTCTTCCTCAAAATTAACAAATTTCTGGAATTGATCCAGCAAAATTCTTGCAGCCATTGCCACAGCATCTTCTGGAAAAATAGACCCATCAGTTACAACATCCATAATCAATTTATCGTAGTCCGTCGTCTGTCCAACCCGAGTATTTTCCACTCGATAGGCTACCTGCTTCACTGGATTAAATATGGAATCGACAAAAATCACCCCTATAGGAGCATTCTCTGCTTTATTTTGCACGGCAGGAACATAACCACGCCCGACGGCAACAGTCATTTCCATAGAAAACGTCGCGCCCTTGCCAACCGTACAAATATGGTGATCAGGATCCAGGACGATGATTTCCGCTCCAAGTTCAAACATACCGGCTGTTACTTCGCACGGCCCAGTTGCAGTCACCCTCATTTTTCTCTGAATCTGACTTTCTAATTTCAAGGGCAATGTTTTAACATTCAAAATAATATCTGTAACCTCTTCAGACACTCCGGCAATGGTTGAAAATTCATGCTGCACGCCATCTATCCTTATTGATGTCACAGCAGCACCCTTCAGAGAAGATAAAAGAATGCGGCGTAACGCATTCCCTAATGTACTCCCATAACCCCTTTCCAAAGGCTCTGCAACAATGGTGGCCACCCGCTGGCTCCGACTTTCCTCGGACCCACTAACCCGCAATCGATAGGGTTTAATCAGATCTTGCCATTGTTTTTTTATCACTGTTACACTCCTAAATCTTCACAAACTAGACTCTGCGACGCTTTGGTGGCCGGCAACCATTATGTGGAATAGGCGTGACATCTCGTATTGATCCCACGTTCAGCCCCAACGACTGAAACGTGCGCAGGGCAGACTCCCGTCCAGAACCTGGCCCCATGAGTTCTACGTCGACTGTCTTCATACCATGCTCAATCGATTTTTGCGCAACTTTCTCTGCAGCAACCTGTGCGGCATATGGAGTAGATTTCCTAGATCCTTTAAACCCTGCACTGCCCGCCGATCCCCAGGCAACTACATTCCCATGCGCATCTGTCACAGTTATCATTGTATTATTAAAGGTGGCATTTATATGCACTAACCCAGCAATAATGTTTTTTCGATCTTTTTTTTTCAGTTTCTGCGTACTCTTGCTATCCATAAATTCTCTCTTTTTTTTACTTGGTTACTTTTTTCTTTCCAGGGATAGCCCTTGCCTTCCCCTTCCTTGTCCTAGCGTTTGTATGAGTCCTCTGCCCATGAACCGGAAGTCCCTTCCTATGTCTAAACCCACGATAACAGCCCAGGTCCATCAGTCGCTTAACATTCATCGAGACTACACGCCGCAGATCTCCTTCTACCTGATAATCCCGATCAATTATCTCACGGATCCTCATCACCTCATCTTCGGAGAGTTCAAAAACCCTTTTGCTATCAGGGATGCCAGTTTCCTTACAGATCCTCACAGCACGCGCGGTGCCGATACCATATATATACCGCAGTGCAAACACCACATGCTTTTTATCGGGAAGATTTACCCCAGCGATACGTGCCACGCGTTATCTCCTTCTTTCCTTTATATTCCATTTTACAAAACACTCCGTAGCAATCTCTGCAACTTTCTCTGAAGTTCCAGAACCATCTATTATGACACACCGATCTTCATAATAATCGATGAGCGGAGCCGTAGAACGACTATACTCCTCCAACCGTTTCCGGATTGTTCCTTCTTCGTCGTCTTTCCTCCTGATCAACGGTCCTCCACAGGTACAAACATTACCAGAAGCCTGCTGCCCATAAATCTTCCCACATATCTCGCAAACCCTTCGCTTCCCAAGCCTACGAAGCACCTCTTCCTCAGAAAGGTCTAGGCACAGCACAGCAACTTTCCCATCTACCACAACATCAAGCCACTTTGCCTGCAGAACAGTCCTTGGATAACCATCCAATAATAGCGCAGAAGTTTCTCTAGCACAGTCTGTTTCAGCGGCTCTACAAACTCTGCTTCCGATAAGCTCGTTTACTACATCATCCTCTACCAATCCACCTGCCGCTAACGTTTGCGATATCTTCAGACCCAAAGCAGTCTTCTTTTCTACTTCATTTCTCAACAAACTACCAGTAGAAAAATGCTCAACAGCGAAGGCTCTAACCATTTGCTCGGCAATTGTTCCCTTTCCAGCGCCTGGAGGACCAAGAAGAACGATAATTAACTCATCTTCTCTCATCGCTTTCTTCTATCCATTCTCTTTAGGACCCCTCTATATTGATGAGAAAGAATATGCGTGTAAACCTGCGATACAGTATCCATCGTAACACCAACGATGATCAAAATCCCTGTTCCACCAAAGAGAAAATGCACGCCAAATTTTGCATTCATTATATCAGGCAGAATACACACGAAGGACATGTACAGTGCACCCACAGTAGTCAGCCGAGTCAGGATATAATCCAAATAATCCGCCGTTGCCTGCCCAGGACGAACCCCGGGGATAAACCCTCCAGCCTTTTTTAAATTATCAGCAGTTTCTGTTGGATTAAACACTATCGCAGTATAGAAAAAAGAAAAAAATATGATCAAACCAACCAACAAGAGAGAAAACAGAGGACCTCCGCGGTCAAAAAATTCGATAAATGCATGCAAATACTCATTCTCCGTGTTCTTGCTCACCAAGTTCCCTAGTAGCATCAATGGTATAGACAGGAGAGAATAAGCAAAAATTGGTGGAATAACTCCAGAGGAATTAATTTTCAATGGCATATGATTTCCCTCGCCAAACATTCCCTGGCCAATCATTGCCTGCCGTTGTGGGTAACTGATGGTAACTTTTCTCTGTGCTCTTTCCACAAATACAACGAAAACGATTACTGCAAACGCAACAGAAAAAATGACAATAACAGAAAAAACAGAAAGAGCCCCCGCCCTACCCAACTCGAATATATTTGCTACGCTTGCAGGCATGTTCGCGACAATACCAGCAAAAATAAGCAACGATGATCCATTTCCCACTCCGCGAGATGTTATCTGCTCCCCTAACCAGACCAGGAATAATGTTCCACAAACCAAAGATGGTACGGCAATAACAGGAAATAATCCCCCGATGACAACAGGATTGCCTTCGGCACCCATAAGAAGGATACTTATGCCATAGGCTTGAAAACTCGCAATAAAAATTGTCAAATATTTTGTGTATTGATGGATTTTTCTACGCCCACTTTCACCTTCTTTTTTCAAAGCCTCCAAGGTTGGAGAAACCATGGTAAACAATTGAATAATAATGCTCGAGGATATATACGGCATAAGATTTAGCGCAAAAATTGTCATTCTACTAAGCGCTCCACCGGAGAACAGATTGATCATCCACAATAGACCGCTTCCGTGAAGATAACGATTGGCCAGTTCTGAGACCGCCCCGGGATCCAAGCCTGGTAGAGGAATATAGGTACCGATGCGGTACACAAACAGAGCCAAAATGGCGAACAGAATTCTTTTCTTCAGATCTGTCGCTTTTGAGAAGGCCTCTAGACTAACATTTTGATTTAACTGAATACCTGCCATACTCTCACCTAAATAATCACCACTTTTCCACCGGCACTTTCCACAGCATGAACCGCTGCCTTGGATGCATGCATGACAGAAATACTCAGAGCAATGGACAGTTTCCCCTTTGCAAGAAGCCGCAGAGACGCCGCTGTATCCCTAACTGCCTTAACAGATTTCAACAATTCCAGCGTCACTCCCTGGCTAGTAGGCAGAACTCCAGTATCGCAAAGCCGTTGTAAATCGCCCACATTAATGTAGGCCAGCAATCCTCTATTCTTTCTAGACACGAAACCACGCTTCGGCAACCGCCGATAAACAGGCATCTGCCCGCCTTCAAACCATTTAACTGTTCCGCGTCCGGATCTTGCTTTTCCACCCTTGTGCCCATAGGAGCACGTCTTGCCGCAGCCGCTACCGATTCCTCTTCCCAAAGCTTTCCGATCGATACCGTTACGCATCTTCAGAGTATTCAGAGAAATACTAGTCATGGGACTCCTCCACAGTCACCAGATGGGAAACCTTTTTGACAAGCCCCCTGGTGCAGCCATTATCATCCAAGGATACTTTTTTCCTTATTCGCCCTAACCCAAGCGCCTTCAAACTCTGCACTACTGACTTCTCACAACGACAACCACTCCTGACTTGCATAACCGAAAACTTTTTTGCTTTCTCCATCGCCATCACCGTTACTTTACAGAGAACGCCCGGCGCGAGGTGACTTCCCCAATTCTTTTACCGCGTTTTCCTGCAATAAACTTTGGAGAAACCGTCGCCTGCAACGCAACAAACGTTGCTCTCACCATGTTATGGGGATTCGCCGACCCCACGCACTTACTGACAACATCCTGAATACCTAGAGCCTCGAATACAGATCGCATTGCTCCACCTGCAATGATACCCGTGCCGGATACAGCCGCACGCAGAACGACTCTACCTGCGCCAAAATGGCCAACCACATCGTGATGAAGAGTTCTACCTTCCCTCATGGGTATTCGCACCAACGATCTCTTCGCACGATCGGATGCTTTCTTTACAGCATCAGCCACCTCGCGCGCTTTCCCATTAGCATACCCAACGCGTCCTTTACCATCGCCTATAACAACAAGAGCAGAAAAAGAAAACCTTTTTCCACCCTTCACCACCTTGGCTACACGATTGATTGCCACAAGCTTCTCTGTATACGCAACTTCTTCACGACTCATAAACAATATTCCTTAAAATAATAAACCGCCGCCGCGAGCTCCTTCGGCTAATATTTTCACCCTCCCGTGATAACTATAGCCTCCACGATCAAATACCACCTTACTTACTCCATCTGCCAGAGCCCGTTCGGCAATGATTCTTCCCACCTGGGACACCGCATCGCGACTTAACCGTTTCGGACTCTCCGCAATTGCTTTATCTAGGGTAGACGCAGAACATAGCGTCCTTCCGCAAGAATCATCTATTATTTGTGCATAAATATGCCTACCAGACCGGAATACAGATAACCTCGGCCGACCGCAAGCATTATGCCGCACACGGTATCGAACTCTAGTCGCACGACGGCAAAAATTCTCCCCAAACCGTGACATGTTTATTTCTTTTTCCCTTCCTTGCGATACACATACTGCCCCTCAATGATCACACCCTTCCCTTTATACGGCTCTGGAGGGCGAAATTTCTGCAATCTCTTTACTGTCTCTCCGACGCGCTGACTATTTGCTCCCGAAACTACAATACACGTCGGACTCTCGCAAACAATCTTTACATCCTCAGAAATCGGAAAAACTATGTCGTGGCTATATCCAAGCTGCATAACCAGATTCTTGCCCTGAATACTAGCTTTATAGCCGACACCAACCAAATTTACCTTTTTCACGAAAACAGCAGCCAGGCCAGTGATCGCTTTTGCGACAATCGCTCGACTAGTCCCCCACATGGAACGAGCAGTACAACTTTCATCGGCGGGAGAAAACACGATCTTCCCATCGGAAACATCCACCACAACTTCTTCCCTAAGCTTGAACGAAAATTCACCGTTTTTTCCTTTTCCAGTCAGCACGTTGTCAGCGAACGAAACGCTTACTCCCTCTGGAATGGTTACTGGATGCTTTCCTACTCTAGACATTTGTCAATAAACCCTACACAAAATCTCTCCGCCGACGTTTTTCTCCCGAGCCTCGGCGTCAGACATTACCCCTTTGGACGTGGATAATACATACACGCCAAAACCATTAAAAAACGGCCTAATTTTTTTCAAACTCGAATATCTACGACAACTAAGCTTTGATACGCGATCTAATACATTTATCACAGGTTTTCCGTCGTAATATCGAAGGGTAACTCGTAGAATTGATCGCCCAGCATCCACAACCTCATCGTAGTCACTTACATACCCCTCCTTAATTAGAACCCGAAGAATATTCGCCTTAACCTTGGACGCAGGAATATCCACCGTACGAAATAATCTCTGGCAGGCATTCTTAATTCTGGCCAACATATCGGCAATTGGATCCGTCATCTGTCCCCCTCCTTACCAACTAGCCTTACGGATTCCTGGAATTAATCCCTCGGCAGCCATTTCCCTAATCATAATACGAGAAAGATTGAACTTCCTATACACTCCCCGGGCACGGCCAGTGATTATACACCTATTACGTATACGAGTCGCAGAAGAGTTTCTTGGCATTCTAGCCAATTTCAGCTGAGCAGCAAAACGCTCCTCCGGTGACAGCGACCGATTCATAGCAACGTCTTTAAGTGCGGAACGGGTGACCTTCTTCGAGGCGACCTTCTTGCAAACCATTTTTGCCTTTTCTATGCTACTCAATCGTGCCATTGCAGAAATATCCCCCTACGAAACAAACGGAAAATCAAATTTCTTCAGCAGCGCCGCAGCCCTCTCATCGCAGCGTGTATTAGTAACAAACACTACATTCAAGCCACGGATGCTTTCCACATCGCTAATAGCAACCTCAGGGAACACTATCTGTTCGCGAATACCGAGAGAATAGTTCCCATTTCCATCAAACGCCTTCTTCGATAAGCCATGAAAATCCCGAACGCGAGGAAGAGCGATATGTATCAAACGATCAAGAAATTCATACATACGCTCCCGGCGGAGAGTTACCATCGCACCAATCTTTTGCCCCTGCCGCAATTTAAATGTCGCGATGGACTTCTTTGATATTGTTGCAACAGCCTTCTGCCCCGCGATCATAGTAAGTTCCTCGATTGCCTGCTTCACATGCTTACTGTCTGAGGTTCCCTCCCCTACTCCCATATTCAAAACAATTTTTTGCAGACGGGGCACTTCAAAATTGTTCTTTAATCCCAACTCCACCTTGAGCTGTGGAACAATTTCATTGAAATAACAATCCCTCAAACGAGCCATCATCCCACCTAGCTTATCACAGACCCTGTGCGTTTAGAGACACGCACTTTTTTCCTATCTACCAACTTCATCGCAATTTTCACTGGTTTATCATCCGTCGAGTCGATCAGCATTACATTGGACGCATGTATGGACATCTCTTTCTTCACAATACCCCCAGCATTTTTCATGGACGGCTTCTGATGTCTCGTATGCATATTCACGCCCTTAACAACTACCCGCCGTGCATCCCTCAATACCCGCAAAACCTCTCCCTTAACTCCTCGATCGACTCCTGTAATAACTTGGACAATGTCGCCTTTTTTTACTCGCCAACTAGCCATCACAACACCTCAGGAGCCAAAGAAACAATTTTCATCATATTTGCCGAGCGGAGCTCCCTGGTAACGGGCCCGAAGACACGCGTACCAATTGGCTCGCCCTGCTTGTTTATCAAAACCGCCGCGTTTTTATCGAAACGAATTACGCTTCCATCTTTGCGAAATATAGGGGCAGCGGTACGAACAACCATCGCCTGCACCACTTCCCCCGCCTTGACCTTCCCTCTGGGGATCGCATTCTTTACTGACGCGACAATTACATCACCAACCCGGGCATACCGCTTGCCAGCCCCCCCCAATACTTTTATGCACATAATTTCCTTAGCTCCGGAATTATCTGCTACAGCCAAGCGAGTTTGCATCTGGATCATTGCAGAATTCCTCCGGCAGACTTTACCCCAAGCACAATCCAATGCTTAGTCTTAGATAGGGGGCGAGTTTCGCCGATCACAACATTATCCCCGATATTACAAGTATTTTCCGCATCATGCGCATGAAATTTCTTTGTAAGATTTCTGTATTTCTTATATTTAGGATGCCTTATCCTCCTGGTTACTAAAACAGTCACGGTCTTATCGCAGGCATTTTTAGTGACAACTCCTTCCAAAACAAACCTAGACATTCTTGCCTTCCACATTCTCTAGTAATCGTACACACTTTGCCACATTTTTGCGAGCTTTTTTTACAACATGTGGTGAAACACTCTCTCCCAAAATTCGACGAAATCGAATTCTCATCAACTCCAACTTGGCAGAGTCTACCTCAACGGCCAACGATCGATCAACATCCCGCCTAGCCATCGCCCCCTCCTCTTGCGACAATTTTCGTCTGGATAGGTAATTTTGCAGCAGCCAACCCCAATGCCTCCTTGGCCACAGACAAGTTAACTCCATCCATCTCGAACAAGATCATGCCAGGATAAACTCGACAGGCATAATACTCCACAGCACCCTTTCCACTACCCATTCTCACTTCGGCAGGCTTCTGCGTAACCGGAATATGCGGATATATTCTGATCCACACCTTACCAACGCGTTTCATGCTCCGGGTAATCGCCCGGCGAGCAGCCTCTATCTGCGCAGAAGTAATCCTCGACGGAGCCAAAGCCTTCAGACCATAGGACCCAAAACTCAATTGATGTCCGCGCGAGGCCTTCCCGTGTATTCTTCCCTTAAAAAGCTTCCGAAATTTCATTTTTGCTGGAGATAACATGATAGACTACTCCCTTTCTCGCCTATCCGCGCTATTCCGCGGAAGGAATATCGACCGGGTATTGAACGTCTCCCCCTTATTTATCCAAACTTTTACGCCGATCGTGCCATAGGTTGTATGGGCAACAGCCAAACTATGCTCAATATCTGAGCGGAGTGTCTGCAGAGGTACCTGACCCTCTCTATACCACTCCATCCTCGCAATTTCTGCCCCGCCAAGACGCCCAGAACAATTTACACGAATCCCTGCAGCGCCGGCGCGCAGAGTAGACTGCATTGCGCGCTTTACAGCACGACGAAAACCGACTCTTTTCTCGATCTGCGTGGCAATTGATTCAGCAACAAGCTTCGCGTCCACATCAGGCTTACGAATTTCCACAATATTCAGCGAGATATCCGCCCCAGCGACCGCAGCCAACTCAGCCCGCAATTTCTCTATACCATTGCCCTTCTTTCCGATTACCACCCCCGGTCTGGCAGTGTGAATGGTAACAACAACCTTTTTTACAAGTCTATCCAGAAGAATTTTCGACACCCCAGCCTGCGCTAACTTCTTGTTCAAAAATTTTCTCAACTCGAAGTCTTTGCGAACCAGACCAGAATAATTATTCTTGGAATACCAATTTGAACACCATGCCCGAGTTATTCCTAAACGTAGACAATTCGGGTGTATCTTCTGCCCCATAATCAGCCCTCTGCTCCACACAAAACGACCGTCAGATGACTAAACGTCTTCCGGATCGACCCTCCATTGCCTCGCGCTCGAGCCATAAACCGCTTAAGCGCCATAGCCTTCCCAACATACGCCTCTTTGATCGTCAACCCATCCACATCCAGACCAAAGTTGTTCTCTGCATTCGATATCGCAGATAGTACCGTTTTCCTTATGTCCTGAGCAACAGCGCGCTTGCAAAACTTCAGCGCAGTCAATGCATGATACACAGGTTTGCCGCGAATCATTTTCGCAACAGCATTTACCTTCCGTGGAGAAAATAAAACCAATCGATCCTTCGCAACCACGCTTATGGAGGAAGAAGTTCCCCTCAACCGCTTTGACATAATCCACTACCCCTTCTTTTCCACTCTCCGGTCCCCTGAATGCCCAGTAAACGTCCTTGTAGGAGCGAACTCCCCGAGTTTGTGGCCCACCATATTCTCAGTAACCAACACAGGAATAAACTTCCTCCCATTATGGACAGAAAATGTAACTCCGACAAAATCTGGAATTAAAGTAGACCGGCGAGACCAAGTTTTTATTGGATCCCTCCGACCAGATTCTCGCAGAACCTGAACCTTCTTTATCAGATATCCATCCACAAAAGGACCTTTCCAAACCGAACGAGCCACAGTCTCTCCTACTTCTTCCGCTTCGTTAATATACACCTATCAGACGGCTTAGCCTTACGTCTGGTTTTATAGCCCTTAGTAGGCTTCCCCCATGGGGTAACTGGATGACGTCCGCTCTTGGTCTTCCCTTCGCCACCGCCATGGGGATGGTCAATCGGGTTCATCGCCGAACCCCTGTTTATCGGCCGCCGTCCCATCCAACGGCTACGACCAGCTTTCCCCAGATTCACGTTCTTTTGATCAGGATTTGAAGCTGCCCCCACCGTTGCGCGACATTCTCCATTGATTAATCTCACTTCCCCAGAGGAAAGCTTAACTATCACCTTACCGGAATCTCTTCCAACAATCTGTCCATAGGATCCCGCAGACCTAGCGAATTGCCCACCCTTCCCTATGCGAAACTCTATGTTATGTACCACAGTACCCACTGGAACATTGATCATTTTCATGCAATTCCCGACTTTTACGTCGGTTTTTTCAGAAGAAATAATCTTATCTCCAACTCCTAGCTTCTGCGGAGCAATGATATACGAAAACACTCCATCGGCATATTTTATGAGAGCAATAAATGCGGTCCTATTCGGATCATACTCAAGACGCTCGACAGTACCCTCCACATCTATTTTATTCCGGAGAAAATCAATGCGCCGATAGAGCCTTTTATGCCCACCACCTCTGTGCCACGAAGTGATATGCCCGTGCACGTTACGGCCGCCGGTAGACGTTTTGCCACAAACCAGCCCCTTGTAAGGCCGACCTTTCCACAGAGAAGACTTGTCAACCAGCACAAGTCCCCTGCTAGCAGAGGTGGTAGGTTTATAAGCCTTCAAAGCCATCAAAAACCTCCCTCAAAACTAATGGTCCCCTTAGAAAGCCGAACCACAGCCAATTTTTTTGCCTGCGTCTTCCCCAATTTTCCTCGAAAAACCCTCTTCTTTCCCTTTCGATTTTGCACGGTCACCTTTTCAACAGAAACGGCAAAAACTTTTTCCACTGCCTTCTTTATGTCGTACTTCGTAGCACAACCATGGACATGGAAAACGTGTACCCCATCTTTGCTGGAACTCATTGCCTTTTCAGTCATCACCGGAGCAATCAAGCAATCATACTCATGCAACATTAGAGCCATCCAATAACCGTCTCTGGAGACTATCAACAGAGCCTCTGGTCAAAACAACTTTTTCGTGTCGTAATCCGTCATATACATTAAAACCAACCACAGGCACTACATCTACATGGTACAAGTTCGAGCAAGCGCTTCGAAAATTTCCGCAATCTCCACCATCATCAACAAATAAAGCCGACGAAAACCCTCCACTCCCAAGAATTGCAAGTAGATCTTTCGTCTTTCCAGATTCTACCTGCAGGGTTTCGCAGACAATCAACCTATTTTCCCGCATCTTTATAGAGAGCAACGACTTCATTGCCAACTGACGCACCTTTTTATTGATTTTGAACGAATGAGACCGCGGAACAGGACCAAAGCAAACCCCGCCGCCGACAAAGATGTTAGCAGTCTTTGCTCCATGCCTGGCATGACCAGTCCCCTTCTGGCGAAACAGCTTTTTCGTGGTACGACTAACATCTCCACGATCTTTCGTCGAATGTGCCCCCGTCTGCCGTTTCGCCAATTGCCATCGAACAACATCGGCAACGCACTCATTGCGAGGCTCAATGCAAAAAACTTCCTCTGCCAGATCAATCTCCCCAGCAGCATCACCAGTCAACTTAATCACAGGAATCTTCATTGCCGAAGTCCCATTTTTACCGCAGCCTGCACAAGAACAACTCCCCCCTCCGGACCAGGAACTCCGCCATGGACCAGCAACAAATCCCCATCCACACCGTAGACAGATATATTTTGCAGTGTAACGCGGCAGCAGCCCAAATGCCCAGCCATTCGTTTCCCCTTAAACACCTTTCCGGGATACTCTCTGTTCCCGGTGGAACCATGGCTCCGGTGCGACACAGATACGCCATGGCTAGCACGCAATCCCCCGAAATTATGGCGTTTGATTCCACCGGCAAATCCTTTTCCGATAGATGTCCCAGTTACGTCGACGAACTGTCCTTTGCTGAAGCAATCAGCTCCATAAACATCTCCGGCAGCCAGAGCGTCCAAAGAAGAACCGCGGAACTCCTTCACCATTTTATAGCACCCATGACCCAGCGCGGAAAAGAATCCCTTCATCGGCTTCGTGAGCCCGGACTCCTGAGTTTCCTGCGCGCCGACCACAACGGCTTCATAGCCGTGCTTCTCAAGCGTTTTGCGACATAGAACCTTATGGGAGGGCACCTGTAAAACGGTCAGAGCGAATTCCCGACCATCGTCAGCAAAGACCCTCGTCATCCCCAATTTTTTCCCAAGAACTCCAAAACTCATTTCTTTTTATCCAACAACTTTATTGCGACATCCACACCAACGGCCAGTTCCAGTTTCATGAGAGCATCCACAGTCTGAGGAAGGCAATCCAAAATGTCCAACAACCGCTTATGGGTCTGCAATTCGAATTGTTCCCGATGCGTCTTCTCCAAATGCGGCGACCGCAACACAGTGAAACGTTCAATCCGATTCGGCAAAGGAACCGGTCCTCTAACAACTGCCCCAGTCCTTTTAGCGGCGGACACGATCTCGCCCGTAGAGTAATCGAGTATCCTATGATCGTACGCCCTAAGGCACACACGAATACACTGAGCAGTCATAGCCGTTAATCCTCACACATCCTGTTAGGCCGTTATCTTCGTTACGACGCCGGCACCCACGGTCCTTCCGCCTTCACGGATCGCGAAACGAAGACCCTCGTCCATGGCGATAGGAGATATAAGATCGACAGTCAGCCTTGCGTTGTCGCCAGGCATGACCATTTCGACGCCTTCTGCCAAGGAGACGTTCCCAGTCACGTCCGTAGTCCTGAAGTAAAACTGAGGCCTATAACCATTAAAAAACGGAGTGTGTCTCCCGCCTTCGTCCTTACTCAGAATGTACACTTCACAATCAAAATTTGTATGAGGAGTGGTAGATCCCGGCGCAGACAACACCTGCCCACGTTCAACGTCCTCCCGTTTCGTGCCGCGGAGGAGACAGCCAAGATTATCCCCAGCCTCTCCCTGATCCAGCAGTTTTCGGAACATTTCCACCCCGGTCACAACGGTTTTCTGGGTAGGCCTGATACCGACTATCTCCACCTCGTCCCCGGCCTTTACGATCCCCCTCTCGACCCTACCCGTAACGACCGTGCCCCGACCGGAAATAGAGAACACGTCCTCGACAGGCATCAAGAAAGGTCGGTCTTTCGGTCTGTCCGGCTGAGGTATACACGTGTCCACAGCATCCATAAGTTCGAGAATTTTACTCTTTCCAAGCTCGTCGTTCTTTCCGTCTAAAGCACAGAGGGCACTTCCTTTGATGATCGGAATCGAATCCGCAGGAAATTCATACTTGGCCAGTGTGTCCTTAACTTCCATCTCGACGAGTTCGAGCATGTCCGGATCGTCGACCATGTCCACCTTATTGATAAAAACAACAAGTGCAGGGACGCCCACTTGCCTCGCAAGCAGAACATGTTCCTTGGTCTGCGGCATGACGCTGTCTGTTCCAGACACTACCAGTATCGCACCATCCATCTGGGCAGCCCCAGTAATCATATTTTTGACGTAATCGGCATGCCCAGGGCAGTCCACATGGGCATAATGCCTTGCAGAGGTTTCATACTCTACGTGAGTGGTAGAAATAGTGATGCCACGAGCTTTTTCCTCAGGAGCATTATCAATCTGATCATAGGCGGTAAACTGTGCCCCCCCACGTTCAGACAAAACCTTCGTAATCGCAGCAGTTAAAGTTGTTTTGCCATGGTCCACATGCCCAATCGTACCGATGTTACAGTGAGGCTTGGATCGCTCGAACTTTTCCTTACTCATTTCCCCCTCTCCACATTAATCATCTTTTAATATCCCTTTATGCTCGGCAATGATTCGTTCAGCGACAAGGGAAGGAACAAGATCATAACGAGTAAACTGCATCGTATACTGCGCCCGCCCCTGACTCATAGACCGCAACGTGTTCACGTAGCCAAACATCTCAGACAAAGGAACCTCTGCGGAAACAACACGGCCATTGCCCCGCTGATCCATGCCAACCACCTGCCCTCGACGGCTGTTCAAATCCCCAATAACATCACCAAGATACGCCTCTGGAGTAACAACCTCCACAGTCATTATTGGCTCCAACACCTTAGCCCCGCATTTTGTCATGGCCTCCCGAAAGGCAGCACGGGCAGCGATCTCAAAAGCCAATACACTGGAATCGACATCATGAAAGGCACCGTCCAACAGTGTACACCGAATCCCCACAATTGGGAATCCAACGAGACACCCAGATTCAGCAATACTCCGCAGCCCCTTTTCAACGCCCGGAATATACTCCTTAGGTATCGCCCCCCCGAAAATCTTGCTTTCAAACACAAAACCATCGGAAAAGGCTCCTGGTTCGAATTTTATAACAACCTTCGCGAATTGACCAGCCCCGCCAGTCTGTTTTTTATGCACATAATCGATATTAGCACTTTTGGAAATCGTCTCGCGGTAAGCCACCTGTGGAGCCCCGACATTCGCCTCTACCTTAAACTCTCGGCGCATACGATCAACGATGATCTCCAAATGTAGTTCGCCCATCCCTTTGATAATGGTTTGCCCAGTCTCGGCATTAGAACTCACCCGGAAGGAAGGATCCTCAGCCGCCAGCCTAGATAGGGCAACGCCCATCCTCTCCTGATCAGCTTTGGACTTTGGTTCAACAGCAACCTCAATAACGGGATCCGGAAATTCCATCTTCTCGAGCAAAACAGGATCCCTAGGGGAACACAGGGTATCTCCTGTCGTGCTATACTTGAGCCCGCAAACAGCAACGATATCACCAGCATACGCCTCTTTGATATCCTCACGGTTATTCGCGTGCATAAGCAAAATACGCCCAATTCTTTCCCGTTCATCCTTAGTGGAATTTTGTGCATAGCTACCAGATTCAAGACATCCAGAATAAATACGAACAAAAGTCAAAGACCCGACGAAAGGATCAGTCATCACCTTAAAAGCAAGAGCGGAAAGAGGTTCGCTATCCCCAGGCTCACGAAGAATTTCCTCTGAGCCGTCACTCAGACTTATTCCACGCACAGCGCCAATATCCAGCGGAGACGGGAGATAATCCACAACACCATCCAGAAGAGTCTGCACACCTTTGTTCTTAAAAGCACTTCCGCAAAAGACCGGAACGAAGGCCCCGTGAGTAACGCCATTCCTTATGCAACGCTTCAGGTCTTCAACAGACGGCTCATTCCCATTAAGATAGGCTTCCATAACCAAATCATCCTGTTCAACAGCCATTTCAACTAGCCGGCAGCGATATTCCAAGGCCCTCTCTCGCAGGTTCACAGGAATGTCCACAACAGAGTACTCAGCACCCATGGTGTCATCCTTCCAGTGATATCCTTTCATTGTCACCAGATCCACGACGCCGACGAAATCGCTCTCGACACCATCAGGCAATTGCATAACCATCGGGCAAGCACCAAGCCTATCGACAATCATTTCCACGCAGCGATAGAAATCCGCGCCAGTCCGATCCATCTTATTGACGAAACAAATGCGGGGAACACGATATTTGTCCGCCTGTCGCCACACAGTCTCGGATTGCGGCTCAACCCCAGCCACACCGTCAAAAACGGCGACAGCACCATCCAAAACGCGCAGAGACCTCTCCACTTCAATCGTGAAGTCGACATGCCCTGGCGTATCTATGATATTAATACGATGATTCTTCCAATAGCAAGTTGTTGCAGCAGAAGTGATCGTGATTCCTCTCTCCTGCTCTTGCTCCATCCAGTCCATGGTAGCAGCACCGTCATGAACCTCACCAATTTTATGAGAACGGCCGGTATAAAACAAAATCCGCTCTGTTGTCGTCGTCTTCCCGGCATCAATATGTGCCATGATACCGATGTTTCTGTAGAGAGCGATCGACGTCTTACGAGCCATCCTCTCCCCTACCACCTATAGTGCGCAAAAGCTTTGTTCGCTTCCGCCATTTTATGAGTGTCTTCGCGTTTCTTCACTGCCCCACCGCGCCCATTGTACGCATCCAGAAGCTCGCCAGTCAGTCTCAACACCATCGTCTTCTCAGACCGCTTCCGGGCACTGATAAGCACCCAACGGATTGCCAATGCTTGAGCACGATCAAAACGAACCTCAACTGGAACCTGATAGGTTGCTCCACCCACACGGCGAGCCTTCAGTTCCACGGACGGGCGAACATTCGCCAAAGCCTCTTCGAATATCTCAAGCCCCTGTTTACTGGACTTCTTTTGTACAACTTTAAACGCTTCATACAGAATTTTTTCAGCGACGGCTTTTTTCCCATCATACATAGCAGCGTTCACAAACCTCGTAACCAAAACACTACCAAACGTAGGATCTGGTAAAACTTCCCTTTTTTTTGCAGCTCGCCTGCGACTCATGATTCATCCCTACTTTGGTCTTTTTACGCCATACTTCGAGCGCCCTTGCCGGCGGTTCTTTACACCTTGCGTATCCAAGGCACCCCGAATTATATGATAGCGAACCCCCGGAAGATCCTTAACGCGGCCGCCTCTAATCATTACGACAGAATGCTCTTGCAGATTATGTCCTTCGCCAGGAATGTAACAAGTAACTTCAAATCCACTCGTCAATCGAACACGGGCGATTTTCCGCAAAGCAGAGTTAGGCTTCTTAGGAGTGGTAGTCGTAACGCGCGTACAAACTCCCCTTCTCTGAGGGCACGAAAGAAGAGCCGGAACCTTATTCCTCTTTGCCACATCCCGACGGGGACTCCTGATCAGCTGATTTATAGTCGGCATCGTGCTATTTTCCTCAAAATCCCCTATCGCAAGGCCCGTATGCTAATTGCTATGGAAGAAACAGTCAATCCCCCCTAAATTAAAAAAAGAAACAAACAACAGGTCAAAGGAGACTGATTAATCGATAGTTAGGATGACCGCACGTCAAACACCATTAAATGGGTCAACTGGAGCAAGAGCAACGGGATCCCTTGGAAGAGGCAGCGCTGCCCGCTGACATGGAGAATTTTTCAGATATAGCATCAGTAACATATCCCGGGATAGATATTGGGTATCAGGTCCCTGCGAAATGGTAATCCGTTCCTCTGAAAGGCGTGGAGGATTGCTCTGTGAACTTACAATGACAGCGATGGGATTTTTACTGTTCTCAGGGATCCCTGTAACAACGATTTTAGGAGATGCAATGGGTCTGCAAAAATATTCCGAGTCAAGGCTCGAGGGATCTTCATAGATTTTCGTATGTGAACTCGAAGTCAAGTACGGTTCTACTGTATAAATTAATGGTCTACCTTCTCCATCGCGGGAATTTTTTTCCAGTATTCCAAGTGTATAAAACGGAATTTGCCCGACAAAATTCGACAGTAAGTCATCGTCTACCTTTCTCTCGCGCCCCTCGTTGTTAGGTGCGGGCAAGGGAAGCCTATTATTATTAGCAAGGAAGGATCCGATAGCTAATAGGATGATTTCTATGTTATTTTTAGTGATTTGCGCCAGCATTGCTTTCTTAGCCACAAGCGTTTTTGTAATGAAGAATCCAGAGATCAGCCCTATAACAGATAGAGCAATAGCGACCTCCAGCAGAATTGATCCTTTTTTCCCACTTTTACCGTGTCCTTTAGAGCGCCTTGAAGAGTACCACACAATCCTTGTTCTCATTTTTAAAATTATAGTTCGAATTCTCAATAACCTCCCCCGATGCAGTTGATGACTTAATGATGCGAATATCGCCGATTAACGGCTTTCCCGTGTCGTTGCCCTTGTCAAGAAAATAGGCCTCCTTTGGTGATAAAATCCCAGTGAACTTCTTGTTATCCTCAGTCCCTCCACACAGAATGAACCACACTCCGGAATGACCGTCAACACTAGAAGAAACCGAAAAGTATCCACCAAATTTGCTCTGAGGCAAGCCATTTACCAACTCCACATTCAGCAGGCCAGCTGCAATTAAATGCATCCAGAAACGTTTGCTGTCATCTAAAGATGATATGGAACCATTTCCAGAGCCGTTTTCTAGAGAATCATTGATTACCTCTTTGGCAAAGTGAAAATCTCCCGGCCACGCCCCATATCGCATCTGAAAATCTTGCATAGCGATGCGGAAAGATT
Source organism: Holosporaceae bacterium (assembly GCA_031269995.1). GTDB lineage: Bacteria > Pseudomonadota > Alphaproteobacteria > UBA3830 > UBA3830 > JAIRMQ01. The sequence goes on from JAISYI010000022.1 coordinate 34,127, forward strand.
CAACCTGATCTAATACAGACCTTAGTTTCACAGAATTCACCAATTTTCCTCCTTTCAGTGCAAAGCCGACGATGATGCTGATTACGACGACCGCAATAGCCACTTCTATAAGGGAAAATCCAACATCTCTCCTGGAGAATTTTATCACTTTGTAAACTCCAAAGGTCTTGGATCATTGGCAAATACTTTGTACATCTTACTATCGGCTTCATGATGCGCGCGGCCTTTTTTACGCAGAATTGTCGCCTTCAAAAAAATGACCAGCTCTGTGACAGAGGTGTTTTTTTCGTTGCTGCCAGCCACCATATTCATCTGTTTGAATCTCGGAAGTCCATCGCGATTGTTTGCAGACGATTCTTGCATAAATCCTCCCATTACGACTATTTGCCCCGAATTCAGCTTAAGCACGGAGTCAAGCTCCCGAACATCAACGATTGGGATTTTATGATATTGGATATCGCTTGCATTGTTGGCCGCGCCACCATTGTTAGCTGCCGAAGAAGTATGATAGAAAAACGGCACCTCCTTGTAATTAACTATACGGGAAATTGTTGGACGCAGATTTAGCAAAATAGTTTTATTCTTCCTATCGATGGCCGGAATGACTGACATTATCAGCCCAATGGGAATGCTAGTAATTGAGGTGGACAGAAAATCAGTACTGCGATTATCCGCCACAGTAGCGTACTGTCGCTGCAATTCTGGCAAGTATACAACATCGTTCTGCGCAACTTTCAACACCGCCAGCTGATTATTAAGAACCGTAACTCTTGGATTGGAAAGAGTCTTAACTGCACCAAATTTTTCTATCAATCCAGTGACAATGTTCAGATTTTCTCGCGCTATACCGAAAGACAGCAGGCCGTCCACGGTAGAATATGATTTTTTTAACGTTGCCCCACCATGGCGCACGATATTCCAATTAATTCCATTTCGATATTCATCCCTAAGATTAACCTCCAAAATTTTTGCCTCAATGAGCACCTGTGATTCCGTCGTATCCTTCAGGAGGCGCAGATATTTCTTTACATTTTTCTGTTTATTCTGTGGAGCGAATACAGTCACCAGTCCACCCTGCCGATGGATAGAAACGTAGGCACCTCCTTCCGCCCCTACAATCGATTTCAGAGCGGCTTCTAACTCTGCCCAGAAATCGCTCTTTACCTCTCCGGAAACAAAGCTGCTGGATCCATTGTTGGCGGATGCTATATCGTTTTTAATCGAAGATGAACCGTCCTTATTCCCAATTGAGTGGTTCATAAAGATGTCCGTCGATACAGAAACATTGCTCTTGGTGTTACGCTGTAAATTTAGGAATTGCACATTGTATATGCGCAACATCGGTGTATCTATCTCAATCTTCACAGAATTTTCATTGATCGAATACCGTAGGCCAGCTCCTCCGCAGACATCGTCCAGCACGTCCAAAAATGGGCGATTTTTAGCCGAAAATGACATGCTCTCTTCCACATCCTTGGCCATAAAGAGGTTTACCTCCGCCAATTGCGCCATCTGCATCAGGATTTCTCGTACTCTCATACCTTCAGAGACTGACAATGAAATTGGTTTTCGAAAATTCTCTCCTATTGGTGGCTCCTTCTCGGTTTCCTCATCTGGAAGAGAATCTTCTTCCTTATCAAGGAGAAAGTCGTCGACTGGAGCTGATATCGTGTCAAAAACTTTATCGTTCAGGCTTTTCTGCTGAGGAGTTCTATGGTCATTTATGGAAACGCATCCAGTAAGTACTGATAGCATTGCCAAAGAAAATATCCTCCCCTCATTCACATCTACAAAACCTTGATGTTGATTCAAAATATCATAAAATTATAGATGTGTTAAACAAAATTCCGAAGTGTGCTCCGCAACTTTTTCAATCCACGTATTCTAATACCATAATTTTCTGATAATTAAACGCAGGCATTGCGGAAGGAGATCCTGCTAGCAGACCAATAAGAAAAAAAGTTCCCGCTTCTACTTTTTCAATGTCAGCTTCAGAAATTCTTTGCTTAGTCCAGATACAGCGGAAAACCACAACAGCAAGATTATCACAAAGATACCCGAAATAACAGGAGCAAGAGATTCCAGACTTGACCCGACAAAAAGCACATTCAGGAGAAGAAACTGAAGTAAAGCGCCGCCAGATTTTCCTGCTCTCCCGCCAATCACGTCCACAGCAGCCTTTCCAGTGGATTTCAGTTCGTCATCCAACGGGATGTAGCTCATCTCCTTAGTCGAATCAAACAGCGAATATTTCACTCCTTTACAAAGCACATTCTGTAGTAGCCCGACGTAGCTGATAATCTCAATAACAACTATTCCAGAACCAGACAAAAGCGGATCAATGGAATCCTTAAAAATAATGCAACCGAAAAAAATCAGACCGGTAATGAAAATCATTACCGGAGTAACCATGGCAGAAGTAAACCATGAACATTTCCGTAAGACATTCGCCCCAACGAGCATGAAAAAAATGGTCGCCAATCCTGTCCATATTTGGAGTTGGCCCATAAAGCCTCGAAAAGCAACATCCGTAGGAAAGATCTGCTTTGCCTGTCCTTTCCACATTACTTCAACCAGATTGATGCTAACCCCATAGCACAGCACCAAAAGAGCAATAAAGCCAAGATACTTTGACGTAAATACATACTTCATACTCTCAGTAGGAGAAAGTTTTACTTTCTTTTTTGTTTTTTTCACATCATCCTGATTAAAATGCCTTGGATCAGTCAAAACATGAGCGGTCAGGAAATAATATAAAAACAGGATCACCACACAAAAGAACACGGTACACCCCGTAATAATATGGATGTCCTTTACAGTCCCTAGCAGAGTACCCGACACAATCAACGCGCCATTTGCAATAAATCCAAACATTGAGTAAAAGCGTTTAGATTGTTTCAGCGAAGTAACATCGTTGGCGAATCTCCAAAACATGAGACTGACCATGATGCTTCCCCAAAGTTCCGCCATGATGTAGAGAGAAGAAACAACCCATTCTTCTACAGGAAGGAGAAGTTTTTTCAGGATAGGATTTACGACATTAGGAAAACTGAGAGATAATACAGAATTATTTGGATAGAGCACGAAAGCAAACATCAAGAAGTAGCATAGAAAGAACGAAGTTATTATATAAAAAACGGTGTTTTTAGAGAATACATTGGATAGTTTTGAATAGATTAACATGAAGAGAACAGCACCAGGCAAAACAAAAGCGACTTTAAGTGTCGGAATAGCCTCTGCCCCCATTGTTGTAACCACCAGAGAATCCTTTGTAGCCCGCATTACGCTGTAATTAAAAAGGATGCACATCATCATCAGAGCCATTGGGAGGAATTTTTTAAGTTCAAATGAATAAATTGGCCAAACAATGGCCCGCAACCCAGTAAAAACCCTCTCGTCTTTTTTTTCCGCCGACATTCTTAACTCTCCGCCCTTATCAAAACTTGCATTAGAAAACCAAGGGACTAACCAGCGCCCCTCCTAATTGAACGAAACTCACGCTATATATCAAACAAAATTACTGACCTACAGAATCACATCCCTGGTCGACCATGCAGGATCTAGCCCTGTCACCCGTCGACAGCGGATTGGTGTCTTTACCATAGAAGGTTTTCTCCGTAATTCTTGCAGCTTTTCCAAAACGTCCGCGCAGATAATATAATTTTGCCCTTCTTACATCCCCCCTGCGCACCACTTCAATCTGAATGTTCGGAGAATACAAAGGAAACATTCGTTCCACACCTTCGCCAAAAGCAACCTTCCTAACGGTAATAGAAGACCCAAGACCACGGTTTCTCCGGCCAATACATACGCCCTCAAACGACTGAATTCGCTCTTTCTCGCCTTCAGTCACTTTCACAAGAACCTTTAGGCTATCACCTGGAGAAAAGTCCGGAATTAAGCGTCCAGTGGACAACCGTTCCATCTCCCTCTTTTCAAAATTCTGAAGAACATTCATCTTCTATGACCCATTGAAAAACATGGAATCCATAATAACATGATCGATACAAAAACTCAACAAGGGGATTTGACTTCATTCATACGAACAATATGGTGCGTCCGGAGGGATTTGAACCCCCGCCCTTCTCCTCCGGAGGGAGACGCTCTATCCAGCTGAGCTACGAACGCGTTGCATCGTATGCTATCACCTTTTTTGAAAAAAACACCAACCTTCTCATTGCTACCCATTGCATTATAGAATAATGCAAAACTCTACTGCTTGGTCGACCATTCAGGATCTATTGCATTCAGAGGAGTATTTATCTCATGTTTGTTGTATCCAGTGACATCCACGCTGAAGATTTTTTCTCGTCTCTGATAATCCTGATGAGAAAATAGGACCACCCGGCCGTTCGGTGACCAGGTCGGTCCCTCTACAATATACCCAGACGCAAGCATCCTCTCCCAGCTTCCATCAGGATGCATAATTCCAATATAGAACCCCTCTTTGCTAGATCTAGTAAACGCTATCCAATCTCCTCTCGGGGACCACGTAGGTGTGGTGTATCGACACCCTGCAGCGAATGTCAGCCGGCGGACATTGGACCCATCAGCATCCATTATATACAGCTGAGGAGATCCTCCACGGTCGGAAGTAAATACAATGTTCTTCCCGTCTGGAGAATAACAGGGGGACGTATCGATCCATGTTCCTTTCGTCACCCTAGACAGACGATGCGTAACCAGATCAAATGTATAGATAGATGAAGATCCCCGATGAGATAAGCTGAATATCAGTAATTTCCCGTCCGGAGAATATCTAGGAGCATAAGACATGCCGGAAAAACTCGCAACTAGCTCTATTCTTTGAGTGGATAAATTGTACCGATAAACATTCGCAGAGATGGGTATTCGACGCCCGCGAACGATTTTTTCCTTGATGGAAAAGAAGGAGAATTCTCGCCCATCCGGGGCGAAACGCGGAGTGAGCACAATCGCACTGCTGTCAGTCAAAAATTTGTGATCATATCCATCCTGATCCATAATTGCGATACGGTAGTTGCGCCCACCCCGGGGAGTTTTCTTGACCGATACGTATAGGATCTTTGTCTCGAAATAGCCTTGCTCCCCGGTAACCCTTTCATACACATTATTTGCGGCAAGATGAGCCAACCTGCGCCACTCTTTGGTATTACTGGACGCAGTGAATGTTCCCACTTGCGTTTCCGAAAGAACATCGTAGAGCTTCATTGTAACACGCAGCGTCTCTCCTTCCACTTGTACTTCGACGTTTACCAGATACTGAGTGCCTATCATTTTCCACAAAGGAAATGTCGGCTTCTGCTCCGCTCCCCTCAGTGCTTGCATGAACGCACTACGTGAAAGTTCTTTGAAGAGAAAAGTCCCCACTAAGTCGTTGACTATGACTAAATAAATATCCTCCGCCACATTTTCGTTTAAACTAAAAACGCTAACAGCAACACTAACCGGCTTCATAACTCCTTGTTTTACATCCACAACTGTAGCAGCACGGCAGAAAAAACTGCATACCATCGCCAACAATATGCTCAGCACCCGATGCCTTTTCCAGCGGTCGTCTTTTACAATGCAACATCCCATCCTCTACCCTCCCGCATGTTTTAGCGCCTCTGCGACATTGAATTTTAGCAGAAATTCCTGTTCCCGCGCCAGCTGGCCGCGAGGAATTCTAAAGCGACGTACCTCCAATATGGCACGGCGCGCACTATCAGCAGCTGCTTTAAAAATATAATCATTCGCGTAGCGATTTGCATCAACAATTTTCACGCTGTGTGGAACGACCTCTCCGGAAATATCCAATTTTAACTCTATTTCTATGATCATTTTCTCAGCATCCCGTATACCAGATGGAACGTTCCAGTATGGACGGATTTGATCATTAATTATGGCAGAGATTGCTTCTCCGTCCCCTCCGCTGCCATTTCTTCCCTTTCCCTCTTCTGCTCCATCACCTTTTGGAAAATTAGCACGCATCCGAATCTCATCAATGCTGCTATTTAGCATTTTATTAAACGCTCGATCAGACTCTTTTTGCTGAGACATTCTTTCAGCAATTTCTAGTATTTTCCGCCGATTTTTATCCTTAACTTTCCTCTTTTCCACCTGATTAATCGTTTCCAGCAGGGCCCGACGATGCTGCTCTTTCAGCGCACGCTGATCCACTTCCTTTGCAGGGTTGATAGTTTTTTCCAGAGGCGGAACGCCGGACAGATCATTCTCAGGTACGATTTCCTCCACGACCTCTTCTAGAGGGCCCTTTGTTTGATCGGTGACGGTGGAAGCATCTTCCGGAGTTTGCTCCGACACCATTGGAGGAGGGGTTTTTGGAGATTCCGGTGTCGACTCTTCATTTGTCGGCAAATCAGCCTCTAGTAGCTCTTTATTTGGAAGCCTCTCTTCTGGCGGAGCGGCTAGCCCAGGCAGTGACTGTACCGGAGTAGGTTCCAGCAGTTTCAGCTCTTTTTCAGGCACAGATTCTTGAGGCTTAGGCGGCCCCTGAGTCAGTTCATCTGGGATTTTATCCTCCTTCACCGCAACCGCATCCTTTGCGGGCTCCTTAATTTCCTCCACTGATTTCTCTTCAAGCTCCACGGGCATATGTGCACCGGCTTTGGCCGTTTGCCCGAGTATATCCTGCAACTCGCCCTCGCCGGCTATCTGAATTTCGCTCAATAGTAAATTTTGGTCCCTAAGATTGAAAACAGGAATAAATCCCAGCGCAATCACGAATAAATGTCCCAAACCAGAGTAGATTATTGCCCACTTTAACGAGAATCTACCCCTGGTTCTTCTCATTTGATCCCTGCTTTTTCGGCAACTCCGTTACCAGAATAACCTTTCTAAAACCTGAGCTACTTATGCGCCCCATGATGTCCATGACGGTTCCGTAGGAGAGAGACTTGTCTCCTTTCACAAATACTCTTGCGCCAGAAGCGCTTTCTTTGGTGATAGCGTGGAGTTTATCTGGCAGAGTTTTTACATCAACCTCAACCTCTCCAATAAACACCTTCGCCTCCCGGTTTATATGCACAACTATCGGAATCTCGTTTCCTGTAACGTTTGGTGCGTTAGCGTTGGGAAGATCAACCTTCACACCGACGGTAAGTAAAGGCGCAGCAATCATAAAGATCACCAAAAGAACAAGCATCACGTCGATCATCGGCGTGACGTTCATATCGCTCATCAGAGTTCTTCTGGAGCCTCCACTTCTTCTACCTTGAATAGGACTCATTTACACACCTATATCCTCTATCTGCCGAGCAATAATCGCAGAAAATTCATCAACAAAGGCCTCCAATCTGTTCTGATAACGATTTATCTCCGAAGAGAGCTTGTTATATGCGACTACGGCGGGGATGGTCACCACCAAGCCCAGAGCAGTCGCGAATAGCGCCTCCGCGATCCCCGGAGCAACCGCGACAAGACTTGTGTTCTGATCAAATTTTATGGATTCGAAACAATTCATAATTCCCCACACGGTTCCGAATAACCCAACAAACGGAGCAGTCGATCCGACAGTGGCCAAAAACCCTACGTACTGCTCAAGATATTCAATTTCCCGGCTGACGGTCACACGCATCATGCGAGCAATACGCTCATTCAACGAAATGCTACCGATAACAGTCTTGATCTTCGACTTTGTGCGTCGCCATTCCTGCATACCAGAGACGAAAACAGACACAATTGGATCATCGCCTTTGCTATTAATATTATCAAAAAACATCTCGATTGACCCACAGTTCCAAAATGCTTCTTCAAATTTATCGGCACGGATTTTCACCTTTCTAAGAAATGAAAACTTTGCAAGAATGATCGTCCAACTCCAGAAAGAACATCCGACTAGTAAAATGATGACAAATTTTACCGCAAATGACGCCTGCATAAAAAGACTAAGGAAAGACATATCATTTGTCGTTGCCGCAGTCGATGTTATTACTTCTTCAATACCGTTCATAGCAACTCTCCTTCGTATAAACCATTTTCCGTCGTCGTATGTTGCGCCGATGCTCCCAAATACCGATATCCTTCTGACGTTAGAATGCGCCCCCTGGCAGTTCTTTGTACCAGTCCATTCTGCAGGATATACGGTTCGATAACCTCCTCTATGGTGTCTCTTTTCTCCGACAGCACTGCGGCAAGCGTCTCAACGCCAACAGGGCCGCCGCTATAGAAATCAAGAATACATTTTAGATATTTCCTATCCATTGAGTCAAGGCCGTTCTCATCTACATCCAATCTTTTTAGCGCAAGATCCGCGACATTTTTATCGATAACATCAGCATCGTTGACAATAGCGAAATCTCTAACACGTTTTAATAGACGACCGGCTATACGAGGTGTCCCCCTTGAGCGCCTAGCAATCTCTTCGGAGCCGTCCTTAGATATCGGAATACCAAGAAGCTCTGCATTTTTAGTAATTATTATTTGGAGTTCAACATGCGTGTAGAACTCCAACCGTAGTGGAATGCCGAATCTATCCCGCAGAGGAGAGGAAAGCATGCCGGAACGAGTCGTTGCTCCGATGAGAGTAAAATGCGGTATATCTATCCTTACGGAACGTGCAGCGGGTCCTTCTCCTATCATAAGATCCAGCTGAAAATCCTCCATAGCCGGATAAAGAATCTCCTCCACAAGACGGTTCATACGATGAATTTCATCAACGAAGAGCACATCCTTTTCCTGCAGATTGGTGAGGATTGCGGCAAGGTCTCCAGCTTTTGCCAAAATCGGACCGGACGTGGTCTTGAACCTCACACCAAGCTCTTTGGAAACAATTTGCGAGAGAGTCGTTTTCCCGAGCCCCGGCGGACCGAAGAATAGGATATGATCCATTGCTATGGCACGTTTTTTAGCAGATTCTATGAATATACGTAGATTATCTTTGACGGCATTCTGTCCGATGAAATCCCGAAGACAGGTTGGGCGCAGAGAATATTCTGATATTTCTTGCTCCAATGGCTCGGGATTTAGTGTACCCTTCGTTTTCATATTGCCAGCGCACCAGAGGACAGCCTGGCCAGAACGTGCTTTAGTAGAGTATCGAACCCTTCTTTTTCATCAAGCTGCATAGACGCGATTACGCGCAGAATATCCGTTCTCTGATATCCGAGGTTCACAAGAGCCGATATAACGTCGCTCAAGATGCGGGATTCACTACACGACGGTATCGGCATCGAAATATTCGGACTAATTTTTCCGACGACTTTCTCCTTCAATTCCGTAACAATACGCATGGCCAGCTTAGGCCCCACCCCATCGGCTCTTGTGAACATGCTTTTATCGCTAGTGAGAAAAGCGTTATATATATCTTCATCTGAAAGGGACGACAGAATTGCAATGGCAACCTTGCCTCCAACTCCCTGCACCGACGTAAGGACATTAAACCAAGCTCTCTCCTGTTCGGAGATAAATCCATACAATGTCCAAGAATCCTCTCTGACGTTTAGGACTGTAAAAATGTGTATCACGCCGGAAAAACTCTTCGCTTCGTTAATAGTGCGCGCAGAGCAGATGACCGCGTAGCCAACGCCATTAACATCGAGAACCAGCGAGTTTTCAGCGACCTTCCCCACTGTTCCCCTCAGATAAGCAATCATTGAGCCACCATATAAGACGTTCTATGATGAGCATGACATACCGCGACCGCGAGAGCGTCTGCCGCATCAAGTTTCACATTACCACAATTCAGTAGTTTTTGAACCATGATTGATACCTGCTCTTTAGTGGCGTGCCCGGTTCCGACTACTGTTTTTTTAATTTTATTTGGTGTGTACCCATGGATTTTTAGCCCGAGTACACCGACACAGCAAACTGCAGCTCCCCTAGCCATTCCCAGCTTCAGCGAAGAAAATGGATTTTTATTAACGAAAATGTCCTCTATGCTTGCTTCGTCCGGGCTATATTTCTCAATCACATCTGATAATTTTTTGAAAATATTACTGAGGCGAGATCCCACATCCTCAGAAGACTCCGACATAATGGTTCCATGAGAAATATACTTCAGCCGCGACCCATTATAATCCACCATACCCCAGCCGGTAATATGTAGTCCAGGATCGATCCCTAGAATTCTGGACACCGCTGCCCCCTAAATCTTCACGGTTTTACAAAACAGCCCTGAAAAATAGATAGCAAACGGAAAAAATAAAAACTTGAGGGCTGCCACATATGTACGAGCATCTGAGTCAAATCCCAGTAAAACGCTCAGCTTAAATATACAGTAGGAGATCACAACCGCAAGTAGCAGCGCCATGGTCTTACAAAGCGCTGACACCAGGTAAACATCGACAAAAAATTTTGAACATATAACAACCCCAAGCAGAGAATAGAACCCTATCCACACGTGAAGAGGCGCTTTATAAAAATACACCTGGATTCCGAGCACCACTCCTGATAAAATAAGCAGTATAATTAAAATCTCGTTTTCTTTTTTTCTATCAGAATTCGCAAGTGACCATTTCATCTTCGCCATATCTTCCATCCATTTCTCGTTTCTTTGCATTTAGTACACCCCAGCTCCCAAGACACAGATCAGCTTTTCTAGAATCATTAGCTTTATCCAGCCCTTCCACAGGAAGCCACTTGGCTGTTCCCTCAAAATCATGCCCTGCCTTTCTCACATATGTTACTTCAAGCACATCTGGCAGTAGTACACCACTGACTATTTTGCATTCAGCGCTATTATCTCCATGGACGTGGACAGCCTGATGGGTAGTATTTATTTTTTCCAACACACGCACCATTTTTTGCTGAATAGGTGGGTTATCGACGTGATGGACATCATAAAATATGATTATCATTTGATTAAAGTGCATCATAATCTCAGTGGGGATATTTGCCAGTATATCCCATTCCGCCCCTCCAATATCTACCTTCAGAATCATAAATTGCTCATTTTCATGGCCATTCTGTTTCATCAATTGTAATAGTTTTTTCAACTCACTATTTGTATTGCCCCCATTATTACTTCGGATTCTAGAAGAACTGAAACATTCATTGGGGAAATTGTCAAACAAAAAAACATCCACATTCTTTTCTGAAATACACGTATTCCACGAGTTATCAATCGGAATGCCAAAACTATAACAAACAGACCCGTCTGGAAACTCATGCAGCATTATATATCCTCCTCCACCATTGGGATTTCCAATTCGCTCCAGCACGCCTCCAAGGACATCCTTGGGCGCCCAAAGTTCCAAAAGTTTCAACACCTTAGATTGTTCGCAGAACGCATCGCATTTCCCAGCACTCGACCAAAGCACCATGAATCCCATAAATATCGCAACGATAATGTTTCCGACAAAGGATCGTATACTACTACGCGTCCAGATTGATAACATTGAGCGCGTTCTCCTGTATGAAGTCTCGACGCGGCTCTACAGCTTCCCCCATAAGAGTGGTGAAAATTTCGTCCAATTCCTCTAAATGAGCAAATTTAACCTGCATAAGCACTCTAGCATTTGGATCGATGGTAGTTTCCCAAAGTTCCTCCGCATCCATTTCTCCAAGACCTTTAAAGCGTGTGACGGAAATACCTTTTTTTGCATTCGACATAAATGTGTCGTAGAAATCTATCGGCGATTTCACAATAGTCGTTACATCTTTCATCTTCAGCTCAGCGAATCCATGAAGAAATGACTCAAAAGTTAAAATCTCATCCGAAAGATTCTGTATTTCTTGCGATTCTAGAATCGCCTTAGGTACTTCGAATTTTTCCGTAACATTCCGCAAGGTTTTGCTGAAGATATAGCGACTCTCTTCCTCCTCTACGCTCCATTCGCCTGGATCGATCCCCCCGAGATGCCGACAAACCACGTTCTGTGGCAATGGATCAGTGGGAAAACCAAGCAGTAACAATCCCTCCAGCAGAGCTGCATTATTCACTCTGTTGTTTATATGGGAGACAGAGTTTTTTATTTTCTCCGCCTTTCGAATGAAGCCGCGAATATCATTGGAGGTGATCACCTCCCCGCTAGACAGCTTCAGCGAAGATATTGGAATGGTTGAACTTAGCAAATATTCTTCCATCGTTTGTTCGTCGCGAATGAAGACGCGCGACGTTCCGCGCCTGACTCCATAAAGCGGTGGCCGAGCTATATAGAGGTATCCCTTTTCAATGATAGGGAGCATTTGCCGGAAAAAAAACGTGAGCAGCAGCGTTCTAATATGGCTGCCGTCGACATCAGCATCAGCCATGATAATAATTTTATGATAGCGAATCTTTTCTATGTCAAAATCCTCTCCAATCCCAGTGCCTAACGCCGAAATTAATGTTCCAATTTCTGCGGAAGAAAGAATTCTATCAAAACGGGCCCGCTCTACGTTCAGAATCTTGCCACGCAGAGGTAGTATAGCTTGAGTACGCCGATCTCTCCCCTGCTTCGCAGTGCCGCCTGCGCTATCTCCTTCGACGATGAAAACTTCGCTCAAGGCAGGATCCTTTTCCTGGCAATCCGCCAATTTTCCAGGAAGCGATGAGATCTCCAGCGCATTTTTGCGCCGCGTTAACTCCCTAGCTTTTCGTGCCGCCTCCCTTGCTGTGGCTGCTTCCACGATTTTGGCAGCAACCTTTTTTGCTTCCGCAGGATTTTCCTCAATCCATGTGGAAAGAGCATCACTTACAATACTTTCCACGACTCCGCGGACCTCGGATGACACTAGCTTATCCTTGGTTTGGGAAGAAAATTTTGGATTTGGAACTTTAACCGATAGAATGCATGTCAGTCCTTCCCGTGCATCGTCTCCTAAAAGAGAAATCTTATCTTTTTTTATGCTTTCGACGACATAGGCATTCATCGTGCGAGTCAGGGCGTTTCGAAACCCCGCAAGATGCGTTCCTCCGTCCACCTGGGGAATGTTATTAGTATAGCAGAGCATCGTTTCGTGATAGCTATCCGTCCACTCCAGAACCACCTCAACAGTAATGTCCTCTTTAGCGGAACAGATGTATACTGGAGCACTGATTAGCGTATTTTTACTGCGATCAAGATGCCTAATGAACTCCTTCAGACCGCCGCTAAAATGTAAGTCAACGATCTTTGGCTTTCCGTCATCCGTCCGCTCGTCTTTCAGTACTATATGCACACCAGAATTCAGAAACGCTAACTCCCGCATGCGATGCTCAAGATTTGTAAAAACGAACTCTGTAGTTTTGAAGATTATGGATGACGGCCAAAAAGTCACTCTGGTGCCTGTTCTTATCTCGCCTTCGCCGACAACCTTCAGCGGAGCGTCGGCCACGCCGTCATGAAATCTCATGAAATACTCTTTGTTCCCGCGCCAAATAGATAAATCAAGTCTATCTGACAGAGCGTTCACGACGGAAACTCCTACCCCATGCAATCCTCCGGAGATTTTGTAGGAATTTTGATCGAATTTCCCGCCGGCATGCAGGTGTGTCATAATGACTTCGGCAGCAGACACGCCTTCCTCCGCGTGCAGATCTGTAGGTATGCCGCGACCATCGTCGAGAACTGAAACAGCCCCATTACGATGGATTGTCACCTCGATCAGCTTGCAATAGCCCGCCAAAGCTTCATCGATGGAATTATCTACCACCTCAAATACCATGTGATGCAAACCACTGCCATCATCTGTGTCGCCAATATACATACCTGGACGCTTTTTCACCGCGTCTAATCCACGGAGAACCTTAATTGATTCCGCGTTATACCCCTCCTTTTCGACCATGATCCTCCTAAAACTCCGTCACTAATTATAAGTACATTATATTGTCTTTACCGAAGCAATAAAAGAAAGAAGTAGGAATCCAGCACCTCCAACAACTTAGAGTTAAAAATTCAAAAAAAATACTCAAATAATCGCAAAAAGCAATTTTTATTTAATGGCACAAAACAAAGATCCATTTTTTTGAAACTGTTCATTTTATCTATAGCAATGTGACACATATGAGTGTAAAATCGTGTTTTGCGAGTATGACAGTTGGGAAGTGGTGATGTCGGGTTGTTTGGTTGTTTTAGTTGAGTTCATGTTTGGCTTGAGTATGTTTACTAATGCAGTGCTGTTTATCCCACAAGCCTTGAAAGTGTATAAAACGAAAGATACAGGAGGGTTATCTGTTGTAACCTTTGCCGGGTTTAATTTTATACAAATTGTCACGATTGCGCATGCGTATATTCATCGGGATTGGATTCTAATGGGCGGATATATTTTTAGCCTTGTATTTTCCGGATTTACCACTGCGCTAATCCTCAAGTACAAAAAACAGTAGTAATGGAGTTGCACAATGAGCAATACAGAACGTAGAAGTAGTTTTGGTGAGTCAGGCAGCAAGCAAGAGCACATAGAGTCTGTTATAGCAATGTTTCGCAATTTTTCCCCAGAGGTACCTGTAAAAAACGCGGTGGTATATTTCTGGGAAAGTCATAATAGGAATCCTGATGATAAAAAAAGAACTCAGGCCACAGTAGATTTAATTCATAAAGAATTTGACCTATCGACCTGTGAAAAGTACGAAATTCGCACTGGATATCTCAGTCGGTACGATTATCTTCCAAGGCAGCTTAAAGAATGTACAGAAGAGGAGGTTAAGCAAGCGATTATAAGAGGAGAGAAGGAACAAGATGATTGGATAGAACGATGTAGCCCAGATCTTTCGGGCTTCTTAAAAGTGGATTGGTGGAAGTGTATTTCCCCGCAGGACAATCCACACTATGAAAATTGTAGAAATTTGGTACTAGATAAAATAAAGAGTGATGCAGACTTTGCGGCCGCATTTGCAAAAAGCGTCAGTGAATTTGCAGAGACCCATGACATAGATGAAAGTAATGGACATTTATATATCGTAGAAGAGACATCTTGGATACTAACGCTTCCGTTGCAGAATCTAAACAAACCAGTATACCTGCTACACATAGGAAGTGCTACCAGCGCCGTGGTTGCAATGTTTCATTACTTCCCAAACCTACAGAAGGCGGTGCGTTGGTTAGCTCCGCGCTTCACCCATGGTATCTATGCAAACGTCTCCGAGTTTCTGCTTGATTATAGAAATGCGACCCATGCAGGGCATTCCTATGCGATGGAGGATAGGGATGCAGTAAGGGAGATAACTCTTTTCAAGAAGGACGAAGATGATGCACAAGCGGGTATGCGCAAGCAGTTGGAAGAAGAGCAAGCCAAAAACGAATTGCTACAATCCATCATTGGAAAGATCCCTGGACATGTTTATTGGCTAGATTGTAATCATATATATCAGGGATGTAATAATTTACAGGCTGAACAGCTTAGATTAACCGCTAGTAGCGATATTATTGGAAAAAGAAATTGTGATTTACACGACACTGAAGAAGCAAACAAGTTAGATGATATAAATAAAAAAGTCATGGAGACTGGACAAGAGAATGAGATTGAAGAATCAATTTGCGTACGGGGCAAAAAGCGGAACTATCTATCGAAAAAAGCTCCACTGGTAGATCGGAGAGGAAAGGTAATCGGGCTGCTAGGGTTATCCATCGATATAACCGATCGCAAGAAAGCAGAGGAGTTGAAAATGCTAAGCAAACTTCAGGAAGAGAAACTCGAAGGACAGTTGGAGCTTCAGAAGTTTGTAGCAAGTGTCGCCCATGACATAACTTCGCCTCTTGTTAGTCTGAAGTGTTTCGCGAAAACTTGCATCAATGTACCGGAAGATCAGCGGACTTTCCTCATAAGCATTGTGACAAGCATTCAGAACATTACTAGCGACTTACTAAACCGCCATATGAAAGAGCAGAAATCTCTATGTGCAGAGAGGATGCAACATCTCCTCGTTCATTTAGCTCTGCAGGAAGTAATCGACCAAAAGAAACATCGCTACAATGATATGGAAATGAAATTTCACTACTCATACGGAGATGACACTAAGTTCACTTTCGTCAAAATTGATGTATCGAATTTCAGTCGTATGATATCAAACCTGATAAACAATGCCGTCGAGGCGTATGATGGCAAGCCTGGAGAAATTCAAATTTTTCTAGACCAGCAGGATCAGCGTGTACGAATTGTGATAAAGGATAAAGGAAAAGGGATGCCACAAGTAATTGTGGATAAAATTAATCGAGGAGAAAAAATAGAGACGACAAAGCAGTTTGGGCATGGCATCGGGTTAGCCCAAATAACAAGTACGGTCAAACTATATAAAGGCAAAATATTCGTTGAATCAACCGAAGGAATGGGAACAACCTTCAACATTTCCTTCCCAGCCACTGGACGACCGGAATGGATGGTAGAACGGGTTCTGCTGCCAAAGGGAAGTATCGTGGTGGTGGTGGACGATGAGGAGGTAATTTACCATACGTGGAGAACGCTTTTAAAAGAACTAGACGTAGAGTTGAAATTCTTTTCCAATGCCAAAGAGGCTGTTGATTTCCTTGAAGGAGTAAAGCGTAACGATACCTTCCTTCTTGCCGACCAGGAGTTAAAAAGTAGTGAAATAAGTGGGCTGCTGCTGATACAACAGAGTAAAATGAAAAACAGGGCAATCATTGTGACGAATAGTTATGATGACAAAGATTTGCAAGAAGCAGCAGAACAATCAGGAGTAAAGATACTCCCGAAACAATTAATGTTGGATATCCCCGTAGAAGAAGCAGAGATGGAAATGGTTCAGTGCGCAGTAGGTGGGGAGTAGGATACACATAACAACACACTCCGTCTGGAAGAGAGGACCACAGGAAAGGAAGTGACCCTATGTGGTGGTTGTGCACGGAGGAGTAGGAATAGTTTGTACTCTTTCCTTCAGTTTCCTGTGTTTCTGCAAAATTTCCTCAAAGGAAAAAGTTTTAGTATCTACGTCTGGAAGTTTGGGAGAATCGTATTTTGTGCATGAGGTCAATAGAATAGTAACCAAAATAGAATGTAAAATAAGTTCAAAATATTTTCTCTTTTGCATTAATTTTCCATAGATTTAATTTGAGTCAAAAGTCTTGTTTTCAGTGCCTCCACATGAGAAGGTAATGGCTTTTCGATATAACATTTCCTAAAAACGGCCTCGCTTGGATATATATAGGAATTTTTTTTCACTTCCTCAAGTAAATACTTCTCAGCTTTCACCACCGCATTCGCTCTGGATGTGACATTCGTTACCTCAGCAATCACCATCGGATGGAAAAGGAATTTTAGAAAGGCGTAGATATTGTTAGGATGTTTTGCCTTTGCAAGTATTGCAACAACGTCTACCCACAGTGATGCACCTTCTTCTGGATAATAAAATTTTATGCTTGGATTTTCCCTCTGTACTTTCAGTATATCTCCAGATGTGCCTAGTGCAGCACAGGCGTTTTCAGTAGCCAGATCTTCGAATCCAAATGATGTAAATTTCGATATATACGGACGGATCTTTCTAAGATGTTCCGCAGCCTTTACGATGTCTTCAGGGTTCTCACTTTCTGGATCAAGCCCCAGGTAAGCCATCACGATAGGAAACAATTCATTGGGAGATTCGTAGAGAGATATTCGATATTTGCTGAGTTTCTCCGCGTTAGAGGGATCAAAGACAATGGAAAGAGATCCTTTTTCAGATTTACCTATAATGGGAGTGACAATTTTTTCATTCACTCCCAGTCCTGCAATACCAAATTGGAAAGGTACCGCATAATTATTTCCTGCATCATGTTTTTCCAACCTTTTGAGTACGTCTTTGGCGAATATCGCCATATTTATGCGGTTCTTATCTAATTTTTGATAGATTCCTGCCTTTAGTTGCCGAGAAAAATTTGGCCAGGCAGTGGGAAAGACTATATCGTATTTCACTCCACCGGCCAGCAGTTTTGCCTCCAATATTTCATTGGAGTCGAATATATCGATTATAACTTGTATTCCAGTTATTTTTTCGAAAGTTTCTATCAGCTCATGGGGAATATAATCTATCCCGATTGCTATATATAATTTTTTTTCCCTATCGAATGGGCCGAGACTCTCCTGCTTCAGCGTCCGGCAAAGATTAGACTCCTCTCCTCCCTCCCGACGCCAACAGCGAAAAAGAAGGGCGCAGGAAGCGCCCAGCAATAAAAAAACAATGTATCTTTTCATTTATGAGGTAGCAGGGGGTCGCCTGTTTTTACCGATTCCTTTGCAGGCTCGTCTTTAGCAGCATCATTCTGAAACGCAACATCTTCTGCAGGCAAGGCTTCAGTTTCGTTATAGGTTTCTGTTCCGACGTCCTGCGTTTCCGCATTCGGTTCAACCTTTTTCTGCAGCGTCCGATAATACTGCATCGCACCAAACGGAATCGAACAAAGATAGGTGACGACCAGTATGGATAGTGTCAGCCAAACCTCAGTTATAAGACAAATCACGAAACAACCCGCCGCCATAAGAGAAAAAGGAGCGGACCGCTCGCTTATTACAATCATTTTCGACGAAAAAGTCCTTGCAGAGCTAATCATCAGTAGCCCAGCCACAGCTAGGCAACAGCCACCCCACTCTGGATATAAAAACCTGTGATCACCGGTGTGGAAGGATAAAATCATTGGAAAAACCGCTAGAATTGCACCCGCAGGAGCAGGAACACCTTTGAAATATTTTCTCTCCCAATCTTCCATCGGGGCATCGATAAACAGATCCGCGTTGAACCTAGCCAACCGCAGTGCACAGCAGACAGTGAAGAACATACAAATTGCCCAACCTATATTACTAAATAAATACATAGACTTGAGGAATAAAACGACGGCCGGAGCAACCCCGAAGCATACCAAATCAGACAGGGAATCCAGTTGTGCCCCTAGTTGCGACGAATACCCGAAGTAGCGAGCCACTCTGCCATCCAACGCATCCAGCAATGCAGCAACGAATATGCACAATACCGCCATCTCCCAGCGATGAAATAACGCAAACCTAATCGACGTAAGTCCAACACACAACGCAGCCACAGTAATAATGCTTGGCAAGAACCTCGTTAAAGATGCCACCTTTCTGGCAGGCTGCTTATCGCTAGAATCATCCTCTTCACTTTCAGTGAGATTTTGCTCTTGCCCCTTCGATTCATCCATTTCCATACCGTACCTCCCTTTTCTTCAAGTCGGCCAGAACGGTTTCTCCGGCAACGGTAACCTGTCCTTCCTCCACTTCTATGGTAGCGTCGATTGGTAAATAAATATCTACTCTGCTGCCGAATCTGATCATGCCAATTCTCTGCCCCAGCTCTAGTTCCTGCCCTTCCTTTATATCGCAGCGAATCCTTCTGGCGATAAGTCCAGCAATCTGTACGAACACCACTTTTGCCCCCCCTGGTAGACAGATAAAAGTGGAAAGACGCTCGTTATATTCACTCGCCTTGTCCAGAGTTACGTTAAAAAACTTGCCAGGAATATAGAGAATTTTCTCCACTGTGCCAGCAATAGGGGCCCGGTTTACATGAACATTAAAAATACTCATAAATACGCTTATCTTTTTCCAATCTCCGGAAAGCCCTAATTCCTCTGGTGGAACGCAGTGGGAAATTTTCAAAACAATCCCATCTGCAGGACTGACAACAGCAGAACTTCTAGATGGATGCACCCGCTCTGGATCTCTAAAAAATGCCAAACATGCTATAGTTACGATGAACCCGAACCATCCAAGGTTTGTGCTTATGTTGCCGAGGCATATCGAAACAATTGCCAAAACCCCAGCTATCTTCTCACCATCTCTGTCGAACGGCCATCTCATGCTCATAATGACTCCAAAATGCCAGCAACGCTCGATGAGATTATATGGACTTTCCAATAACAAATAAAGTGCGCGAGAATTTAGGGCGTATTATGCCATCACATAACTCATCCATCATCACTTAAATAAATGCAAAATCAGGTATATGCAAAAAAGTCAGTTGATTTTCTAGTGGAACAAATGTATCTAGCTGAAGTAGAGCTCGCCCCTGTGGCGGAATTGGTAGACGCGATAGACTCAAAATCTGTTGTTCGCAAGGACGTGGGGGTTCGAGTCCCTCCAGGGGCACGAAGAATGTCGGGCGATAGATACGGAAGAGGGTATTCTTTACTATGAATCATGGTGCATAGAGAAGAAATGGCAAGAGGTCAGGAAAACATATCAAGGCGCAACACTGACAATTTAGGTAGGTAACTTCATAATGAGAATTCTTGTATGCGGAGATATCGTGGGACGATCTGGCAGAGAAGTTGTTCTTCAGCATCTTTGCAATCTGAGGGAACGGTTTTGTATTAATTTTATCATACTGAATGTGGACAACGCAGCGCATGGTTTCGGAATAACTGGAGAAATTGCAAAACAATTTCTAGAGAATGGTGCGGACATTTTGACCGGCGGCAATCATTTATTTAATCAAAAAGGAATTTCCGGTTTTTTGGAAAGTGAAAAGAGGCTTTTGAGGCCGGCCAACCTGCCCAGTACGGTTCCTGGAAACGGCGTATTTATTGTTTCGGAACCAGATAGGCCAAAAATAGCGGTCGTTCACCTCATTGGACAGGTCAATATGCCATTAATTGGTGAAAATGCCTTCTACTACATGGATAAATTCCTAGCAAGTTATCATCTTGGCAGTGATCTTCAAGCAATTGTCATAGATTTCCATGCAGAAGTTACATCTGAAAAAAGTGCTCTTGGACACTATTTGGATGGGAGGGTTTCCGCTGTGGTTGGTACGCATACACACATTCCCACCGCAGACGACCGCATTTTGGAGAGAGGTACAGCCTTCCAAACAGACGTAGGGATGTGCGGAGACTACGATTCAGTTATCGGCATGCAGAAGAGTATCATCGGAAAATTTGTAAAAGGATTTTCTTATCAGAGAATGCTTCCTGCCGATGGAAAAGCCACACTGTGTGGAACAATAATCGATATTGATGACCGAACAGGACTTGCAACATCCATATCTACATTAAGAATCGATGGCCACCTGCGACAACTCGGACAAAATTACCAATAAACCAACGTCCGCCCACCTACGTAAAATTCATCGCCACATCGCTCAAGTTAACGAGGCGTCGACATATAGGGTTTCCTCTTATAAGCAATCGCAGCGAGCTGGCTTTCCTTTGGTAGGCACGTTACGCGGACTTTTGTAAATCCAGCTTGGCGAAAGCCCAGCTCTTCGGCCCCGAGCTGAGATACATCGATTATTCTTCTATTTGTACGGGCAAATGGCCCCCTATCATTGATAAGCAAACGCACTTTCTTCCTGTTTTTCAAATTTTCGACAATAACCACAGATGGAATCGGCAAAGTTCGGTGCGCCGCTGTGAGTTTATTTCTATCAAATGTCCTACCACTGGCTGTGGGTTTTCCATGGCAGTCATATCCATACCAGCTTGCCTCTCCAACAGCGGTATATTGATAGTGTGTCTGAGGATAATATTTAACCCCATTGACTATGTAAGGACGCTCAGACCCCGCATGACATCGCTTATCTCCTGGTCTATCTTCGCAGCTACAAGCCACCAATAGAGCAAGGAAAGAAAACGTTGTTAACTTTAGGATACTATTGCTATAACTAGCCTCGTTTAACACAACTTACCTCTGAAAGTCGTAATTTGTCCAGAAAAACTATGCAATTTTTTTTCCCATATGTAAAGCCCCTCATTCAGAAATATGCTACCATAGATAAACCAACGAGAAAAAGGAAAAAATTTCAAAAGCTCGCTAGCAATAGTCCCTTTTGCCTCCAAAGGAGTCAAATTTATGAAATGAGCAGAAAATATCGGCGAAATTTTGCCGTGGAGAGAAGCATAGATCTACACGGGATGACCACTGAAGAGGCTTTCGCTCAGTTGAGCGATTTTCTCGCGCGGTGTCAATTTGAAGGCGTGAAAAACGCGCTGATAATAACCGGAGGAAACAGCATGAAGACCTCCGTTCTGCGCGCGTCGCTCATGAAATGGGCAAAGGAGTCATTCGGGGAATACATAGCGTCCTTCGCTCAGGCCCAACTTCATCACGGTGGAGAGGGGGCATTTTATGTGATTCTGAAACGTATTATCTAGAACACCATACGGCTATGGCGGAGCAAATACAGTAGCTTGACAAGTTTTTTCTTGCCCATATAATAGTATATGTCGATGGTAGTGGTGCCATTGATCGGGAATGGGTGCCCAGAAGGGGCCTTATCCTGTTATTAATGTGAGACGCTATGCTATACGGGTCTTACAAGGTTAGTTTGCCTATGAAAGGGGATTGCCATGAGTAAAGTTATTGGTATCGATCTTGGTACTACAAATTCCTGTGTATCCATCATGGATGGAGGGAATCCTAGGGTGATAGAGAATGCAGAGGGAGTCAGGACGACACCTTCGGTCGTTGCGTTCGCTCAAAATGGGGAAAGATTGATTGGACAGGCAGCAAAGCGACAAGCTGTAACCAATTATAAGAACACATTTTATGCTATAAAAAGATTAATCGGCCGGAAACACAACGACGAGTATCTGAAAAAATACAGAGCAGCTTATGATATAGTTCCGGCGGAAAACGGCGATGCCTGGGTGGATTCTCGAGGAACGAAATACAGTCCCAGCCAGATAAGCGCGTTTATTCTGCAAAAGATGAAGGAATCAGCCGAAAGTTTCCTTGGGGAAAAAGTAGCGGAAGCGGTTGTCACGGTTCCAGCCTATTTCAATGATGCCCAGCGGCAGGCGACACGGGATGCGGGAAAAATTGCGGGGCTAGACGTCCTGCGCATAATAAACGAGCCCACGGCGGCAGCGCTGGCCTATGGCTTGGACAAGAAAAATTCAGGTTTGATTGCCGTCTACGACCTTGGCGGAGGGACCTTCGACATTTCAATTTTAGAAATAGGAGATGGAGTTTTTGAAGTCAAGGCGACAAATGGCGACACGTTCCTTGGCGGGGAAGACTTCGATAAAAGAATCATTGATTATCTTGCGGACGAGTTCAAGAAGGAGAACGGTGTTGACCTGCGGAATGATAGTATGGCGCAACAGAGGCTGAAAGAAGCGGCAGAAAAGGCTAAAATAGAGCTATCCAGTGCAATCGAAACAGATATCAACCTTCCATTTATTACTGCGGACGCATCTGGCCCAAAGCATCTGACATTAAAGCTGACTCGCGCGAAGCTGGAGTCGCTGGTAGATGATATTATTAAAAAAACTATCGAGCCGTGCAGGGCCGCGCTAAAGGACGCTGGTGTTTCTGCCAACCAAATAGATGAGGTGGTTTTAGTCGGCGGGATGACGCGCATGCCCAAGGTCATCGAGTACGTGAAGAGTTTTTTCGGAAAAGAACCACATAAAGGAGTGAATCCGGACGAAGTTGTTGCCGTTGGCGCGGCCATCCAGGGAGGAGTGCTGAAGGGAGATGTGAAGGATGTCCTGTTGCTGGATGTAACCCCGTTATCCCTTGGCATAGAAACGCTGGGAGGGGTTTTTGCAAGGTTAATTGATCGCAATACGACGATTCCAACCAAGAAAAGCCAGACATTTTCCACAGCGCAGGATAATCAGAATGCAGTCACTATTAGAGTATTTCAGGGAGAGCGAGACATTGCGGAGCACAATAAGCTGCTGGGACAATTTGACCTAACCGGAATACCTCCAGCACCTCGCGGAATACCGCAGATAGAGGTGACCTTCGATATCGACGCAAACGGCATCGTGCATGTATCAGCCAAAGATAAAGCAACGAATAAAGAGCAGACTATTAGCATTAAGACATCCGGGGGGCTGAGCGAAGATGAAATAGACAAGATGGTGAAAGATGCGGAGCTCCACGCAGAGGAAGACAAGAAGCGCAAGGATCTGATCCAGGAGAGAAATGTGGCTCAGGAGATGATAAATAACGCAAACAAGATGCTGTCCGAAAACGGAGATAAGATTACAGAGGACACAAAAGAAGAAATAAAATCTAGCATTGACGGAATCCAAAAAGTGTTAGAAAGCGAGAACATTGAAGAAATCAAACAGGCGTCGCAAAGATTAGTCGGCGTCGTGGCAAAGGCAGGGGAAGCAATACATCGAGCAGCGCCGCCACAGAGCCCGGAGACTGACACCAGTGACAAAAAAAAGAACGATGAAAATGTCGTTGATGCAGATTACAAAGTAAAAGAGGATAAGTAGTTCCTAGAGGGAACGACGTCCGCGCAATTCGCAAAAACGTATTTTATCTTTTTAGAATGGGATTGGTCATGGATTACTACGAAACGCTTGGCGTATCCAAGTCTGCTGATGAGGAGGAAATAAAAAAAGCCTATAGAAAAATGGCTATGAAGTACCATCCTGATAGGAATAAGGGTGATAAGGAGGCGGAGGCGAAGTTCAAAGCAATCAACGAGGCCTATGAAACACTGAAAGATCCACAGAAGAGGTCCGCCTACGACAGATATGGACACGAAGCCTATAAAAACGCAGCAAGCGGAGGCGGCGGATCCAATGGAGGAGGCTTTTCGCAGGATTTTCACTTTAATTTTGGTGGTTCGGCGTTCTCTGACATCTTCGAAGGCTTTTTCGGAGACAATATGGGTGGAGGAGCTGGCGGAGAAAGAGCAGATATGCGTGGCAACGATCTTCGCTATGACACAACGATCACCATGGAGGAGGCATTTCGAGGCAAAGATATGGAATTAAAGCTCCGTGCAAATGTCAAATGTGACGAATGCAACGGAACAGGCTCCGAAGGAGGACTCAAGCCGAAAACTTGTCCCTCTTGCCGAGGATCAGGGAAAATGAGGTACGCCCAAGGTTTTTTCATGGTGGAAAAAACTTGCTCAGCGTGCAACGGAACAGGGCACATCATAGAGAAATCCTGCAAAACCTGTAATGGCGCTGGTAGAGTTAGCCGCTCAAGAAACCTTAGCGTCTCCATTCCCGCTGGCATAGAAAATGGAGCACGCATTCGGCTAACAGGGGAAGGAGAGGCAGGAATTCGCGGAGGTAGAAGTGGAGATCTCTACATTTTTGTGGTAATCAAACCACATAAGTTGTTCAGTCGAGATGGAAGCTCTGTGCACTGCGATGTTCCGATATCCTTTGTAACGGCGGCGCTGGGTGGAGAAGTGGAGGTTCCTACGATCGATGGAAAAAAAGCCATCATAAAAATCCCAGCAGGTACGCAGTCTGGTCAGGTTCTAAAACTGCGAGGCAAAGGTATGTCTGTCGTTAGGAGCGCTCAGCGCGGAGACATGCTGATCCACGCTTTTGTGGAGACGCCGATCAATCTTACGGAGCGCCAGAAGGAGTTACTTCAGGAATTTGATAAAGACAACCAAAGCAGCCCAAAAGCCAAAGGATTTTTTTCAAAGGTAAAGGAGTTCTGGCAAGAGTTATAAATATATAAAAACGGAATCCACATACAGACGGTACGCTGATTTTTTTAAGAGTATCCCCAGCTGAAAATAATAAAATTTTCAAAAAGGGAGGAGGCAGCATGAATATGACAAGGAAAGACACAGCTTATCTATTTTTACCTTGTTAGGAGATACCTCCAACCCGCAATAATAGCCTAAGCGTAGCAAGTATCTGTGAACGACCGAGGGGATTTTGGGGATGCGGCCTCATCCCCATGAGATCGTTGTTTAATCCAACCACCGACACAATCACACCAAGAACACCAATACACTTTTTCCCCAAGTCCTCTATTATTCATATAATGCGTACAATATACGCGCCCACTCTCTTATCTCATACAATTAACAATATCTTTCAGATTAATGCAATCAAAAAATTCCTGTCAAAAACACCAACCTAACCTCCTGCAAATTGCGGAAGTAGTTCCGTGTTTAGTGCTCTAGAGAAAATAGCATAAAACACCTCCCATATTTGCTTTATGTCAGCTTGAATTCAGGAGGTCCTTTACCAAGGCCCCAAACTATACTAGACTTCGTTTCGTCACTATGAGGTAGATCTAGATATCATATGCCCAGTAGCGAGCGGCGTTTTGTTTTGCTGGTAGAAAGTGCTGAGGGCACTGAGTGCTCCTTTTGTGGAGCATCTATCCCGTGATTTGTTTCGCATTTTTCCTTGGGATTTTTTGTATGATCATCTTGGCTGGGTTTGTGTCCGGATCCGAGACCGCTGTGACTCGTGCATCGCGGGCCTATTTATTTCATCTGGCCAAGAAAGGAGACGAGCGAGCAAAGAAAGTCATCTCCTTGCAGCGGAATCTGTCTACTTCTATCAGCACAATATTGGTTCTCAATCAGCTGATCCTCTATCTGATTCCGATCATTAGTACTATCTTTTCCGTCAAATATCTTTCGACAGCGGAAGCAGCTATTATGCAGACATGTCTCGCTGCTTTGATTATGATTTACTCCGAAATTTTCCCCAAAATGCTTGTAATAAGATTCACTACACAGTTTGCCTTATTTGTAGCCCCATTCTTTGCACGGGCAGTTGTAGTGCTAAGGCCAATCACAATGGTTCTTGAATGGTGTGCAAAATATACTCTTAGAATGCTTCGGATAGATGTAGATCCGCAGGAATCTGGAGAGCTCTCCGACGATGAACTGCGCGGAGCTATTGAGATGAGACAGTCGGATGGAGACGATGAGAAAACGCAGAAAAAAAGTATGCTAAAGAGCATCCTGGATCTGGAAAAAATTTCAGTAAGTCACTCCATGATCCATAGGAAAAATCTAAAAACCATTAATATTTCGCAACCGATAGGAAAAATTGCCGATGAATTAAGCTCCTGCCAATTTTCACGTGTTCCATTGTGGAAAGATAATCCGGAGAACATTGTTGGAGTACTGAAAACAAAGACCTTTTTCCGCGCGCTAAGACGGCATGGAGAGAATCAGGACAGTATACAAATCAATCAGCTAATGTTTCCGCCATGGTTTGTGCCAGATACCAAGCATCTACTGGACCAACTGCAGGATTTTCGGAAAAAGCGAGAGCACTTCGCTCTGGTGGTGGATGAATACGGAGATCTTCAGGGATGCATTACGTTGGAGGATATTCTTGAGGAAATTGTAGGAGAAATTGTTGACGAGGATGACTCCAAGCCTAATGACCTAAAGATGCAGGATGATGGTTCGGTGATAGTTGAGGGAAGTATGTCAATACGGGATCTAAACCGTGAGTTTGACTGGAACCTTCCAGAAGATGACGCGGCAACGATCGCAGGCTACATCATGCACGAGGTGAGAAAAATTCCCGATGTCGGACAAATCTACATACTTGGAGGAGTAAAAATAGAAATCCTGAAAAGACAACGTAATCAAATAGGGATAGTGAAAATTACTCAGACCTTGCAAACAAAAATCTCAGAACAGCCTTGACAAAGTCAAGTCAAAATGTTCAAAAATCACGGAAAATTATACCTATTAACAAAGCCTACCCAACTAACTAGTAAAAACAGTGTTTTACTAGGAGTATTTCTTGGAGAACGATATAAAACATAATTTGTATTACTTAAGCGAGAGCAACGCGACAACCAGTGCAGCAATAACAAGCCATACAGCACCCCGAACTAGCACGAGTCTAGTAGGCGGACGGTTGTCATTGGCATTGGTAATCTCTATGTTTGAGTGCGACACAACATCCTCTATCGAAAATGGCTTTTTTTCTTCAATTTTTACATTCATATCAAAAAGACCTTTCCAAACTGTTGAGGAAAATCAAATTATTTTTTTACCAAAAGACTCGCCTTTTTGGTCCAAGGGGAATCAGGCAGTCTTTCAGACAATATTCTATAGGCACTTTGTGCTTCTTGCGGAAGTCCAAGAGCATTGCAGCATTCGATCATGTGGAAAAGAGCTTCCTTCGCATATCTGGTGTTCATCATCTGCTCGGCGACAAACGCATAGCGCCCAATGGCGGCAAGAGCACTCTTGTTTTTTTGGTAATAACGCCCGATCGACATTTCATGGGCGGCAATGATGTCGTCGAGGATCATTACGCGCTTTAGAGAATCTTTATAATAGGCAGATTCAGGGAATTTATTTGTCAATTCCACAAACAGATTCCTGGCAGTCATGGCATTTTTAGAATCCCTTCCCACTGATACTACCTGCATGTATCGGCACATGGCCTTTAGATACATAACGTAGGGAACTAGAGCATGGGACGGATGATAGCGTAAGAATATATCGATTTCTCTTATGGCGCTCATATAGTTTTCCGCCATAAAATGACAGTAGGCGGATAAGACCTGCCCCTCATTTGCTTTGGATGAATACGGAAACAACGTTTCTATATCCTTAAACTCGGAGGCAGCGTCAGAGTATTCCTTTTTCTTTAGCAGATCCGTGGCTTTTTTATAAATACTAGTCACGGAACGATCTTTAAACGCCTCCTTCTTCGATGCGCAGCCAATCAGCAAACAGCAGCAAAAAAGTAGCAACCCTATCGATCTCATAACTCCCTCTTATTTTACTCCGGTCGATCCATATCCATTATCGGACCTGGCGGTACCGTCGAGAGAGTCTACCACATCCCAGTCGATCGTTTCACATTTTTGTATCACCAGTTGAGCGATTCTCATGCCTCGTTCTATCACGAAACTTTCGGCACCGAAATTCTGCAGCAGAACCTTTATTTCCCCTCTATAATCACTGTCTATGGTCCCAGGAGAATTGAGCACGAACACCCCATACTTATGAGCTAAACCAGATCTTGACCGTATTTCCCCATTATACCCCCTTGGGATTGCCACTACTAACCCAGTGGGAACCAATCTCCGCAGATTTTTCTCTAGGAGGACATCCTCTGTAATCGCCGCACGCAGATCCAATCCAGCACTTCCATAGGTCGCATGGGCAGGCAGTGGTAACCCACTTGCCGTCTCAAGAACCCTTAACGGTATCCGCATTACTTCCCCGCCGGTCCAAATATCTGCTCAAACTTTTCCATTGCCCTTTTTGGACCCAATTCAGATATACTTCCAGAAACTTGCTCCCTCAATAAGCTCCTTAGGCTTATCCCATCCCAGGAAATGTCGATAATTTTCCGCTGTCCCTCCTTATCTTGGCGAACAGTCACAAGGATCACCATGTTGCTCTTACCAGGAACAGAAATGTCAACGGGGACGTTGAAAATACCTTTCTGCAGTTGCTGCGCCCCCCTTATAGCAAATTTTGCCCCCTTATATATTTTAAAATTTCCTGCATATGTTGCAATCAACATTCGATTGATTAGCAAACGAAGAGTTCCCTTAGATGCAGGATCCAAAGTCCGCGCATGTTGCCCAAAAGAAAAATTTACCAGCTTGTCAAGGTCAAAATAATCCTCCAGTAGCTCAGCAAACCTTGCCAAAGCCTGCTCCTCAGTAAGCTCCGAATCATTCACAACATCCAGAGCACACTGGATAGAGGATCCAACAAAACGTTCAACAATCATTTTATCTGCGGAAGAACCAGGATGAATACCATGGGCAGAGACTGCCGGAACACCTAATGACAGCAAGAATAATGATAATACTGCCCAACACGAACTCGCCTTATTCATGACCGACTCCTTTCAATAAAAACCACACCATGACGTAATTGCCTCACTTCCCATTACACATTCTGAAACATACATGGAGGCTAGGACCGGAATCGAACCGACGTACAAGGATTTGCAGTCCTCTGCATAGCCACTCTGCCACCCAGCCTTATCAGCATAACTTCTATAACACCTGAAACAAAAAGATCAATAGTTGGATGAGCATTCACATGAATACGCATCAAATATGAATTCCAAAGATTACGTAGCGCGCCTTTCATCAGAATAAATCTACCTGAGATGCGATTCTGCGGACCCTAATATGTCCATCAGAAAAAGTGAGATTTAGAGCAGAGTGTTTTTCTGCATCTGCCACGGAGGTCACTGGCTGGAATTTTTCTGACTCGACGAAGGCAAATCCTTTTTGCAGAATACGAACATAGGAATTTGATTCAATCGCCGCAGACGCAAGTAAAAATTGGTTCCTGCACTGCTCCAGCACGGAGGAAAATCTAAAGCGCAGTTTCTGATAGAGCGGCCCGACACTGTCACGCAAAACCGGCGAAGAAACAACAAGCCTTGCGCAGGATATTTTTCTTCGAGCAATGCAGTTATTCATAATTGAAATTATCCGATCGAAGGCGAAGTCCGCACACTGTACTTTTACGGAAATAACCCCCTGAATATTCAGGATTTTATTCGATTGTAAAAACAATCTCTTTTTTTCTAAATTAGACAATACAACACTATTGAGTTGGGAAAACACACCGTTTAAGGTAGCTTGCAGTTTCACGCGCTCTGGCACAGCAAACTCCGCAGCTGCAGTTGGAGTTGGGGCCCGTAGATCCGCAGCGAAATCTATCAGAGTCGTATCTGTTTCGTGTCCTATGGCGGAAATTATCGGAATTTTGCTTGCAACGACTGCCCGCACGACGCATTCTTCGTTGAAAGGCATCAGTTCCTCGAAACTTCCGCCGCCACGAGCAACGATTAGCACGTCTGGACGCCGAGCCATCTTATCGCTGTTCATCCCCTCGATCGCAGCAACAATCTGCCCACTGGCCTCAGTTCCCTGCACTGCGACTGGCCATAGCAGAATCTCCCGGGGGAAACGCTGAAGTATCCTATGCTTCATGTCCTCTATTACCGCTCCAGTTGCGGATGTAATAATCCCTATCAGCTTAGGTAGAACCGGAATGGGCTTCTTGCGAGATATATCGAAGAGCCCTTCTGCGGTGAGCTTTCTCCTGCGCTCCTCCAGCTGCTTTAGAAGCTCCCCAACGCCAGAATGTTCAATTCGCTCTACAATCAGCTGATAGTTGGATTGCTGTTGATAGGTGCCAACGTTGCCGAAACATCTAACCTCCATGCCGTTTTCCAGCTTTATCTTCTGCTTCTGGAGCGTCCCCTTCCAACAAACGGCACCTAAGACAGCTTCCGCATCCTTCAAAACAAAATACGCATGTCCCGCCGAGGGAATTTTCAAACCGCTGATCTCTCCTTTAACTAGAACTCCCCTAAAACTCTGTTCAACCGCTCTTTTGATAAGATTAGAAAGTCTAGAAACTGTGTACTCTTCCATATCCTCCATGGTCCCCTTCTTCCCAACGGATTTTTATATGATAATAGCAACATTCTGGGAAATTGTTCAAATCCACACGTACCGAAATTGATAGAGGAGCTCTTTATTAGATTAATTTAGTAATCATATTTGCATTTCACGTTTAAAAACATTAAAGTTTAAATATTTTCCTCTTTATGTCACTACATCATCATTTTCGCAGATATTCCCTATCGATTAATTCGATATAATACTTTGCATTTTTTACCGCTACAGCCTCTTTCTTCAAATCTAGTTTCCTAAGGCACGCCGTAAACATTTCCGCGGCAAGGGAGAAATTTTGCAGCAGCATTTGTTCGATGGCAAGCGTGAATATTGCCATCCCCTCTCGTCCTTCCAATCCATAGGCTTTACCAAGTAATCCGTATATCTCGCTATCGACATCATCAGCGAGTTTTATTGATTCCAGCATTGATATCGTTAGACCCAGATTCTTTTTCGCAGCAATCAATGCTCTAGCATATCCAATCTTTATCAAGGTATGTGGATTTTTACTGTGAACTTTTTTGTAAATTTCTATCGATTCGTCCAACAGTCCAGCTTCGTACAATGTTTGCGCCAATGTTTCTTGTAGATAAATGTCTTCCGGACTTTTTGCGACAAGTTTTCTCAGAGTAGCTATTGCCTCTGTCGACCGGCCTGTCCTATGCAAATATATGGCCATGGGATATTCATCGATAGGAGCCGTCGTCCTTACATCATATCTCGTCAGGTAGGCCTGCAGCTTGGAGAGAATTCGCTCATATTTTCTAACATCCTCTGGAGACGCGCTAAATTGTTTGCCAGTTGCACTTTTCAGAAGCATCCTAATTCTTCCTTCAGTTTTTGGGTGGCTCCTGACATACAGCGGAAGGTTTGCCTCACCGTTTATAATATCCATGCGTCGAAAAATATCCAATACACCAATAAAGACATCAGCGTCGTACCCTAGTTTCCGAAGGAAGACCACAGCCAAGGCATCTGCCGCCATTTCCTGCGTTCTAGTGAAACGCGCGAAGAGCCTCCAGGCCGTTTCTTCGTAGCCCAATAGCAGAGCGAGCGCCTCCTGCCGTTTTGTAACTGCCACTCCGAGCATTCCGATGATCATCGCCATAATGGAGTTTTTGGAACTTCGTTGCGCCACATCGATTTGACAATTAATGTGCTCTGCAGCAATGTGGGCAGTTTCATGGCAAAATATCGCCAGAATTTGCAGAGGATTTGAGAAGCGAAACAGCAATCCAGTCGTCACAAAAATATATCCATTTCCAATGGTAAATGCGTTAATGC
Source organism: Holosporaceae bacterium (assembly GCA_031269995.1). Classification (GTDB taxonomy): domain Bacteria; phylum Pseudomonadota; class Alphaproteobacteria; order UBA3830; family UBA3830; genus JAIRMQ01. The sequence goes on from JAISYI010000022.1 coordinate 66,329, forward strand.
TATTAGATTTTATGACGAACACTTTTGCGGAACTAGGACGCAGTTTTGCGACAGTAAAAACTCGTTTCGCGAGTTCAGTAAGGACTTCCTCAATTTCCACATCTCGAATGATGCCATCCGACCAGACCGGATACGACAATGAGACAAAAAAAACTACCAGAAAAGCGTGTAGAGCTTTCATGTTATCTTTTGCTTATTTAAACCTAATTTCATTGATCTTTTTCATGATTTCTCTTGCTGTAGTAGCTATGTCGATATTTTCGAAGCAAAAATCATAGTATTTTGCTTTGTCCATATCTTCCCGGGCCATGCCGATTCTTTGGGCAATTACTTCTGGAGAATCTTCTCCTCTGGATCTTATGCGTATCTCCAAATCTCTGATGGATGGAGGGAGAATGAATATTCCAAACACATTTCCCTGAATAGCCTGCTTAATTTTCAAAAATCCCTCCCAATTAATGACCAAAATCGCATCCTGGCAGCCCTTTATCTTCTCCTCTATCGTTGAAAACATTACACCATAATAATTTTCATAAACTTCTGAAAATTCTATTAAATTTCCCACGGATATTTCTTCCGAAAATTTTTCCTTCGAAAGAAAGTAATAGTCTATACCATCGCGCTCGGAATCTCTTCTTTCTCTGGTGGTGCATGTCACAATGCGGCACAGAGTGTTATCCATCTCCAAAACTGCATTTACCACCGATGTCTTTCCCACAGCGGAAGGACCTGAAATCATAAAGATGCAGGCTTTCTTCATATAAACCCTCCTAAATTCGCTTAATTTTCAACCGGAATCACAGCTCTACTTTTAGAAAGCAATACAACGCCTAATAGCAGCATCAGCATGCTCACGTACTGATTTAAATCCAACCCGGATGCATTCAGTAATTTATAGCTAAATTCAGAGTCTGGTTCCCGAAAAAATTCGCAGACAAATCTCGCCAAACCATAGCCTACACAAAAAAAACCAGATAACACCCCCCTCTGGCGGTGGCATTGCCGGTAGAATGCGATCAACATGACCGCAAACAGCACGATGCCTTCAAAAAACGCCTCATAGAGCTGACTTGGATGCCTAGGCACACCGTCATGAAAGATAACCTGCCATGGAATGGCCGTAGCCCTACCAGGCAACTCAGCATTGATAAAATTTGCGATGCGGCCAAAAAACAAACCCACCGGGACGCTAACTGACCATAGATCTAAGAATCGCAGAAAATCCACACGGTGTTTTTTGCAGAACCAATAGGCGACAGCGATGATTCCGAGAAATCCTCCGTAGAAAGACATGCCACCATGCCAGACTTTGAATACTTCCGAAGGGAATCGCAGGTAGTAACCTGCATCATAGAGTAGTACGTGACCAAAACGACCCCCAATTACTATACCGAAAATCGCTACGCTAATGAAGTCGTCAATAAGATTTGGCGAAATTTTAATTATCAGGTGGCGAGAAAACGATATCGATAGCCTCTGTGCAATTATTATCCCAAAAATATAGGCCAACGAATACCAATACACCGGCAATCCAAAGATTGAAAAAGCAATGTTGGAAAAGTTGCATACCACAGACCTGCTCCTGGGCATCATTTATCAGAGCGCAAATACTCCTTCAAGCGAAAATTATAGCTAAGCCAGAAATTATCTGAAAACGCAGGCAAAAAATCTGAAAATCCATGCTGGACAGACGTATACGCCTGCATGTACTTCATTTATAGTAAAATAATTGAATCCCATCGAAACATAAACTAGAATCGCCTTCATTGGCTTAGGAGTATGCATTATGTCTCAAAACAACAAAGCTGCACCACAGATCATGTGGATTCTAACGATGATCTTGTTCTTTTATCAGTTCGTTGCTAGATCTTCATTCCCAACAGTTCTGGCGGATCAGTTTATGCAACATTTTCACATCGATGCAACTGGAATGGGCGTTCTTGCCAGTTGTTATTACTGGGTATACACGTTTATGCAGGTGCCATCCGGCGTTATCATCGATCGGGTTAGCACAAGAATGATCTCCACCATATGCACCGCCGTCTGCGCTGGCGGAGTCTTGGTTTTCATTGCCACTTCAAATTATGTCATCGCAGGAATTGGCCAAATGATGATAGGATTCGGATCGTCTTTTGCATTTCTCTTAAACCTAAAAATCCTTTCCTCCTGGTTTCCCGCCAACCAGATTCCGATGAAATGCTCCTATACAATTGCCGTTGGCTGCATGGGGCCGGTGGTAGGTGGGCCACTGGTGTCCCTTGCAACGGTAGGCAATAGTGATTGGATGGATGTGATGTTGGCTTTTGCGGGGATTGGTTTAATCCTTAGCGCCCTTATGTGGATGGTAATAAAGGATAAAAACGAAACTCCAGAGGCTCAAAAAAAGGGCGAAAAAGCAGCCATATCAATGAAGGATACACTTAAGCTTATAGTAACATCGAAACAAGTATGGATATTAGCGACGTTTACTATGCTGATATATGCCCCCCTAAGTGCGCTGGGAGATTTATGGGGGGTAGCATTCATCAAAAAAGCCTATGATGTGGAGACAATGACAGCGACGCTGATGAATAATATGCTCTACGTGGGAATGGTGATTGGCTCTCCAGCCTTTGCGAGGCTAGCCGTAGCCTGGAACAGCTATAAGAAGCCAATGATTCTTGGGATGGCCACAGCAACAGTAAGCCTTGGAATGATTATTTTTGGAGTAAGCAGGTCCATAGAGATAGCGTTTATACTGTTTTTCCTAACCGGATTCGCCTGCGGAGCGCAGCTCTCTTATCCGCTTGCGTTGGTATTGTTTCCAAAAGAAATAGGAGGATCGGTCACAGGTTTTATAAATATGCTTGCAATGCTTAGTGGAGTTATCCTTATGCCTCTAATAGGATGGATAGTTAATTTGTCCTGGGATGGAACGATGGAAAATGGGATGAAAGTCTACGGAGACTGGGATTTTCGCGTAGGTTTAACATCGGTTCTCTTATTTCTATTGGCAGGAATTTGTATCTCCATGATGGTAAAGGATCGTTCCCCATCAGAGGAGAGGGCGGAGTGAAAGGATGGAGAGAAAATGGTAGAAGAAAGAATTGGTTTTGCGCTGGCTAAAGAGCAGGGAATAAAAAACGCAGTAGCAGTGATCGTAGACGGGATTTCCCAGGATTTGTCCAGAGGAATTCCAAGAGACACCCATGTGGAATTCATTACAGCGAATAGCCCGGAAGGGCTCGAGATAATGAGACATACGACGGCCCATATACTCGCCCAAGCAATAAAAGAGCTCTGGCGAGGAACTCAGATTGCCATAGGCCCGACAATAGCAAACGGATTCTACTATGATGTTCTGTGCGAGCATCCAATAACGCCAGAGGATTTTGAGAAAATAGAAAGCCAAATGAGAAGGATAATTTATGAGAATTACAAGATCAGTAGAGAAGTTTTGACAAAACAAGCGGCAACAGAGATGTTTGAGGAGAGAAACGAGCCATTCAAGGTGGAGTTAGTACGAGATTTAGACGCTACGGAGATGACTATTTATAGGCATGGAGACAGATTTGTGGATCTATGCCGAGGGCCGCATCTGCCAGGTACTGGGGCAGCCTCAAAACACTTCAAGCTTATGAAAGTGGCGGGCGCCTACTGGAGAGGAGATTCCAAACGAGAGATGTTACAGAGGATTTATGCAACGTCGTGGTACACAAAAGAGGATTTGGAGCAATATTTACACAACCTTGAAGAAGCTGAAAAGAGAGATCATCGCAAAATAGCAAAGGATTTGGATTTATTCCACCTGCAAGAGGAATCTCCAGGCTGCATCTTCTGGCATCCCTACGGCTGGACTATGTACAACGCGTTGCGGGATTATATAAGACGTCGCATACAGAAAGAGGGCTACGTGGAGGTGTGTACTCCACAGATGGTAGATCGCTCGCTCTGGGAAGAGTCTGGACATTGGGAAAAATACCGCGAAAACATGTTCATCGCAGAGTCTGAGGGGAGGTTGCTGGCGATTAAACCGATGAATTGCCCCGGGGCAATCCAGATTTTCAAGCAGGGAATAAAAAGCTACCGAGACCTGCCAATTCGCATGGCAGAATTCGGTTGCTGCCATCGGAATGAGCCGTCCGGTGCGCTGTATGGAGCTATGAGAGTACGAGGATTCACCCAAGACGACGCGCATATTTTTTGTACTCTGAATCAAATCAATTCAGAGACAAAAAAGTTTTGTTTGCTGCTGGAAAGCGTCTACAAAGACATGGGATTTGACGAGTTTAGCGTAAAGTTTTCCGATAGACCAGAGAAAAGAACCGGAACCGACGAGATCTGGGACCTTTCTGAAAAACTCTTGCAGGAAGCAACGAGAGAAGCTGGATTGAATTTTATACTAAACAAGGGGGAGGGAGCTTTCTACGGTCCTAAACTAGAATTCGTATTAAAAGATAAACTTGGACGGGAATGGCAGTGCGGAACGATTCAGGTTGATTTTCAAATGCCAGAAAAACTAGGCGCCTGGTATACCGCGGAAGACGGACAGAAGCGCCATCCTATTATGTTGCACCGGGCAATCCTTGGATCATTAGAGAGATTCATCGGAATTTTACTGGAGCATTACGCAGGAAGAGTTCCATTGTGGCTTAGCCCGGTTCAGATAGTTGTCACTACTATTACCAATGATTCTAATAGCTATGCCGAGGAGATTTTCAAAGAATTTGAAAAAAGCGACGTGCGTACAGAGCTGGATCAACGTCCTGAGAAAATTTCCTATAAAATCAGAGAGCACATCCTAAAAAAGAGGCCGATAATTGCTGTAATAGGAGCCGAGGAGGAAAAAAGACGGCAATTGACCCTCAGGTATGCAGACGGCCACCAGGAAACAATCCCTGTGGAGAAGGCAGTGGCGAAGGTAAGAGAGATGAGTAGACCACCGCAGGGATAGGTTGCAAAGAAAACTGAGAAGATAGCGTAGGCGATGCTCGGATCCCAAGAGAGAGAACATGAAAAGCGTATTTCACTCTGAAATATTCATCGCATCGGATCACGCAGGATTCTCGATGAAGCAATATTTGATGGAAAGATCCGGATACAATCTGGTAGATCTTGGAACAGACAGTCTCGAATCCTGCGATTACTCAGTCTTTGCGGAAAAATTGTCCAAGCGTATATTAAAAGAGGAAGATCACTGTGGTATATTAATTTGCTCCACAGGGATTGGGATGTCAATCGCTGCTAACAGACATAAAGGGATTCGTGCAGCGCTATGTTTCGACAGGAGCATTGCCGAATTAGCCCGTAGGCATAATGATGCAAACGTAGTCATCTTTGGAGCAAGAGTGGTAGGCTGTGACGCCGCGCTGGATTGCCTTAGGGTATTTTTAAGCACGCAATTTGAGGGTGGCCGACATATCAGAAGGTTAAGAATGATAGATGTACCAACTGGTGGAGAATAGAATGAGATTTATCGGATATTTTGCAGACAATAATCGAAATGGAGTAAAAGATAGGGAGCTATTTCAGACGATAGAGGATGAACTTCGTCGGCAACAGGATCAAATAGAGTTGATAGCGTCCGAAAATTTTGTATCCCAGGAAGTTCTTGCTGCCCTGGGTAGTGTCCTGACAAACAAGTACGCTGAGGGGTATCCGGATAGAAGATACTACGGAGGATGTAAATATGTAGACGTAGCAGAAAAACTGGCTATCGAGAGAATCTGCCGACTATTTAATTGCCGGTTCGCCAATGTGCAGCCACACTCCGGAGCCCAGGCGAATCTATCGGTTCTATACGCACTTGCCGAGCCAGGGGACACCATCCTTGGTATGGGGTTGTCCATGGGTGGACATTTGACACACGGATCCCCGCCGACCATTTCCGGAAAGTGGTTTAAGGCCGTCAACTATGGCGTAGACGCAGATGGAATCCTCGATTACAGCCAGGTACAGCGGCAGGCAGAACAAAGCAGGCCGCGGATAATTATCTGTGGAGCATCATCCTACTCGCGGAGGATAGATTTTAAGCGTTTCAGAGAAATAGCCGATTCGGTCGGGGCATATTTGTTTGCAGATGTTGCACACTACGCAGGTCTAATCGTAGCTGGTCTATACCCGTCGCCGGTGGAGTATGCCCACGTGGTTACGTCCACGACTCATAAGACCCTACGCGGCCCCCGTGGAGGCATAATTCTCACCAATGACGAAAAAATCGCAAAGAAGGTTGATAGTGCGGTATTCCCAGGTGTACAGGGTGGTCCGCAGATGCACTCCATCGCCGCCAAAGCAGTGGCCTTCGGCGAGGCTTTGCAACCAGCATTCAAGGAATATGCGCAAAACGTTCTCTCAAACTCAGTGGCGATGTCTGACCGACTAAAAGAGCTGGGACTAGATATCATCTCCGGCGGCACTGATTCTCATATGTTGGTGGTTAGCCTGACAAAATTGTCCATTACTGGAAAGGAAGCAGAGGCAAAGCTAGAGGCAGCCGGCATAACCTGTAATAAAAACACCATTCCATTCGATAAACTTCCACCGTCACAGGCATCGGGCATAAGGCTAGGGTCCGCGGCAATGACAACTAGAGGACTAGGACGAAAAGAATTTATCCGAATCGCAGAATTGATCTACAAGATTCTCTCGGAATATAGGAAAGAGGAATATGAGACTATTAGAGCAGATGTAAGGACTGAAATACAGGACCTGTGCCAAAAGTTTCCTCTGTACAATATCGAGCACAGGAGATGACGAATAGCGAAAATGATCAGAGAGAGAATCACAATGGCCGGTGTGGCCGGCGAAGTATGGCGAGGTTCTATGCGGTGCAAATGATCTACAGCGCCGAACTAACTGGTGCTACGATTGAACCAAATACAAATGTACAGGGTGAATTTAATGATTGCGAAGAAATATTTATCACAGAAGATTTATCCACCACAGAAATGGATCTAGAATTCTATCAAAAACTCATCAATGTGGCAAATAGAAATTTGCCTGAAATTGATGCGGCGATAATTGCCCATCTTACGGACGGGTGGAAAATGAATCGCTTGGACAGCGTTATGAGGGCCATTCTAAGACTAGGCACGGCAGAATTACTATACTTGAAAGAAGTTCCGTCAAACGTAGTCTTTAACGAATACCTAGAGCTTTCAAAATCTTTTTTCGAAAAAAAAGACACATCGTTCATTAACGGGCTTCTGAATTCAGTTCTCATCGCTTCATCTATCCATTTGAGCGGAAACAAGGTTTAGAAAATTGGCGAGCAAGATTTGCATTTGCCGCCCCACGCGTTATACTGTTTCTGTTATGGTCACGTGAGGATCATACATGGTGTAGAATTTGCTAGGATTCGCGATGCTGTTTTCGAAGGTTTCAGTGGAAATTATTAAATGGAAACGGTATCTTTTTGAGTTTTGGCATATTTCTGCAAAAAATTACGGAGTAAAAAATGTCGAAAAACATGTTGATAGACTCGGCCCATATGGAAGAGGTACGAGTTGCGGTTATTGATGGCGAAAGGCTAGATAAATTTGATTTTGAGGTCCCATCAAAAGCTCAAATAAAGGGGAATATATACCTCGCGAAGGTGGTGCGAGTGGAGCCGTCGCTGCAGGCTGCTTTTGTTGACTATGGTAACGACAGGCACGGATTTTTGGGCTTTAGTGAGATACACAACGACTATTTTCAGATTCCAGTTAGCGATCGTCAGGAACTAGAAGAGCATATTCAGAATGCGACCTCGGCATTGATGGATGAAGCAGCAGAAAACTCTGGAGAAGAAGTGGATCCCCGAGAAATTGCTCGCCTTCGCTATCAGTTCTATCGGAGGTACAAGATTCAAGAGGTAATTAAAAAGCGGCAAATTATGCTTGTGCAGGTGGTTAAGGAAGAGCGAGGCAGCAAATGCGCAGCGCTGACGACCTACATATCCCTGGCCGGAAGATATTGCGTACTTATGCCCAACACAGCCAAAGGCAGCGGCGTATCTAGGAAAGTCATTGACCCAACGGCCAGGACAAAGTTGAAAAAAATCGTCTCGGGACTGCGTGTTGACAAGGGAAGCACCGTCATACGCACAGCTGGGGTCGGTCATACTAAAGCGGAAATCGCCAAAGATTTCAACTGTTTGAAAAAGATGTGGGACGAGATACGAGAAACAACTATAAAATCTACCGCTCCGTGTATAATTCATGAAGAAGCCAATGTGATAAAGCGCGCCATAAGGGATATGTACACCCGGGATGTTGAATCAGTTTTTGTGGAAGGCGAGGAAGGGTATAAGATCGCCAAGGCATTCGTAAAAAAACTGATGCCAAGCCATGTAAAGAGGGTAAAGCTATATCAAGACGAAAAACTACCCCTGTTTGCGAAGTTTAATATCAACGATCAGATAAACCAAATATATTCTACCAGGGTTAATTTACCGTCTGGTGGATATCTAGTTATCAATACAACGGAGGCATTGGTTTCCGTTGATGTAAATTCGGGCAAATCAACCAAGGAAAGAAACGTTGCCGAGACAGCTTTGAAAACAAATATGGAAGCGGCTATGGAACTAGCGAGACAGTGCAGACTGAGGGATCTAGCTGGCTTGATAGTTGTTGATTTCATCGACATGGGCGGCAGAAACGATAACGCGCAGGTGGAGAGGTGTCTGCGAGATGCCCTAAGAAAAGATAAGGCGAAGGTTCAGATAGGAAACATCAGTCCCTTTGGTCTGCTGGAATTTTCCCGGCAGCGTTTGCGAGCAAGCATCGTAGATACTAATATGATTACCTGTCCGCATTGCAGTGGGACCGGCGTTAGTTGGTCCAACGAATCTTTCTCGCTCCAGGTATTGCGGAAGATAGAGGAAACCGTCGGGGTAATGGAGTCAGCAGAATTGAATGTGATTCTGTCGGCAAATGTTGCTATGTATCTTATGAATCATAAGCGTTCTTTTATCTCAGATTTGGAAAAGCACATGAATAAAAGAATTGTTTTCAAGATAGACGGTTCAGTTATCGATTCAGATTTCAAGATTGAGCAGGTAGATTCACCTGCTATTCGAGAAGAGCAAAATACTGTAGAATCAGTATCAGTCAATGCAGCAAAAGAAGAAGAGAAGGAACGCAATGTTGTCGCGGAAGAATCAGATGGAAGCCACACTGCAGCAGAGACAGAACCTGGAGGCGAGCCTGGGAAAATAAAAGGGGGAAGAGGTAGGAAGAAAAAAGGGGTGAAAAGAGAGCCTTGGAGCCATAAACAATCGACGCCAGCTCCAGCGGAACCGGATATTTCCGAGAAGGGAACCGTCGCTGAATCGTTGAAGCAGGCAGAGGAAGCCAAACCTGCGATTTCAGAGGTCCTGCCAGCAACCGAGAGAAAATCTATGAAAAAAAGAGGACGGCCACCTAGTAGAAACCGAGGAGCGATGGAGGCGGAAGGACGGCAGGACCACGCGAACAACACAGCTTCCGAAGTCCATTCAATACCCCAAAAAGGAAAAAGCAGAGCAAAGTCGGAAGACGACGCTAATCGAAATAGCGCAGAACTAGGGCAGCATGACAGACAAGGCCCCAAGCGCAGAGGCCGCAGACCCAAAAATGCACAGCATGAGCAGCCAGTTATTGTTAGTCCGTCGCCTTCAAAACAAAACAATGTGGAGTTACAGGAAGTAACAGACGTAGTAGAAAGTATCTCGTCCAATAATGAGGAGCAAAATAAGAACAAAAAGAGCGGGTGGTGGAAAAGATTCATTCAAAAACCAGAGTAAGAGAGAATGGTTCGAGTTAGATTTGCCCCGTCTCCGACAGGTTTGTTGCACGTTGGGAATATCAGAATTGCTATATTAAATTATCTGTTCGCGAAAAAAAACCGAGGAAGTTTTGTATTGCGGATAGATGATACAGATAAAGAACGATCCTCCAAAGAATACGAAAGGATGATTTTAGAGGACCTAGAATGGATTGGAATACAATGGGATGCGCTTCATAGGCAATCAGAGAATATTGTGCAGTACAACGAGGCAATAGAGGAACTAAAAAAACAAGGTCGTGTATATCCCTGCTATGAGACGAAACAAGAACTGGTCTTGAAGAAAAAAATTCAGATTTCACGCGGGAAGTCTCCAGTCTATGACAGAGAGGCTCTACAGTTATCAAAAGAAGAGAGAAAAGAACGAGAAGCAAGAGGAATTCGTCCGCACTGGAGATTTCGGTTGAATGAAACGCAGTCTATCAGATGGCGGGATCTGGTGCATGGAGATATATCTATACCGCTTGATAGTGTTAGCGATCCTGTCCTGATTAAGTCAGACGGGACGTTCGTTTATATGTTTGCTTCCGTTGTCGACGATATAAACATGGATATAACCCATATAATCCGCGGAGATGATCATATTACGAATACGGCAGCCCAGATAGATATATTTACGGCGCTATCCGGAGGCTACCCAAAGTTTGCACATGTTCCTCTACTATTGTCCTTTGACGGACAGGATGTGTCCAAGCGATCCGAATCGTCGCTGAGTATAGTTAATCTAAGAAACGCGGGAGCAGATCCGTTAGCGATTTGGCAGCTACTAGCGACGTTGGGAACGGCAAATGACGAGCATCATAGCAATGATATTAAGGTGTTGATAGACAAATTTTCATTCGAAAAAATGAGTCGATCCTCTCCAAAGTTTAATCCTGATGATATTATGTCCCTTACAAAGAAAATAATTGCTACAAAATCTCATAAAGAAGCGCAGCAAATCATCGGCAAAAATATTTCGGAAGAATTTTGGGATGTGATCAGAATGAATTTGCACTCGCTCAAAGAAGTAACTTTTTGGGAAGAGGTTTTCTTCGGAAAAATCACCATAATAAAAGAAGATGAAACATTTCTTCGGCAAATGATACAAACGCTGCAAAATCCAGTTGACTTCCATCAATGGATGCAAGATCTGAAGCAACTTTCCAAAAAAAGAGGGCGAGATTTGTTTCATCCGATTCGCATCGCGCTGACAGGACTGGAGGATGGTCCAGAGTTGATGAAGATAGTATATCTACTGGGATATGATCGTGTAAGATCGAGGCTAGAAGAGAACCTGAGGATCCGCCAATGAAACCAAAGCAAAAATTGTTACTGTACAACTCGCTGTCCAACGCATTGGAAGAATTCCTTCCAATTGATGAGAATAATGTGCGCATGTATGCATGCGGCCCAACCGTCTATGCAAGCCCGCATATTGGAAATGCGCGACCTCTAGTGATTTTTGACGTGTTATTTCGCCTCCTTCAGGCAAGATATCCAAAAGTAACCTATGTGAGAAACATAACCGACATCGACGATAAAATTAATGCCCGTGCTAGAGATATGAAAATATCCATAGAGGAACTAACCACCGAAGTGACGAAGGAATTTCATAAAAACATCGCTCTTCTCGGTGTATTACCTGTAACCCACGAGCCGAGAGCTACTGCTCACATAGCGGAGATGATAGAAATAATACAAAAATTGCTAGATGGCGGTTTTGCTTATGAAAATCAGGAGCATGTTCTGTTTCATATACGGAAAATACATCAGTACGGGATCCTATCTAAGCGAGATCTGAATGATATGATTGCAGGAAGTCGCGTTGAAATAGCGCCCTATAAGAAGGATCCGCTGGACTTCGTCCTCTGGAAGCCATCCAACGAGGAGGGAATGCCGTCATGGGATAGTCCTTTCGGTCTTGGTCGTCCAGGATGGCATATAGAATGCTCTGCCATGAGCCATCGGTATCTCGGAGAGCAATTCGATATTCATGCCGGTGGACAGGATCTCATGTTTCCCCATCACGAGAATGAACTGGCACAAAATTTCGGTGCGTTCGGATGTATTATGGCCAACTTCTGGCTTCACAATGGAATGTTGCTTGTTAATGGGCAAAAAATGTCGAAGTCTCTATGGAATATCATAGCGCTGGACGACGCGTTGGAACAGCTGGACGGAGAGGTAATTAGATACATTCTGCTGTCTGCACATTATCAGAAAACGCTGGATTGGACAGACTCCCTGGTCATCCAGGCAAGGCGTTCTTTGAATAGGCTGTACGGAGCACTTCGAATCAGCAGCGGCAATGAAACAAAAGAGGAAAGACCGGTACAGCAATCCCGTGTATTAGATGTGTTGTGCGAAAATCTAAACACCCCTCTTGCTCTGCGGATTCTACATGAAATTTCAGACGAGATTTACAAAACCAAGGATCAGAAAGAAATAGACGCACTATGTAACCGATTGAGGCAGGAAGCGGAACTTTTGGGACTCTTAATGAAAAACACAGAGGAATGGTTCCAGGGAGACACAGTTTCCACAGAAGAACGGGATGAAATAGAAAAATTAATAGAAGAACGGTTGACAGCCAAGGCTCGTGGAAATTTCCAGCGGGCCGACGAGATCCGCCAGGAGCTGTTGGCACGAGGAATACAAATCGAGGATACCCTTGCGGGAACAGTCTGGAAAAATAGATCTACTTCTTTCAATCCAAATTAGCTATTAGCTATTCCCTATTTTTCTCGATCTCGTTGCGTAGATGTGGTTCTAGCTCGTGTTGAATATCTATCTTGCGAAGGACTTTCAGCGTCCTTCTATTTAATCCTCCGATAATTACCTGAATATTATGCCATTTTACGTCCGCAACGAATTCCTTCAACACTTTTGCTCCGGTAACGTCGATAAATGGCACGTCGCGCATGTCTATGTACACCACATCGTGCGTTTTTGGCAAAGATCTCAGCGCGTTCTGCAGCAGCGGAGCAGCTCCAAAAAAAAGGTGCCCATAGACTTTCACAACCTCGCACTCTTTTTCCTGGTTTTCTTCGTAAAACATCGTCTTGTTGAAGGTTTTCGTCGCTGTCGTCTCCACAGTTCTTTTAATAAACAGAAATGCCGACAGTACCAATCCTATTTCCACCGCCACTACGATATTTACCAGCAGCGTAATAAATATAGTCACAATGAAAACACAGCTGTCGCTCTTTGGAGCAAGTAGGATGTATTTGTTTTTCTTAAGTGATGCCATATTCCATGCTGATGAAAACAACATTGCAGCAAGACACGACAAAGGAACAATCTTCACGAGACATCCAAGACACAGAACGAATAAAAGGATAAATAATACATTAAACAGCCCCGCAATAGGTGTCTGCGCTCCCGCTTTTACGTTGAGCGACGTGGTACCTAACGCACAAGTGGCAGGAATCCCTCCGAAAAAAGCAGACCCAAGGTTGGCGATGCCCTGCCCGATCAGTTCCACATTGGAATTGTGCCTCTGCCCGGATAAATTGTCGGCAATCACCGCGCCAAGTAAGCTTTCTAAACTTCCCAGGAAAGCAATGGCGAAAGCCGCTGGAAATAATTTCTGTAAATTCGATATGGAAAAGGTCTCCGTTGATGGAGCGATAAAACGCGGCAATTCCCCGGATATATCTCCAAATTTGCTTCCAATGGTCTCCATGCCAACGTTAGGAAAAATCAGCGATGCCACAATGCCGAAAAGCAGCACAAAAAAGTATCGTGGCAGGTTAGGACGCCGTTTTTGCATTATTTCCAGAAATATCAACGAAAACAATGCCAACCCAAAGGAATAAAAATTAATTTTAGGTAGATTAATCACGCAACAGGCAATGCGCCCAAAAAAACTCGCCGGAACTTCCGTTAGCCGAAGCCCAAGGAAATTGCTCATCTGCGCAACGATAATTGATAAACCGATGCCAGCGGTAAATCCGGCAGTTATGGGATAGGGAACGTAGTGAATAAGATCGCCAATCTTTGTTATACCAAAGAGTATCATTATAATTCCCGCCATTATCATTGAAAAGGTCAATCCTTCGAAGCCGTGATCCTTTACTATATCGGCGACTATCATAGCGAAAGCACCAGTCGGCCCAACTATTTGAAACTTTGCCCCACCGAATAAACTCGCCAGGCTTCCGGCAACCAAGCAGGTTGTGATACCTACGCCGGGGGATGCACCGGATGCTATTGCGAAGGTCATAAACAGCGGAAATGCCACAACTGATACGAGCAAACCAGCCCTCGCATCACTAATAAAGGAGCGCAAAGAGTAATTTTTCCCGAGAGAAAGAACGAATTCCGGCGTCCATTCCCTAAACCTTCCTAATGCGTCAAATATCTTAGTCATTATAAATTGCCTATCCACCAAAGCCATGTATTATAGATAGGCGCTTTTGCTTTTTCCACAATAAAAAAAGCGTATTGCAAATGCCTCGGCAGAAATCTCTAGAGCACGGCATTTTGGTTTAATTTAAGAGCTAGTTAATCTCCTAGAGATAGGATTATTGCCATAACGTACGACCCACACGATTCATGAAAGAAGTGGAAAAGCTGCATCATCTCGGACACAGACAGAGGCTGCGGAAGAGGTTTTCAGACAGCCCATCTTCCCTTGCCGAGTACGAACTTCTAGAGCTGCTGCTTTTTTACGTATTTTCCCGAAAAGATACCAAGCCTCTCTCAAAAAAACTTCTGGACCGTTCCGATGGATCCTTGCGAAAGCTCATTCTCATGGATTTATCTGATCTGCAAAACGTCGAGGGAATCGGAAAGTCGTCGCTGCTTCTCCTTGCACTTCTCCGTGAAATTTTTAATCGTACATTGCTAGAACAAATCCGTGAATCCTGCTCCATAATGTCCATCGGACAAGTACTGGATTACTACAAAAATATGATGGAACAGCTGAAAAAGGAGCAGTTTCGCCTGATGTTTCTCAGCAATACCAATGGGTTGATCGCCGAGGAGCTCATGCACGAGGGGACGGTCAATAGCACGGCCATCTACCCACGAGAGATTATCCAGAAAGCACTGAACCACGGTGCAAGCGCGATCATACTTGTGCACAATCACCCTGGAGGCAATCCGAGACCATCCCGGCGCGATCTGATTATGACCAGAGCTGTGCGCGACGTTGCGCAAAGGCTAGAAATATCCTTACTGGACCATCTGATCATCGGAAAAAATTCGCATTACTCCATGCGAGAAGCTGGGATTATTTAACGCAAACAAAGGTGCTCTGTCATTATCATGATCAGGGTAAAAATCCCTTGGGTAGCGAGTAATTAGCAACCACGAATTGCACATCGTCATTATCTTCTAGTGTTTCTATCAATTTGAAAAGAGTTTTTGCCACATCCTCGCTGACATCAACAGTATTCTTCGGGATCCACGCCACCTTTGCTTCCAAAGGGTCTCCGAATTTTTTGATTAGGCGATCTCTCACAAAAAAAAGTTGATCCATAGAGCAAATAATTTCGAAATTATCATCATTAAACAGATCTCTAGCTCCAGCCTCGATTGCCACTTCGAACATCTCTTCTTCTGAGGCAACGTTGCCTTGATAGGATATGTAGCCGACGCGATCAAACTGGAAACTTACACTGTTTATCTCCCCGAGACTTCCACCAAATTTCGCGAAAGCTGACCGAACTTCTGGGGCAGTGCGATTCTTGTTGTCCGTTAGGCCTTCGACAATGATAGCGACGCCACCAGGACCGTATCCTTCATATCGAACGCTTTGGTATTCTACAGTAGCATCCCCCCCCTGCGCTTTCTTGATGGCGCGATCCACATTATCCTTTGGCATATTCTCCGAGCGAGCACTAAGTAGAGCAGAGCGTAACCTCGCATTGCTCTCAGGATCAGCTCCACCCTCTTTTACAGCAACTGTAATTTCACGCGATATTTTTGAGAATGTCTTTGCCCTGCGTGCATCCTGCACTCCCTTTCTATACATTATATTTTTAAACTGAGAATGACCAGACATGTTGCGCCTCCCAACATCTTGTATATCGTAGCACATAACCCTAGGCAATCCTAGCGAGAGCCTAAAACCAAAAGACCTCCAATTGTGGGAATGTGTCTAAAATCCAAACCTATTGTTCGCTATGGATAGTACCCAACGTTCTGCTGAGCAGTGTTTTTTCCTCTGCTGCTGTTGCTGCCGGATGAGCAAGTGCATTGCCTACTTGTTCTTTCTTTTTCGATATATTTTACCCTGCGCGCTGTCGTATTATATGACTCTAAATCATAGTGACTTTCGCTCGCTGCCGAGCTGTAAGAATTGCTATATGAGTTATGACCATATCGCTGCGGCCTGCCGCAGGTGCACATTCCGGCATTGTAAAAACCATCGCTGGCTGGTTCTTGATTACAAACCCCGTAACCGTTGAGCGAGCCTTCCCTATTTTTTACAGTGTACAGTCTTCCCTGGGGGCCTACCCCCTCCTTGATTTTTCTGCCTCTTCCGCTGTTACTGCCTGCCTTTCCCCCACCTTTCCGCTTCTTTGGAGGAAGGGCGCCAAGGTGCGAATCCAACGATGTGTTCAGTTGGCCTATGAGCTTTTTCAGATCCCTTACTTGCGAAATCAGATCATCTTTATTCATCGAGTGGGATACTTTTTGAGTATTTATCTTTAAAATGTCGTTGATAATAGAGTGAACGCGTTCCTTTCTACTTTTTTTCTTATCCGGAGTTCTTCTGGTTGGGCCACCAGCACTTGTCGTACCTTGCTCTCCGCCTGTTGTATTGTCGCCCGCATCGCCGTTGCTAATCACCTGTTCTTCACCATAGGCGAAGATAATTCTCTGATTTACTACGATTACACAGAGAAGCAATACTTTAAACAAAAACTTAAGCATGGCACAATTGTTCCATGAATGTCCTACCATTTGGTTAACCAAGAGACGATTTGTTTGGAGTTCCAATTGTGCGCGCGAATCATTTAAACTAGAATGATTTTCGTTTGCATGGAGGTAAGCGAATGAAGAAAGTTATTGTTTCTATGGCCCTAGGCGCAGGGTTTTTACTACTGATTGGAGGATGTGCAAGAAATATTTCCTCATCGGCGTACGATGCACAAACACTGGGCGCAGCGTCGTCTACGTATCCGTGTACAGTGCTTAAAGTGCGTAAAGTAGCTGTGGAAGAAGGAGAACGTCTTGAGGACAATAAGGCAGGAGGCATCATGGGAGCTATCGCAGGCGGAGCGTTGGGGAACACGGTGGGCAGTGGCCGCGGACGCACTCTTGCGACCGTTGGTGGCGCTTTGGCTGGCGCTACTGCAGGAGCCTATGCAGAAAAACGGCTGAAATCCCAGGAAGCCTTCGAATATGTTGTTGAATTGCAATCCGGCGGACTGAGGACTGTTGTCCAGGGAACTGACGTAGCTCTTGCTCCTGGTCAAGCCGCATTGCTAGTCATCGATCCGAATGGCCGAGCGCGGCTAATTGCTCGCTAGTACATGCCCAAAATACTACCTCCGAGCATTGAGAACATTGCGCTGACAGCGCAGGCTCTCATCGGAGGAGCCACCGTGATTTTTCCTACCGAAACTGTCTACGGTCTGGGTGGGAATGCCTACAATGACAATACAGTCTATGAGATATTTCGTAGGAAGGGCCGGCCGGCAGATAAGCCATTAAGCGTTTGCTATCCAGATCTGGCAAGGGCGAAAGACGACATAGACGGGAATGATATAGTTTTGGCATTGATGGAGAAATTTCTCCCTGGACCGGTTACTTTTGTCCTTGAATGCCGACAATCGGTGAGGCTATCCAGTCTGTGTTTAGCAGGAGGGCATACCGTCGGGATAAGAATTCCAGCAAACAAGATTGCATTATCGTTACTGAAACTACTGCCATTTCCCCTAGCCACGACCAGCGCGAATAAATCAGGAAAACCAAGTCCTATTACGGCGCAGCAGGCGGCGAAGGAATTGCACGATGAAAAAAACTTAATTATTCTGGATGGCGGAGAATGCGCTGTTGGTGTGGAATCGACGGTAGTTGACTTGATCGAGAGAAGAGTTTTGAGATCCGGTGCGATTCCCGCAGAGCAAATTGAGGCGTTACTGTGACAACTAGCGCTCCTATCAACATTATCGACGCTTTTTGTGAGGAAATGCGACGGATAGTTTCCTGCTACCGCGAGCATTATTCTGCCGCTATGCCTACAGAAGTCTGCGTAGCGACTTCCGGAGGATCAGACAGCATGTCGTTGCTGATAATGTCGATGGAATGGGCTCGTAGAAATGGCGTACAAGTCAGCTGCGTGACAGTAGATCACAAATTGCGGAAGGAGTCGACGACAGAGGCGGAATTCGTAAAGAAATTTTGCCTTTTAAATAGAATAGAACACACCGTTCTGAGCTGGCATAGGAATGATATCAAGCCGCTCATGAATGGTAAAATAGAAAATCTTGCACGGGAAGCTCGATATCAGCTTATTTCTCAATTTTGTGAAGAGAAAAAAATTCCGTTTGTACTGGTCGGACACACATGGGATGACCAGCTAGAGACGTTTGAAATTCGCAAAAATGCTGGAAGCTCGTGGATCGGTCTGGCGTGCATGAGTCAGATTAGGTCATTGAGCAGCAGCATAACATTGCTACGTCCATTGTTGCATTTTCGTAGGAATCATTTGAAAAAATTTCTAAGCGGGCAGAATATCGTGTGGTTGACGGATCCAATGAATGACCAAGAATGCTTCCTGCGAGTTGCCTATCGCAAAAGAATTTCCTCTTATAGCAGTAATAGAATTACATCCATTTCCAACAAGATTCTCGAATATGGGAAAATGAGAAACCGCATCGAAAAATCCGCTGTTCGCTTTCTGGATGAGTCTTGCAAGATTCTGCCATCCGGATACGCTATGATACGAGAAGATTGCCTGCATCTCGAGGAAAAAACAGTGCAAATTGAGGTTCTAAGGCGAGTAATTTGGAGCATCGGCGGAAAAAAGTATGCAACGGCCATAAAGAGCGAAATTCTCGATAATATCCTCAGCGGAAAAATAAATACGCTAGGTCGCTGCCTGTTGAAAATTAAAAAAGGCATAATTTATATATCCAGAGAAAATAGAGAAAAATCGCAGTTGTCTCTTCCTGAACGAAATCATAAAATAGCCTTTGAAGATTCGTCCCTCATTTTTTTAGATAAGATACACTTATGTGATGTATTTTTATGATTCCACGGAGTAAGTAACATGAACAGAAATTATAAGAATTTATCAATTTGGGTCGCTATTGGTTGTTTTGTTTTCCTATTATTTCAGGCTTTTAATGGGAAAAAAGACAATGTTACGCATATTACCTACTCGGATTTCCTATCGGATGTTGATAATGGAAAGGTTGCAAGTGTTATGATTCGTGGATTATCCATCGATGGAGCCACGTTAGACGGCAGACTGTTTACCACCTATGACCCGCGTGATCCGGACCTTGTAAAGAAACTTCTTGACAAAAATGTGAAGCTTATGGCGGGTCCCTATGAGGAGCATTCCCCGTTACTTCATCTATTTCTGAGTTGGTTACCATTGATAATTTTCGGTACGATATGGTTTTTTGCTATTCGCGGTATGCAGGCAGGAGGCAGCCGCGCCCTTGGATTCGGGAAATCTAAGGCAAAGCTACTTAACGAAAAACCCGGAAATATTACTTTCGAAGACGTGGCAGGGATAGATGAAGCCAAAGCAGAGCTAGAGGAAATTGTTGATTTTCTAAAGGATCCTAGCAAGTTTCGGAGGCTCGGAGGAAAAATTCCGCGAGGAGTTCTACTGGTAGGTTCCCCAGGTACAGGAAAAACGCTCCTTGCGCGTGCGATCGCCGGGGAGGCGGACGTGCCATTTTTCAGCATTTCTGGATCAGAATTCGTGGAAATGTTCGTAGGCGTAGGAGCCAGCAGAGTACGAGATATGTTTGAGCAGGGCAAAAAAAACGCGCCTTGCATTATATTCATAGACGAAATTGATGCAGTTGGAAGACATCGTGGATTGGGTCTTGGAGGAGGAAACGACGAGAGAGAGCAAACCCTAAACCAACTGCTAGTAGAAATGGACGGTTTTGAAGCCAACAATGGAGTAATTATCATTTCGGCGACGAATCGTCCCGACGTACTTGACCCAGCGCTGCTTCGTCCCGGCAGATTTGATCGACAAGTGATCGTACCAATCCCTGATCTCAATGGCCGAGAAAAAATTCTGAAAGTTCATCTTAAAAAGCTACCGCAAGCGGCGGACGTGGATACAATGGTGCTGGCGCGAGGAACGCCGGGATTTTCAGGAGCCGACCTGGCCAATATGGTAAATGAGGGGGCGTTGCTGGCGGCGCGGAGAGGAAAACGTGTTGTAGGCATGGAGGAGCTAGAAGACGCCAAGGACAAAGTGATGATGGGAGCAGAACGACGTTCTCTTGGAATGACTGATGAAGAGAAAAAACTCACAGCTTACCACGAAGCAGGACATGCCATAGTGGCCTTGAACATACAGGAGTCGGACCCAATACACAAGGCGACCATTATCCCGCGAGGATTGGCTCTGGGAATGGTTATGAGACTTCCAGAGCAGGACAGGCTATCCGTGTCCCGCATAAAGCTAGAAGCGGACCTTGCCGTAGCGACCGGAGGGAGAATTGCAGAGGAAATGATCTTCGGAGCAGAAAAAATAACCTCAGGAGCCTCGTCAGACATCAATCAGGCGACCAAGATTGCAAGAAGGATGGTTTTGGAGTGGGGAATGAGCGACAGGCTGGGTTTTCTTTCCTACACCGGAGATGGCTCGCAGAACATTTTCCTAGGACATCCGGAAACAGTAAGCAAAAACGTATCCAGCACCACCTCAAAAGTGATTGATGAAGAGATTCGGGCATTTGTCGATCGAGCCTATACGAGAGCGAGGGAAATCCTTGGGAAAAATCGGGAACCATTGGAATTGCTAGCAGCAGGGCTCCTGGAGCATGAAACGCTAAGCGGAGAGGAAATAAAGAAGATCGTAGAAGGACAAAAGATTGAAAAACAGGTCCGTCCGCAAATAGTAAAAACATCCAAAAAATCGAAAATGCCCTCCTCCGGGTATGGGGGCAAAAAGAAAAGATCTCCAGCAACGGGATAAAGCATGCTTTCCTAGAGCAAATGATTTTGGAAAGTTTACAAAAGCCTTAGCTAGAGAGAATATACGAGAAAGTCCGACCAAATTTCAGTATCAAAATAGGCACTTCCCTCCAACCATAATTATATTGGCAGAATTCTTTCCGGTAGATGACATGTTGCAGCTCTTTCCATAGGCCCGTGCCCGCGCACAAGAGTCTGTTCTAATATAATTGTACTCTATGTAAATGGACAGATTTTTCCCAAAAGGATGCTTTTCTCCGAACGAATATTCAGCAGCCATCGTAAATATGTTAGCGGTAGCTTTCTCATTTTCTGAGAATTTCATGACAGAATGAAAATATCCACAAGAAATGATCAATTCTCTCCACAAAGAATAAGCAATCCCTAGCGAATAAATTTTTCCAGCATCTGCTCCAGAACGGATTCCCACGTCAGGATCGGAGAGTAGATAGTTCCGATTTCCATCGAAATCAGATATTTCCTGTGTGGCGAATTTTTTTGAAAGTAGAGATTTCCCACTATCCATATATCCAAACGATGTCCTCCAATCCTTGCAGCAGACGGTAAAACCGACATTCCATGCAGCAACGTTGCGAACCTCTATTCTATCGTCCTCCATACCGGACTTTCCTTTTCCCAACCAGCCAGCAACGGAAATCTTCGCGTTTAGTTCGTCTGGAGCACCACGTTCATACGCTAAACCGATTGTGGCAACATTTTTTGAATAGGCTCTCTTCAACCCAAAAAAATCTGCCTTTTCCAGATAATTATTCTTCTGATGATGTTGCGTTTTAAAGGGACCGACATCTCTGCTATCAGGGGTAAATGATAATCCAGCGGAAACCCCTGAAAATACTGGAGATAACCACACGATTTTCGCTGCCTTTGCATCATTACCCGGAAAACCTGGACAGACGATGGAACCGGCCGATGTATTATAAAATGCCGGCAGATTCCCACTCCCGGGCCCCAGGTATCCGGCCAAAAATTTATCTCCGCAGATGCTAAAGACATCCGCCGCCGTGTTAACATATCCAAGTTGAATCACTCCAATCCTATCTTCCTCGAAAAAGAGAAGAAATTTGCGAATAATAGTGTTCCCACGTTTAACTACACCAGAATCTGCTTTGGCGCCCAACTCAATTCCATAACCGTAGCCATTTCCTTTGCCGAGATATTTAAGATTCACATCGCCCTGCGATGACAGCACCATGTTGTCGTACTTTTCCGTTTTCACATCTTGATTAATATGAAGCATGGTGAAATTAATTCTTCCGCAAAGACACAGGAGTGCATTCTCCCCCATTACCTCGCTTAGAAAAGAATAATTATCGTAATTTTCTTTGCACGCATAGTCCTTCGTTGCGCAATATGCGCCAGCAAACATCATACAAAACAACCAGAACTGTATCCATCGTTTTGTCAACATTTCGCCTACCAAACCACAACTATCGAAAAACATGGAGCCTAAAAACCGTTGCTCCCGGATCCGCAAATGGCCAGATCCAAGGTGGGCACCATATATTCAGGCCACAACCCGAACAGAGACAGTTCCCTTTCTATAATTAGGCCACTAGGATAAAAAGCTAACTAGTTTTCACGCCCCACAGCGAAACTAACCAACAATAATCTCTAAATCAATAGACAAATTCACATCAGTTCGATCCTCTATAAAGGATCTTAAATGCATGCTTAAATGTGTATATTATGTGGCAGCCCCAATTCATTTATTACCAATTTCACTCACGTAATATTCTATTGTGGCCCAAATTTCAATTTTGGGCCGTCTGGGTCTTCGGGGTTAACAAATTCTAGCAGACGCAAATCAATCTCCTCCAGAGAGTACCGGAGCACCGGTCTCTTATTTTGAGGCAAGACGAAGAACTCTGGCATACGGTCCGAATCGGCAATTACACGGCGGCCAGCTTCTGTATAGGTATTTTCTTGAGCGACACCGAGGACTTGTTTCACCTCCCCCGGCGGAGGCGCAGGCATTTGACGCCGGGCGTGGTAAAACTCACCATGCCCCAGAGCCGTTGATGCCGCAGTCAAGCCAGGGACAAGGTAACCGTGACGGCAGCGTACACTGCGCTTTTATACTCTGGCCGAACACCGCTAACAACAGGTGTCAAATTGCACCCCAAAACATGCTGCTGAATACCAAATAACATAACAATACAACACGTTAGCATTTTTTTATTAAATAATCCCCTATCTGAACAATTAAGCCTCTTAAACATAGCATCGTTCCCCAATTCCACAACGTGACAATAGCAATAATAACAAAATACAGCAACTAACTTTTCCGTAATTTCTTCACGTATACTTTGGCGATGACCACATCCACAAATTCCTTTCTATATGCATAGAAGAACGAGAAAAACATCGCTGTCTATCCTGGAAAATTCCGTGTAGAATGTTCCCTGCTCGGCCACGCCAACGTATGTATCATACATGTTGCCAAGACTATGTAGGGGAGTGATTGTGGAAAAAATCAAAAACTTCGCTGCGGATGTAATCCTCTATAGAAAGAACAATAAGTATCCAAATATCTTTGAAGATCCCAGCAATGCCATCTTTAAAAAGATAACCGGATTGGAATCATCAGATGGTGCTTTCATACTCTCCCGAAACAAATCCGCTGTGTTTGTGGATGGCAGGTATGCAGCCGCCGCTAGGCAATATATTGACCAGAGTAAATTTGATATTTTGAACTTGGAATACAGCGAAATCGTGCGATGGATAAAAGAAAACACTACGCAAAGCGGGATAATAGCCTATGATCCAGATTACTTTTCCCATAGAGAGATGGAATTTTTTTTCGGCGAGCTGAAAAGTTACAGTTTTTCCCATATAGATCTAAAAAAGACGTTGAACATTCCTAGCGAGACGTTTTCTCTGAACCTTTATCAATGCAGAGATGCAAACCCTGATAGAATGCGTTTTGTGATCAACCTAATAGAGGAAAACGATCTCGACGCTTACCTGATTAGCGATCCATGCTCCATTGCTTGGATACTTGACTTGCGCGATCTGAATCAGAAATATACTCCCGTCATTCTAGGTCATTTATTAGTCACCAACGATCACAGGCAACATTTATATCTAGATTCTCGGTACGGCAGGTTGAATGGATTTAGATCAGAAGAAGATTTGCCTAGCTATTTATACAAACTCTTCAGAGTCGGAATCGATAAGTCGCAGACAGCCTATAGCCTGCAACATCCAAACTTCGTTGATCTAAAAAATCCATGCCTGCTGCCGAAATCAGTAAAAAATTCCCTGGAAATAGAAGATATGAAAATCGCCGCTAGGAAGGACTCAACCGCCATTACTTGCTTTCTGCACTGGCTTCATCACATCGACGCAGACGCAATCACAGAACGGGTAGCCATCGAGAAGCTGCTATATTTCCGAAAACAGCAGGACGGATTCATCGGGGAAAGTTTTAAAACCATCGCCGCTGCTGATGAACATTCCGCCATGGTTCACTATTCTCCGTCACTGCAAAGCGATAAGATGATCAAAAATCTTCTCCTTATCGACTCTGGAGGACAATACATCCGAGGAACCACTGACATTACCCGCACGGTTTCCATTTCCAATCCATCCGAAGAACAACGGCGCTTTTATACTCTCGTACTGAAGGGACACATTGCCCTAGCTGACGCAAAATTCCCCCCGAATACCTGCTGCTCACAGCTTGATTCGCTGGCCCGCCAATTTCTATGGCAAAACGTTACGGATTATCACCATGGAACCGGCCACGGAATAGGATATATGTCCCATGTACATGAGGGGCCTATTGGTTTTTCCTGCTCCTGCCAAACCCCATTGTTGCCCGGGATGATTCTTTCCAATGAACCAGGATATTATCTAGAAGATCATTTCGGTATTCGTCTAGAGAACATGATAGCTGTTATGTCGTCTGGACATTTTATGAACTTCGAGCCGCTTTCTTTGGTTCCATTCGATCCAAAACTCATTTCCATGGATCTTCTCTCAACCTTCGAAAAAGAATGGCTTGCCAAATATCACTCCATCATTTTTTCAGTGCTAGATCTTCCCACAGATGTTCGCCAGTGGGTAAGATTTATTTCCACGTACGAATAATTTGTTGATATTCTCTTCCAATTTGGATAATTAGCTTTCAAAGTGTGATCCTACAGAAACGTTATAACATTCTCATCTACGCAGTTCCCAAAATAGCGCTGATTCCATAGAGAAGCTTGTCCTTGAATGATCTGCTAATAAAAAAAATACACAGCCGCTAAAAAGTTCAATTCTTGAAAACAGAAGAGATTGAAAAACATGCAATTGCTTGCAAAAACCATTGAAAAACAATGTATTGCGCCCGTGATCAAAAAAGGAGCAAAACGGAATAACTATATGAAAATCTACTGTTTTTATGTTTAGTAAGGCGAATATTCCACAGAGTTATCCACAGTTTTAGTTAATAATCGGTTAATACGAATGAGAATAAGGGATTAGGAATCTTTAAATAAGAGGAAGAGCGGTTAAAATCTTACTGCATTTTAAAAAAAAGTTTTAGCTACAAAAATTCAATATGTTTATACGGTCCCTTCCACATGCCGCATTGTTCTTGAAGAAAGTTTTCTACATGGTATTCTGGATAAAGGATATTATACGGTTAGCATGAAGATATTCTTTGTTAGTTCACCGAATCCAAAGTCGCAAAGAGCTTTTCGGCTGTTGTCTAAGATATATGGTCAGGCAGAAAGAAATGAGGCAGACTACATTGTTGTTCTGTCCGGAGACGGTATGGTACTGCGAGCTTTTCATGAGAACATGGATAGAAACATTCCAATCTATGGTATGAATCGTGGAGGAATGGGATTCCTTACCAATCCCTACTCGAAAGACGACCTCATAAATAGGATTCAAAATGCAGAACAGGTACGGTTTCATCCGCTTCGCGTAATCGTTGAAAGACAGGACGGCGAGATAACCTGTGACATTGCAGTGAACGAGGTATACCTACTCCGCGAAACGCATCAATCGGCGAAAATCAAAATAAGCGTCGACGGCGTAGTTATGATGAACGAGCTAGTGTGCGATGGGCTTATCTCATCAACTCCAATTGGCAGTACAGCCTACAATTACTCTGCCTTCGGTCCAATTGTTCCACTCGAATCGAAGTTACTAACGATCACACCGATTAGTCCCTTCCGGCCGCGGAATTGGCGAGGGGTGCTGTTGTCTTCGGCATCGGTGCTGGATTTCCAATCAATTGATAATTCCAGTAGGCCTGTCTGTGCTGTCGCAGATTATGTAGAGTTTAGAAAAGCTCTGAAGGTGCGAGTGTTCGAAGACAGATCCCTTTTTTTGACCTTACTCATCGACAGAGAAAATTCTCTACAAAAGAAGATCCTTACAGAGCAATTTGCAACTTGATTTTTTCGAACTTTGGGAATACAAATGCCGTGCTTTTGAACGTGGGGTTTATTATGGCGAAGACGGCAACAATGTTGGTGAAGATGCTAAGCACAGCCGACACAGGTTTTTTTTATGTTAAGAAAAGGAATCCCCGAAAGCAGCCTGAAAAAATGGAAATGAAAAAGTATGACCCTGTTGTTCGCAAGCATGTCCTCTTTAAAGAAGCGAAGATTAAATAGCCTTGCAGGAATATGCATTGTTGAGTAGTCACTGCGGAGAGGTTTTATATCTGGCCCGCGTGGCGGAACGGTAGACGCAGCGGACTTAAAATCCGTTGTTCGGTAGGACGTGTGGGTTCGAATCCCTCCGCGGGCACCATCAGCTGTGTGGCCTTATCTCAGATAAGAAAAGGAAGTAGTGTTTCTGAAATGATGTACATTGCCACGTTAATACGTTCATGGCTGAATTCCTTTTCCAGGCGGCAAAAACATGGATTTTGTTAATTTTGCCACCTAATATGCTTGTTATTGCTTTCCCAACCTCTGCAAGCAACATGTTTGACTATTTTAGCAAAACCTTAATTTTTTCCTGATATAACTACAGCGAACGTGTAGAGAAAGAGGAAAAAAAACCATGAAAAAATCTTTGGTGACACTGTGTGGAGTTTTTGTGCTTTTAACCACTCAGTGCATGGGTTTGAGAGGACGTGGAAATAGTACGCCGCCGAGCAGGACGACTGATCAGGATATTCGGGGAAAAGGAAGTGGGCGGGTGGACCCAGTGGGCGACTCGCGTGCTCCGAGTGCGAATGAGATCAACATCGCTATTGCTCAATCTGCGAATAGAGGAGAAGCATTGAACGCTGATTCTGTTGTTGACCAACTTTTTGGTCAAGTTACACCTGACCTGAGGATTGATACCCTCAGCGCTGCGAAAACTATCGGAGGCGCAAAAAGCGCGCGATCGTGGTCGGTATTAGGATTTCGGGCGCGGGATCTGGCTGCCGGGATAGCCTCGCTGACTTCCAGAGTAGCGACATTAGACCGAGCTTTGGCAAACATTCAAGCCGCAGCTTTTGAATCCGGGAAAAGTCTCGGCGGGAACCTAGCGACGAACATCCGCTGCGTGCTCGATGTAACTACTCTGATAAGTACATCTATCAAAAACAACCTTACTAGCTTGGTGCAGCAATTAAAGACTTTCGTAAAAAAACCAACCCGGGCCAATTCTGACGAGCTCGTCCGCCGATCAGCACTGCCAGACTGCGGCCCTGCAGTAGAATGCGCCAAATTCATTTGTTACATTGCAGGACGTATTTCCGACCCTAACGTCCTCAATTTGAACACTAATACTATCAAGCTCATCGGAGATACCCTTAATTTTTTGGGCGACATTAACGTGACGGGATTTCTGAAAAAAACAGCAACTCCAGGGCTCCTAGACCAAGTTAACACCCTCGGTCTGACTGCCGAAGCGGTTAACCTTGCGGACAACAATTCGCTTGAAGAAACGCGACGAGCGATCGAAAACTACAGAGAACTCGTAACTTGTTCGTACCACCTTCTTGAGTTTCTCGCAGACCCTAGGGATCGCCACACCCGGTCTACATTGACCGCGCTAGGAACCGCTCCTCCAGCATACGCGGACTGGAGCGCCGCCCCTGAAGCAGAATCAGTAGCCGATGTAACGAACCAACAGAGCGGACGAAGACTCGCATGGACGAACCGACGCTTAGGGAATGACGGCGCTACTCGTACCGACCAACAGCCGGACTTGCAGGGGACCTATGGACGAAATGACATGGCGAAGTCGCAAACGCTGGCACGACGCAATCGAAATTCGACGGCTGACGCAAATTCAGGTCTGGAAAGCTCGGTCGAGCCACGCGATCGCTCTGACCTGTCTAGAAGCTCTCGTATCGAACAACCCAGAAAAGGTAGAACGACCGAAGAAGAACCCGGCTCGGCAGACAACTGGACCGATCCTGAACGACCTGACGCTAGAGACGAGACCGACAGTGGACGCCAAAACAGACTTGATCGACGGAGGACCCAACAGGACGTGATGGGAAATGTATCTGACCGGTACCCTGAACCGCCCGCGAGATCGTCGACACGTCGCACGTTCGACCGAGAAAATGCAACTTATCGGGGGAGGCGCACCGGCCCAAACTCGTAATCTGGAACGGCGACACCGACAGGTCTTTCGAATATTTCGTGCACGCCTTTTCGGAACGATACATGGACTAGATTACGGCACACAGGCGACTGGCCGTCGAGCAGCTGAGACAGGACTATGAAAAATTGCTGGCCGAGAGAACCTCGAGCGTTTCGATAACAAAGGGCTACCGGTTTCGTAGCACCAGCGGCCCGTAGTACTGGTTGACTCGGCCATACTATGTCATCTTCTCTTTGAATTTACTGCGTCAACTCGCTCAGAATAATTCAGTGCTGTGCATTGTTCGCCGGTAAGTGCAAGACGGAAATGCACTAGTACCGCTCGGGTAGAGCATCCTCCCGTGGTTCTCTATCTATACGGCTGCGGAATCATAACAGGCGGCATCAGCGCCTCAGAAGCCGCCGGCGTTAATGGTGTCGAATTCGGGAATGCTGCGCCCGGAGTTCCCACCGCCTGCTGCTGCGGAACAAATTGCGACATATGTGGTGCCGTTGCGTTAGGATTTACGCCGGCAGCGAGCTGTGAAGAAACCCCTGCTGGTTCGATCATTTCTGGAATTTCTCTTTCCGCGTTATTCGGAGGTCCCGCATTGTCATTAAGTGCGTCGTATAGTGTCTCTTCCAGAGCATCTTCGGAAACGTTTACCACCCTTGCTTCAGAAAATTCATGTTTGCGCAACCACTTAACCAGTCGCGTTGCATTCAGCTTCTTGCGAAACGGTCCGCAGAAAACGAATGACTCGTTTTCTCCCGTTTGGGAATGCTCAACATGGACTCTATATCCTTTGCCTACTAGAAGTTCCTGAATTTCTAGAGCGATATTATTTTTAAAATAGCCGATAAACACCACCAGTTTCCCACGGAGACTTTTTGGGTTCCGCCCTGCTGGAAAACTAATGAAACCCTTGGTCTTTTCGGGAGAACAGCCATCATCGGTGGAATGAGATGCGACTATCTCTCTCAGCAACGAATCAAGAGTCACTTTTGTCGACTCATGGGTGTCTGAACCTGTACCTTTTCTGCTGTCAACGGCATCAGAAATAGAGGACGAAGCGGTCTCCGCTGCAGACGACAGAATGGCCATAATTTTCTCAGACATTGTCGCAGATTTTGCATCCATTGATGCTTCCTCATTGCTCAGCGAAACACTATTTTCCTTTGAAACTGATTCTGCTCTGTCTTTATCAATGGAAGCGGACGGAAAGATAGTTGTGCCGGTGAAAAATCCTGCGCAGAAGAACAACCCTCCAAGGGTTATAATTACTACAATACCCAATATCACAACGACTTTATTCATAATTTTCGTTCTATCACAGCCGTATTCTTTTAAAAAATTCTCATATTACAACCTGCGTACATGGTGCACAGCGTATTAGAGAAAGGTTTAGAAATGGTAAACTCCTCTCTGCCTTTGCTGCTATCTTTATTGAGCAATTCCACATTTACCAGCACCTGGCGCGGGCTTTGCAAAGATGCTAAAATGAAACAGTGAAGATATATGGGAAAAGCTCATGGCGTTGAACATGCGTATTATCGATTGTATTGCTCTGTCGATATTGTTGCTGTGCGGAGCCTGCAATCCAGTTGTATGGATAGTCGGTGGATCTGCTGCTGCTGTCGGAGGGACTGCGGTACGCAACAAAAAAGGTATCTCCGGTAGTTTATCTGATACGCAACTCCAACTCAAAGTCAATAGGGCTTTATTCCAAGAGGATAATGTGCTATGCGACAAGGTGGAGTTGGCAGTAAAGCATGGAATGGTGGTGGTAATCGGCTATGTAAGCAACGAATCCCAGCGAGATAAAATAATCCAAGTGGTAGATGGTATTGCAGATATCAAGCACGTTTTCTATGAAATAGACGTGCGTAAACGACCAACCATATCTGAACGTGCAAAGGATTCTGGAATAACTTCTCGAGTTAAATCGGCGTTGCTTTTTGACGGAAACATTTCCTCACTAAATTACGACATCACAACCGTCAAGAGCATCGTGTATATCTGTGGAACAGCCTCGTCAAAATATGAGAGAGATGTCGTCATCAATCATGCCAGAACCACATCTGGAGCGAGCAAGGTTGTTGCCTACATAAAATTACAGGACAGGACAATAAGAGAAAAATCCTAAAAAAGAATGGTGGAACCAACAGCTAGTGCAGGCCATAGTAAAAACAGTCTCCTTTATTGGAATCTCTACGACCGAAATAGAGGTGCAGGTTCAGGTCCTTAACGGACTTCCCGCGTTTACAATAGTAGGCTTGCCTGACAAGACTGTCGCAGAATCCAGGGAAAGAATACGTGCGGCGCTCTTTTCGATGGGCATTTCCCTTCCAGCAAAGAGGATAACCGTAAACCTAGCGCCGGCCGATGTCCAAAAGGAAGGGAGTCACTACGATCTTCCCATTGCGCTGGCACTTTTAGTAGCCATAGAGGTCATTCATCAGGAGGATATAGCAGAGACATTGGCAGTCGGAGAACTTTCGCTCAATGGAAGCGTTGCAAAAGTCCCTGGAATTCTGCCGGCGGCCATCTGCGCTAGATCATTTAAACGGACGCTTATATGTCCCGAAGAATGCGCGCAGGAGGCGGTTTGGGCTGGAGAAAACCACATCCTCGCTCCAGCGAATCTTATGTCTTTGATTAATCATTTTAAAGGAGAACAGTTACTGCCTATCGTGAAAAGACAGCACTCAGAAAAAACGGTGAAGCAAACGGATTTCGGCTGTTTCAGTGATATTCGGGGACAGATGCTGGCAAAGCGCGCGTTGGAAGTTGCCGCAGCCGGTGCCCATAATATGCTTATGCTTGGACCTCCAGGAGTCGGAAAGTCACTGCTGGCTTCCAGAACTCCCAGTATTCTGCCTCCAATAACCCCTGAAGAAGCTTTGGAAATAACCATGATCCACAGCCTAGCCGGCCAGATGACGAAGGTTGGGCTGATCACAGAGCGTCCCTACCGGGCCCCCCACCATTCCGCATCTTTAGCTGCGCTAGTCGGCGGAGGAACCAACGCCAAACCCGGAGAGATTTCCCTTGCGCACCGCGGCGTACTGTTTTTGGATGAGTTGCCAGAATTCTCCAGGCAAACATTGGAATCTCTGCGACAACCTTTGGAAATAGGAAAAATCACCATCGCCCGTGCCAGTAATCACGTGACCTATCCAGCCAAAATCCAGCTAATTGCTGCAATGAATCCATGCCGATGCGGCTACCTTGGCGTTCCAGAAAAGGAATGTGGCCTCGCTCCCAAATGCGGTAGAGATTATTTAAGAAAAATATCCGGCCCACTGCTGGACCGCATAGACATATTTATCGATGTTCCAGACGTCAAATTATCTGACTTTGTCCTAAGTCATGAGAATATCGAAAAATCATCTAAAGTTCGCGAACGTGTAATGCTAGCAAGAGAAATTCAACTTCAGCGTTACAAAGATCTTCCCATCATGACTAATTCTGAAGCCAACGGACACGAATTGGAGCATTATTTAACAGATTCCGCAAAGGAAATTCTTTACAAGTGCGTAGATAAGGCAAAAATATCCGCTCGGGGATATTATCGGATAGTAAAATTGGCAAGAACGCTGGCTGATACCAAAGGAGAGGGCTCTATTCTAGATGAACACGTCTCCGAAGCTCTAGGATATAGGAGATTACAGATAGGAGTAGGAGACGGAAAAAAGTATCCAACAGGATAGTTGGAAAGATTATCTAAGCCATGCCATATCATAGAGCTATTTCCCCAATGAGTGCTACACATTGAAGCGGAAGTGAAATACATCTCCGTCCCTTACTACATATTCCTTACCTTCGAGGCGCATTTTCCCAGCTGACTTCGCTCCGAACTCCCCATCATATCCGACATAGTCGTCATAGCTAATGGTTTCCGCGCAAATGAACCCGCGCTCGAAGTCTGAGTGAATTATTCCAGCAGCGCCAGGAGCTTTCGCACCTTTCCTGACAGTCCACGCACGCGCCTCCGGAGGGCCAATCGTAAAGAAAGTGATTAAATTCAGCAAATTATACCCCTCGCTGGCAATCCTAGCCAATCCAGATAAATCCAATCCTAACGATCTGATGTATTCCATTTGTTCACTATTATCCTGGATGAGAGCAATTTCTGATTCTATTGCAGCAGAGACAATAACTATAGGAAACTTCCTTCCGTACGCGAAGTTTTCGACCGCCTTCGAGTAAACGTTTCCGGAAAGCACTTCGCTTTCCCCCACATTACAAATATACAGCACAGGTTTGCTTGTGATAAGATGTAATGAATTGAGGAATGTGCGTTCATCATCCGCATAGTCTAGCTGATCCAATTGATTAAGAAGTTGGCCTCTTTCTAACCAATCAATGAGCTCTTGGATGCGCCGCCTCTCTGTCACTGCTTCTGGATTGGCTTTTTTGGCGACAAGGCTTTCTCTTTTTCTCAAACTCTCCAGATCTGCAAGCATAAGCTCTGTCTCGACAATTTCTATGTCTCGGATCGGGTCAACCGCGCCAGCGATATGAGTCACGTCATCGTTCTTAAAACACCTCACTATGTGTAGAATTGCATCTGTGTTCCTTATGTGCCCAAGAAACTGATTTCCGAGGCCTTCTCCCTTGCTTGCTCCCTTTACCAATCCAGCAATGTCTACCACCTCCATGTGAGTTGGAATTATCTTTGCGCTATTAGCTATTTGAGCGAGCTTATATAGTCGTGTATCCACAATCTTTGCTTTCCCAATGTTTGGATCTATAGTGCAAAAAGGATAATTCATAGCCTCTGCGGCAGCACTCTGTGTCAATGCATTGAACAGGGTGGACTTACCGACATTCGGTAAGCCAACGATACCGCAGTTGAATCCCATAATCCTTCTCCTAGCCTCAATCCAGCTCAGTAATTTATTTCAATCGGCCTAATAACATCCCGAGGCGATGCTGGAATACCGATAAACAGCGCTGTAGTGGCAGCAATCAGCATAATCACTCCGCATATCCCAAAAAACATAAAGCAGTATTTCATAATTTCCCCACTGCAGCTCGCAGATCATATTAAACTTCAATTTATTATCAGAAGTAGACCTTAAATGCCATCCATCTTGCCTCGTAGGTCTGCAGTGGCCTATGTAGGCGATAGACTATTTCTTAATAGAAACCTACAGGACCTATCCTTATCCATACAAACGACAGATCCTCCTCGTAATTTGCGAGAAAACTCCAGTAGTTTTAGTATGCTCCGCATCTGATTTCGAGTATCATCATACGCTAAACAATGTTGTTGATTTATGGGATTAGAAAACAAAACCCAAGCCCTGATAAAACTTAGAGGCCAGCTGGAAAGAGTCACCTACGCCAATGAAGAAAACGGCTATGTGGTAGCCAAGGTAAGAGTATATGGTCGTACGGACCTTGTAACGATCGTCGGCAATATTTTATCGCCGACTCCTGGGGAGATTCTAAACATGTCTGGAGAGTGGTCGAATCACCCTAAATTTGGAGAGCAATTTAAAATTAAGTCCTGCGTGTGCTCGGTGCCTGCATCTGTTCACGGAATAGAAAAGTATCTTGGATCTGGCCTGATCAAAGGCATAGGGTCAGTAATGGCTAAGAGAATCGTCAAAATATTTGGGGAAAATACTCTGGATATTATTGAAAATTCAATCGAAAAATTGCATAGCATCGAAGGAATCGGAAAACAGCGTATCGAAATGATTGCAAAAGCCTGGACAGAACAGAAAGAAGTTCGCGCGGTTATGGTTTTTCTTCAGTCACACGGAGTCAGTTGTGCCTACGCTGCAAAAATTTATAAGAAATATGGTGATGACGCCATAGCGATCGTAAAAGAAAATCCATATCGATTAGCACACGACATTTTTGGGATAGGCTTTTTAACAGCCGACAAAATCGCGCAAACCTTGGGATTTGACGAAACTTCCCCACTCCGAGCGGAGGCAGGAATAATGTTCGCCCTTAGCGAACTGGCCGACGAGGGGCATGTTTATTATTCACATGAAAATCTTATTTCGAAAACGAAGGATATGCTCAGTGTCAATGAATCTGTACTAGGAATAGCTATGCAATCGCTTCTTTCAGAAAATAAAATCGTCGTCGAAAACCTAATCGACAAAGAGAAAGGGAACGTTCAAGGCGTTTTTCTATCAGGATACCATCTAGCTGAGACGTATATCGCAAAGAAATTGCGAGAAATTCGAGATTTTGTCAAAAATATTGAAAAAATATACGCTGACACAGCGCTAAAATATGCTCAGAAAAAGCTGTCCATATCACTAGCAGAAAAACAGATCGAAGCCGTAAAGGCGGCCATTGATAACAAGTTACTTATCATTACCGGCGGACCTGGAACAGGAAAAACCACTATCACTAAGGCAATATTGGAGATATTTTCTCTGGTAACTGGAAAAATTTTGCTGGCCGCACCGACAGGTCGTGCAGCAAAGCGCATGTCGGAAGCCACTGGCCGCGATGCAAAAACTATCCATCGTCTGCTAGAATTCGACCCAGTGAAAGGTAGATTTAAACGCAATGAAGAATACCCTCTAATTTGCGATTTAATAGTTATTGACGAGGCTTCGATGGTAGACACGCTGCTCATGTATCATCTAGTCAAAGCAATTCCGAGGCAGGCAACGCTAATCCTAGTTGGTGATATAAATCAGCTGCCTTCGATCGGTGCTGGAAACGTCCTTAAAGACGTTATTCACTCCAAGGCTTTTGCTATTGTTGAGTTGAACGAAATTTTTCGACAAGCGCGGCAGTCGGCGATAATTGTGAACGCTCACAGAATAATCAATGGACAATATCCTAAAATCGACAATGCACAGAATTCTGACTTCTATTTCATAGATAAGGAGGATCAGGAGGAAGTTTTGGAAAAAGTCATCCTTATGGTAAAAAGTCGCATTCCAGAAAAATTTGGCTTTGATTCAGTAAACGATATTCAGGTGTTGACGCCAATGAATCGTGGAATTGTCGGAACTGGGAAAATCAACGAAGCTCTGCAGGGCGCGCTTAATCCACAGGGATTCGAAATAGTGCGCGGAGGCAGGAGATATCGTGTTGGTGACAAAGTAATGCAGATTCGGAATAACTACAATAAGAATGTTTTCAACGGTGATATTGGTATTATATCCGAAGCAGATCAGGAAGAGCAAACAATCAGCGTCAATATCGACGGAAGGAATATACGCTATGAGTATTCCGAGCTGGAAGAGCTGGTTCTGGCCTATGCCATTTCAATACATAAGAGCCAGGGTAGCGAGTATCAGGCTGTGGTCATACCTCTAGTGACAGCGCACTACGTGATGTTGCAACGCAATCTTGTCTATACTGGAATTACCAGGGGAAAGAAACTAGTGGTAATTGTTGGCTCTAAAAAGGCAATGTTTATCTCTATTAATAATAATAAGACATCCGCTAGAAACACGTATTTGTGCGAGAGGTTATGCCAACCCGAACCCGAGAGAGTAAATAAATAATCTCTGTTGCAGAACAGTGTGGCTTTAGCAGCAGACATTTCTTCTCAGTAGTTTCATAGCTAAAACACTATCGCGTCGGTCATCAGCACCGTCGGTTACATTTCCCTCTAGGTACCTACAAGCTTTGGATCGATAAAGATTTCAACTAGTTTCCTGTTACTTCGGGCAAATCGCAAAGCATGTCACGCACATCATCAATTTATGGCAACGACAACCACCATATACAGTTGCGCTGTGCAGAAAGTGTCGTCTACCGGTTACCTCCAGCGCAGATGGTATACTTCCTGCTGGCCGTAGCTTTTTGCCAAAGAGATTATTCCCACGTATTCCATGCTGTATCTTTCATAGTATTTTAATTCCTTCTGAACACATTCGTTGCGCTCGTCGTTGGTTGCCCCGTACAGCAAAGCGACAAACTGCTGGGTAGCATAGACCTGGCCAACAGCAGTGACAGGCTCAAGCCTAGCGGCTCTGTTTATATGTCCACCGAAAAAATTAATCTTCTTAATGAATGGATCCTCTGCCACAAAAACCGGACCAGCGTGCAGAGAAATGCGAGCTCTAATCGGAAGAGGAAATTCAGGATACTTACTGCCAAGGGTTTCTACTACATCGCAGTACCGCAGGCTGAAGTCAGCAATTTTTAGAGGATTATCAGCGACGGCAAAAACGGCATCTCCCCATGTATTTAAAGATTCCAAAGACATGCCGATTTTTTCTATGGCAATATGGAGTTTATCCATAAAGTCTAAAAACGATGGAATATGCTCATCCTGCAGCTTGCTATATCCATGTATATCTGAAAACATCATGGACCTTATGACACGATCTGGAGATTTTGAGATGAACGGATCGAAAGTCAGTGAAAACTTCTGCGCTTTTATTAGGGCTGGATCGATTTTATCTGCGCTCCCGGTATTCTCGCCGAGCTCATCTAAATCTATCAGATGCAAAGTGCTTATGTTCGTCCATCTGTCGATGAAATCCGTTGGCCCTCCAGGCGCAGAGTCTGTTCTGGAATGCCAAACTGCCATAAGATTGGGCTCCGTGGTTAAAAATTTCCCTCGCATTACGGCACTACCGTACATAACATGGTTAGAAAACCTATAGAGCATATCGTGGCCAAGGTAGCGATCCTCGCAAGCAAAACTGACAGAGTGGGCGCTCGCGATTGCATTCTCGAATCTCTTTTCCCAGCGCGGCCCGGCGTACCTAACATTCGTCTCAACGAAATCGGATATAGCAAACGGTAGAATAATGTTTGCCTCGCCACCTAAACTCTGCAGAGCCTCTATGAAAATGATGTCCGCACCGCAGGAGGCAGAGCTATATCCTATTTTTGCGTTCAACGATCGCAGTTTTTCGGTGATGATACGCTTGATATCCTCTTCGATCTCCTGTGAAAACAAAGAAACCTGAAAACTTGGATGATCTATCATATGACCAGTGAACACCACTATAGTGGGGGGAATTAGGATTTCTAGGGTTTGATGTGGTACCCTGAAACCAGCCTCTCGCAGAAAGCATAGTTGTTGCCTGGCAGCCACTATGGAAATGTAATTTTCACCGGCGCTCTGCTTCATCGCTTCTTCGTAGAATTTGCAGGCATCGTCCTCCCGTCCCAGCAGTAGCTGAGCTTCAGATAGGTCCACCAGCTCCGAGAATGATGCGTCCATTCCGAATGGAGGGAGTAGCTTCAGCACCTCTGACGCAAGCTGCTTCGCCAAAGAATCATCTCCAGTGAGCCAAGCAAGCCAGGCTGCTTGCATGCCCGTGCGAGTTTTTTTTTCCTTTTTAAACGATGCCAAATATAATTCCCGCGAAATTTCAAGATTTCGACAATAATGTGAATATTTCCATGATTCTTTGAATATGTGTCCGATGTTTGCGATTACGTAGGGTGATCCGTCACGGAGAAACTTGCTGGCTAAAAGATCGGCCACAGTGATCCCCATAGCGCCTGTTGATTCGTCCTTTCGAGGATCAACGCCAAGGATCGGATATATTAGCTTCAGAGCCTCCTCCACTGCTCCGGTTTTCAGCAAAACAAGCGCATAGGCCTGAGAGATGCCCGCATTCCGTGGATGCTTTTGAAATGCCTTTTTGGCTATCACATGAGCCTTGAACATATGACCTGTAGCAATTAGCGCCATGATGTTGTTCTCGATGTCGTCGCATGAGGAGGATGCTTCATCAAGCTCTTCACCGTCATCCTCCAGATTATCGCCGTCAGATATCTCCGTCGCTATCGAGGCCTGCGCTACGGTGGATGAAGGAGTATTAGCATGGATAGCAGCTGTGCCGATGACGCCGTCGCCAGAGACCTCCGAGGCATTAGCAGAGCCTACAAAAAGGTCGTCAGTTACTTCATCGGCAGCGGCTCCGTCGACTTTCGATGGAGAGGTAGGCGATTGCGGCGACGAAACTCCAGTCTGTTCTGAATTTACAGACTCAGATGCTGTCTTATTTCCTTTATCTGATGAATAATCTTCATCTTTTCCATTCATTACTTCCTCATAGCCACTATCGGATTTATAGCGCCAGTCATTTAACATTCATTTAATATAAGGACATTTAAAAATCACTTTGTTGGCATATAATTTACATTATAAGGATAAAATTCACTCAGTATCTAAAGAAGATAAAGAATGGAAGATTCTAGCGAAGAGAATATTTCTAGAAAAATGGCAAAAATTCTGGTTATAGATGATCAGGAAAGTGCCAGAGCACTTCTTAAACGCAGGCTGGCTATCTATGGGTATGAAGTTGTCGACGCGATAAACAACAAGCAAGCCCTCGAGATGCTATCATCAAACCTAATAGACGTGATCTTCCTAAATATGTTTATTAACAATGTAAACAGCTATGATTTTCTGCTGGAACTTAAGCAAAACAGTCTGCACCGCTCCATCCCTGTTATCATGATTTCCAGCGATAGCGATGCAGACCTGGTTGTCAAATGCATAGAAGCCGGAGCAGAGGATTATCTGATGAAACCTCTTAACCAGACCCTTCTGCGCGCAAGATTATCCAATTGTATTTCTAAGAAAGAGGCCCATGACAAGGAAATAGCGTATCTCGCAAAAATCGAGCATGGGCAAAAGCAGATAGTTGCACAAGAGAAGATGGCTTCACTCGGCGTATTGGTGAGCTCGATCTCGCAGGAGCTCAAAAATCCTCTGAATTTCATCATCAACTTTGCTTCTGCGAGTGCAGAAATATGCGAAGAATTGATGGAAAAAATTGACAAAAATAAAGAAAACATATCGGGTGGTGTTTTCCTTTTCCTATCTAATCATTTAGAGAAATTTAAATCCAATGTTACAAAGATATCAGAATGCGGACAAAATGCTGACAGGATTATAAGATTCATGTTAGATCAGTCAAACACGGCGAGCGGAAATAAACATCCAGCGAACATAAACAAAATCATTGGACAGACCATTACTATGCTGATCTCATCCTATAAGACCAACGGAATTACGACTTTGCCTCAAATAGATACTAAGTTGGACAACGCCCTGCCCCATATGCCCATATCAATTCAATCATTTAGCAAAGCTATCTACAACATGTTAGATAACTCCTGCTACTCAGTTATCAACAAATTTCAAGACATTTCGCAGGCAAAAGTTTCCATAAAAACTGAGGATTTTCCCTCATGCGTAGAGATTGTTATCAGAGATAACGGCTTGGGCATAAAGCCTGATATCGTTGACAAGATTTTTGTCCCCTTTTTCACAACAAAGCCAGAAGGAACAAGTCCGGGACTTGGTCTTTCTACAGCCATGGAGGTAATCCAAAATCATGCAGGCACCGTTTCCGTTAATTCGGTCGAAGGAGAATTTGCCGAGTTCAAGATAATCATTGACAAACCACTATAGAAAATATGGATAACTTTTCACACGGAACACACGAGTAGCAGGTAGTTTTCAATTTGGATTGATATGATATTTTCATTTTCTTATGCTCCTATTTTTAGGTACCACCTGCTAAAAAAATGAGGCCCCTAAAAGGATAGGATTTTTCACTAAAATCTGATTTTTTCTAATATGGCTGTTGACAATTTTTCATCCTTGTCTTTGCTGCCACGAGATGATCCGAACTCGAAGCTATAAGCATCCTTCAGACACGCACCAAAGATGCCTGCAATGGTAGATATAATACCTACCACTTCGCCGGGCAAATCCCCTTTATAGAAAGTCAGCATAAGCAGGCAGCAGATTAGCCCTAGAGCTGCTCCAACCACCATGATATTTAGCCGTTTGTTGCGGCCGCAGGCGTTGATTATATTCAGCCTACCATTCATATTTGAAAGGTTCGAGATGCCTGCGATATTTGCTGTACCAATTTCGTCGAAAACAGCTGTTTTGCCGCTACGCCCAGACTTGATACTTTCCTGTGCTTCGGGATGTAAATCCTGAGCAGCAATCTGTGGTGCCTCATCATCCATCCGCAGGATCTTATCTTTCATACGCGAAGCTACTGCGTCTATGGCCATTCTTTCCACTTTTTCCATCGACATTTCCTATTCTCCTCTTTTTCTATTTACTAACTCATAAAAACAATGAGAGCCGAAAATACGTTTTGGCTCCATATAGGCCGCCCAGAAAGGCTTCACGGATCTTTCGTGGTAATGATCGCATCCATCAGTCAGATCTGGCCATTTTTCCGATAAGACGCTGTACGCTACACGCAAACAGGCCTTGAACACTGCATTCTCTTCAGTAACTTTCTTTATCTCCGTATAATTAGCATCTTTGGAATCCCAGCAGGAAAACTGATAGGGCGCTAGGCATACTGCAGACACGGTCTGGGCAAATCTCTTGTTTTTCCTATTTATAACAACGTTTGCTATGGCTATCAGAGATGATAACCCGAATCTATACAATTCCCCACGCCCTTCCCCATATATAGTCTTAGCAAGGGTATCCAAATCGATTTTTGAAAATTTCATAGTTTCTCCATATATTCCTTGTTTTTATTCGCTCGCTTGTTCTTCACTCTTTATAAAATTGATTGAAATCAGATTGGTTCCAGGTGTATGCAAGACAGCGTTGCTTTTGTACTCAGATCTTTCACCGGCGGCATCATTGACCACAACCAAGCGACAAAAACCACCCCTGAGTTCATCGTAAAGGCTCATCTGCTGCGATGCAGTAAAATTCTTCACGCCGATGAATCTGTATCCCTTCCCGGATTCTAGCGGAGCATCCGCCACGGGATCGATCCCTAGGCTCCGCAGAGCGCTAAGCGGCGATATGCGCAGATACAACTGCCTGCCATCATGCATGGTGCGGAAAACGCAGGACTCCATTAGCTGCGGATGCGTTCCATACTCGCAGACCCCTCCATAAGGATATACTTTGCACCTGGCAGAAGAGCCCTCATGCACAAGGGCTCCGCTCTGGTCTGCAATTTCCGATATTCGTCCAGATGAAACGAGAAACTCCTTTTCGAATAGGAAGTTCGATGGAAACTCTAGGCGATAGTCGTCGAAAATATTTCCCATAAATGAATGCAGATTGTTTTGAAACAAATATCTGCCGGCGTTCTCAAAGGTCACAACGATCTTCGAACAACAGAATGCTGAATTCTTAACCTGCGACTGCTGATCTATCCTTGGAGATTCGTAGAGCGCGATTGGCTCCAGTAATTTTGAAGCTTCGATGCGTTCCACGGTAGCTCTTCCCGAGGGTGTTATGGCCTCCGGCGTAATCTTAGCATTCAGCGCGATAGAATCCGGCCAAATGTTTGCCATCTTTGGACGGCATCCATCTTCCGCAGACTCTAACACAACGTAGGACGATAAGTTCTCCTCCGTGTCCGGAACATCGGTGAAATCACGTCGGTATGCGTCGGCCGTTAATGCTCTTATTCCCCTAACGACACCGCTCATGATCGCAGCTCCTCTGCTCCCCCATCTTCAGATTTATGATCCATCCGCTCTCGCATCATCTCGAAGTCCGGTAGCATTATTTCTCGGGAAATAAGCCTCGCTGTATTTAGGGGATGCAGGAAGAGCTTGATTTTTGTCACACATTTTCTCAGAATTTGCTCAAGTTCTGCGCCGCTATGAGCAACCATACGAGACATGACCTCAATTTGCTCCTCCGGAGGATTTTCCACCTGAATTTTCTGCACAATATCTCCCGGATTCACTCTGCTTTCATCATCGTCCACACGTATTTCATAGGAATTCAGTTTGTCGAAGCTGCGCGATAGATCAGCCGTGCGGCATCCGATGGTAAATTTCATTATTTTCCGATCGGCAGAACCGATGAACCGCGTCCGAATGATTTTTCCAACAATACGCCCGTTGGGAAATCTGTCATCACGTATCGTAACTTGATCATCTACGCTGGCAAATATGAATTTGCTTGCATCGACGGAGAAATCTATCTCTACATGGCGGGACGAATAGTTGACTAGCGCTATGGCCTTCTGCATTGCGTATTTTATCGCGTTCTTTCCACGTTGAGTCGCAAAAAACGATGAGCTTGTATCATTTAGAAGCGCGCCAGGGATTTTCTGCGCGAATTTCCATCTACTAAATTCGAAATTTTCTCCGGATACATGAGCACATGCGCACTCAAAGATACTATCACCGTA
Source organism: Holosporaceae bacterium (assembly GCA_031269995.1). Classification (GTDB taxonomy): domain Bacteria; phylum Pseudomonadota; class Alphaproteobacteria; order UBA3830; family UBA3830; genus JAIRMQ01. Next base: position 108,886 of record JAISYI010000022.1, read on the forward strand.
CTGGACCTTTTCGCTGTCACCGTAGTAGGTAAAATGGTTCCAAATAGGGTATTTCTTTGGTAATTGAATCGCGTTCAGCTTCAGGCATAGATTCTTCTCGCGTCCATGCGGCGACGAACGATTCAGAATCGTAACATTTGCAAACTCGACGCGTTTCTGCCGATACGCCCAACCAATGATCAACTTCCCGCTAAAATAAAATCGTTTGAATAGCACTTTTTTCCTTTCCGCGCCCTCATTCTCCTGCACATAAAAATCAGGAGACACAGCAGGGCACTCTAACCCAAGCCCAGAGGAGTTTATCTCTCTTATGTCACGACTGATCAGATGATATCCATTTTTGGTGGAGAAAATTTTCTCAATTCCAGATTTGATGTTAGTAAAAGAATTAATAACCCGCTGCGTAAATCGAGCAGAAATCATTGGAACGAGGTCTATTATCCCGTAATCATATTGGATCCAATTAGCGGACAATCGCAAATTTATGACCTTGTAGGGTTCGCGAGCCAGCCTCACTCGGATAGAATCCTGCAGAACGTCACTGCCATCTAGATCGAAGTTATTGCGCCCTCGATGTATGTCAGAAAGTGATAAATTTCCGTTCTTCATATTCCAGCAAAAAACCTCATTCTTCCCCTCTAGGAAAATCGTTGGATTTTTTGCATCTCTGGCCGAAAAGAACAGATCATCAAACAGAATGTTTTCCGCATAAAGTTCATGCCTATTGATTCTTTGGCATCTTTCAGAGTTTTTATAGGAAAATTCCGCCAGCTTAGTTTGATAATCATCCGGTTCTGAAATAAATTCCAACTCCGTCGTCGATCGACCAAATCCTATTGGAAAAGAAACTAGTCTCCCAGAGAATAATAGCTCGATCTCGCCGCCTTCCTGACTCTGTACGCCTATTTTGGCGTATTTCTGCATATCGCCATTGCTTTTCTTCCTCGCGCTAACAGTTACCTTTGCTATGGCGAACCCGCATTCCTTCTGAAAAATTTCCAGAGAAATGATTTCCTCATCGTCTCGCCAGTTATTTTTGTTCTCGTAAAACGACGTGCTCCAATCAAATAACAATTTCATCTTCTTCCTTTCTATTAACAAATACTGTAGCTTACGGCTCGTAATCTTGTGGGGAAAATTATGATCGACAGTTCTCGCGGATATTACCGTGGCATTTTTTTTATGTTTGCGATGATGTTGGTCAGCTGCGCCAACGACGTCATCGTAAAATTTATGGGCCAGCGATTGGATACGTTACAGGTACTTTTCTGCAGATTCTTTTTTAGCCTGCTTACGCTACTTCCGTTTGTTGTTGCAAAGGGGACTCAGGTTTTTCGAACTAAACAAATTGGTTTCAATATAGCCCGCGGAATCCTTGGTGCAACCAGTTTTTTCCTCTACATTTATTCTGTAATGACTCTTCCGCTTGTGGAGGTCGTTACGATTCTGTGGACAATACCTCTCTTTGCTATTATTCTCTCGACTTTACTCCTCAATGAAATAGTTTCCCCAATGCAATTGCTAGCAACGCTAGCTGGGTTCTTCGGCCTATCCGCTATCACTCTCTACGACAGCAATTCCACATTTTCCCTGAAGCTGGCTTATCTGGCACCAATTGCCTCCTCCCTTCTCTTTGCGCTACAGGACGTTATGATAAAGAGGATCGTTAACAGGGAAAGCAGAACAACGATGTTGCTATATTTTGCCCTAGTCACGAGTGGATTAACCTTAGTTCCCGCATTGATGGTCTGGGTTCCACTGACTTCGCGAGAGTGCTGCCTGCTGTTCATATTAGGAATCGGTGGTAACGCCATTCAGTATCTGATTTTCAAAGCGTTCTGTGCCACATCGCTGTCTGCACTTGCCCCCTTCAGATATCTGGAATTTCTGTTCAGCGCGTTTTTTGCATTCCTATTTTTTGGAGAGATACCAGGGGTCAACGTTTTTCTCGGAGCAGCTATTCTTGTACCTTGCACTCTTTACCTTGCGACAAACGAGAGAGAAAAGGGCAACAGCAACGAAAAAAACACATTAAGACATCACCTCAAAAGATCAAAGGGATAAGAGCCCTGTTATTTTAGTTTCGATATATTTTAGCTAAATCTCCTCCAGAAACAATTTCCAACTACCTGATAACCCCCATTCATTCGTCTCAAAAATAAAATTTGTGACCAGCATAGTTAGCCAGGGACGGAAACCCACAAAGACTCTTTCTTCGTGAGGAAAGGACAAAGCAACAACCCCGTCGTCCACCATCGTAAACCTAACAGTGTCACCAACTTCATTGATGGGGCAGACGGACCCGTCGACCGCCGGCCGAATAAGCCGAACTCGCCGCTCACCAGCGTTTACGGTCTGCCATAGATACTGTATGCAGCCAACGTTGATTTGGGAGCCGATCCAAATGCCTTCTATGGTCGGCACATTTGTATCGCTGCAGGAGATCACACTCCTATAGCGCCTACGTTCGTTGCTAGCTAAAAATAATAAATCTCCGTTAAGGGATTTTTTGAACTCTCCGTTCGGAATCGGCGACAGCTCTTGCCGGCAGTTTCTGGCACTCTGTGGAGGCAATCCCGCGACTCCAAGTATAAGATCAGTTTCATGCATCTAATCCATCCACTCCGGTAGAGTTGTCGGAATCATCCGAGCTAGATATTCCAGATATTCCGCTAAATTATCAGTTTCTTCTGATTCTCTTCCCTGATTGTCATCATTATTCATTTTCGTAAATCTCCTTCATCTTCAACATAGCCACCAGGCGCAAAACCATGCAATTTCCCTTACTCTCTACGGAATCTATTTTAATTCTTGCGCTTCCAATCTCGCTGTCTTCTTGAAACAGAGTAAGTTCTTTGCTAATGATTTTATTGATTGCTCGCATGACATCATAGCTTGCGGAGGTGACTTCGTCCTTATCCACCACTGTAATCATAAATTCCACCCTGGAAACCGCATTCTTTCCCTGCAAAATGTTTTTTAGCTCAAAAATCAGATAGGGAACTCGACGCTTGCTTTCTGGCGGATGCGACGGAAAGATTGCGAACTCCAGTTCTTTTCCTATTGCCCTAATGAGACCCAAATCCCATGGTATCATCCTCTTTTTCTCCTAATTTCCATTGTTTTCATCAAAAATCCCTTCATAAAGTAATTCCTTCTAGGCACTTGCATGGAACAGAACAAGATCCTGTGATGGTTCCACTATTGGGCGCTGTGTTGGCATAAAAATTCTATCCTTAATAACGACACGAAATTCCTTAGGAAAATCGTGCCTCCACTTTATCGCAAAAAGATAGAGCACACGTTTGGCTGATATGTCCTTTATGGAAACGGAGGCCCAAACTTCCTTCCATAAGTTGTATTCGCTGATCCATAAATTATCTAACGATAACCTCTTTTCGAAGGACTCTATCTTTATTTTCGTATTAAATAATCTTTTAGGCATAACCCTATAAAATCCTTATAGTTAAAAAAGGGCTAAGCAGCTGTCTAATCCCAGGAGGAATAACGTCGCCTTGCCCACAGGAAAATCTCTCCTGAAACGCGTTCGCAATCAGCATCAAGCTGGCTAGTTTTAACTGATACGGAATGCTGTCCACCGAATCAGCAATTCCCGCTTCATATCTTATCGTTATGGAATTTGCCTCTCTGTTTCGGAAAAACGACGTATCATTGATACATAAAAAGTATTGGCTCCCTCTTTGCTCAAAGGAATAACTGCTTGGATCAATTTCATGATCCCGCGTTCCCACGCTAACAATTTTCAAAATCGGAGGATTTGGCAACAAAATCGTTGCAATTCCGCCAATAATCCTTTGAAAACCATCCCATTTCAAAGGGCCATGGCCTTTTGAGCAATCTTTTAGTCTGTATTCCCAAACCTGCTTCAGGATAGACTTTTGGATAAAGGATTCAATTATTCCGCGGGCTGATTTTATTAAGCCATTAATCAGATGATCGTCGAAATCATGACTCACACGGAGGTAATTTTTCGCCTCCTCAAGAGTGATTATTTCTTCCGATGATTTTTCTATAAGATTAAGCTGCATTTTTTATCTCGCTCCGGTTCTCCGTTGCCACCTCCCAGTTATTCGGCCTTTTCATCAAATTTCAACAGCTTGATGGCGTCAAAGTCAACGACTCCACCTCCGATACGTTTGGTTGCGTAGAACTCGACAAATGGCTTAGATGTATATGGATCACGCAGTATTTTCAGTCCCTGGCGGTCCACGATCTGGTATCCATGGTAGAAATCACCGAAGGCTACCGAAATAGTAGCTTTCCCACGTGAGATAGCCGGCATATCATCGTCTATAACCACTGGATATCCAAGTAGAGTCGACGGAGTAAACTTCGACAGCGCCGGCTGCCATAAGTAGGAACCATCTTTTCCTTTTAATTTTCTGATTTCAGCCAATGCCGATCTGGACATTATCCATTTTGCATTTCTCACATAGATCGGTTTTAGGGAGCAAACCATATCGATCAGAATATCGGAGGCAACGGCTTCCTCCGCAAATCCTCCGGCTGCTCCGCTATGAAAATGTTGCAGCTTGCCAGCTTCTCTTTCCTCCTTTGCCTCTGATTCCACGCTTAAAAATCCGAGAGGTTTCTCCTTACCATCTCCGTTCACAAAAGCAGCGTTTTCGAGAGCAGCGATTTTCTCTGCGACCTTTGTCATTAGCCACTCTTCCACGTTCACCTGCGCGTCATCCAAAAGTTTCTGATTTACCATTGGCTTTGCATAGACCTCGTGCACTGGAATTGTTATTTTCTTGATTTCCGGAGCGTCCGTTTCGATTCTTTCCTCTTCGCTTCTCGCCATCCATCCAGCATCTGGCGCCTTAGAATCGACGAGTAATTCTACGGAATTAGATGAAATCGAGATTGTTTTGGAAATGCTCCTCATAGGAGATAGCAATTTCAGTTTGTCGTTAATCTGCAAAGAGATTTCATATGGTATAAAGTAAGCTCCGCAGCATTCATCCTTATCGCTAAGGGATTTTTTTAGAAAATCGCCGATTCCACTGCGAATGTATTCTCCAAAGGCCGATTTGCTACGCCCATCTCCTTCCAAATTCTTAGACAAAGGCATTGCTCTATTGCCGTAGTTGCCATTGCTATTGTCATGATCATTTTCCGCTTTTTTGACCTTTTCCTCGCCGCCCATTATCAGCTCGTCAATGTCGCCATTTAATTCAGAGATGGCTTCCCCGATATCTCTATTCATTGTTTTTCTCCCATTTTCTTTTTCCTTATTTTCTGCGAAATCGCGCGTATTTCCCTCAGGAGATCGTCATTCGTCTTGACGTTGTCGACGAGCGCTTCTTCGCACGCCGGAAAAGTAACGATCGATACCTCCAGTAGATCAATATCTGTCAGATATTGCTTGTTGTTTTTGAAATAATTATGCTTGATTCTATAGCCGATAGAAAATCCATCTATTGCTTTGTTTTTCAATAGAAAATACACTTCCTTGGCCTTTGGTATTTCCAGGAGAAGTCTTCCTCTCACGAAAAGTCCACGGCCATCCTCTCGAATCTCCTCTATCACTCCGATGGGAGAGTGTACATCGTGCTGCCAGAGCAGCTTCGGCCGTTTCCCAGTGATGAAATTGGCGACAGCGTCTTTAAACGCTCCGCAAACCACCACATCACCGTACTCGTCCGCAACGTCAAACACACTGGCATAGCCAGTAATCCCACCATTTTCTCCGATTGATTTTAGATGCACACATGGGGTTAAAATTCTCATGCTTTATCCATCCCTATTTATTCCTACCTATTCCTAATGATTTCTTTTCACTCATCCGCTTAGTTAATCAGTTACCCATTCTTTCCCCCAGTTGCCTCCTCAACTGGTGGGAATCCCAGCGCTTCTCTCTTTTCATTCATGGTCAGGAAATCTGCATTTGCCAATTTGCTCCATAAATTTTCCCGCTCGGACATAAGAGCATGTACCGCATCTAAATTAAAAACTACTTCAACTGATCGATCAAACCTGCAGGAAAGCCAATTGCTAAATTCCTGACGAATAAAGTCCGCCATTGGTACGATGGTATCCTCCCAGAAATGCAACCGTGCCTCCCTATAGTTATTGAAAGAAGATTCCCCCTTGATACCCATGAGCGCTGGAGGCACGCCAAAAGCCTGCGCGATTTCCCGCGCGGCGATTCCCTTGCCAGTGTTGAAGTCAAGATCCTTGGGAGAAAGCCCCATTTCACGCCATTCTAATCCTCCCTCCAGGACCATAACCCGGCCGGAGTTAGCCGTTCCCTCATAGGCTTCGCGTATATCTGACCGCAGCTGCTGGCGCTGCTCTTCTGTTAGGTTGTCTGCATTTTTAACCACGAGACATCCGGACGGACGGCCTCCATTTTGCAAAATCGAAAGATTGTGCTTCGACATGGCGTTGTATTGGTCTATAGCACGCGAAGCTGCTTGCAGAGGACTGAATCCATACCAATCACTCAGCGGATTGAAAAATTTAAGGTGTAGAATATCCCGTTTTTCCAGATGGAACTTCGACATATCCACGCTGTACACGTAGGAATTCACCTTGGTCTTCGATCTGTTTGGTACGACCTGAACACGATCTGTGCGCAGACAATGTAACTCATTGTTATTATCGCAGTGCACAAACGCGTTTCCAGATATAAGCAGATAACTCATAACGCTCTCCAAGAACGAGCTCGTCGTTTGTGATTCGTTCGGCCTCCGGAAAAGATTCGTCAAAAACTCATCTTCGATTTTATCGTCGCGGTTCTTTATGGAGAACGGAATCGAAGCAACGCCGCTGGCGATAAGATTAACGGCTCTAAACACAAAAACATTCTTCTGAAATCCTTCCTCCGCGAGGGCCTCGTATCTGCACGATGTCCACTGCGGATCACTAACGCTTTGATAGGCAAAAAAAGTATCTTCTTTTTTGGCACTAAAATATCGCAGCAAATTTCGCATATCCGCTCTCCATGTTCCGCTCTTCTACTGTTTTTATTCCGAACAACGATATAATTTCATGTTTTTTTGAAGAAACAATGGCTTTTTGAAAAGTCATTGTACTTCAACTGACTAATTGCGTTTCTGCAATTTACCCACGTGCATAAATTTTCATGCTCCGGTCTGGAATAAACTTAATTTCTCCGGCGAAAAGCCGTGAAAGTTCTCTGCTGGAAATATCCTTCGTTGCACCTTAGCCAATATTAAAGAATAATTAGCAATACAAATTCCTAACAAAAGTTGCTATTCACTCTATCCTTTGCGGAATTTTCTTCAGTTCAGATGAGTTTATTTCAATGACCCTGACATTGCCTGAATTTGTGATCCTAAGCAGATTGACATGGAGTAAGCCATTATCAAAATCTGCGCTTTTCACTTCCATTCCATCTGCCAGTACGAACGTTTTTACAAACTGTCGTGTTGCAATTCCTCTATATATATAGACAGCATTGGGGTTCGCCTCCTGCTTTCCGCGGATGGTCAACTGGTTACTTTCCACGGAAATGCGAATGTTTTCTTTTTGAAATCCTGCCAACGCAAGGGTAATGCGGAATCCATGTTCCCCTATTTGCTCGATGTTATAAGGAGGATAAGAATTGTCCTGCGCTTTAGAAATAGAATCCACTAATCTCTCGAAATGATCAAATCCAAGAAACAAAGGACTGCTAAATAGCGAAACTCTTTCATCCACCATCGGCCTTTCTCTCCCCTTCTCTTCAGAATCTTTCCCAGAGAAATATCAAACTAGTCGCGTAAACCATTTCTGCTGGCAATATCTCCGATAGATAACTATGCAGTTTATCACTCCTGTAATGGGAAGCAAAGTATAGGTTACTCGAACGGTGGTAAGATTATTAGTAGCATACATTGCTAATGTAGGCAGCACTACACCAATCCAGAGGGTTACAAGTTCTAAGCATGTGGAGAATTTGGTGTCCCCTCCAGAATTTAAAACACCGCAGGTAAGATAGAATATACCGTCCATCAGTATCGTCAGCCACATGCTAACAAAGACAAATCGGAACTCCGGATAGATATGAGTAATTTCATTACTTATTCCATCCAAAAACCAAAACATCATATCCTGATACCAAACCAAAGGAATGGAGAACAGCGCGCATGCCGCCAAATTAAAGAGAAAAAACATGCGATACAGTTTTTTTATAGATAGCAAATCATTCTCTCCGATGAGATTTGCACTCAGCGACGATATAGCTTTTCCGCTTCCGTCCGCAAAAAATATGAAAATGACCCATACATTAATGGAAAACGCCTCTATCGTCGCCAAATCTTTTGAGGTGTAGTTGAAAACAGACAGAATTATGAACCAGGCAACTAGTGAGAATGTTTTCCCAAAAGATAGTGGTAATCCAGTCTTTATGCAGGCGAGGAAAAGGTTTTTTCTGAATTTACAATCTTGTGTATTATAAATAGTTTTGTTCTGGTTATTTAGAAAAAATCCGAGTAGCAGAAGTGAATGTGTAATTTCACTGACGATCGTCGCGGTCGCTGATCCAACAATGCCAAGCGGGCTGACGATTCCATCTATGCCAAAGATCAAACCCCAATTCAGTAAAAAATTTAGTACGTTAACAGAAAGAACCGCACATATTACTAAAGAACTTCGGCCAAGACCGACGAAAAACGCCGTCAGCGCTCCGATAATTGCCTGTATTCCTGCAAATGATAAAATGATCCGCAGATACTTCTCACCATCTACACGATAATAGTCAGGAAATATACCGAAATGATGGCAAAATACTCCCAGAGGAACAAAAGCCAGAAACGACAAAAGCCCGAGATAGATCATTTGCCATGGAGCCCATCCGGCTTTTTTATACTCCTTGAGTCCGTTGTATTGTCCAACAAAAACCGCAGCTATCTGAGCAATACTTACTATGGCAAAACTCATGGTAGATGTGAAATTGCCAGCTAAGGCTGCAGCATTCATCGCATCGACGGAATAGTGTGCTAACATAAGACGATCAACGTTGAACATCAGGTTTCCCGACAATGAAGTCAGTACCAAAGGAAGCGCAAATTTCAGTACTTTCGCAACACCATAGTGTTTGCAATTTCGCATGACTTATTCTCGAGAACCATCTATCTTAGCATAGACATATATCATATAGGCAGGACTGATGGATGCAATAAAAATAGGAATTATCGGCGTTAGCGGTCGCATGGGAAGCCTTTTATCTGCGCTGATTTCAAAATCCGAACAGGGAGGGGGTAGCTGCAGCAAAACTTCATCCCAAGAGTTGGATGATATCGTTCGAAACAGTGACGTCCTACTGGATTTTTCATCACCACCATCGACCATACGGGCAATTGTCGCTGCAGTGAAATTCAGGAAACCGGTGGTCAGCGGCACGACAGGGTTATCGGATGGCGATTTTGCACGGCTGAAAGAATTTTCCACGGTAATTCCGATTCTTCATGCCAGCAACTTCTGCCTAGGGATACATTTGATGGCGGATTTGATAGAAAAATGCAGCACCTCTCTGCCAGATTTCGATTTCTCAATTATCGACAGGCATCACAGAGGTAAGCAAGACGCTCCTTCAGGGACATCCCTGTTTTTGGCCAATTACGCTTCTCAGAAGGCACAGATCGTCTCGCTGCGAGAAGGTAACGTTTTTGGTGAACATTCCTGCGATTTTGCAGGAGAAAATGAAATGCTGTCCATTACCCACAGGGCTTTTAATCGAGAAGTATTTGCAGTAGGAGCTCTAAGGTGCGCACATTGGATCATTGGGAAAATCCCGAGACTTTACTCGATGCGCGATTATATTAGGTCCATCAATGAAAGAGAAATGGCGACAGCGGCGACAGATTGAGCCGCAGCAAGGAGTTGATCTTTTAGGGAAATCCCGAGCGAACGAGATTTGCAGAAGACTGACGGCAACATTTAGTGATCCGCGGACAGAGTTATCCTATATCTCTGATTATACGCTTCTGGTGGCGGTCGTTTTGTCAGCCCAGACTACAGATGTCCAGGTCAACAAAGTCACATCAGAGTTGTTTAAAACTTGCAAAACGCCGAACGATATTTTGACGCTGGGATTTGAGAGATTGGCACAGCAAATTCGCTCCATCGGCCTCTACAGAAGCAAAGCCCGGCATATAATCAGCCTTAGCCAGGTATTGAAAGAAAAATATGACTCCAGAGTGCCTGATTCTAGAGAAGCATTGGAATCTCTATCAGGAGTCGGCCGCAAAAGCGCCAATGTCATCCTGAATACACTTTTTAAAAAACCAGCAATCGCCGTCGACACGCACGTATTTCGCCTAGGCAGAAGGCTTGGATTGTCACAGGGATCCTCTCCTTTAGCAGTTGAGAAAGACCTGGAGATGATTGTCCCAGAGAATTACAAAAGTAGTATTAGCAACCTGCTGGTGCTGCATGGCAGGTATGTCTGCAAAGCTAAAAATCCAAACTGTAAGGTCTGTACAATCGTGGATCTTTGCCCAAGTTGCGCTGCCGACTAGCTTCAACGCAAGAGTCGCGGCACTTTCCTCAGAGGCAAACGAAATGCATCCGCACCATCAGGCGTGATCCCTGGGATCCGAATCCTGCAACGGAGTAGCTGTATAGGAGAATCGGCTGTTAACGTCGTCGTTGGAAGCAATGATATATCCAACTGGTTCTAGAGGTAGAGGACCCATGACAACGTTATCGCTTGAAGTTTCCTCACTGCCTCTCTTTGCTATAACACAGCCCCCACGGCGTTTTCCGAACATATAGGTCATACGTGATCCTGCCCATCCAACCAGCAGTCCCGCAAGAAAAACGAAACCTAATTGCATGGAAAAAATAGAGCCCACTATCCGCAATCCCCTACTTAAAATAGTATAACACGATCTGATCAGCAAATCTATTAGCGTTTCCCCCTCGAAAGCCTTAAAAGTTTGAAATGTTAAAAAAAAAGGATTATCTATAGCCAGAAAGCTTGGGATCATTGGCATGCTCTATACACTTATTCTTCCTAACTTTATCTTTGGAGTAAATCTGCTAAGATACATCACAGTCAGAACCGCATGCGCATTGTTCACAGCTCTGACAATCAGTTTTCTCATCTATCCGTATTTCATAAGATATTCGAAGCATTCTCAGCCAATTAGAGAAATCGGTCCGGAGTCCCATATCAGCAAAAAAAGCGGGACTCCGACAATGGGTGGAGTAATTATTATTGCCAGTACGATAATTTCAACGATTTTATGGGGGGACATTAGAAATAACTATTTGTTTTTGCTGCTTTTGTTGACATTTTGCTATTGCCTTATCGGATTCTATGACGACTTTTTGAAGATACGCTTCCAGAATTCGAATGGTATTCGCGGAAGGAAAAAGCTACTACTTCAAATAATCGTTGCCGTGATCTTTTCGTATTTTATCGAGCTACAAAGGATACCGGATATTGCAGGCAGATTAACCTTCCCATTTCTCAAAAATTTTACGCTGCATAGCCCACTATTTTTGATGTTTTTTACCACATTTGTCATAGTCGGCAGTTCAAATGCGGTCAATTTAACAGACGGGCTAGACGGGCTAGCAACGTTTCCATCCATGTTGGTGACACTCAGTTTGGGAATAGTCAGCTACATCGTCGGACACGCTGTTTTTGCTAACTATCTGCAGATTACCTATATTGCATCTGTGGGTGAGCTGAGTATTTTCTGCGGAGCGCTTATTGGCGCATGCCTTGGATTCCTGTGGTACAATGCTCCCCCAGCGATGATATTTATGGGAGATACTGGATCTCTCGCCATTGGTGGAGCACTCGGCGGCATCAGTGTAATAATCAAGCATGAATTTGTTCTAGCTATTGTCGGAGGGGTATTCGTCTGCGAAGCCCTATCCGTCATGATTCAGGTGATTTATTTCAGATATACTGGAAAAAGAATTTTTCTAATGGCTCCAATCCACCATCATTTTGAGAAAAAGGGCTGGACAGAACCTACGGTTGTGATTAGATTCTGGATCGTTTCTTTTCTCTGCGCCCTGATTGGTTTATCAACGTTGAAGATAAGATAGTTTTGTGAGGTTTCCGGTGATTTCTTTAAGCTTCTATCAAAATAGACGCGTCGGAGTATTAGGTCTTGGGAAGACAGGGACATCGGTGGTGGAAGCAATGATTGCCAGCGGAGCAGAGGTAGAGGTCCACGATGATTGCGACTCCACTATTGAGACCTGTCGGCAGCTACGGAAGATGACCGTCGATTCGATCAAGAGGTTGGACATAATGATCGTTAGCCCAGGGATAAGTCTGCTCTGGCCGGTTGCCCACCCAATGGTAATAGCAGCAAAAAAGCATGCTATTCCTATTCTGAGCGACGTGGACCTATTCCAGCAGCATATACAGAATGGAAAGGGAATTTATATCACTGGAACTAATGGCAAATCCACAACAACGGCACTGATTCATTATCTCCTTGCAGCCGCGGGAAAAAAGGTTACCGCCGGAGGAAATTTTAAGCAAACGATACTGTCGCTGGATCCCCTGGCAGATTTCTTTGTCATTGAGATCTCATCCTATCAGTTGGAATCCAGCGGTATCCTTGGATTCGATACTGCGATTCTGCTGAACGTCACACCAGATCACCTTACTAGGCATGGTGGAATAGAAGGATATCTGACTAATAAACAGAAAATATTTGCAAACTTTACGAATCGATCAATCGCAATAGTCGGAGTGGATGACGAAAACTGCGCTAGCATTGCGAGATTTCTACAAAAGATCAAGCATCCATGCCTAGTCCAAATTTCCGGAAGAAATGTCCCTGCATTTGGCGTTGGATGGAATAACAATTTGCTCGTAGACAACCGTCGAGGCGAATCCGAGGTCGTTTGCAATGGGAGCATGTTGCAACTCGACGGAGATCATAACCGACAAAACATCGCCGCGGCCTATGCAGCTTGTGCCGATATCCTAGAAAAAGAGACTTTCTGCCAGGGACTATCCTCGTTTACTGGGTTAAATCATCGCCAGGAAGTCATCACATGCATCGACGGAATTATCTATGTCAACGATAGCAAGGCAACAAACTCCGACTCCGCGGAGCAGGCCTTGAAGCGTTTCGATAACATCGTTTGGATACTTGGCGGCCGTCCAAAGGAAAAAGGTCTTGAAGATCTAGTAAAGTACTTCGGTAAGGTGAAGTTTGCATTCTTAATAGGCGAGGGAGCGGAAGACTTTGCGCAGACACTAGGGAAATACGGAGTGAGACATGAGATTACAGGCACTCTTGATGTAGCTGTGCGAAGATCGAAGGAAATAGCACGAGTTTATGACGCCAAAGTGGTGTTACTATCTCCTGTCTGTGCAAGCTTTGATCAGTTTAAAGATTTCGAAGACCGCGGAGATCAATTTAGAGCCCTGGTTCGTGATCTGAAATGATCTCACGAACAAGCAACAGCGTCTTGGGACGGTGGTGGTGGACGGTAGATAAGGTAATTCTGTTCTTTGCCCTCACATTGATCGCCTTCGGCGTCTTGCTAGCCGGAGCAGCAACCCCAATGGTTGCAAAACACCTTGGCATCAGTAAATTTTACTTTCTGAATCGCCACTTGTTGTATCTCATACCATCTCTTTTCACGCTTTTCTTCGTTTCTTTGTTCAGTGATTCTGATCTAAAAAAACTATCAATTCTACTGTTCGTTATGTCTATATTCACAATGCTATTAACATTGACTGTAGGCCATGAAATAAAAGGCGCGCGCCGCTGGGTATCTCTGTTCGGCCTTTCCTTGCAACCGTCGGAATTTGCGCGGCCCGCCTTAACCATAATCACAGCTTGGATGTTCGCAGAACGACAGAAACACCCTGAATTTAGAGGGATTTTCCTAGCGTCCATTCCTCTCTTCCTGTTTATTATGCTGCTGATTTTTCAACCAGATATTGGGATGATTATCGTAACCTTCGCAGTTTGGTTCGCTCAGCTTTTTATTAATGGACTGCCGCTTATTTGGGCAATCGGGGCAGTAGGAGCCGGAGTTGGAGGATTTATACTCTCCTACCTATTCCTTCCGCACGTTGCGGCGAGAGTTGATAGATTTTTAGATCCAGCGGCAGGAGATCATTACCAGATTAATCGCTCTCTGGAGTCTTTCGCAAAAGGGGGATTATTTGGCGTGGGCCCCGGGGAGGGTATCACAAAAAAACATCTCCCTGACGCCCACTCAGACTTCGTATTTGCGGTTCTCGGAGAAGAATTCGGTTTTATCGTTTGTTTATTTGTGATTCTATTGATCGCAAGTCTTGTCATCTATGGATTGATAAAAACAGTAAAATCTAACAATTTATTCGGAATGCTAGCATCAGCAGGGCTTGTGACCCATTTTGGATTGCAGTCTTTCATAAACATTGGATCTTCCCTGCACCTGATCCCCACAAAAGGAACATCCCTGCCGTTCCTAAGCTATGGTGGATCATCCTTGCTGTCCAACAGCATCGTCCTGGGAATGCTGCTAGCCCTAAGACGCAATCGCACGATATCCCTAGGAATAGACGTAGTTATTCAGGATTGGCGAGACCCACCACCAACCAGAACCCATCATCCAGCCGGGCTTGTTGTTGACAACAAAAAAACGTTATGAAATAGTGTTAAATACACTTTATATCAGGTTCAGTTATTGGATTACCCATGTTGCACTGCGGACAGCTATGTTTACGTTAAGAATTCTTGTTGCTCGCCATAGTCTATCCACTAAAAAAATCTACCTTCTCAGAAAGGTTCACTCCCCCGAGCAGCAAGTGCATTAACGAGAGTAAGCTTAATCCTATTATCAACCTTTATTGAGCAGCTTGCTTGTGGAAGGCTGCGTAGTAAAACGGCCTATATGTACGTTTATAGGCTGCGCGGCACATTGCGAGAAACGCATCCGTTGTCGGTGCAAGTGTATTCGGCGATGCGGAGAGTCCTTGGCAAAGCTCAGAAAAATGTTGTGCAGCACCGCTATCCGTACCTAGGGTATCACTACATTCTTTCAACTCGTTAGAAGCATTCGTCCCCGGGGTCGCTATGTTTCTGAACAATTTGGAAAGACTATCCTTCTGTGACTCCAAAAAAATAGCAATCTGAGGCTCATTTTCAGAATTCTCATTCCCTAGAAGCAATGCGGAAAGTTTTCGGCAATACGGCATCATCGTATCGTCTCCTAATACTGTTACCACCCGTCCCTTTTTTGTGTTCCAACCGCCGCTTACATGTTTTAAAATCGGTGTGGCGCCACCCATACTCTGAGCCAAGGAACTTTCTCGATCAGCAACAAATTCCTCAGCTCTAACTAGAAGTTCAGGCCGGCTATTCGTGTTGGAATCGCTAGTTTCAGATTGTTCAGAGGCATCAAACCGAGGCCCCGACAGAGCAGTAGCCGAATCCGACGATACCGTCGTTCTAAAATGGTCTAATACATAATATACACGTCCATCCAGAACGCGTTCTCTAAAAACGATTTTGTTTGTTGATGTTGTTGAAGTAGTGTCGATGGCAGCCGTCAGTTTAGCGATAACCCCTTGAGCAGATTTATTTTCCGGTGTTTCTGAAGTAGTATCGGATGCAGCCTTTAGACTAGCTAAAACCGCTGGATCCTCATGGAAATTGAACAGCTCGGCGGTTTTTTCAGCTGTCGCGTTAAGGGCAGTGAGAAGAACGTCTTCCGAAAGACGTCGGAAGTCCCCGGGCAACGATCTAGTCGCTTTCAGGATTAATTGGTGTACATGGTGAACGTACTTAAATCCAAGAGCTCCCCAGGGCATTTCATATTCTACTACTAAAAAATCGCCATTTTCATGGAAGAATGGGCTATTTTTAACCTGTTCATATCCGAAAACGGTGTTTATAGTTCCAAAAACTGGCACAGTAAGCTGGACCTTTAATTCCGTTTTGGAAGACCGAGACTTAACAACTCCCTCCCAGGTTGGTCTATTCGTTCCCCCAAAAAGGGTTGTCTTTTTCGAAAATCGCTGCAACTGGCACAGCCTACAAAGTTCATAGTATATATCCTGGCATATTCCGTCATAATCCGACGCAGTGCCGCTATTTTTCTCAAGATTGTCCCTTAAAACTATGCTAGTTAACAAAACGCTCTTTACGACGTCGCCGCGACCCCTTCCCGATGGACAAAGCAATTTCTCGAGCTCGCGCTTCTTATTTCTTGATTTATCGATTTTGTTTGTCAGAGCCTTTTTAGATTTCGCCCCTCCAGTTTTCCCTTTTAGCTCGTTCAATTGATTTCTATCCTCATCCAGCTCGGCGACAACCGCAATGTATGAGCACAAATGACCCTTAACGATGGATAGATTCGGCAGTTTACTGGAAAGGTCATATTTGTTCCCAATAAGCCTCCGCGCGTCGTCTAAAGATAGATTCACGAGTATTAACAGGTCATTAACCCAAGACATTACGGGAAAATCGCTAAAATGTCTTTTAACCGAAGTTGAGTATTTAATTTCCGCCCCCAGCTCTGCAGCAACAGCAGACAAAGTCGCCTCTGCGGAGGCAGCAAGTGTCAGTTCTTTCGTTTTAGTCTGCGCGGATGATTCTGTTACATCAATCCACCGTACACGAGTTCCATTTTGGGCTATTACTTGAAATAATTTAAGATATCCTTCAAGTTTGTCACTTTTAGCTAGCAACTCTTCCTGCTTCGTCTGCATATCAGCCCGATCTTCAAGAGCGTTTGCCAATATTGTCAGCTTGTCCGAATTCGCGATCTTAGAGAGTGCGCCTGAATCTGCCATCGTAGATAGATTATAAAAAACTTGGGCAGCAGCGGTACTGGCACTGACGCCTGCACCAAGTTCTACGCAGATCGTGCTAAATTTTACACCAGCAGCCGCGGTGTCTTTCGTTCCGAGTTCGTACAACGAAGACAGCGTCGGCGAGTCTTCCGTCGCGTGCGTCGCACCGAGGCCGATGTCAATCCCCGGCGTAACAGGTATCTTAGCTCCGATTTTGATGGTCATGTTGTTGTTCCTTGATTGCAAGTGTCGACCCGTGGCCTCTGCAACCGCTGACATGGTTCTTTTGCTATAAAACTGAGAAAAATTTAGCCACAGCACTTCTTCTGCCAAAGGCACAAACCCCGCGAGTGCGGATATCCATCCACCAGTACTCCCGTGTTTCTCCCCGTCGTGTGATTTCAGGCCGTCTTCCACACGCTTAAGGTCAGCTATTGTTATTCCAAACAGTTGTGCGTATGTCGGATCGTCGAAGTCAGCACGTCCCCACGTTTTAAGCTGTTCTAGGTCCGTCCGCAAACGTCCAACGCCACTTGCCAAGTCCACTTGGTTCTGCACATATTTGCTTAATTGGCTATATTCGGCGTCAGGCTTATCCAAAACGGATAGTACTTCTAGTATTACAACCGGAAGGTTATTTCCTTCAAACAGGTCTACTTCCACAAACGGAGTTCGCGGTTCACCACTTAGTCGCAGCAAAGACTTTTCCGTGGCTATTAAGCCTTTGTTAGCCAGGCTCATTAATGCAAGAACAGCAGGGGTATTACTCTGCGCCTTGGCAATAATTTCGGCCTGCAGCTTCTGCCGCGAAATCCAGTCCGTTTCCCCGCCCTCACTCTCTTCCGCTGTAGTCGCCAACGCCTCCAGAAGGCTGCAATCGCCAATAAAAAATGCCATATGACAACAAATGATAATCGCGTTAATTTTCCGCATGGCGACTCTCCGTGAAATATTCTAAATATAAAGCATATAAATTATTGCCATATATTCATTAAAAAATGATTTATTTGTCCCCTTTGCATTATATTGAGAATTCTTCTTCCTAATCGCAACTACATGCCTGTAGAATTGCAACAGGCTTGACTCGCCAACCTTTCCTTTTGGCGGAGAGTTTGACCCATTTGTTGACTTTCGCCTCGAAGTATCGTATAGGTACGTAGTTTTTAAAAAGAAAAGGATGGTTTGAGGAATGGCAAGGTCTTGTTTGATTTCTAGTGGTAGTGTTTTGTATGGGAACAAAGTGAGCCATGCCAACAACAAAACACGGCGGCGATTTCTACCGAACCGGCAGAATATATCTTTCTGGAGCGATATTTTGGGGGTGAGGATTCGTGTTCGTATACCCGCGAAGGATCTCCGGTCCGTTGAAAAAAACGGCGGAATAGATGCGTATCTCGCAGCGGCTTCTCCACATTGCCTTTCGCCGAGGTTTTCTCGAATGAAAAAGGCTATTGCCAGCAGGGGATAGAACTGGCACAGATAAACCGGAAAACAAAAAGATACGAGAGAGCTAGGTTTCGGCGGTTGTGATGAATTTTGGAGTGTCACGACGGAGAGTCCTGCGCCCCAGTTGGTGCAATCGCGCAGACATCTTACTATCCATAGGAGAGTAATATGAAGGAAGAAAAGATATCTGCGATCTTGTTTCACTTGAAGCCTGCAGAATCCGGGGCGACGAGTTAATTTTCAGATTTTTCGCATTTGCCCAAGCGCAATAGACAGCGGAACAGTACGGTTTGTAAAACTTCGAAGATTTTGAATGATAGTATCCGACCGCATGCGTCCAGGAATTGTAGGTATTTTTCAGATCCAGGAAAAATCTGGCGGCGTAGTCGATATTATAGCAAGGGGTGAACGCCTCCTCCAGAGTTTTGAATGCATCTCTGTGATGGAGTAGATTCACCTGCATGCATCCAACGTCGATGTTTCTTATGCCGCTAGCCCAGAATCTTTTAACTGCGGCGATCGCAGCGCTTTTAGTAGAAAAAAAGTAGCTTTTTCCAGAGACACATATGGCCCAGGGATAAGGTCTCTTGTGTCCGCGCGTCAGCGAGTGTCCAGACTCCACTATCCCAATCGCCATGAGCAGTCTGTGCGGAATGCCGTATTTTTGCTCTGCGCGAGCGATTTCGCATTCGCATAGTTCATGAGGATTTATGTATTGATTTTCTCTGGAGTTATCCCCTTTTGCTTCAAAATGCCACAGCAGCGTCATGGTCATAGTTGCAACAACGACTGATAAACGGCCCCACTCAATCCTAAACGACAAAAAACACCCCCCCAAACCGCCACTGGCAGAAGATCGAGCTTCAACTGTCGAAACTAACAATGCTTTGGTAAATTTTTCGTTTAAATTGCGCAGTGTATGATAATTTTTAACATGGTTATTAATTTGTTCACCCAACTGTTATACTGTGCGGGTGGTTCAGACGCCAAAAAAGAAAGCGCCCTGGGTGTTGGTCCTGTTGTGAAACGATGGAGTTGGGATGTTGGAAAAGAACTTTAATCCTGAATCTTTTGAAAAGAATTTTTCCTTCGAGATAGAAGCCTCTCTGAAGAAACCAACCGCGGAGCCGTTTATGGTGCTGCTGCCTCCGCCGAACGTCACCGGATCTTTGCACATTGGACACGCGCTCTGTTTTACCCTGCAGGACATAGTCGCCCGCTACAAAAGGCTGAGGGGATATGACGTACTTTTCCAGCCAGGCCTGGACCACGCTGGCATCGTCACGCAGCTATTGGTCGAAAAGCATCTCTACGACAGCGGCGCCGAGAAGGGTACGCTAACCCGCGAGCAACTTTTAAAGGAAATATGGCTTTTCAAGGAAGATTCCAGCAATGTAATCATAAACCAGATGAAAACGCTCGGCATCTCTTGTGATTTCTCACGTTTGCGGTTCACGATGGACGAAGGCGGTAAAAAGGCCGTCTCAAAGATATTTGTGAAGCTGTTCGAGGATGGATTACTCCACCGAGGAAAGAAGATGGTCAATTGGGACCCGCTCATCAAATCCGCAATATCGGATCTGGAAGTGGTGGAAAAGGAAGTGGACGGTCATCTATGGTACCTAAAGTACATATTTGCAGATTCTTCTGGTCATATAGTCGTGGCAACCACCAGACCCGAGACCATATTCGGTGATGTGGCAGTAGCCGTAAATCCGGAAGATGAACGCTATAGACATTTGATTGGTAAAGATGTCGTTGTGCCTCTCACGGATCGACGCGTTAAAATTATCATGGATCAATATGCGGATCCGGAAAAGGGGACAGGAGCTGTGAAGATCACTCCCGCACATGACTTTAATGATTATGAGGTTGGAGTTCGCCATAAACTTCCGCTTATAGAGATAATGAACCTGCGAGGAGAGCTTAATGAAAACGTTCCCGAGCTTTTTCGGCACATGGATCGCTTCGAAGCTCGGCGCAATGTGGTGGAATTGCTGGAAAAGACTGGATTGCTGGAAAAGACGGAGGATGTGAAGCAGAAAGTGCCCTACGGGGATAGATCGGACGTTCCTCTGGAGCCGATGATAACGCGCCAATGGTTTGTGAACATGGAAAAGCTGGCGGTTCCAGCTATTTCGGCCGTGGAGGAAAGAAAGATTCGTTTTATCCCGAAGCGCTGGGAAAATCTTTATTTCGAGTGGTTAAACAATGTGCGTCCCTGGTGCATTTCCCGACAGATCTGGTGGGGACATCGCATTCCGGCCTGGTATGGTCCAGATGGACAGGTTTTTGTGGCGGAGAGTCTAGAGAAAGCAAACGAAAAGGCTGTGCAGTTCTATGGAAAGAATAGGGTCGAACTGGTTCAGGACGAAGATGTGCTGGACACCTGGTTTTCGTCCGCACTATGGCCGTTCGTAACTCTGGGATGGCCGGAGGAAACGCCGGAAATGCGCCGATTCTACTCAAAAATGATAGTGGTTACAGGATTCGATATCATATTTTTCTGGATAGCCCGCATGATTATGATGGGTGTCTATAGCCAGAAAGAAATTCCGTTTCCTGACGTTTATATCCACGGCCTCGTTAGGGATGAAAAGGGCCGAAAAATGTCCAAGTCAAAGGGAAATGTCATTAATCCGTTGGATTTATGCCAAAAGTATGGCGCGGATGCAGTCAGATGGACGCTGGCTTCTCTAACCCTCCCGGGACGGGACGTAAAAATTAATGAGCGCTCCGTGGAAACTGGCAGAAATTTCCTCACGAAGCTATGGAATGTGATTAGATTCGCGAAGATGAACGGATGCACCTACAATAAAGAATTCGAAATCTCCGACGTCGCCCATCCTGCAGCGAAGTGGATCATTTTTAAGATAAAACAGATGGTACAAGACGTGGAGAAATCCATGGGCGAGTATCGTTTCGACGAAGTCACCAGGCATCTCTATCATTGTCTGTGGGATTCTTTCTGTGACTGGTATATGGAGTTCATAAAGCCGATCCTACAACAACAAACGATGACGGATGTGGAGAAACAGGAATGCAATCTACTCCCGCATACCCTGCTGAAGAAAGATATCCGTGACACGACTTCCTGGGCGATAGTACAGTTTCTCCATGTTCTCTATCCGGTAGCCCCGTTTATTTCGAAGAAACTTAGCGGCGAGATGGGCGTTCTTGAAATATCCTGGCCGAATATACCAAATGTCGCTGTGGATTTCTCCGATGCCATTGCGGAGGTAGAGTTTCTCAAGACGGTTATTTCATCCATCCGCTCGATAAAGCAGTATCTACATCTAAATCCCGGAGAAAAGGTAAACGTGCGCATTGAGAGCGCTTGCTACGGGGACATTTCTATACGCCACGAGAATATCCTTGAAAAAATGGCTGGAATCCGGTTCGGAAAGATTTGCTCGCGCACGATTGCTGTAGTTATCAACGGCGCCGTTATCCATATGGAGCTTGAAGATGGCGTGGATATACTTAGCGAGAAAGATCGGTTGCGAACAGAGGTGGCTCGCCACAGAAAAGAGCGGGACGGCGGCATTGCTCGCCTAACGGATAGTGGCTTCATTGATAATGCTGGCGATGACGTTATCAAAGAGCACCGAAGGCGTGTGGAGGACATGGAGGAGAAGATTCGAAAGATTGAAAACCTGCTTCAGAGTCTGGAGGACGTTGTATAGCAAATACCGGAACAGCAGCAGCAGACAGCAATCCACGGGACCTTTCCCCAGAGCTTTCCGTGAGTAGGTATACTTCCTATGCATAGGTATAAAATTGCCGTTGAATATGACGGCACCCCCTTCCACGGGTGGCAACGGCAGAAAGGCCTAGACACCATTCAGCAGAGACTGGAAGAGGCGATCATTCCCCTAGCCAAGGAAGTTGTCGTATTCCATGGGGCAGGCAGGACGGACGCAGGAGTTCACGCCCTGAGGCAGGTAGCCCATTTCGACGTATCGCGAGAATTGGACAGCTTTCGCCTACAGGAATATCTAAACGCGCAGTTGAAGACCTCCGCAATCAGCGTGCTCTCGGTGGAAAAGGTCTCGGAGAATTTCGACGCAAGATTCAGCGCCGTAGAAAGATTTTACGAGTACAAAATACTCAATCGCAGAGCAAGATCCGGTCTACATGCAAACCGGGCTTGGCATGTGATTCCGCAGATTGACGAGGAGAAAATGTGGAGTGTGGCAAAGTCGCTCGTCGGGAAGCACGATTTTTCCTCCTTTCGAGCCGCAGGATGCCAGTCAAGCTCGCCTATCAAAACCCTCAATAGCATCGAGATAGAACGCCACGGCGATTTTGTTGTTATATGCGTCTCCGCTAGATCATTTCTCTATCATCAGGTGAGAAACATGGTCGGATCCCTGGCTTTGGTCGGCTGTGGAAAATGGAGTGAACAGCGGCTCATCGATGCTTTTAACGAACGGAATCGACGCAAGGCCGGCCCAACTGCCCCGCCCTGCGGCCTGTATTTCATAGGAGCGAGATACTGACGCATTCGTCGTCGCTCCCCGACCGTCTTCTCCATTCCAGAAGATGGGAAGAAAAAGTGTTACCCACCGATCACATTCCGTGCCTATTCAACATAAAAAGATACGATTACAGGTTTTTTATTTACCTGATCATGTGATATTTATACTTAGCTTTATATGGAGAGTGTGGGATATGAAAAAAAAGTTTATTATTGGAATGCTCGCGTTGAGTCTAGCCCCGGGGATCGGAGCGACACAGGAGGTCGGTGAGACAGAACAAGAAGAGAATTGCTCAGAAGAAGAAGCTGGGAAGAGTGAGACTTTCGGTTCCTTTGGATTTGGAGCAGCGATTACGAGAATGCGAGCGAAAACGGATAGGGGTTCTGTGACCAAAACGGATGGAACGGTAATGGAGTTAGGCGGGGAGTCACCGACCTGGGAGTTGCTGAGAAGACTGAGCGTGATGGGGTTCCTAAACGTACGGAGTCACAACGCGGACGCACTTGGACGCACTACGGCCTTCGAAGCGGAGGGACCGGTCGGAGGGCCTACATTGGACAGGAAGGTAACGACCCCCACCCTCATATTCGGAGGGGGGTGGATGCGCAAATTGGAAGGTGGATACAAAATGGGAGGAGAGTACAGGATTGAATTATCACCATCGAAGAAACAAAACAGTAATACGAACCAAGGCGATATCCCGTTCCCGAGAGTACAAATGACCTCGGCAAAACGCGGCGGATTCAGTCAACAACTGACTCTGAGAATGGATCTACCCTTCCATGGGACTCAGACAGGATGGTACCTGAGAACAGGGGCAGAAATTAACACGATGACAGTAGCAATTGCGCACTTACCGGACCAAAGGATAACCACCGTGTCGCCGGTGTACGCCATTGGACTACTACACAGATTTGGCGACCTGCAGGCACGATTAGAAATACGCAGATCCTCAGGAAAAACAAAAATGAAGGACCTGACAGAAAACATAACACTACCGGTCGGACAGCCAGACGTAAATGGGAACATAACAGCGGTGGCAGTCAGGCATACAATGACAAACGCATACGATTCACAAGGAACCTGCGTCAGCCTAATCATCGATAAAATATTCTAGCAGGGGATTGACAAAAGACCGAGATCAGGCGACAATGACCCAACACAATAGGAGGAGAAAAAATATGAAAAAGGCAATAGCATTAGCAGCGCTGATAGCGTACGCACTGATACAGAACCCCGCGGACGCAATGCGAACATGGGCACCAAAATCGGCGGCAGCATATGTACAACTGGCCGCGGTCCCACTGCCGGCGGCACAGCCGAACAACGTACTTGTAAGAGAATTGAAAGACCTCTGCAGAATGACAGTTAATGATGCAGCCGCGTTAGCGAACCCGGCATCGTTGAGATGTCAGCGGGGAGGGAATGGAATTGTGGCCGTGGAGGCGTATGAATTGGGGTGGGCACACGCAAAAGGCGAATTATTCGCCGATGTTGACATGTTGGACGACGCCGGACAAATCCCCCTGGCGGCTGAGTTCGACGCAGCGCAGAACCAACAGCACGCACAGCGCACAATCGCTTTGCCCGCGAGACTCGCACTGACTGACCTGTGGGCACCACTTGCCGGAGGTGACCGGCAAACGTTGGCCCCGGCAGCGGGCCAAGCGGGAGCGATCAACCAGGGCGCGGGCGCGGCGGTCGACATAATGGTCGCCAACCTGCAAGCGAACGGCCTGCTGATGGCGCCGGGCGCCCACGGAAACGCAGCGAACCTGCCGGCCAACGCGGGAACGCACGTAGCCTACCTGACGAACATCGCACAAACCCTTGAAGCAATACCAACAGCTGCGATAGCTGCGTGGGGAACGGTCGCGGGTGGTGCTGCACAGACAGCAGAAGCTGTACTCGGAACACTGGCGGACTACCAGGTAGGAGGAGGAGCCGCACTAGGAGCAATCGCAGGAAACAACGGAGCCAATGGGACCGTGGGCATACACGTAAACTTAATGACGTGCCTCATCCTGTCCCTAGAAACATTTGCAGTCAACCCGGTGGCGGGACCGGTCGCAGCAATCGGAGGGATGCCTGGGTACATCAGAACTATGCCAGTACGTTACTGGAGGCAAATAGAGCGGATGAGACATATAGCGGTGTTCGGAAACTGACGGTTAGGTACACAAGAATGAGAAAAAGGTTCAGCCCGAGGGGATCCTGCCCATGAAATCGACAGAGTAAGGGCTGAACGATGCATAATAGCGGGACTGAAGTACCCGCGAAAAAACACAGAACAGGCGGATCGGCAACCTGAGTAGAAGGGCGCAATTCGGCATTCCGACGGAAAACACGGGAATAAGACAACACAACAAATTAGGAGATAAAAAAAAGACCGTGCCGACGTTGACCCGCCAAAAAATCGTGAATTTAAAACATCTATTGGACGGACACACAGCAGGAAATTCGGTCAGAATAGAAATACGAAGGAATACCTGCTCAGCCGGCCTCGACATACGTACCGGAGAGAGAAACAAGCAGCCGATGGGGACATTGGCTGAAAAATGGAGAAACTTCCTAACCCAGGAGAAAAACGAAAACATCGTCTTGATCGCAGTCATACGAGATAGAGCCTTGGGAGGTAGCCTAGAGCTGGCATTGTCGGCGGACATACTAATAGCGGAAAGCAACGCGAAGTTAGCATTCCCGGAAGTGAACCTGGGTTTAATGCCAGGATTAGGAGGGACACAAATATTAACCAGACGGGTGGGACCCTATAAGGCGGCAGAATTACTGATGTTGGGAAAGGAATTCACAGCGGAGGAAGCCAGAGACATGGGGCTGGTAAACTACGTTTTCGACGAAGCCGACCTGGAGGCAGAGGTGGAAAAACTAGTTAAGTTATTAGACTCAAAACCGCCGGAAAGCATCAAAAGAATCAAAAAGGCGATCCGAATAGCCCAAAACGTAAGCCTAGAAGAAGGATTTCTAAAAGAAGGAGAACTATTCAATGAACTACTATTGACGGACGAGGCGCAGAAAAGAATAAGGAATTTTTTAGAAAAGAGAGACGAGAAGAGAAGATTAAGAGCAAAAGACAAAGCACGAACAAAGCACAAGAGAACAGAAATAGCATGACGACAATATTAGTTGAAAGAGAAAGCGGCCAACAAACCTATATTATCAAGAGAAACGGAGCGAAGGCGAGATTTGATCCAGACAAAATAGCAAAGGCAATTGCAAAAGCAGGAAGAGAAACAGGGGAATTCACAGCCGAGGATGCGAACCACATCACGTTCAAGGTTCTGAAGGTATTGAAACACAGGCAGAACAGAGAAGAACCTGACATAGAACAGGTTCAAGACATAGTAGAACAAGCACTCATAAACGAAAACTACTTTAAAACAGCGAAGGCCTACATAATTTACCGTGAGAGACACGGAGCAATGAGGCGCAGCAAAAAGAATTTGGTAGACGTAGTACTCTCAGTAAATGAATATCTAGACAGAATGGATTGGAGGGTCAAAGCCAACGCGAATCAGGGTTATTCCCTCGGAGGATTAATACTAAACATATCGGGAAAGATGGTAGCAAACTATTGGCTAAACAAGGTATACCCGGAATCGGTTGCAATGGCGCACAGAAACGGAGATTTTCACATACACGACCTGGATATGTTGTCAGGTTACTGTGCAGGGTGGTCCCTACGCACATTATTAAACGAGGGATTTAACGGAGTACACGGCAAAGCAGAATCAAAACCTCCGAAACACTTTTCAAGCGCAATGGGGCAAATAGTGAATTTCCTAGGCACACTACAAAATGAGTGGGCGGGAGCGCAGGCATTCAGCTCGTTCGACACCTATCTGGCCCCGTTCGTAAGAAAAGACCAGCTGTCCTTTGACCAGGTGAAACAGGGATTACAGGAGCTTATTTATAACTTGAACGTTCCATCTCGGTGGGGAAACCAGACGCCCTTCACCAATTTGACATTCGATTGGATATGCCCAGAGGATCTGCAGGATAAGATCCCCCTCATAGGGGGAGAAGAGAGCAACTTCTCCTATGGAGAACTGCAGCAGGAAATGGACATGATAAATCGCGCCTACATCGAGGTAATGACCGAAGGAGACGCTAAAGGGAGAATTTTCACGTTCCCCATTCCGACTTACAATATCACGACAGACTTTCCCTGGGAGAGCGAAAATGCAGCAAGATTGTTTGAAATGACGGCCAAGTATGGACTGCCGTACTTTCAGAACTTCGTGAATTCAGACTTGAAACCCTCTATGGTGAGATCCATGTGCTGCAGATTGCAACTGGACCTGAGGGAGTTGTTGAAGAGGGGGAATAGTTTATTTGGATCAGCGGAGCAAACTGGATCCATTGGTGTTGTGACCATCAACTGCGCCCGTCTGGGCTATCTGTACAAGGGAAACGAGGAGCAGCTCCTTTCCCGCATGGTAGAGTTGATGAACTTCGCGAAAATGAGTCTGGAAATAAAAAGGAAGGTCGTACAGCAGCACATGGATATGGGTTTATTTCCCTATACAAAAAGATACCTGGGAACCCTGCGCAACCATTTTTCCACAATTGGAGTAAATGGGATCAATGAAATGATTCGGAATTTTACAGATGACCAGCACGACATCACCACCGAATATGGACACAACTTAGCAATTCGCTTCCTCGATAAGGCAAGAGAATCTCTATTAAAATTCCAGGCTGAAACGGGCAACATGTACAACCTGGAAGCAACGCCGGCCGAGGGGACCACCTATAGATTCGCAAAGGAAGACAAAAAGAGATTTCCAGCCATTCTGCAGGCAGGAACAGCAGAAATGCCATATTATACAAACTCAAGTCAATTGCCTGTTAATTTTACCGACGATGCGTTTATAGCGCTTCAGGAGCAAAACGATCTGCAGAAAAAATACACAGGGGGAACCGTACTGCACCTATACATGAATGAAGCAGTATCCGGAGCGAATGTTTGTGGGAAATTGATTAGAAAAATTGTGGAAAATTTCAGCCTACCGTATTTTACCATCACGCCTACGTTTTCTATCTGTCCTAAGCATGGATACATAACAGGAGAACATAAGTATTGTCCCCGCTGCGATGAGGCCCTGATAGAGAAGAAGAAAAGAGAGTTCTGGCAAAAGCAAGACACAACTTGCGCAGCGTGCAGTTAGCCCAGACTTTAGAGAAACACATAAGGCAGTATCTGCCCAAATGCAGCTTGGGGCTTTCCTATGGAGTATCGTATCCACTTACGCTTGTAGTGCTGGATTTTTGGCTAAAGGATGCAGGAGTAGCAAACGTAGCGATAGGGGTGTTTTCGCTAGCCCATTTGCCGTTCACATTTAAATTTCTGTGGGGAGTACTCGTAGAGAACTATGACGTACCCGGCCTGCCAAAGAAAATTGGTAGGACTAGAGGTTGGATATTTGCGAGTAATGCGATGCTGCTAACAGGAGTGGTAGGAATGGCCAACGCTGATCCAACATCCGGAGAACTAGGTAGAATCGCGGCATTCGCCTCGTTGGCAGCGGTAGGAGACGGATGTAAGAACGTAGTTCTCTACACATATCAAATTAACGGAAACAATCCGACCAGCTATGTAGCTAGCGCAGTGGGATTAGGGCACAAATTGGGGATGATCCTGACCAAGGTCGCGACCCTACACCTAGCGGCTCTCTATGGCTGGAAAATCGCATATTTGTCAGCAGCAGGAGCGATCTTAGCCCTGATGTGCGTGCAGTTGTCCATGCCTCTCCCCGAAAAAAACCGCCGAGAACAGAGCAGAGAAACGGCACTGAAAAACCCAGTTGAAAGAAGCTGGCTACAGCCCCTAAGACTACTGACTCCGAAAGAGAGATGCAGCATTTTGCTTGTGCTTACGCTATACAAGAGCGCAGATTTTTTTTTGCAAAAAATATCCGGTCTTTTTCTGGCAGAGGCGGGATTCACGAAGGTTGATATAGCCAATATTGTCCAGTTCTGGGGATCCGCATGCGTAATCATTGGAGGACTACTTGGAGGATACTTGATAAAAAGGCTTGGACTACCGAGGGCCATGGTGATTTTTGGAGTCCTTCATGCGCTCTCTTTCTTTTTGTACTCGTTATTTTTAAAGATTGGAGCAGAAACTAGGCTCTTATGGCTAACGATCTCCTACGAAGCCCTTACGGGAGGATGCGTGACAACGGCATTTATCACGTTTTTCTATGAAACGTGCAGGACTGGGGCTATGTATGCACTGCTGTGGGCAGTTCACGATGTCAGTGGAACGTTTTTCAGGGGAATTTCCGGAATTCTGGTAGATGCAATGGGATGGAAAATGTTTTTTACCGTGATCCCCGCAGCCTATTGCGCTGTTCTTGCCATCGTAGCAGTTTACAGCAACCAGATAACAGCGAAGAATTGATAGAAATCTACTCCTTACATAGGACATGAAGCTTTTTTATTAATTGTTTTTTAAAGGTGTATGAAATACGATATATAAGAACTGCAGATTATGGTGTGACGTGAGGGTATTACTCTATATTTTGTTGCAGGTTTGCTACACCAACAACGGGTATGGATTGGAAGATGATACAAATGGTAACGCAGATCCAAAGGTTCTAGTCGAGAGAAGCCAGGCAAGTATCGACGACGAAGCATGCGATGTGGCAGGGTTTCGCCTGCTGGCAGGGATAATGATGGGTAAATTCACCTATGGAGCGACCATCGAGGGAAATTCAAAGTTCACTAACAATGATATGAATACCTTTGGAGGTTCCTTTGAATTTGAGTATGGACATGCGTTTAAAGATAATCTAACACTGCTAGTAGGTACCGGTGTTGATATACTGAATCAAAAAGAAACGAGTAGTAGTAACCTGGAATATATAAATGAAGCGCTTAATTTATCTCCGCAGCATAATGGAAAGGGAGACACGGCGCAGCTCCGTAGCGGAGGTGCATCTCCAAAAGCTTTTGTAGGGTTAGGGTATCCCTGTATGAAGGATAATTTTCCACTCCTCCTTTTCCTGAAAGTAGGTATCAGTAAACAAACCGGTGAGTTCGAATGTTTTAGAAATGGAACCAGCTTTAAAAAGGCTCAAGTAAACTCATGGGGTCCGTTCCTACAGATTGGAGCAGAAAAGAAATTTAATAAAAAAGTTGATGTTGGGATATCACTAGCCCTATCTCCTCAAAAAAATAAGAAGCAGAGCGATTCCCCTCCACAAATAGTAAGATGCCAAGGCAGGGAGATCAGGTTATTCGCAGTCCTACGAAAGAATTTGCAGGAGAACAATTAGAAAGTCGCAGGAGAGGCCATCGAAAAAGCAACAGGGGCAGAAAAAAGTTTCTAGCAAAAGGCATAGATTGATATTAAAGTGGAATATTCATTGTTGTAGTTATGTTTTGGGAGAGTCTTTTGACCAATGCGGAAAAAACGAATGAAGAATCGGGGTTGCCCTACAGAAAATGTGTCGCCATATTTTTGTTGAGTAAATCGAAGGTCTTCACCGGTAGAAGAGGAGATGTATCCAATGCATGGCAGCTTCCACAGGGGGGAATCGAGGAAGGAGAGGACAGTTTAACAGCCGCAAAAAGAGAGCTTTTTGAGGAAACAAATGTTCTAAGCGTGAAACCTCTGGTGTCTTCTAATTCCTATCGATATGATTTTCCCCAATATGTACAGAGAAATATTCTAAAAAAACATAGACAACTGAAGTATAAAGGACAGGAAATTGTTTTCTGGGTGTTTGAATTTACAGGAAACGAAGAAGAAATAGACGTTTTAAAGAAACCTCAGGAATTTTTAGAATGGAAATGGATGTCACTTGAGAATCTCCTCGACAGTATAGTGGCTTTCAAGAAATCTTCTTATTTCAACGCTATTAAAGATTTTCAAAAATTCGGGATCTTCGAAGCAAGTAGAGCCGTCATACGGAGATAAAAGAACTGGTGAGGATGCTGATTGCTAACAGCAGTTACCATCACGTCTTCTCAGAAAAGTTGTTGTAAGTTCTTCTTCACAAAGGCAGGCGATAGTGACTTTTTCTGTCGCAGAGACAGTTTATCTAGGATCTTCAACGCGCTCGCTAGGGAGGTAACTCTGCGTTCTAAAGTGTTTAGCAGATACCCTAGAGCATCGTTTTCAATCGTAATTCCAAGATCTCTAGCTATTTTCCTCGCTATTCGCAGCAATAGGTCATCACCCGGTGACTCTATTCCAACGATTGGAATGGAAAGTAGTCTGGACTTCAGATCTTCGAGGGTTATGTCCCAGAGCTGTGGGTGGAGCCTACTCAGCAGCAGCAAAAATCTGTTCTTTTCTCTTAGGATATTGAGGAAATGGAATAATCGATCATAATTTTTTGGTATGAGCAATTCATCGAAATTATCGATGATAAAATTGCATTTTGAATTGCCTACTGTTTCAAATAAATCACGTGGATTGCCGTCCATGCTACCTTTCAAAACATAGACGGCATTTGCTGTCTGCGCCCACAGCGCGGCCAAATGCGTCTTACCAGAGCAAGCCTCTCCATAAATGATCAGCCCGTTGCCATTCCATTCCGGCCATTGGGCGAGTAGCATAAGCGCAGCTCGATTTTCATCGCTTTCAACAAAATCCTTCCAATTCAGCCGCTCCTTCTGACAAAAATCAAAAATTTCCTGCTGCATCATTGATACCATCATCCGCTCATTAATCTCTTACTGAACTGAGTTCACTGCTTATAGGCCTGGCTGGCTCTGAACTTTCTCATAAAAAAACGAACCCAATTACGAATAACTGCCGCCGCAGGGATGGCGACCAAAACCCCGATAATCCCTCCAATTTGGATCCCAGCATAAAATGAAAATAATATCCATAGCGGATGTAATCCTGTTCTACTTCCAACAAATTTTGGTGAAAGAATATATCCCTCGACAAACTGTCCAATGGTATAAATAGCCAGTATTCCGTAAAATTTCGCTAATGTTAGCGCGGGAACGCTCATAAAAACTATCAACCCGCAGGAAAACAGAGCACCAATGAAGGGAATAAAAGAAAACAAACCGGATAGTATCCCAAGGCATATGCAATTACTGAATCCCAAAATTAGCAAAAGTAGAGCGTAGTAGACGGATAAAATCACCACTACATAAAACTGCCCATGGAAAAAATTCGCAAAAGTTTGACGGGTGATCTCCGTCATCTCGAGTATGGAGCCTCTGTGACGGTGTGGAATACATTTTAACAGAAAGTTTGCCATTCCCTTCCAATCGCGCAGAAAGTAAAAAAAGGAAATCGGCATTATGAGTAAAAACGAGAAAAAACCAGCTATTGTTTCCCTCCTAGACGCAATTTCCCCAAGAATAGAAGCGATAATGTAGACCCGCTGATCAAGATATTTTTTCATCTCCAGTTTTAGGGATTCGACCTCCGATTGGCAATTGATCGAAGGGAAGGTATTACACAGGAATGACAAAAGATTGTCATAATACTGTGGAATATTATTTGCTACCAGAATCATATATTCCTTGATTAGGGGAAGCAGACTCACTCCAGCTGCAATAAAGATATAGACAATGCCAACGGCGAGAATCGCACAGATCAACGCCCTGTTCAAGCGAGATGTTATTCCATCAATTAGCGGTGCACAAAGGTATGCCAACATAAATCCGACGACAAAAGGAAAGCATACACCAGAGAACAGGTGGAAAAAAAGCAAAGGAAACGCACAAATTATGGTCCAAAATACAAACTTACCGTGGGAAAATCTTATCCCTAATCCAACGGTATCTCTGCACATACTCAGCCCCAGAAAAAACTGTGGAAATAACGACGACCACAGAACCGCACTCTATGAGATATGGTACATGCCACGGGAAGCAGTTACAAGTGAGAACCATTATAAGAAAAATCACCTGCACTGTTGTATTAATCTTGCTCGACATAAGTGGCTCAATCTTTAGGGGAACACGATGAATTTTGCACATAATGACAGCGGAAAGAATGAGTACATCTCTGCCGATTACTGTTGCAGCAACATAGGAAGGCACGCTGCCGACGCAAGCCAAAGCGGCAAAAGAAAGAATAATCATCAGCTTATCTGCCAGTGGATCCAGCATAGCTCCCAGTTCAGAGGTTATATGGAGTCTTCGTGCCAAATATCCGTCAAGGAAATCTGTAATCGCTGCAAATACGCACACTGCCAGCGCGCAGACAGGCTTCTCTCCAATCAAAATTAGGTACACAAGTAGAACAGCCGCAAGCATTCTTGCCACAGATAGTGCATTCGGCACATATTTCATGTTATCGGCGCATATCTCAGCTGTAGTCGACAGAATTCTTCAAAATTTTTCCTTGTAATACTGAAGATGACACGCCAATTTGTAAAACTCACAACAAGGATATTCAACTTTTTGAGTTCTCTTTCCATCTTTAAAAAATCATTCAGATACACAGCCATCTTCATACAGGATCGATCTTCTTCCGCCTCATCTCTCAGCACATCAGATATCCCTAACCTATCTAATTCGACAGCCATTTTTTTGCGATGAAACCGGCATGTGACTCGTGCGATGTAACAGGAGTCAGAGGATTTTTCCTGATCTATAGAATAATCATAGAGGCAGTTCTTCGCTTGTCTCCAGGAAATCCCCGTTCGTGCAGCAGTTAAACCAACCCAGCCGGCCATTGCCTGGCGAAACGCCAACACATAGGCCCTGGATAATGCAGTCTGCTTTGCCTCAAGCGAATTCTTTCCACATTCTTTCACCTCGACAACCTCGACAACAAAAGATTCTGCCTCTACGTAAAGACATATGGAAAACAACACAAAAAGCGCGAGCCACTTCATAGTGGAATTTTATTCTATAATTTCTAGTAAACTAAAGAAAAAGGAAATTTCAATTTCTGCATTCTCAAAACTATCTGATCCATGAACAGTATTGCGTTCAATACTCTGCCCGAAATCCCTTCGAACTGTTCCAATCTCCGCATTGGCGGGATTCGTTGCGCCCATAATTTCCCTATTTTTCGCTACTGCATTCTTTCCATACAGGATTTGCGCCACTATCGGCCCAGAAGACATATACTCGCACAAGCTATCGTAGAAGGCTCTCTCTTTATGAATTTTGTAGAATTGCTCCGACTGGGTTTTAGTCAGCCACAGCCGCTTCTGAGCGATAATCCTCAGTCCTGCTTGCTCAAATCTTATATTGATACTACCGGTAATATTCCTTTCTGTTGCATCCGGCTTTATAAGTGACAATGTTTTTTGCATGAACATTCTTTCCCTCTACGCTTGTTTTTTCCATCCCTTCTGGATCTGCTCCCAGTAGTTTACATTTTCGCCGTTATTTTTCAAGGCCTCGCAAAGTCGTTTTGCCTCTGTCACGCGTTCCTCTTCTTCAAAGATTAGAAGGGCTTTTTTGAAATTATTGAGTTTTTTATGTTCAAACGTATCGACTAACATTAGTATAGAGGCGCCATTGGGATTTTCTATCCCGCTCGTAAGATACATCGGTTGTCTATCGCAAAATCCCAGACTCCCATCTCCATGCGGAATAAACGAGTTTGTGGAAAACGTCCATAGCGTCTTATCAATAACTCTTATCCGCTCCTCCAGAGGGCTATGAAAAATACACCTCATGCCAGACGCAAATACTTTTTCTAATAACCGAATAATCAACGGTATCAAGTTCCCCTCTGCTGCCTGGTAAAAATTCACCTCCATTAGCAGTTTTTGCACTCGTCTGCGCTCGTCCTCCTCAGGAAATCGTAGAGAAGATGCACTCCAAACCCTGTTGCTCCCCTGGAGCAGATGAATAACTTCTCATCAGAGGCTATCTCAACTCCAGCAATATCGAGGTGAGCCCATCGCTTTCCGTTAACAAATCTCTTCAGAAACTGTGCAGCTGTTATGCTGCCTCCCCGAATGTTTGGCTTTCCGATATTCTGCATGTCAGCCACATCAGAATTAATTCCCTCGTCGAAATGCTCGGACATCGGCAATCTCCACACCTTCTCTCCGGTCTCCTCTGCTGATTTCACAATTTGTTCAGCGAGTTCATTACAGTTACTAAATAGCCCAGCAAACTCATGTCCCAAAGCGACAACGATTGCACCGGTCAACGTCGCCAGATCTATCATTATTTTTGGATTAAATCGATTTTGCGTATACCACAGCGCATCTGCCAAAACCATTCTTCCCTCCGCATCGGTGTTTAGCACCTCTATGGTTTGTCCTGACATGGACTTGACGATATCCCCAGGACGCTGGGCCGCCCCTGATGGCATGTTCTCCACCAAAGCCATTACACCAACAACATTTATCGGTAGATTATTTTTTGCAACTGCCTTAAGCAACCCCAAAACCGTTCCAGCTCCAGCCATATCATAGCGCATCTCATGCATATTATCGCCTGGCTTAATACTGATGCCGCCGCTATCGAAGGTTACTCCTTTTCCAATGAAAGCGATCGGGGCTTCTTCATTTTTTCCACCTTTCCACTGCAAAATCGCCAGACGAGGTTCGTTGGCACTTCCTTGCGCCACAGCCAATAGAGAGTTCATTTCCAATTCGCGCATTTTTTCAATCTGAAGAATTTCAACCTCCACTCCGAGCGAAACCAACTCCTCTTCTGCTACTCGAGCCAAACTTTCTGGATAGATTACGTTGGATGGCTCCGATACAACGTGCCGAGTCAGAAATATGCCACTTGCCAGGTTTTCCAATTTCTCGAAGCACTGTTTGGCCGCACTGGTATTCTTGGAGAGAACTGACAGGTTGCTTAGCTTTATTTTTTCATCCTTCTTAGATTTATATTTGTCAAAATGCCAGGATTTTAGCAGAGCGCCGAAGGCGATGTATGCTTCACATCTCCCCTGGAAAGAGGCGCATCCCTGATTCGGAGCTACTTTAATGTCAGATTCATTAACTACGACAACGACGGTAAAATCCAGCCGAGCAGCTTCTGTATAGATCGTCGCCCCCAATTTCTCCAATTCATAGCTGCTAAATTCTTTGCCTATATCTCCTAGTCCAATCAGCACCACCTGACCATAGTTCTCGCTAGACAGCAAAAAGGAGCGAGTATTCAACGGTTTTCCAGTGAAAGCCAGTTTCTCTACCCCACTTCCTATGGCATTTCCTAAAGCCTCATCCACCTTTTTCGCGCTTGGAGACAGCGATCCATCGGAATAAATCCCGACAACAATGCTACATTTTTTCGGCAAAGACTCTACAAACGAAATATCTTTCAACACCATGACCACCCCCAACTCTAACTAACCACGACGGCACGAATGTACTTAATACTAGCGTCTTCGTAAAGATCAGTTTGTTATAATGAAGGGACAACCGCCCCATATCAAAAATTATATAAATTGCTCTTCTGTTATTCTAGCGAGCTTAACTCCGAGGCTTTGTCGTTAAGGATCTCGCTCACAAGTTTTGATAGCTTCTTCGTGCTCTTGCTTTTTTCCGAATGAAATATTGCAGAATCAAATTCCCGCAGTTGCGCCGGTTCCATTTGCTGCATGCGTAAATGCCTTGTCGCAAGGTGTTGTATGCGCCCCGGAGAGGTGAGAGCTTTCCACTCCGCTTTTAAAATATGATGATTTTTCCTTTCAACAACGATGTCTTTTTTGGCCAGCTGTATCCTGTCTTCGATGGTCACAACCGTATACTTTAGATAAAATAGCCAAAATCCAATTATACAAATTAACGAGATGAAAAACGCAGGAGACCGCTTCGTTAGCATGCTATCACCGCCAACATAAACACATCATAGCACAGAAATTCCGCGAAGCTTAGCAGATCTTGACCTGGGATTCCTGCACATTTCATCTTTCGAAGGAACGATCGGCTTCTTGACCAGGAACTCAAATTTTCCACCGTCGTTTTGCCTGGCTAATTCTTTAAAAAAATGCTTTATTATGCGATCTTCCAGCGAATGAAAACTGACTGTAAGGATTTTTCCTCCTGGATTCAGCAGGTCAACTACCGCGCGCAAAACTTTCCTTAATTCTTCCAATTCATCGTTCACGAAAATTCTTAACGCTTGAAACGTTCTTGTGGAAGGATCGATTCTACCACCTCCTCGCACGCAGGTCCGAATAACGTTGGCCAGATCTTCTGTGCTACGGATCTCCACAAGATGCTGCTTGATGTTTTTGGCGATTCTTCGTGAAAAACGCTCCTCCCCAAACTCATATATGATGTCTGCTAAATTTTTTTCAGACTGCATGCGAATTACGTCCAAAGCTGTTTCTTCGCACAGTCCCATCCTCATGTCCACTGGTCCGGCAAGGTTAAAGGAAAATCCCCTTAGTGGATCCGCCAGCTGGAAGCTAGATATTCCCAGATCCAGCACCACTCCATCCAATTTACATTTAACCACAGACGCAATATTACTAAACTTCTCGTGAAAGAAGGCAAACCGTTCCTGATAGAAAGCCTTGAATTCATTGGCGACTACTTTAACACTATCGTCTCTATCCACGGAGATTACTTGGCAAGTGGCCGCCTCCAGAATTGCTTTTGTATACCCCCCTCCCCCAAATGTCCCGTCGAAATAGACTTTGCCATCTTTTGGCTTGAGCAACTGCAGCATTTCTTTTAACAACACCGGAATGTGCTGTACTACCATTCTGCCCTCACTATAAAAATCGCGCGATAATAACGAAGACTGGAATTAATATGGGAATAGACCACGCCATATATCCCAGGAATGACGGAACGCGCTGACCATAGGTTATCGCGACAGATTTGACAATTAGATTCGGGGCATTTCCAATGTAAGTCAGCGCGCCCATAAAAACAGTGGAGATGGAAAACGCGGTTAGAATGTGCGCCTTTGTTGTCATAAGCGCCTGCGGATCCCCTGACGTCAAATGAAAAAAAATTAAGAAAGTTGGAGCATTATCTAGGAAAGAGGATAGCAGCCCACTAATCCAAAAACATCTAGCCGCGAGAAATTCTCCGGTTGGAGCAATCCACTGGAATAGTGCGCCAAGACTTCCTTCTTTTCCCTGATGCAGTATACAGATAATTGGAACAACCGTTATGAAAATACCAAGAAATAGTTCTGCAATTTCTCTTATTGGAGCCATAGAAAAGCCATTTTTCCATTTAATATGAGCAGGAGTGTTCCTCAGAGAGATTGCAGAGAGGGTTAACAGTAACAAATTTCTCACTAAGGAGGAATAGGCGACTCTTTCCCGCCACAGGAAAAATTCACCGTCAAAATGACATAAAATAACCGTCGCCAACACAAGCAATATTAATAGGATATTTATTTTTCCCTCCATTTGAAAAAAAGGAGCGTCGTCTGAAGGAAGGCTGATGGCGTGATCAGTCCGATACAACACAGAATCCATAATAAAAAACAGCAGGCACAATATTCCGATAGTGCAGAAAAGCTGAATGTACAGGTTTTTTAAAAACCAGAAAAAATCTACTCCTTTTAAAAATCCTATGAATAGAGGTGGATCCCCGAGTGGGGTGGCGGCACCTCCTATATTTGCTACTAAAAATATGAAAAAGATTATCAGATGCGTAGAATGCTTACGTCCAGAGTTCGCTCGTAGATACGGTCGAATTAACAACGCGGATGCCCCAGTGGTTCCTATCCAGCCTGCAATAAAACTTCCAAAAAATAAATACAGTGTATTAAATAGGGGACCACGTCCTCTCGGAAAATTTACGTAGATTCCTCCAGAAATTATATATAAAGATGAAATTAGAATGATAAAAGGGATGTAGTCTCCTATCATAGGGTTGAATATTGCTTCAAAAACTTTCGAAAAACCAAAAAAATACGCGACATTGCTAAGGTAAACTGCCGACCAAAACCCTGTCACATATGATGCTCCTCTCTCCCAAAATTCTGGGAACCATAGAGGAACGAAAGCTATTGAAAAAATAATTCCTAAAAATGGAATTGACCACCAAAGGCTGAGAAACTCCATATCCTACCGATCATTTTCTGGCAAAAAACTTGTTGCAATTCCAACGATTATCAAAATAGGAATGACCAAGCTATGTAGTAAAATCAGAGATGCATAGAAAGAAATTTTCGCGAATTTACCTCCGGAAAGAACTCTCTGAACGGTGGAAAAGCCCACCATTCCTGGTGCAACAGCACCAACCACAGCCAGCCCAGAACAAAGAAAAGCATACTTGTCTGGAAGCATATGGGAAAACGTCAAAGCAATCAGGGGGGAAATCGCCAACCAATGATTTACGCGCAGATGCATTAAATCAAAGGAAGATCTAACATTTTTCCCCATCTTCCTGCAGATGTTATTAGCCAGCCCAAAACAGAAAACAGATTCGAAAAGCGCTATTACCTGACATAAACCAACAGAGTACTTCGCAATAGTCATCATTAACTGTCGAAAAATAATGACATTTGGATTATTCTGCGGCTTTATGCGATCACAAAAAGCCTTCTGGGCCTGCAAAACAGACTCCTCCGTCGCAATGGTTACCGACATTATCGCCGTTGTTGCAAGAAACAAAATTACCAGACATTGTAAAATTATGGACTCGGGATACCACCAAATTTTCTTTCTTTTTACCACGTTTTTCTGTGCACAAAAACTGAGCATCCCTATGGGAAGTAACACGGCCAGAACAAATCTCACTGCAACATCCAGAGGCATCATTAGGACAGCAGCTATGCTAACCATTGCTGTAGCAATCCCACTTCCAACAACTCCGTTGGTGAGATATACAACGCCTAACGGCACTCCTACCAGAGAAACAAATCCGCTGCCTACAAATGTCATTAAACAAACCATAAGAACCCCGACACCACAGGCACCATAAAGCACTGCGTAACGAAGCTCCGCTAACAGACTACTCGGCAACATATGGAAGCAAGGCCAAATACCTCGCTCGTTTGATGGCAACAGCCAGCGCCCGCTGTTTCTTAGCAGAAACCATTGATACACGACTCGGCAAAATCTTTCCTCGCTCCGAGGTGAATTTCTGCAACGTACGAGGATCCTTATAATCGATCTTCAACGTACCACTCGCAAACGGACAGGTCCTTTTCGGCCCAAAATCCCCTTTTCGCCAAGAAGAACGATCTCGTCCCTTTGAATCTTTTCTTTCTATTCTCATTAAAACTATCCCTGAGCCTCTTCCACTCCGTCCTCTGCAGCATTCTGTACTACTGAACTAGCCCTGGCCCCAGAGGAGCGATTCCCAAAATCTTTGCCAGGAAACTCACTATCGAACGTCTTTGCCTGAGATATCAGATTATCTCCATCGCTGAACTTCTCTACGCACACAACCAACAGTCGAATAATATCCTCATTAATACGCATCATACGAGAGAACTCAGCGACTAATGGTCCCCCTCCCCTCATCTGTATCACATAGTAATGTCCCTTACGATTCTTCTTTATGGGGTAGGCCAGGTTACGGAAACCACAATATTCACTTCGAATCACCTCTCCGCCATTCTGCGTAACAAAAATGCCAAGACTCCCTCCCAACGCTTCAATCTGTTGCTGAGATAAATCCTGTCGGCCTATAAAAACAATCTCGTAAAGACGCATCTTCCCTAATCCAAAATACACCAGAAGAGCGACCTGCCCTTCGTGTAGGTCCTTTTATACATCTTCTGACCCGACCATGCAACCGAGTTTTTATCAGTTTTGAGATGGAGAATTAGGATTATTTCAGCCCTTTAAAAAGGCTAACATAATCGGCCACAGATATTTCCTCGGCTCGCGTGCGTGGGCCATATCCAAGGTCACATAAGATCTGTTTCGCATTAGGAAAAAGTTTGTTTAGAGACTTTGAAACATATTTTCTGCGATGCTCAAAAGCATGAATCAGCATGGAAGAAAACATTTGAAAATCACCTGTTACCTGATCTTTTGGATAGGGAGAAAATCGCAGAACGGTCGACCTAACCTCCGGAGCTGGGAAAAAGCTTCCTGGCTCTATGTCAAACATCTTTTCGACATGTGATTTCCACTGGGCTAACACTGAAAGTCTACCGTATGCCTTGGTCGCAGGTGCCGCGCGTATTCTATCAGCAACCTCTTTTTGAAACATGAGTATAAGCCTTTCGTAGCGATGTGCCTCGTTCAGCCACTTTAGCAACAGAGGAGCAGAGATGTTATATGGCAGATTGGATATGACAACCTGCGACGCAATATCCTTAAAGTTGATTTTTAACGCATCTCCAGGAATAATCTCAAGTTTTCCTTTAAACATTGGTGATAATTCTCGCCAGACACTGCACCAGTGCGA
Source organism: Holosporaceae bacterium (assembly GCA_031269995.1). Classification (GTDB taxonomy): domain Bacteria; phylum Pseudomonadota; class Alphaproteobacteria; order UBA3830; family UBA3830; genus JAIRMQ01. The sequence goes on from JAISYI010000022.1 coordinate 149,814, forward strand.
ATCAATTTCGATTGCATATAACTTTTTTATCGGCTGCTTAAGGATTTCGAGAGTCAATCCTCCTGGGCCAGGACCGACCTCCATAATCACTTTGTTTACCAAGATCCCAGCAGAGTCCGTTACCTTTCGGTTAATCTTCTCATCAAACAGAAAATTTTGCCCGAATCGTTTGCTCGTTCTGTTGGGAAAATCGTCAAATATCCGTCGAGCAGTCAACTCTTCATAGAGCCTGCAGGACCCAACTGTATGCTCCTTTCGCATCTATATCCGCTTTATTCTTCAAATTTCTAAGATCTCGATCTGCAAATACGCTCAGTTTCTCATTTCTCTTTTGAGCCAATATTTCTTCACGAGTAGGTTCTGGAATTTTATTTACTTTCTTATCCAATACGCAAAGGGTAAGAATCCCACCCGGCATCATAATGGGGTTACTTATACCGCCTGCGTCAATGTTCTCCAACATCGTGCGAATGTTCGGAGCTATGTCCTCTAGCGTAGTAGACTGAGGAGGTGCGATCATACAAAATCCTGAGTCAGCAGCGCGCTGCAAAAAATCTCTGCATCCCTTCGAAGCTTGCTTGATAGCCCGTACGGAACTTATTACCTGATCAAAAGCTTCCTTTGGAAGAGAAGGATCCTGGATTGGAGTGATGACCTGCACAAGAGTTAATGTTGTGTAGGTCATAGCCGCACCAGCACTTCTTCGGTTTTGTAGATGCAAAATTGAGTAACCACGACTGGTACGGACGACTTCATGACCCCCAATTAGCATTCGATGCAAAGCCTCTCCCTCCTCTGGAGAGAGTTGACCCTGGAACACCCACCCAATCTCTCCTCCCTTGCTAGCTCCTGGCCCCTGGGAAAACTGCCTGGCCAAATTGCTAAAACTCACTCCTTTAGCTAACATTTGCAGAATATTGTTTGTTTGCGCAAGAACGGCTTGCTCGTCTCGACTGTCACTCACCGGAAAAAACATCCGATAAACATAGTATAACTCTTTACTTTCTCTTTCTTTTAGCTGCGCCATTGTTCTCCGCATTTCCGCCTCAGAAATGTTTACGAACCTTCCAAACCTCAAATTTATGTAAGCAATCCAGGAAAGCATTATGCGAAGGTGTTTTTGCAAAACCTCCTTACCTATACCTTTCTTCGATAGCAAAGCGGTAAAATCGTCGGTATTTTTGCCATTTCTTCCAGCGACATCCTTGAACGCCTCCTCAACTTCCTTCTCAGTGACGAATCCTCCCTTTGGCGCGTATTTCTGGACACACGTCCACTTTAGCCTTTCCAGAATCATTTCTTTAAGGACTTCCTTGCGAATCTGTTCCCGAAGCCCAGCGTCAGCGCCATCCTTTCCGATTGCCAGCAACATTAACTCCAATCTTTCCTCTAGGTCCTTATGCGTGATGATATTATCGTTCACTATGGCCACGATTCCCTCATATTCGTCCTGTTGGCCCGCACTGCCTGCCAAGCATTCCGAACACGCCAAGAAAACTGCCAGCCCTACGTAAAGAAAGATATTCACAAAGAGTCTCCCTATTTTGACAGCAACCCACCTCCCAAAATACCCTGAAAAAAAATAGAAATCAAACCTTGTGATTAGTATACTCCACCTAAAAGGATTGAAAATTGCGAAGTTTGTCAAACGTTATATTTTTGAGAATTTTCAGAACAACGCTCTACGTCACAGTTTCGTTAACTTTCTGCGCATGGTTGGTACAATCCTCCAGATATCTGTGGTTATTAAATGGCAGTGTAAATTTCTCTAGATTTCTGAGGTTTACATCGTATTTGTTTGTAGACATAATTGCGGTAATTTTGCCGATAGCACTGGCGGTCTCCGCAGCTTTCGTTTATCAGCGATTTAATGAAACAAATCAGTTGATTGCGCTGCTGGGAGCGGGATATTCTCCACGGAAAATACTTATCCCGCTCATATACATGAGCGCTATTGCGACTAGCTATTTATATATAAGTCACCTATGCATTTCCCCATATGCTTGGAAGAAGTTTCGCTCACTAGAATTTCAGATAAAAAACCACATCGAGCCCCCACAAAAAGCTGGATCAATCTTCTCCCACAATGGATTTTCCGTATATGCGCAAAAATACCTTGGTGACATGTCATTCGAGAACCTCTTTGTGATGGATGCAAGAAATCCGGATAAGATTTGCCATTATTTTGCCCAAAGAGGAATGATTGCAGACAATATTTTGATATTAACCATGGGAGAATGTGTAGAAATTGATTTTTTGAAGCATAAAAATTCTATGATGCGCTTCCAACTACACAACTACGACCTGCGAAATATAATAGAAAGTGAGCGGAAACCTGAACAACCAAATGAAAAGACTTTTGATAGGTTATTGCAAGCTGTAATAGCGCAAAAAAAAGCAGACATTGTCGACGAATCTACAAAAACTACTGCGGCGCTGTTTCATCAAAAAATTACGTCTCCCCCACTAGCGGGGATTTTTTCGCTAATGGCTTTTCTACAGATTCTTCTTGCGCCATACAGGAGAAAACCGTCTAACTTAAGAATGCTTATTCTTATAATTGGTATTCTTGGATTTCAGGGATGCTATTTTTGGATTGCGAACGCGGCTGCGAGAAATCCAGAGTACGTCCTACTAAATTATGCGCTTGTGGTATCGTTTTTGGTCGTGTTGACAGTCCTGATAGAAAAAAAACATCGACTATGAATAAAAAGTTATTCAAGTATGTTTTTCGAATACAGTTGAACTCGACATTTTTCATATCTGTCTCAGTATTCTGTCTAATTTTGATCTTTGATCTTGCGGAAATGGGAAGGAAATATCCGGCATCCAACGTTGAAGAAACACTTTTCTTGATAAAGCTTTCACTGCTTAGAAGCCCATCAACTTTTTGCGAGATTTTACACTATGTATATTTTGTAACAGCAACTTTCAGTCTGTGGACTATGTGCAGATCTCACCAGATAACCATTTTGAAATCGATAGGAAGATCTCCACAACAGATCCTCTATCCATTTTTGAGTTTTGCGGCTTTCTTGGCCATGTTGTGGTTGTTTGCAATTCATCCCGCAGGGTTACTTTTGGAGGAAAAATACTATGCAAATAAATCTCTAAATACTAGCTGTGAAGTTACTGGCGGTATCTGGATAGACTGCCCCCGAAACAAGAGGATAATTTTCATAAAAAATATTTACGGAAATAAAATAGACGGACTTAGCATTTTCGACCATGCAAGCAAGGAGAAAATATTTGCAAAAACTGCCCAAATAGCTGACGACATGTGGACATTAAAAAACGCAGTTATAATTGGCAAAAACGACAAAATAACGAATATCGATTCCCTGGAATTCTCTCCTTATATCTCGCGAGATCTGATTGAATTACTTTCAAAAAATCCACGGAAACGGGACATTTACAAGCTCTACAAAGTTCATAGAATTCAGAAAAAAGACAAAGTTTCGCTGAGATTATATGAAATGGAACTTCATAAACTGCTGGCCAACTGTTTCAGTTTTTTTCTGTTTGCGCTTATGGCGGCAACCATCTGCTTTCCAATAAATCGCTATAAGACAAAGATCAACATAGCGATAAAAGTGATATCCTCAGCAATATTCGTACGCTTCTTCAACAGCGCCCTTGAATTTATCTCCTATGAAGGAACAATCCCCGTTCAATTCGCCTGCTGGGCACTCATGTTGATTTTGTCATGTATCTCAATTGCTTTACTTATCTGGAGAGAAGCATGACCGGAAGCAGAAGAAGCGGCGGAATAAGAAAGAGCGGGATAGCACTATTGTGCACATCATTCTTCTGCATCTTTTTCTACTGTCACGGAGAGGACGTGGTCGTCATAAATTCTGACAGTACGCAGTATACGAAGGAATCGATTCGCTGCAATGGCAATGTTATCATTCTTTATCAAAAACATATCATTTCCGCAGACTCGATCGTCTACGATCGAGAGAGAGGAATTGTCAATGCTAATGGAAACGTTATCCTGAGGGATGAAAAGCAAAACATCTATTTCTTTGAAGCGATTTCCATCGGCAGAAACTTTTCATCCGGAAGCGGAAAAAACATTAAGATATTATTGTATGACAAATCCAGGCTGGCTGCAACTTGCTGTGTAATCAAAGATGGAAAATATGAGCTGGAAAACGTGATCTACACTCCCTGCTATGAATGCGTGTACGCAGACGAGCTGACATGGCAGATAAAAGCACTTCGTGTAGTCTTTGACCCGAATGATTCCACGGAATATCGAGAGGCAAAGTTCGAACTTATCGGAAGCCCTATTTTGTATACTCCCTATTTTCTGCATGCAAGTCCAAAATTAAAGCGAAAAAGTGGATTTCTTGCGCCTAAATTTTCCACATCTTCTAAAAGCGGATTAAGCCTCTCCCCTCAATACCTGTGGTCTATTTCAGATTCCCAGGAACTAATACTGAAGCCCATTGTTACGTCCAGGATTGGCAACGTAGGCTGGGCCTACTACGGCCTGCGGTTTCCAGACGGAGAATTTAATATGGACGCAAGTATCACAGGCGTCCAGTCGGCAGATGTCCCGACGGATATTGAAAATAAAGACACCATACGGAAGGTAAAAAATTCTGGATACCGTGGGCACATTTTTTCTAAAATGAAATATGAAATAAACGATATATGGAGATGCGGTTTCAATGTAAATTTAGCCTCCGACAAGTATTATCTGAAAAGATATCCTCTTCTGGAAAAGGGAGAGAGAATTTTAACAAGCGATGCGGGCCTGGAAGGATTTGATGGAAGAAACTACACATCGCTAAAAACAGCCATGTTCCAGAGCGATTATCCAGAATGTGCCCCGAGAATTTTGCCAGTGATAGAGCGCAACTATTCAAAAAATCTGTTCGCAGGAACATTCAGTATAGACACTCTTTTCACGAACCTCGATTTTCAAGATCATAGATCCTCTAGAAAATTCGTGTCTGATGTCGCTTGGCAAAAGGAAATGTTGTTTCCAGGCGGTCATTTGATAAACTTCACGGGAAGCTTATCTCTACAAGCACAAAACGTTTCCGAAAGGGAGGAATCTCACTATGACTCTTTCTTCCGCGTTAATCCCCAGGCCAATACTGCGTGGAAATGGCCGCTTGTGGTATCGTTCGGCACAGAAGGAAGGACGGTCTTTACGCCGATATTCGGAGCCATCGTCGCTGGTAACAAAAAGAATATTGACATTTTTGAGGAACCGTTTTGCGAAATCACAGAGGTCAATTTTTCGGAAAGAAGCAGGTCTATCTCCCCCTATAATATTGACTCTGGAAAGAGGATATATTATGGGCTTAGGCTTGCCAGCTATAAAAGAGATCAAAACAAGTATCGCATAATCATCGGCAGGTCCGTAGAGTTGACAGATCCTATGAATAGATTTAGCGCCACTGGATTGAAATACAGGCACTCTAATATCGTAGGTTCGGCGGACGCGTTTTTGTCGAACAAGTGGTCTTTGGTCACCAACGGCAGCTATTCCCCAAGATCGAATAAGTGGGCCAGAATAGAGATGGGCGTGAACTTTTTCGATAAAAAATTTGGAATGGACTTAATGGTCTTTAGGGGAAAACAATGTCTTTACAATCCATTCTCCATTATATTAGATACGTATCCAGAAGAGCAAAAGACGCAGAAATACAGAGGAGTAATGTTGGATGCATGGAGGCAAGTTACAAGAAAAGTTAAGCTGAAAGGAGTGGTGATCATAGGGAACGACGTAGAATCCATGAGAAAAATTCCCAAAAAAGGAAACGACAAATACAGACTAATCCGGCAATCCGTTGGACTTGAGTATCAAAACGAATGCACATTTGTAAACTTTTTAGTGGAGCGCAGAAATTATAGGGGAGGAGATCTAAAACCAGAAACTGTTTTTAGGTTCGTAGCGCACCTGAAGAACCTTGGTTTGTGAATCTCACATCCAGGATCCTAGACGATACGCCTATAGCGATGGTTTCAGTTCTATAATCAGGGTATCGCCATCTGCGTAAAGTGCATACCACATGCGATCTGCAAGCCGTATTGCTTTGTCGCTAATGCTTTCCTGCCCAAATATGCGGGGGTACCACCGGCCATTGTACCGTAGCAGAACGTTACAGAATATTGGCCTATGCCATTGATACCCAAGTATAATCTTTAGTACGGGATATTCTTCAAACGCCCCGACAAAAGCCGGCCAGAAAGTTGGATAAGGGTATTTAACCGCAATACGGTAGTCGCAATGGTTTTTTATATTGTACAAATCCTCAGCTATGTCTTTAGCAATATCGTTTTGTATATTAAATTGTCGTTCCAATAAATTACCAGTCAGATTTGTAAACGATATATTCCATAGCAAAAAAATTCCAGCAAAAACTTTGCTGAAGGTTCTCAGCAAATATATCTTGCTAAAGAGAGGCTGCGCGCCCTCTAATGCAAGTGCAATCACTATTGGTGCAGAGTAGATTACCCGCGGTGGAAATTCCCCAGCAGCATAGTTGCCCGCATGATTAAATAGGATAGTAAGCCCCGCTGGAGAAAGAAGAAAAAGAAAAAAGAGCGGAGATATGACCAGGCAGCGGCGCGCGAAATCTATGCCACTGGATTTGTATTTCCATGTTTCCATTAGTAAATGGATTAGAAATCCTACAATGAACAGAAAGGATATTTGGCCCACAATTGTGTGGTTCCAGTTAACATATATTTCTGTAAAATATCCTCCAATTCTTTTCCATACAAATTCCATGTATCCCCATAGATTGCTTCCTTCGAAAGCTTTCCGATTTCGGTGAACGTAGTTAAGATTATAAGCAACCGGAGCGTACAGAACAGCCGTAATTCCCATGGTATATATCCAGAGTTTTGCAAACGTTACACAATGGAGGAACTTTCCACCATGTGAAACCTTTCTAAGCAATAAGTATAGGAATATCGTGAAATATGCTGGTAGAGCTCCCTGATATAGAAGTAGGCTTCCAAACAAAAGCGCTGTTTGTAAAAGTAAATTACGCAGATCGTCCATTACGGAAACGTAGGCTGCCATTACGGAACATAGCAGAGCAAACAACATAAATTGATTGTCAAATCTAAACAGCATGTTTTCAACCACAAATGGATTTACGATCACAGTAGCAAAGAGACATATGCTGCACCTATCGACGGTTTTGCAGCAGATACGAAGGCATACTAGTGCAGTAAACGCTAGAACAGCGCAGGATACAATCTGGCTAAAAGGAGCGACATCGAAGACTCTCGGACAGAGAAACATCAAATATTCCAGGACCGTATTGGCGAATCTATTATTCACTCCGCAGGTATAATTTAGGATATATCTACAAAAATCATCATTGTATATGTAATGTGACGTCAGAATAGAGGAGTACCCAAGCAATCCAACCACAAAGTAAAAAAGAAAAATTTTCAGATTTCGTTTGTTATTTACCGGGTTTATTCTTCGGAAAGTTTCGCCAAATTCCATACGCTCCCCGTTATATGATCAAGCAAAAGTAGTACAAGGGGGAATCTTAAAAAACAGTTAAGTACAGAGAGAAATGCCACTATTTGGTATCTTTTGCCTGTCGCGTAACCTCTGCCCGTCGCATAGCCCTGTCTAAATTCGGGAAGTCGCCCGCTGATGTTATGTCGGAAAGATGCTCTAATAAGCCAGCATAAACTTTCTCTATATCTTCTATGCCCAACCTTAAATCCTCAACGAGATCTATAAATTCGTATATATCATCTATGAGAGCCAATAACTGGTTTTTTCCACAGGCTAAAGTGGAAGGCATTTCCGATACCCAATCTTCTAGAAGCTCCACGAAGGCTATGAGGCGCGGTAAATTTAGATAATTAAGCATATTACCCACGACACTCAGCATATAATTTCCTTTACTTGTGAAGGAGTCCTCCACATCAGGGATCATAATACCGAGTGTCGCTGATATTTCTTTTTTAAGAGCAATTAGCTGGTTTAAGTCTGAACAAAGTTGAACCAAGGGGGCGGCAAGCTCGGGTGAACAGGATTCAGATCTAGCCAGTCCCGATATATGCCGTCTGAGTTTACTTACATATTCAGAATTAACACACCTAAAATTTGTTTCTAGAAACGCTATGATAGCCATCCATATGGATTGCTGAAGCGCAACATTTTTCGATAGCATATGATTTTTGGAAAATACCCTCAGATCGTCGTCATTAGGCAGTCCGGGAAGTGCATCCGGATCACAATTAGGAGAAGTACTGTTTTGGCTATCTGGTGGAGCACCAGGCACCGCCCAGGAATCTGAGTAGTGGATTGCGCAAAAGACGCTAAGCGCTGCCACGTAGAGGGTAATAGCTTTCCATCTCATCTTCTAAAAACCAAAATTTTTCTAGGAAGTTGACCTAGAATCGAGCTTCTTTTTTGTCATCACAATAACTGCTTCTTCTTTGGACAAAATATCGAAAACGCCTACCTCCGCACAGCTGTCTGGATGATCATTTACCAGGTAAAAAAGGAATCCACGCGCCTTCAATTTATTCAACTCAGCTTCTTCGTTGGCATTTTTAGAGGCCCTTATCCTGTCCAGATAAATGATTATTTTCACGTCCGAAGAGGAAGCTAGAATCTTTTCTGCTCCATTTATGGTGGCAAATTCAAATCCGGGGACATCAATTAGTAGCAACGACACCTGACGTGTTTCCCCTGCCAGCTCTTTATCTAAAGTACTACATGTGACATTAATTTCTCTATTTTTTTTGTAAATTCCATCCTCTGTCTTTATTTTAGAGAGGCAATCCGGAACTGAAATTATTTCAGTTTTGTTCGAAATAGCAACATTTCGCAGAATCGCAATTTCCTCCAAGTCATTCAAAACCACGCTTTTCCTTAGACGCGAGAATATGGAATTGTTCGGCTCGAAAGCATAGTATCTTCCCCCCTCTCCTAACTTCTTAGAAATGCGCACAAGATTATATCCAAAATGCGGACCCACCTCTGCAACGAGATCGCCTTTTTTAGCAAAAAACATGGCTGTTTCGGAGAAAACAGATCTGATATCCCCGAAAAATCTCACCTTGCTTCCAACGGTTGGATCATTTTTCTTTATCACCAGAGGATATCCTTCTTTAGTCGTGGTAATGGAAAAATCCCTTTCAAGGGATACTTCTCCTCGCAGGATCGGTACCATATCGATTATGATCTTAGACTTTTCCAAAAAGAAAGTGATAATGAACAGCATGCAAGCAATGATAACAGCAAAGGAAACCCCCTTATTCCTATGAAAAAACCCTCCCTTGTTGTCGGTTTGGTCGTCTGCAAAGTAATTACCCATCACAGCTTTCTCAATAGCCTCTGGATTATTGAATCAGAAAATCCTTACTAAAATATAAACTTAGAGAATTAGAGAATAAGGAATTTACGCGAAGGAATCCTTTATGATCGCGGCTTTTATGAGACCTCCCCCAAGCAGCATCTCTCCGGCGTAGAAAACGCAGTGCTGTCCTGACGCGACCCCATACTCCGGAGATTCTAGCTCAACACTGTATTCACCGTCGTTTTTCACAATTTTCGCTGGATTTTTCGGACTGATAGATCGGATTTTCACTTCGCAGTTTCCAAGATATTCTTCATTGAGAAATTTCACGTCTTCTAGGAGGATTTTATCCACTCCAACACCATTCTTGTCGGAAATTATTACCCTATTCCGATCGACGTCTATTCCGCAGACGAAAAATGGCCCACCGGAAAGACCAAGACCCTTACGCTGCCCTATGGTGTAATTGATAGTTCCAGGATGTTTCCCAACGATATTGCCATGGATGTCGACAATATCACCGACAACAAATGATCTCGCTGAATAGTGTTTTATAAACGATGCATAATCTCCCTCCGCGAGAAAACAGATATCCTGGCTTTCCGGCTGCTCTGCCACGTGAATCCCAAACCTGCGCGCTAGTTCTCTGGTGCGGATCTTAGAATGTCCCCCCAATGGGAATTCGGCAAGTTTCAGAATCTCTCTATCCACCCCATAGAGAAAGTAGCTCTGATCCTTTTTTCGTTCAGCTGCCTGAAATAGCTCGACCCTCCCGCCAGATTTCCGAAGCTGCACGTAATGGCCTGTCGCCAGCGCGTCTGCGTTGTATTTTATTCGAAAATCATCTAAGTATTTAAATTTTATGAACTTATTGCACATAACGCATGGATTCGGCGTAATTCCCACTTCGTAGGATTCAATGAAGTAATCCATAACGAACTTTTTGAATTCCGCAATACAATCCAACACCTCATGGTCTATCTGAAGATAATCCGCCACTCGTCGCGCATTATCAATAGCTGCCCGCGATTTTGTAGATTCAAACATCTTGAACGTACAGCCGACGACCTCATATCCCTTCTCTTTCATGAGAGCCGCAGTCGTCGAACTATCGACTCCGCCGGACATGCCCACTACACATTTCATATTGTTATCCTACTCTCTGTTATTCTCGGCACCACAAAATGAGCAAACCGAATTCATGCAAACTTACGCGCGCTGCACCTCCGCGATGTACCTGCGCTCTCAAACAATAAGCGGCTAAACAATTTTAATACGCAGCCCATTCAGAGACTCATCGAGGACCAATTGGCAGGCCAGTCGTGATTTAGTAGTCACCCCGCTGGATCTGTCCATGGCATCCTCTTCCACATCTGAAATCGGCGGAAGCTTGTCAAGAAAATTCTCGATGACCACATGACATCCCCCGCAAACTCCGAACCCTTCGCAGGTTCCATGCAGAGGCAAATGATTCTCTTCAGCAACTTGTAATACCGTCTGTTTTTCCGAAAAAGACACTCTTTTTTCTCTACCATCTCTCTCGATAAACACCACTTCCATGCTTCCCCCTCCCCCTAAACAGATTTCGGTATACTTAAATAAGCCATGGGTCAAATCACCTACTTTAGTCTAGCGAATGTATACCTAAATCTATAAAACCGCTCAAACAACAACATTTTATAATTTCACCTGCCTACTCAGATTTTATTTCGTAGAGATACCAGCGAGAATCCGCAGACTGCTGCTTCCTTGAGAAAGACCAGACTTCAGTGTGCATTTCCACGAAATCCGCATTTCCTTCTATAATTGAACCATCCTTCGACTTCAACACATTGCTCTGCTCCGTATCAAATCTTACCGTAACGAACAGGTCCTCATCCGTCAAATTTGTTTCAACAATCGTGCTGTCTATAAATCTCATGAGTATTCCCTCAAGGATCTCTCCACGCTTTTTTCTATCTTCTATGGCCATCGAAAAGGCATGAAAAAGTCGTGGAGACAGTAAAGTTTTCAGAGTCTTAAGGTCGCCAGTGGAATAGCTGGAAAAAATAATTTCAAAAGCCTTCCTAGCCTTCTCCAGAAAATCCTTCTCACAAAACGTCGGATAGATCTTTTTAATCTTCGTAATGTGCGGCTCTTCCTGAGACTGCGTCGCCTCCTCCACCGTGTTTTGAGCTGACAGATCGTATAAATTCTCTTTCTCGATACGGAACCCTAGGCGCAGGCCAAGAATATCGTTCAATTTTATCAAAAGAAAAAAAGTAATGAGAACAAACAGAATAACCACGACCATTTTCCTTTGCTTTTTTCTCCGCTAGCTCTCGTTTTCGCATATCTTTGGGAGGGTAACACCACATTGCCCCATGTACTTCCCTCCCCTGTCTTTATAAGACATTTCGCAAACTTCGTCTATTTGAAAAAAAAGAAACTGGCAAGCCCCCTCATTTGCATAGATCTTCGCTGGCAGCTGAGTGGTGTTGGAAAATTCCAATGTCACATGTCCTTCCCATTCTGGCTCTAGTGGTGTGACATTGACGATTATTCCGCAACGAGCATATGTGGACTTCCCTACGCACAGCACAAAGATATCCTTCGGGATCCTAAAATACTCTACGGTGCGCGCTAAAGTGAAACTGTTTGGCGGAATGATGCAGCAGTGGGTCCTCCGATCGACAAAACTGCTGTCTGAAAAATTCTTCGGATCGACAATGGCATTGTCGACATTGGTAAAAATCTTGAATTCATCGGCCACACGGGCATCGTATCCATAGGATGACACTCCATAGGAGACGATTCCTCTTTGAACTAACCTATCCGCAAAGGGGCGTATCATGTCCTTTTCCTGGACAAGCTTCTTGATCTGCCTGTCACAGAGCATGACGTCCGCCCCACGTCATTGGACACATCCTTCACCTACGCTCGTAGGTTCGGCAGTTTCGCTCTTCTTAGCGTGCAGAGATGTTACCACAGCATCCAATTCCGTTTGGGAGCAAAACCCAAGCAGAACAGGATCCCGTGGATGTATGTCATTAATCTTCGCGTATGTCCTGTTGCGAATGGCAGTAACCGTTGGTTTCGTCGTAGACAGCAAAGAGCAAATCTTTGCATCAGGTATATCAGGATAGAACTTTAGCAGCCAAGCAATAGCATCCGGCCTGTCTCGCCTCTTTAGCAGCGGAGTGTATTTTTTCTCGCTGCCTTTACGCTTTCGTGCCAGAAAAAATTTCGGTGCAGCAAGCGCCAACTCAGCAGTTGAATCAACAGAGCAGCGATCTATCTCCTCCTGTGTCAATTGGCCGAGTTTTATTGGATCAACGCCGATCATGCCAACAGAAACTTGCTCATCGGCAAGAGCTTGCACCTCCAACGGATGTAACCCACAAAACTTCGCTATTTGCTCAAACGTAAGAGCGGTATTCTCCACAAGCCAGACCGCAATTCCCTGCGGCATAATCGGATGCGCCATGGCTGACTCCCAAAACGTTTTGCTGGATTCTACACCGTCCTGGAAGAAATCTCAACGATTCGCGATAACCAATAAGAAATGCATACACAATTTTTTAACGGTCATAAGATATCGTATCCAAAACGTTATGGATTTAAAAGATGAGAAAAGTTATTTGGGTATTATTTTTGCTGTGCTTTGAGGCATCAGCTGTTCCTATCGCCACTCTGGGTTTGGCAGTATCCGCAGTAGGTATTTCTGGCGTTGGTGACAAAATTAAAGATCTGTTTACCTCGAAGGAAAACATATCGCTAAAAAAGATTGTTATCGTAACGAAAGATTATACCAATAACGGAAGCGCTGTTAGAGTTTATTTGATATTCGTTTACCAAGACTTTCTAGTTGAAGAACTCAAGAAAATGTCTGCAAAGGATACCATAAGCAACCTAGAACAGTTGGCAAAAGATCACCCAGATGGGCTGCATGTGTTACAATGGGAACTTACAGCCAAAAACAGAACGAGCCCGGAATATTCCGTGGAATATCCCCCAGAAGCTAAAGTGAGCTTTGTTGTTGTCACCTACTCTCCTACCGCAGAGAAACAGTCACTTTCTCCCAGGATAAAACGCGCAATATTTAGGCTTGGAAAATCAAGTACAGAGGTGACAGACATGGATGCCTCCAAAACAAAACCAAAGACCGAGCAGCCAACTCCTCCTAAACCAAATGTAAAAAATATGACAGAAAGCAAGTCCTAGGTGTACTGCATAATGCGATAGGTTTAAAAAAGCTCTTGGCGCAGAAAAATCCCATATTTTCCATGCTTCGCCATTTTTATTTGACAATCCCTGAAATCTGTAACAATTGCAAAATTGAGGACTGTATGCTATACTTATTTCTTAATCTCGGAGAAAAAATTGTCTAAAGAACTCAGAAACCTGGCTATCATAGCCCACGTGGACCATGGCAAGACGACTCTTGTAGATGCAATGTTCAAGCAGAGCGGGCTGTTTCGTGATAATCAGCAGATGGAAACCTGCGCCATGGATTACAATGATCTGGAAAGGGAACGCGGCATAACGATCCTTGCAAAATGCACGAGTTTTACCTGGAATAATGTGAAACTAAACATCGTAGACACCCCCGGACACGCAGATTTCGGAGGCGAGGTGGAGCGCATCCTTAGCATGGTAGAGGGAGTCCTTTTGCTGGTTGATTCCTCAGAGGGTCCTATGCCGCAGACCAAATTCGTTCTAACCAAGGCTCTGGCACTAGGGCAGAGACCGATCGTCGTGATAAATAAAGTAGATAAACCTGACGCTCGTGCAGAGGAGGTAATAAATGAGATATTTGACCTATTTGCAGCGCTCGGAGCCTCTGAAGAGCAATTAGATTTTCCCATTATCTACGCATCCGGGAGAAACGGGTGGGCAGTCAGAAGCATGACTGACGAGCATAGAGATCTAACGCCTCTGCTTGAGACGATCGTCGCCCATATCTCCCCTCCACAGATCGATATGAATGCTCCATTTCAGATGCTTGCCACCATGTTGGACTATGACCAGTATGTGGGACGAGTCCTGACAGGAAAGATTATGAGTGGAGCTGCATCTATTAATAGTTCCGTGCACGCAATCCGTGAGGGAAAAGGGATTGTGGAAAGGGCAAGACTTACGAAGCTGCTCTCTTTCGAAGGACTAAAGCGTATTCCAATTGAGTGCGTAGAATGCGGAGACATAGTGGCCATCGCCGGGTTACAAATCGCTACAGTGGCTGATACCATAGCTTCCACTGAGATTACCACACCATTGAAGTCTATTTCCGTCGATCCGCCGACCCTATCGATGGTATTTTCTATAAATGATTCTCCGCTGGGCGGGCAGGATGGAAAGAAGCTCACCTCTCGTATGATCTGGGACAGACTACAAAAAGAAGCGGAAGGTAATATTTCTATCTCCGTGACAAGAACCGACGAACAGGACTCCTTCGAAGTGGCTGGACGAGGGGAACTCCAGCTAGGTATCCTGATAGAAACAATGCGTAGAGAGGGATTTGAACTCTCTATCAGCCGTCCCCACGTTCTATACAGGACGGACGAGATCACTGGCAAGAAACTGGAGCCGATGGAGGAGCTGTATATCGATCTGGATGAAGAATTTGTCGGCATCGTAGTTGAAAAAATCACTTTGCGAAAAGGATCTCTGCTAGATATGCGCCCCTCTGGGGTTGGAAAAACTAGGTTGAAATTTTTAATTCCGACCAGAGGACTAATCGGATATCACTGCGAGTTTCTCACCGATACCCGCGGCAGTGGCGTTATGAATAGATCCTTCAGCGGATATGAACCTCATAAAGGACCGATCGAGGGGCGATCGAAGGGGGTATTGGTGTCGAATTCCGCCGGAAACGCAGTTCCCTACGCGCTATATTTTCTGGAGGAACGTGGCACGCTTTTCGTGAGTCCTGGAGATCCGCTCTATGAAGGCATGATCATCGGAGAACATTGCAAGAGCAACGAATTGGACGTGAATCCTACGAAAACAAAACAGCTGAGTAACATGCGCGCGGCAGGAAAGGATGAAAACATCAAACTATCTCCGCCGCGGGCTATTTCTTTGGAGCAGGCATTGTCATATATTCAGGATGATGAACTGGTCGAGGTAACGCCAAAGGCTTTCCGGCTGAGAAAAAAATATCTTGATCAGATTACTCGTAAGAAAATGAGTAGACTAACCGAATGAAGCCACTGGCAGTTGTTGGTGATTTAGTAAAAACCTACTTTCGGGCTGGTATCTTAGATAGATTTTTTGTCGGATTCACCTGTGGTGTACCATTCCTTCTTAGATTGACTATTCTAGATCTGTGGTTGAAGGAATGCGGGGTATCGAACACGACGATAGGATTCTTTACTCTCCTACAATGGCCGTTTGCATTGAAGTTTTTGTGGGCACCATTCATTGAAAAGATGGATTTCCCGATTTTATCCAGAATGCTAGGAAGACGTCGAGGCTGGGCGGTAGCAAGTCAGCTACTGCTCTTCACAGGACTATCGGGGATGGCGGCAGCGACTCCGCAGACTAGTCTGATATATCTCATGGCCTGCGTCTCCGTTGTGGCCTTCGCGGACGGTTGCCAGGACATGTCCCTCTACGCCTATCAGGTGGACGGGGCCAGAGTGAAAACTCTGGGCCCTATCGCAGGATTGTTCATATTTGGCTACAAAACGGGAATGTTCTTTTCCAAAAGCGTTACACTCTATCTGGCGCACTATTTTGGCTGGAATTTTGCCTATGCCGCAATGGCTTTTTCTGTTTTTCTAAGCACCATTTATATTTTTTGTGTTGACGAGCCAGCAGTGCGCAGAACGGCGGAATCTGGTCGCATCAGCAAAATGGTTGAATCCTATAAAAAGAGAGAAACTTCCCAATTCAAATTTATTAGGTTGATCAAAGAGACCATTTTTGGATGCCTGATCTGCCCGTTCAGAATATTTTTAAAACGCAGGGATTGGCTTCAAACGATCGTTGTAATCATGTTGTACAGAGCCGGAGATCGTATGGTTCAGAAGATGGCGAAGCCATTCTACTTCGACGTGGGATTTTCAAAACTTGATATCGCAAACGTCGTCCAGGTATTCGGAACAATCGCAGCGTTAATTGGTGGAATCGTCGGAGGATACCTAATAAAGAGGCTGGGAATAAAACGATCGATGTACTTAGCTGGGATTATCCATGCCATAGGCTGCCTAGGCTATGCAGCACTCTCTTATGCAGGGCACAACCTACCGATGTTCTATCTAACAGTATTCATTGAGAGTGTGACGGGAGGGGCCATTGCCACAGCATTTCTGGCTTTCCTATACAGCCTCTGTAACAGTGACTACGGAGCGACGCAGTACGCTCTGCTCTGGGCATTCTACGAAGTTGGAGGAACGCTGTGTCGTACCGTATCTGGACTACTGGCCGATACATTGGGATGGACGAATTTTTTTCTAATAATTCCGATCACATTCCTTCCAAGCCTCATTACGCTCCGAGGCACGATTACGCAGAAACACCCGCCAGGATTGTCACAGTAGCCCCAGTAGGTACCTCTGCACAAAAGGAGATAGCAGTAGCAACATATAAAACTCTGCATGGCAGAAAATCGTACACAAGCCCATCCTTTATTCCAATTTCCGTTTCCTTACCGTGGTAATTTTTCGAAAAACCACTATTATTGTAATCAGTGCATTAGAATAAGGCGAAGAAACGGTGATATTTTGGTTTCTGAGGAAAGAATGGTGATCAATTCGGTCATTATTCTCGCAGCAGGCAATGGTTCAAGGCTGCAGTCAGATCTTCCGAAAGTTTTTCATAGAATTGGTGGATTGACACTATTGGACCATGTTGTAAAAGCGGCGCAGGAAATCAATCCGCAGGAGATCATTGCCGTTCTGAATCAAAAGTTTTCACAGATGAAACTGGTGTATGAAGCTAATGTAAAAGTGGCCTGTCAGGAAACGCCAGAAGGCACAGCGCACGCGGTAAAATGCGGCATGGAGGTCCTTTCTACCACATTGCGCCCTTCGTCAAACAACGACGACGAATGGGTCTACATCCTCTACGGTGATATCCCTCTGATATCTGGAATGACTCTAAGAAAATTAGGAAAATCCGCGCAAAAATGCCGGCAAACAGCTGTCGTTGTGTTGGCGATGCAAGGCGACTCGGCCAATGAGCTAGGAAAGCTGGAGCCAACAGACGAGGCAGGGATGATCAAAAGTATTATAGAATCAAAGGATGCTTCTTCAGAAAAAAAAACGGCATTTCTACCTCTCTGCAACGCCGGACTATTGATCAAAAGAAACGTTCTTGAGGAGTTAATAGGTCAGATAAAAGCAAGTCCGACAACCGGAGAATTCTACATCACTGAGATAGTCAGACTGGCCTATCAGGCAGGGCATGTATGCAGGTATTTTGAAGGAGATACGAAGGAGCTATTGGGAATCAATACCCGTGCAGAACTAGCACTTGCAGAAAAGTTGTTTCAAGAAAGGGAGCGAGAAAAGCATATGAATAATGGTGTGACTCTGCTCGCCCCGGAAACAGTTTTCTTCTCACATGATACGCGTTTAGAGCACGATGTCGTCGTCCATCCCTATGTCGTGTTTCTCGAAGGAGTTCGAGTCGAAAGTGGCGCACAGATCGGTCCTTTTTGCATGGTAGAGGGGGCAATAATCGGAAAGAACGTCTGTGTCGGCCCGTTTTCGCGACTGCGGGGAAAAACCGAGATTTTGGATGAAGCTAGAGTCGGGAATTTTGTAGAAATAAAGAACAGCATCGTTGGCGAGGGAGCGAAGGTCAGTCATCTGAGCTACATTGGAGACACAATTATTGGAGAGATGACAAACATTGGTGCAGGTACTATCACCTGCAACTACGATGGAGAGAAAAAGCATCGTACTGTCATTGGGAAAAACGCGTTTATTGGATCCAACTCAGCCTTGGTGGCTCCAGTGGAAATAGGTGACACTGCCACAGTGGGAGCAGGAAGCGTCATTGTAAAAAATGTCGAGAGAGGAGCTTTGGCACTCGCCCGCAGTCGGCAAAGGAATATCGTCGCTTGGAACGTTATTAGAGGCAGGAAAAGAAAAAAATGTGCGGTATCGTAGGGATAGTCGGACGACCTGGTGAGAACGTCGTTGGGAAGATAATCTCCGGATTGGAGAAGTTGGAGTATCGCGGCTATGATTCCGCCGGCCTGGCTGTGGTCCACGATGGATATATCGACGTGCTGCGCGCAGTAGGAAAGCTGCAGAATCTGAAAACTAAACAGGAAGGGAGTAAAATCTATGGCAACATAGGTATAGGACATACCCGCTGGGCTACCCATGGGAAACCAACAGAAAACAATGCCCATCCGATCAGATCGGGAAGTGTGGCAGTGGTTCATAACGGAATCGTAGAGAATTACAAAGGATTGCGATTCGATCTTCAAAAAGACGGATATGTCTTTGAAACCGATACAGATACGGAGGTTATTGCGCATCTATTACAACGAAAGATAGCGCAGGGATGTTCGCCTCGTGACGCGTTGCGAAGCGTTCAGGAAATAATAGAGGGAAGCTATGCCCTCGCGGCCATATTTATGACCTTCCCAGATACAATGGTGGCTGCTAGATATAGAAGCCCTCTTGTCATTGGATTCGGAGAGGATATTTGCGTTGGATCCGACATTGGAGCTATAGCTTCGATCGCATGTAGCGAAGTAGCATATCTAGAAGATGGCGAATGCGCAGAAATCATAGGTAATGAAGTCTCATTTTTCGACGCTAGTTTTCAACCAATAAGTCCAAAGCGGCAGAAAATATCGCCAGGCTTTGTCTCCACTGGGAAAGGAGAATATGCTCATCATATGCTTAAGGAGATAATGGAGCAGCCTAGTGCCATCAGAAGAACTATTCTCTCAAACAAACCAGACGGCAGAATGTTCGATGGAGTCTCGCGTATCTTAATTGTCGCTTGCGGAACATCTTATTATGCCAGCATGGTGGCAAAGTATTGGTTTGAGAAATTTCTGAAAATTCCGACCGACGTAGAGATAGCATCCGAATATCGCTATAGGTCCCCATTCATAGAAGAAAACGTTCTAGCCATTGCCGTTACGCAATCGGGAGAAACAATCGATACTCTAGAGGCTATGGAGTACATCCGCAAGAACAGTAACTCGCGGGTAGCCGCCATCGCCAACGTGCGCAACAGTGCGATTTCGAGAATTGCGGATTTCGTCTTCTATACCGAGGCTGGACCGGAGGTAGGGGTTGCCTCCACGAAGGCGTTCACTGCTCAGCTGACAATATTGGCAAGTATGGCTTTTAGCAGACATGAGTTCTTAATCAATAAGCTGCGGAATCTGCCATCGATATGCGAAGAGATTCTTGATTTGCAGTATCTTGTAAAGGATCTAGCTGAAAAAATATGCTTCGCCGATAGCGCAATATATCTTGGCAGGGGATCTCTGTATCCCATAGCACTAGAGGGAGCGTTGAAATTAAAGGAGATTTCCTATATCCACGCGGAGGGTTTTGCCGCTGGCGAAATGAAGCATGGTCCAATTGCTCTGATAGACGATGATATGCCGGTTATATGCCTATGTCCCAGCGGAGAATTGTTCGATAAGACCGCATCCAATATTCAAGTGGCTCTGGCCAGGGGGAAAAATGTTGTTATTTTCACAGATCCATATGGAAGAAAACATCTGCCTCAGGAAGTGACGAAAATCATTCTTCCCGAAATTATCGAAGAATTTGCGCCGATTTTGTATGTTATTCCATTGCAATTACTGGCCTATTATGTCGCACTTCTACGCGGCACAGACGTGGATAAACCGAGAAATTTGGCAAAATCCGTAACTGTGGAGTAACAAAATAGAATGCAGAAACAATCTGCTGAATTCGATTACGCAAAATCTGTCTTAAAAGAAGAAATCGCAGGCCTAGAGGCCATGCTGAATGCACTGGATGACAGCATTGTCGTCGCTGTCAATCTGCTCTATAGGAAAAAGGGACACGTGATCGTGTCTGGTATGGGTAAGCCTGGCCATATTGGGAGAAAAATCTCTGCCACTTTAGCCTCCACCGGAACACCGTCATTTTTTCTGCACCCTGGAGAAGCAAGCCATGGAGATCTGGGAGAAATTTCCGCAGAGGATGTTCTGCTAGTGCTATCTCTGTCAGGCAATACGCAGGAGCTAATCCCAATGCTTTCCTACGCGAATCGTTTTGGGGTGGATGTTATAGCGATAACCGCTGATCCGCAAAGCGTTCTGGCAAAATCATCCACCGCTTGCATAGCGATGCCGAATGTAAGGGAAGCCTGTCCTTATAATCTCGCTCCGACCACCACCACCACCATGATGTTAGCCCTAGGGGACGTAATCGCCCTGAGTCTGCTAAGGAAAAAGGAATTCAATCGGGAAGACTTTAAAAAATTGCATCCCGGAGGGGCCTTAGGAAAGCGTCTACTAACAGTCGAAGACCTGATGCATGCAGATGTTCCACTCGTTCACGAAAACGATCTTATGAAACATGTTCTCATAGAAATGACTCAAAAACCGTTTGGATGCGCCTGCGTTGTAAATAGCTCGAACGAAATCGTAGGAATCATTACTGACGGCGACCTTAGAAGAGGAATCTGCCCTAATTTTCTGGAGATGCGGGCTCAAGAAGTAATGAGTCGAAATCCAAAGGTCGTTTCGCCAACGATGTTTGCTCAGGAGGCTATTAAGCTGATGAACGAGTATAAAATTACTAGCCTTTTTGTCATGGCGAAAAACGATATTCCCTGCGGAATCATACATGTTCATGACTGTCTAAGAGCAGGTCTTGCGTAGAAGAGTTAAAATTCAATTATTATCGTTTTTTTTCATATTAATTTCAGTGGCTTTTCTAGTCATTTTAGGGATTTTCGCGTTCAAGGTAAAAAAAACAACCCTCAGAGAAAATCTGTTGCGCCTAGGAAGCAATTTTCTGTCGGGAGTGACCTTCAAAACTCTCGATAGCAGAGGTAACGAGATCGTCATAAAGTCAGATGAAATCTGCGCAGATCAAAAAGACAGATATACCCTGAAAAATACGGCCTCCTCCTTCGTATTACCGAATGGAGAGTCGTTGTTGATTTCTGCGAATACTGCAAAGATTCATACGGACGAAACGACATGCGAATTTATTGGGAATGTATCGCTATCGACCAAATCCGGTTTGAGAATAAAGACGGAACATTTACTTGTTGATCGCAATAAAAAAACAGCCAGCGGAAAGACTAAGATATCGATTTCTCAGCAAAATATCATCGCAGCCGGAGAAGAATACGTTCTAGATATGAACAGCAATACGTTTATCCTGATCAATAGAGCCCAATGTTCATTGGGATCTGATATCATTAGCGCGGACAAATTGATTATTCGCTTCCATAATGGTCAAAGTAAAAGTGTAAAAAGCATGGATGCCATCGGAAATGCAGTCTACATAACGAAAGGATGCTCCTTGATGGCCAGAAATGATATCAAATACTTTGAAGGAGGCGCAGTTGAGGCGCGAGGAGCGGTGGTTCTTCGCTATCGAAAAGGGCAGGAATCATACGACATTCAATCCGATTTTATGCGCGCTAAAATAAAGGATAGTAGCGCGAAGGATGTGGAGGCGATCGGTTCCTTGGTATTAAAAACAAAGGAAGCAGTTATCCGAGCAGATAGAGGAATGCTAAACGGCGATAGTGTCCAGATTTTCGGCAACGTTGCAATTTCTGGAGAACATGGAAATATTTTTGGTAATATGGCATCGCTGAATATCAGAACAGGCGAGGTCTTTGTTAATCAATCCAGCGGTATTATCGCTGACAGGATGGTCAAAAGATGAAAAACAGTATTGTGTGTACAAATCTAAAGAAAACTGTAGATAGGTACCCGATTCTGAAGAATGTGAGTTTTAGAGCGGCCAGAGGTGAAGTCACTGCGCTGCTTGGTCCAAACGGGGCCGGTAAAACTACTGCCTTTTCCATACTCTGCGGATTGATAAAACCAGATACGGGGCACATATTCCTAGACAACAGAGAAATTACTGAGCTTCCGATGTACAAAAGGGCGCGGCTGGGACTCGGATATTTGCCGCAGGAACCATCGATTTTTCGCGGGCTGACTGTAGAGGAGAATATCTATGCAGTTTTGGAAATGCGAAAAGAAGGTAGGAAGCAGAAATTTTTTGTTCTCGAAAGGCTTCTGGAAGACTTATCGCTGGTCAATGTGCGCGATCTGCCAGCGGTGAGCATTTCCGGAGGGGAACGCCGCAAATTAGAAATCGCCAGGGCACTTGCGACAAACCCTAGCTTTATTTTGATGGACGAACCACTTGCTGGTATAGATCCGTTGGCGATTGAAGACATGAAAAGAATGATTTGTAGCCTCAAGAATAGAGGCATTGGAATCGTGATTACAGACCATAACGTCCGCGACGCTATTCCTCTTGCGGATCGTGTCTACATACTATCCGAAGGAAGCATTCTGACCGAAGGAACGCCAGAAGAAATAATAAGTAGCGATATTGCTCGTAGAATTTACCTTGGGGAAAGTTTTTCCTCTTATAACTCCCTATATGAAAAAGGAACCTAATCATTTATTATCCATCAGTTCACCTCAACTTTTGACAAAGTTGCCGCTGTATTCTCAACGGATATTGGCAATGAGCAACCCAGTGCTT
This sequence comes from Holosporaceae bacterium, assembly GCA_031269995.1. Lineage (GTDB taxonomy): Bacteria > Pseudomonadota > Alphaproteobacteria > UBA3830 > UBA3830 > JAIRMQ01. Next base: position 172,795 of record JAISYI010000022.1, read on the forward strand.
ACTAAGCATATATGGAGAAAATTTGTGGAGAATCCGTTTATAATTGTCAAGAATAGTAACTGTATGAACACGGATGCCCTGGGAACTGTTCTATATAAAAATGTCGACCTGGCAATCGAAGAAGGAATTATCGGAGAATTCAACACATCTATGGCCGAGGAAACCTCTCCAGAGATCAGCTTTGACAAAGAATTATATGCTGAATCCATACGAAGATGTCGCTCCACGTCTGACATATCGTATGTGGAGGGCAAAGCCTCAGAAGCCGGATTACTTGTGAGAGCAGCAAATTTCCGCCGCGTAATGTTGCTGAAAATCGTAAACGAGATCGCCTATCGCCAGCGTGATTTTCTTTCTGGAAAAAACAGATATTTAACGCCGATTAGCATTCAGTGTATCGCCAATACTCTTCTAATGAAGACTAGAACAATTTCAAAAGCCATATCCAACAAGCTTGTTTCTACTCCGCGTGGAATATTCGAACTAAAATCGCTATTATCAAAAAAGACTGGACTCCGTGAAATATCGAGGTCAAAACTCCGGAATATAATGGGTAGCATATCTTTACGTAATGCTCTTTACATAGATACCGTATTCTGTTCAAATTCAGCTTAGTAGGCTCTTTTAGAGAGACTGGATGACAAGCTGCCTTGGGAATATAAAATCATGAATGCGGCGAAAAAAGAATACGATGAAAAGGCACGAATGAGGAGAGTAATTATCTCCTGCGTCGCAGGCAGTGCGCTAGAGTGGTATGATTTCGCAGTATATGGTTTTTTCGCAACGATAATTGGCCGTCTGTTTTTCCCTCCCGGAGATTCATTTCAGCAGATTATTGCTTCATTTGGCGCTTTTGCATCCGGCTTGATAGCTCGTCCAGTCGGGGCAGTTCTCTTTGGATATATTGGTGACAAATTTGGTCGTAAGACAGCACTGCTCATCTCTATCTATATGATGGCAATCCCCACGGCTCTCATGGGACTTCTTCCCACATACAACATAATGGGATATTGGGCAGGTATCTTACTGATCAGCATACGGATACTACAAGGATTAGCCCTTGGAGGAGGATTCACTGGCACAATCGTGTTTTTATATGAGCACTCCGAAGAGAAAAAGAAGGCCACCTATTCTGCCTGGGCCCCGTTCAGTCTCGTTACAGGTTTTATTCTTGGTGCATTTATAGCAACCTCTGTGGACGCGCTGCTTGCGCAGGAGCAGGTGGAAATGTTCGGCTGGAGAATTCCGTTTATCCTTAGTTTTTTTGGAATCTTCATTGGCAAATATGTCAAAAAAAAGCTAGAAGATCCCAAGGAATTCCTAAATCAGCAGAGAAAGGATCAGAAATCAAAGAAGCCTCCCCAAGGGCTTTGGAGCAACTTGTTTCGCAATCATTGGAAAGGGGTGATACTCGTTATAATCACCGACACGTTGACTGCTTGCGGGTATTTTCTTATATCGATATTTTTCACGACTTACTTCGAGAATATTTTGCATCTGGAGAGAAATAAAACACTGCTTATTCAATCAATTAACATGATTCTATTTGCCTGTTTCATCCTACTAGGAGGATGGCTAGCGGATCGGCTTGGGAAACGTCGCCAGATGCTTTGGGCGACGGTGACCCTTGCAGTTTTAGCCTATCCGATTTTTCTTTTTATGGAAGATGGAGTTCCTGCCCGCGTTTTTCTAGGAGAGTTGGCAGTAATCTTCCTCTTTTCGATATATTATGGGCCAATTCCCGCTGCCATTTGCTCTATGCTTCCGACAAAAGTACGTTTGGCAGGCGTATCAATAGCGCACAACTTTGCAATGGCGGCGTTTGGCGCCTATGCGCCAACGCTGGCCACCTATCTGATAAAATGGTCTGGGAATACAGCTATTCCTGCTGTACTATTTGTCCTAGCGGCAGGAACAACGGCACTGGCGCTGTGGCAATGGGAAGAAGGGAGGGAATACTAGACTGTTAGAAGATCATCCCGAAACCTATTGAATTCGTCATTGAGGGACAGATGGCCGAGCGGTTGATGGCACCGGTCTTGAAAACCGGCAAGGGTGTTCCCCTTCGCGAGTTCGAATCTCGCTCTGTCCGAACCAAGGAATATAGAAAAAGAAGATCAAGCAGCGTTTAGGATATGATCCGGAGGAATTCATCTATTCTTAGGCTAGCGCCGCCGATAAGGAGGCCATCAACGTTTGTACAGGCCAGGATATCTGAAGCATTTGTAGCATTAACGGACCCTCCGTAGAGTAGAGGAGAGCCATCGCCAACAAGATTCTTCAGAACAGCAAAAATATCTTCGATTTCTTTATGGTTAAGAACTAGACCGGTACCGATACTCCATACAGGTTCATAGGCAAAGATGGTACCTTGAGATGGAATATGAGCCTTCAAAAAGAGACGCAGCTGCTCTTGCATTACTTCCGTCCAGCGCTCTCTATCCTCCAATTTTTCTCCAATGCATACAATCGGAATCAGCCTGTTTGCCTGCGCAGCATCCCATTTCCTAAAAATTAACTCATTGCTTTCGCCGAAAATGGATCGCCTCTCAGAATGTCCAAGTATGACGTAGTCGCACCCAGCTTCCTTTAGCAATCGCGGACTGTTTTCTCCGGTAAATGCCCCACTCTCTTCGCAGAAGCAATTTTGTGCACCAAGATGATATCGAAAATTTACAAAGCGTGAGATGAGAATCGCCGGCGGACAAATGACTATTGTATGCGGAGATTTCGCAGCATTAATTTCCACTATAAATCTATCTGCAAGATCGAAGTCTCCGTTCATCTTCCAATTTGCTACGATTATTTTCATAAAAACTCCTTGGTGCGGGTTGTTCTCAAAGAGAAGTGTAATAATATAATTACAAAATATCTTGCTTACTGGAAAGGGGATTTATGCTGCGATTCATCAGAAAGCATTCGAAGTCGATGGTCGTTAAGGCGTTTTTGATCATTCTGGCTTTAACTTTTATGTTGTTTTTCGGAATCTCCGACGTCGTTCGGCGTATCGCCGGAAAGGACTACGTGGTGAAAATCGGCAATGTAAAAATCGGACCAATGGAGTTTAAAGCGGAAAAAGCTCGCCGGATCGGGATGCTGCATAGTCAAATGATGGACGTGGACGAAAGTAAACTGACTGTAAGCATTCTGCATCAGTTAATCTGGGAAAACTTGGTGGATCAGGCATCTAAGAAGTATGGGATAGTTGTCTCCGACGAAACCATGAAAAAATATATCGGCGGAATGGAAGTTTTCCGCGACAAGGAAGGGAGATTTAATGCCAATTTGCTGAGAGGTTTTTTACGAAGGCTTCAGGTTCCAGAAACAATGTTCCTCGAGTCTTCGAAAAGAAGCGTAGTGGACGCAATTATAAAATATCCTCTCACATTTATATCAACAGCTACCTGCATGGATTATTATGTGCGAGCGTTCCGAGAGAAGAGGCAGCTGGCAATCGTTGAATTGATTCCAGATAGGTTTAAGGTTCTTGATGTCCCGAATCCTGGAATCCTGAAAGGGTTTTATTCGGAAAATCCAGAGCTATTCATGATAGATGAGGCGAGGACCTTTCAAATACTGACTTTGCAGGAATCGGACATAGGGAAGACAGTCAAAGTTGAGGAGGAAGAGGTAAGAGACGCCTACGAACACTCTTCAGAGAGAGAGGAAAGATCGTATGAAGAGATGAGAAATGAGTTGGGAGAAGGGCTTCGCCAAGAAAGGATACAGAGTGAAGTAAACGAAAAGACAAGGAAGATAGAAGATGCCCTAATGGCCGGGGATAACGTGGAGGATGTTGCCCAGAAAAATGGTCTGCATGTTATCAAAGTAGAGAGTGTTTCGTTAGCAAACAGGGATCAGAAAGGAACCGAGGCTCTGAAGCAGCCGTATAAAAACAGTGTTCTCGCGGTAGCATTTTCCCTTGAAGAGGGAACGGATAGTTCCTTTTCAGAGGATATTGATGAGAAAGGGAATAAAATATATTGGGCAGTACACCTAGAGAAGATTCATCCTCGGCATCTGGGAGATTATGATGACATGGAAGCCCAGGTGTTAAAAGAGTGGCTGAAAAAAGAACGCCGTGAGGAAGCGCTAAAAAAGGCAGGACATATTGTAGACAAAGTGAAGTCAGGAGAAAGACTAGAGAAAGTAGCAAAACAAAACAAAGAAAAAGTAATTGTTACCCAGTGGTTTGATAGGGATGGGAAGCTCGAGGAAAAGAAAGACGAAAAAACATCCGCACAGAAAGCAGCAGGTAAAGAGAAAAACACGAATCCAGAAAATACAGTAGTGTTACCGCAGTCCTATCAGCGGGTAGTACAGGAAGTAATCGAAGACGTTTTTTCCCAGGAAGAATTCTCTGCAGGAATAAAAGAGAGCTCAGGGTCAGTTTACGTATATCAAATTCTGGAGGTATCCCATCCGAAGGAAATCGATAAAGAAGAAGGAAAAAAGTTTGCACAAGAACTCAAGAGTAGCATTATAACGGATATGTTCCAGCAGCTAGTGTCATATTTATCAAAGATCTACGAGATAAAAATCAACTACGATATGCTGAAGGAAATTAACGAGAATGTAGATTCGGAGTCATTTAAAGAAATGTTCTGAGCAAGTAGGGAAGGATAGGATTAGAGCAGAGCGTGAAGAAAGAGAAAGAAGGGGAGTGTTTAGTAGAGCGGAGATAAGATGGTGTTATTTAAGGAGGAATCTCTGTCGAGCTATATGGCAGGGATAAGGAAGTTTCCGATGTTGGATGCGGACGAGGAGTTTGAACTTGTGTCCCAGTGGAAGCAAAAAGGAAACCGTAAGGCACTCCATAAGATAATATCTAGCCACCTTCGCCTGGTTCTGAAGATAGCTAGTGGTTATTCCGGTTATGGATTATCAAAAGCCGACCTTGTAGCCGAGGGGAACGTGGGAATGATGCATGCGTTGCAGCACTTTGATCCCACAATCGGATACAGATTTTCCACATACGCCGTCTGGTGGATTAAGGCAAAAATTCAGGAGTTCATATACAACTCCTGGTCGGTAGTGAAGCCAAGTACCAGCAAAAGTCATCGTAAATTGTTTTTTGGATTGAGAAAGCTGAAGCATTTGCTGGGACTGGAAACTGTCACCGAGAAGAACGCAGGCATTGTTGCGGAGAAAATGCATGTCAGCGAAAAGGATGTACTAACACTAGAGACACGCCTTACCCATAGGGATTTTTCCGCTAATACGGCAGTTGGGAACAATGAAAGATCAAGTTGGCAGGATTTTCTGGCAGACTCCGCCGAGTCGCAGGAAGTCAAATTGTTTGAAAAACAGGAGATTGAGTATCGGAAGAAAGTGCTGCACGATGCCTTAAACACGTTGTCGAAGAAAGAATATGATGTTGTCTGCTCATGCAGACTGCGCACGCCGCCTAAAACATTGAGAGAAATAGGTCGAGAGATGAACATGTCAGGGGAACGGGTTCGGCAAATCGATAGAGACGCATTTTTAAAAATCCAAAAGTATGTAAAAAACGTCGAATGGAATACAGCGAAAAGTTATCCGAAATTAGCGTCTTTTTTTGTAAACATCAGTATTAGCTGCTGATCCCAGAGTGGACTTTTGCAGATGGGATATTTCTTCTTAGTGTTGAATGACATCGTGTTTCCCAACGCAGCCGTACTAATCGCCGTCTTAGCAGTGCATTATATTATATGACTCTGTGGTGTAGAACATCTCAGAACGATGAACAAGATTGGGAATCATCTTGGGGACAGAAAACCTGAGATTCTTCGCCGAAGTAAAGCGGACGGATCTCAGCGGCCTGGAACGTCCTGTTCTGATCTATTCCAAAAATTGCGTTGCCGTTCTCATCAAACAGATAGCTAACATCAATGCAGAATCCCAACCGGATTTGTTTACCGACCTGATAGTTGACGTTTTGCTCCGTACGAGCAACAACCTGAGTTCCATCCTTCAGGATTACATGGATAAATCCTTCTCCGCCTAGATTCTCCGATAGAACAACGGTCCCATCCACCTTATTCCCGAGAAAATCCTCTTCCGGAGTTAGCACTCTAACATTTTCCGGACGAAATCCAGCGTAGTACTTTCTCCCAGCGGAGAATCGAAACTCGTCACGTAACCGGAAAAACACCTGTTCTTCTGTCTGAGTTTGGAACACCAACAGTTCCTCAGTATTATTAACAAACGAAACAGGGAGGATATTCATCTCACTGGAACCAATGAATTTTGCGACGAAAATGTTGACCGGCGAGTTATACAGTTCCAAGGGCGTGCTGATTTGCTCAACAGACCCATCCCGCATGACCACAATTTTGTCTGCCAGCGTCATTGCCTCGGCCTGATCGTGAGTGACGTAGATCATGGTAGTGCTGAGCTGAGCCTTTAAACGCGCTAGTTCGTAGCGCATCTGACAACGCAGAGTGTAATCTAGGTTAGACAGTGGTTCGTCGAATAGAAAAGCATAAGGATTCCGAACAATTGCCCGCCCGATTGCCACCCGCTGCCTCTGTCCGCCAGATAGTTCTTTCGGCCTCCGGTGTAGCAGATGATCGATCTTCAGAATCCGTGCAGTCTCGCTGACTCGTCGCTCAATTTCATCCTTTTTTAGTTTCCGTACCTGCAGCGCAAACGACATATTTTCCGCGACGGTCATATGAGGATATAGGGCATAGGATTGAAACACCATTGCTATCCCCCTATTGGCGGGAGACATGTCGTTTACACACCTCCCGCCAATGAAGATATCTCCATCATCGGCGATTTCCAGTCCGCATATAAGACGCAGTATCGTCGATTTCCCGCAGCCGGACGGTCCAACCAGCACAGTGCATTCTCCGTCCTCCATAGTTAAGCTGACGTCTTTTATAATCTGACAGTCTCGGAAAGATTTGCTGACGTTTCTTAGAACAATTGCAGCCATTTTTTTGATTTTCTCCTATTCGCTATCCACCAACCGAACGGCCGATACAACCTTTTCGTCACTTTCTACCCTGAACAAAATCACCCCCTGAGTAGTTCGCCCTGTGATCCTCACGCTATTCACAGGGCAACGAATCAACTTTCCGCTGTCCGTAACCAGCATAACATCATCGCGCTCCTCAACTGGAAAAACAGCGACCACCGCTCCGTTTTTCGAGCTCATCTCAATATTCTTCACACCCTGGGTTCCACGGCTACACGTTCTGTATTCAAACGATGATGTTCTTTTTGCAAACCCCTTCTCCGTAATCGTAATAAGAATCTGCTCGACGCTTTTCATCTCTTCGTACTTCAGAGGAGCCTGTATTTCCTGATCCTGGACGATATCTTCACTGCTCCGCCGGAGCCAATTGGAATAGCGCACGTACTCTTCTCTCTCGTTGACATTCGAAGTTCCATTATTTAGAACTGCCATAGAGATAACCTCGTCGTCTCCAAGCAACCTTATTGCACGCACTCCTGTCGACATCCTGCTGTTAAATACTCGCAAGTCGTTCACTGAAAATCTGACACATTTTCCGAGCTTTGATGATATTAGTATGTCGGTGTTATCTTTGCAGAGAGCAACCGAAATTAGCTTCTCTCCTGGCTCTAGTTTCATAGCGATCTTTCCATTGGCACGGATATCAATGAAATCTGAGAGTCGATTCCTCCTAATAGTACCGTGGGAGGTGGCAAAAACGACATCATAGCTGCTCCAGGTGGACTCGTCGTCTGGCAGCGCCATAACCGTGGACAGGGCCTCATCGGCAGCCACGGGAAGCAGGTTCACCAATGCCTTTCCCTTCGATTGTGGAGTGGAAAGCGGTAGTTTATAGACTTTCATTTGATACGCTATTCCTGTGGTCGAGAAGAAGAGCATTGGAGTGAGCGTGTTTGCGACAAAGAGGTCGTGGATGAAATCCTCATCCTTTGTCGTCATCCCAGTTTTGCCTTTCCCTCCTCGTCGCTGAGCGCGATAGGTGCTAAGGGGCACCCTTTTTATATATCCGCTATGGCTCACTGTGACGACCATTTCTTCTCGTTGAATATAGTCCTCGTCATCCAGTTCCTCTCCTCCTTCCTCAATCGACGTCTTGCGTGGTGTAGCGAATTCCTCCTTCACCTTTACTAATTCTTCACGAATGATCTGCAGCACCTTCTCCTTTGATCCCAGCACCTCCAGGTAGTACTTTATTTTATCGGACAACTGGGTTAACTCGTTGAAAATTTTTACCCTTTCAAGACCTGTTAGTCTCTGTAATTTCAAATCTAGGATCGCCTGAGCCTGGACCTCAGTCAGTTTGCATTTCCCGTCAAAATATATACTGTTTGGATCGTTTACAAGGCGAATAAGTGGCTCTATATCCTCAGCTGGCCAGTTTTTTTCCAGCAATATCTTTTTCGCTGCACCAGGATCTTCACTGGTTCTTATGATGGTAATAACCTCATCGATGTTTGCGACAGCGATGGTCAGCCCTATCAGGACATGGGCTCGATCTCGTGTTTTATTCAGCTCGAAACGAATACGCCGCACCACCACTTCGTTGCGAAATCTAAGAAAAGCATCCAGAATCTCCCTCAGATTCATCAGCTTTGGGCGACCGTTATACAGCGCTAGCATGTTAGCACCGAAAGATGTCTGCAGCTGTGTATTGCGAAATAGCTGATTCAATACGATGTTAGTGTTGGCATCTTTTTTTAGCTCGATGACTACCCTTACCCCATCACGATCAGATTCATCCCGCAGATCAGAAATCCCCTCCAGGATCTTTTCGTTCACGAGAGCAGCTATTTTCTCGATTAATTTGGCTTTATTGACCTGATACGGAATCTCAGTGACAATAATTGCCTGCCGATCCTTGCGTACTTCCTCAATTTTAGTTTTTGCATTGATTATAATGGAGCCGCGTCCAGTCTTGAACGCATTGTAAATACCTCCACGGCCTAGAATCGCTCCACCGGTCGGAAAATCCGGTCCTTTTATGACAGTCATGAGGTCATCCAGAGTCGCGCTCGGATTATCGGTCAGTAATAGACAAGCATCGATAACCTCCCCGAGATTATGCGTCGGTATGTTTGTCGCCATTCCAACGGCTATGCCGCTTGCACCGTTCACAAGCAGATTAGGGAAACGTGCTGGAAGCAACATCGGCTCAAGCAGAGATCCGTCATAGTTCGGCTGGAATTCCACCGTGTTACAATACAAATCCTCTGTCAGTGCGCCTGCAATCTTAGATAGCCTAGCCTCCGTGTAACGCATAGCAGCAGCCGAATCTCCGTCCATGGAGCCAAAGTTACCTTGACCAGATATCAGCACATCACGCATGGAAAACGGCTGCGCCATTCGAACCATGGTTTCGTATATGGCCACGTCCCCGTGAGGATGGTACTTGGATATAACGTCTCCAACGACGCGTGCAGACTTACGAAACGGCTTACTATGTTCAAAGCCACTCTCCGTCATGCTGTAAAGGATACGGCGATGAACTGGTTTCAGACCGTCGCGCACGTCTGGGAGTGCCCTCGCCACAATGACACTCATGGCATAATCCAGATAGGACCGTTTCATCTCCTCTTCTAGCAGTACGGGAACTATGCTATCTTTTTCAGCCATTAACTAATGTCCTTCCTAATTGTAGATTGATGAGAGTGTTGTTCTCCACGCCACTCTTCCTCACTAAAATGGGACATCGTCATCAATAACCGTTGACGAGCCACCCTTATCTCCAAGGGTATCATCTACTGTGCTGGAGCCATCCCCCTTAGCATCGAGCAGAGTCAGTTCTCCGCGGAATCTGGATAGCACTATCTCCGTCGTATATTTGTCGGTTCCCATCTGATCTTGCCATTTCCTAGTTTGCAGCTGCCCTTCCACGTACACCTTTGACCCCTTGCGCAGGTACTTTTCACAAACTTCCGCCAGATTTGGGTTGAAAATCACCACGCGATGCCACTCTGTCCGATCTTTCCGCTCCCCAGAGACCCTATCTTTCCAATACTCGGATGTTGCGACGGAGAATGAAGCCACTTTGGATCCATCCTGCGACGACCGTATCTCGGGATCCTTTCCTAAATTTCCCACCAAAATAGCCTTATTTATGCTGCCTGCCATGAAAAATACCCTCCTCCCAGCAAACATTTACTCTATCCTCAGAGCAAGAAAAGTTCAAGCAAGCACATGTGGCATTATTTCCCAAGACACCTTCATTCTACAGAAATAAATATCTAGAATTCAGTTATTCCATGTACGTAGAACGGTTCCAACCCCATTTCCGAGCGCCGTCTGTTCGCAAAGGTCACAACGTTACTAAAGAAACAAATTCGCCCATCCAGAGCGAAATGAAATCTGCCGATTCGTTTTATTTCCACTTCTATCGACGTCAACCATGCGACAATCTCCTCCTCATGACTCCAACGGCCTTTGGTAACGGCAGAGGTGGCGGAGTTATAATCTGCGATTTGATATTTTTTGGACAAGATGGGAGTACCTTTTTCATCCAAAATTTTTATTGCCTCGGCAACGCCGCATCGCGTAGTGCTCGGAACAAACTTAAATCTGTGCAATTTAATTTTTTTTCTTCTTAAAAGGTGGCGATCTTTTACAAAATCGCACGATTTGTACACTAATAATTTAACTTTTTGTGACTGAGAATTATTGACATTGCGTATTTTACACAATTTCTTTTTGCCACTTGACGGTAACGCTTTGTTTTTCAAGGATCTCATATCCCCACCATTGTTCTTGCGTTCCAATTTTTAATCTACAAAAACAACTAAAAATACAGATCTTTCAGGGCGTTGCTCGAATCTAGTATGCTAAAAAGCATGTATATTTTCAATAGAATTTTCACTTTCCAAAGCTATAGGATATTCTTGTGTCTTTTCAATGAAATATATGAATACAATGTTTTACGCATTAGATGATATTTTTTATTCATAACTAGTGTGGACTTTACTTTTGTCGTTTGATATACACATAGTCAGTTTTAACTTGTTGGAGGTTTGATATGGCAAGACAAAGTTTGAGTCCGATGAAAGAGGTCGATTTTGGCGAGATGAATCAATTAGCTGTTGGCGGAGTTGAACGAGTCGGCAGAAAAAGAAAAGATGCCCCTATGACACATTTGAAGTACCTCCGCAAGAGGAGTGGGTATACATTGGAGACGCTGTCTGAGATTACGAGCATTTCCATTTCCTATCTTTCTCGCCTGGAATCAGGATCCAGAAGACTAAATACCGACCTTATTCGAAGACTATCGCATGCGTTCAGATGCGAGCCTGCGGAGCTTTTACAGGAGATTTCCCACGAGAGCCGGATCGTGTCGCCGATTGAATTTAGTAGAAATCGCGGCCGCGACAATACGTCCCGCGAAGCAAATATGCCTTTGTACTGCGTAGCCCAAGACGAAAACAATGAGCAAAAACTAATAATCAAAATATGTTCTCCCTCCGAATGGAGATTGAAACCAAGCGAATTGTCAGCAAAGGAAGAATTACTTGCAGTAAAAGCTGAGAGTTATTTCCTTCCGCATTTCAGTTGTTCGTCCACATTGTATCTGGAAGCGACCAACAATCTAGTGCCGGAGGCAACAGTCGTAATCTTGAAAAAGGGCGAAGTATTGATCAAGAAAATATGGAGTGTAACGCCGACTAACCTTCAGCTGTGCGACATTCCGGACATAGACTCTCTGAAAGATGGAAGCAAATCGAAGGAAGACAGACTGTTAGAGGTTGATCGCAACAGCGTCGACACCGTCTATAAAGTCGTTGGATATTCGGATTTTAACGTCGCCTAGTGAATTTGGCGATACTTTGATTTTGAAGGACCTGGCGACGCGTCGCTGAAAGGCCTTCAAGAGTATGGTTTGCGTAAACCGTCGGGGGTCGACAGGTGAAGAGTGGCTACAACGTAGCAGTGGTTGGAGCGACCGGGAATGCGGGCATGGTAACTCTACGCATTCTGAGCGAAAGGGAATTTCCGCTAAGAGATATTGTTGCGATAGCCTCAACGAGGACATTGGGAAGGGTTGTGTCCTGTGGGAATAGAGCGTTAAAAACGCAAAAAATATCTGACATTAATTGGTCCGACATTGACCTGGCCTTTTTCTGTGCAGGAGAAGGAGTGTCGAGTAAAAATGCAGAGATAGTAGCGGACAGAGGTTGTATAGTTATAGACAAATCGTCTTATTTCAGGCAGCACCCAAAGGTTCCACTAATAATTCCAGAGATAAATCTGGATACCCTGGAGAAAGGAGCATCGTATGGGATAGTATCCACGCCGAATTGTGTGGTAACGCCGCTGGTAATGACGCTAAAGGCACTATCCGAAGTGGCATCCCTAAAGAGAGTTGTGGTTTCCACGTATCAATCAGTATCAGGAGCGGGAAGGAGAGCAATCGATGAGTTATACAATCAAAGCAAGGAGATAATGACGACGAGATCTTCTCGTCCAGAGGTATTTTCGAAGCAAATTGCATTCAATATCCTACCGCAAGTCGGGAATTTTTATGAATCAGGCATTAGCGAAGAAGAAGAAAAAATCACTTGTGAAACTCGCAAAATTTTGATGGCCGACGTAAAAATTGCAGTAACCTGTGTACGTGTACCAGTATTTATCGGACATTCGATGTCCGTGGCATGCGAGTTCTCAAAAGCTCTTCCAACAAAAAATATTAGAAATATCTTCGAAAAGATCGAAGGAGTAATCGTCATTGATCGCAGAGGCGAAGAATCAGGATATGTTGCAACGCCGATTGACGTCCAGGGAGAGGATGCGGTTTTCGTAAGCAGAATACGAAAGGATACTTCAGTTAAAAATGGCCTACTCTACTGGATAGCCTGCGACAACCTGCGAAAAGGCGCGGCGTTAAACAGCGTGCAGATTGCGGAATCCATGATTAAGATAGATCCGTCTTTAAGCAAATTCAGAAAGACCTATAGTCGGACTAAAGAGGCTTGATTTATCAATCATAGAGTCCCATTATATCCAATCAATTATTTTGTCAATGTTTACCGAACGTATTTTATCATAAAGAATTCTTTTGTTTTAGGAGTCGAGCTTTTTCACGATTCCACTCACGCTGTTTTATTGTTGCCCGCTTATCGATGGTCTTCTTGCCTCGTCCCATTCCAAGCGAAATTTTAACGAAGCCCTTTTCGTTGAAATATATGCTAATAGGAACAAGTGTGTATCCACCTTTTTTTAGTTGGCCAATGAGATGCCGAATCTGCCGCTTTCGCAGCAATAGCTTGCGTGTCCTTTTGGGATCGTGATTCATGCGATTCGCAAGGCCATATTCAGGAATATGCATTTGATACATGAAGACTTCGCAGTCTTTCGATAGCCCCGCGTAGGCATCCGTTAAACTCACCCTGTTCACGCGGAGAGACTTCACCTCGCTGCCGCGCAGAACGATTCCCGCTTCGATTTTCTCCAAAATCTCATAGTCATAGTTAGCACGGCGATTGAAGCCGATCTCTCTATATTGTGCGGGAGGCATTAGGCGGCATTCTCCAACCATCCGATGAGGAATTCATCTATCTTGGAGCGCAGACCCTCACTTATCGAAGTTAAGGGAGCCCGCAGTTCGTTCACAATAAATCCCATTCTACTCAGAGCGTATTTGACCGGAGCTGGATTTGGCTCCGCAAACATAAGTTCGTGCAGCAACGCAATGCGGTCTCTCAGCGCACGAAAACCGCCAAGATTGCCCTGTTGAAATTCATTATACATGCTAACGCACAAGGATGGAGCGACGTTGGCACTGACGGAAATTACACCGTTAGCCCCCATAGCCAATGCTCCTCCAGCAACATCATCGTTTCCGGACAAAAAGGAAAAACCATCCCGCACTACTGCTCTCCACAGAGAAAACCGAGATAAATCCAGAGAACACTCCTTTATTGCGACTACGTTTTCTAGATCGCACAGACGTCTAAAGGTGTCAAATCCAATATCTGCACCGACACGCGATGGATTATTATACAGAATTATATCTCGCGATGTAGCAGAACTTAATGTGCGAAAATGCTCGTATATCTGATGCTGGGATGGTTTTACATAGAATGGACAAATGCAGAGAAAATAATCCACATGCTCTTCCATTTGTTTAATGAGTTGGACACAGTCTTCCGTTGTCGAATTCACTATTCCGCCAACCAGCTTTACTCTGCCACAGTTAACTGCTGCGGCGATCCTGACTAGTTTCACCTTCTCCGCCATTGACAGCGAGAGAGATTCCCCTGTGGACCCGCAGACAGCCACTCCCGAAACGCCAGAATCCGCAATGTGATCGATGTACCTTTCGAAAGCCTCAACATCCACATGCCCGTCTCGAAACGGCGAAACGACAGCGGCAATGTACCCAGTAAGCATCTACGCCTCTCCGATAGTCTCAAGGAACATCGAAGAAATTTCTGGAACTTCTTTATCTTCAATAATAAGGGAAAAATAGTGATAAAAGTGATTACACTCCCCACGAATTAGTTGAATTATGGATTGTATTATCTCCTCATCTGCAAGAAACGATGAAACAAAAGGGATCGCCAGACTATATACGATGCAATTGCTAACGGATATCAGATCGAAATGCCCAATCCAAATCCTTTCATTGGCCCTGATTATCGCGTCCATTATGGAAACACGCTTCTTTTTCGGCACTCGAAGGTTCATGTCGCAGGAAAAATAAATCATTTCGTAGTCAGATTTCAAAACAACCGAAAGTATATATTTAGGCCTGTCGGCCTTTAGATGAATTGATATCTCATTATCCCCCATTCTGCTAAAACTAAGATTCATCTTAGCGGCCAAGGCCTCTGTTATATCAATTGGATTAGCGCTCAATGCGGTCCCCCTTAATGCAAAAGCTGAGAATATCACAAATTTTTCCGCCAGGAAATCATGGAAGATGATGATAGTTGATCCCATCTGATAATATATTAAGTGCAAATTGAATTTTTATCCAAATATTGTTAGCGTTTTTTTTCCTTTGAGGGGGTTAGAAAGATATGCTTTTGGTTTTTCCTGGACAGGGATCCCAGGAAGTCGGAATGGGAAAAGGTCTGTACGATGCATTTTCAACGGCCAGAAATGTTTTTCACGAGGTCGATGATGCAATTTCTTTCTTTCTGTCTCGAGTGATTTTTGATGGTCCAGAAGACACACTAAGAGCAACGGAAAATGCCCAGCCGGCTCTCATGGCCATCAGTATGGCCTTTACAAGGGTTCTAGAGAAGGAATACGGGATAAACATCGCCTCAAAGGCGAAATTTTTGGCAGGGCATTCGCTTGGAGAGTACACAGCTTTGTGCGTCGGTGGAGTACTTACCCTTCCAGACACAGCTAAAATCCTGAGAATACGTGGTGCAGCTATGTCGTCGGCATGTCCGACGGGAAGGGGGGCGATGGCCGCTATTCTTGGGTTATCTCTAGCGAATATCGAGAGAATTATTGCCGAATATGATGCTGAAAAAAAGGGAAAAGCGACTGCAGAAGCAAATATAACGGTGAAGACAATGCCAGTTGTGCCGATAGAATCGGTTTTGCAAATAGCCAACGACAATTGCGATGGACAAGTGGTAATCAGCGGGAATAGCGAGGCTGTGACCTGGGCAATCAGGAAGGCGATTGAGGCAAAAGCTCGTCGTGCAGTACTCCTGGACGTCAGTGGTCCATTTCATTGTCAGTTAATGAATCGAGCGGTTTCTGATGTTGCCGCAGCTTTGGAGCAAGCGAATTTTTCTCCGCCAGTTTGCCCAATTATTTCAAATGTTACCGCCAGGGCGGAGATTGATGGTTTTCGCCAGTTTTTGTTGAAGCAGATCGTACAACGTGTAAGATGGCGAGAAAGCATTCTATTCGCTGAAGCCAATTCCATAACCCACTGCGTTGAAATAGGCGCAGGCAGAGTTCTTACAGGATTGGTTAGGCGCATTTGTCCTCAGATGGAATTAACGAACGTATGTGATGTCAATGCACTCGATGAATTTGCAAAAAAAATTACCTAAAAACAACGTGAAAGCCTTTTATACAGTGAATAATTAAAGAGCGTAAGAGGATACATTGCTACGATTGTTTTTGAGGAAAAATAAGCATAATAAGAAGAAAATATCATGTATTTGCATCAAGCGTCTGCACATACAGGAAAATCCTAAATTTTGAGTAATTAACACTATTTTTACTAGTAATTGAATAATTTATTCGCAGCAGCCTAGGAAGTCGCAAGTTGTTAGCGTGGTTAATATTTGGTTTGATCTTGTCGATCGTTTGTCTCTGCGATTTTATGTTTTTTCGCATAGAAAATGAGTATGTCTTGGCGCTGATGATTCTCTACATCCTTTCCTTCGTAAGTGGAGTGTTGGGAGATAACTTCGGCAGCGGTTTTTCCACAGCAGCCACAACATTTGCCCTAACTTTGGTTTTAAATCGTTTTAATCTGATTGGAGGTGGTGATATAAAACTGCTGTTTCCTGTAATTTTGTTCTCTGAAAATTACCTCCATGTATTTTGGATGGGAATGTCTATTGGAGGGATAGTTCTTGCCGTTTTTTATCTGCTCTTCAATCATCAAATTTTTTTCATTAGACGAAGTATGGTTCACTCCCTGTATTCACTGAGCAGAAGTCGAAATAAATCGCGACTATTAAACTTTGCTTTACCTTCGCTACGTAGGATCGACAAGAGGGTTGTTGCACTGAGGAAATACACAGCAAGCACAGCGCGACGCGAAATACCCTATGGGATAGCGATATCCTGTGGTGGATTTTGTGTGATTTTTGAGCACTTGTTGACTAGGTGGTAGTATGGACGGAAGAAGAGACATCCTTCCCATGATAATAGCTGCAGCCGTTGCATTGGTTGTCACAGTGCTTGTGCGGTGGCTAATCTCTTCCAATTACGTAGCTCCTCCGGAGCAGCGGGCGCAGCAAAAAGAAGTGTCAATGCCTGACATCCCTCTTATGGTGAAAGAGATGAAGAAAGAAAAGGATGGTCAGGTTTTAGTTGTGGCAAAAGATATCAAAAAAGACGATAAGATAATCATAGCTAACCTGTCTTGGAAGAAATGGCCCCAAAGCGCCATGCAACCCTATTTTATTGCCAAGGATGAGAAGGACACTCCCCTTAATAACAAGGAAGACTATAATAACGCGCTAAAAATGTGGGCAGCAACCAACATTCCAGCTGGTGCGCCGATTGCCATACGTATGCTCACCAAAGAGGATCCAGCGGAAAGAAAAAGAAAAGATGAAGAAGAGAAAAAAAAGGAGGAAGAAAAAAAAGAAAAAGAACGCAAAGAAACTGAAAAATCCTCCATCAGAAAAGGTATGCGGGCTGTAACATTTGCAGTAGATCAAAAATCTTCAGGTGCGGCTTCTCTGCTATCTCCAGGTGACCTGGTCGATATTCTTATCATCACGCGCCTTGGTGGAGAAAGGGCAAGAACTTACAAATATAAATCGCTGAGGGTTATTGCCATCGATGGACGCACTCTACAGGAACAGAGCAAAAAACAGCAAAAGAAGGACGATGGATTGTTCAGCGGACTGGGGAAAGTCGGGAATCTGCTTGGTCCGCAAAACGTAACTTTGGAAGTTAAAGAAAATCTAGTGGAACCCATGCTTCGTCGCGCTGGAAACAATGGAATAATTCTGTCCGTGCGCAACCAAGAAGATCAAGTTGATAAGGATGCCGGCGAAGAGGAATTAGATGAGGATGGAGATTTCGCCGAAAACGCGCTTCTGCAGAACATGATTAATATAAATCGCTCTTCCAGCTCGCTGGAGATCTTGGAAAGGGCCAAAAGCAGCAAGGATACCGCCAAGCGAGGGCAATTTGCGCTGATAGACAGTATGTACGCCATAGGAGGGAGTGGGCACAGGAAAAAACTGGAGGCAAGCAAAAGGCGTAAAGATGAATTTTCTGCAGTTATCCAAAACATGAACAAAGTAAACAGTGCCAAAAGTGCTAAAGATCTGTTGGAAAAACGCCAGAAAATAACTTCGATAATCCAATGTTTTAACTCTGTGGGAGGCGGAGCGAATATCATCAGACAGATGGCAAGAGAAGAGCAGCAGGAAGCCTCCAGCGGAGTGGTTAAACGTAGACTTCCATTCCCAGAGACTGGAAGATACGAAGTTGTCAGCGGAAAGATTAGGGGAAAGAAAAAATCGAAGAAGGAAAAGAAAGGAACAGAGGGAGATGAGGAGGAAGATGCGCGGGTAGTGGTTATACATCGGCTGTTGAAATCAACTGAGGTACCGTTTGACTTGAATGGAAAGAGGGTGGAGGCAAAGGACTTATCGCAGAGCCTCCCTGGCTCGCCTTCTACGCCGATCCTATAGAGTCAAAGCAATAAAGGCGAATTTTTGTGTAGTGTATGTGGAGAGCGTAGTATGAGAGAAAAGAGTTTCATCATCGCATTAGGCCTGCTTCTGGCAGGCCTTGTCGACGGAAGGCTCGTCTACGCCGAAGCGAATGAGTCGACTCTTAACGAGGATGAGCCTACCGAACAACTAGGTGAAAATGTTGAGAGCGCCATAGAACAGTACGATGATAATAACGCAGACGAAATACGGCGCTCCGATGAGAAACCGAAGAGTAGGAAGCCATTAAACAAGGAAAGAGTAAACACAGAGCGATCTGGAAATAATAAAGAAGAAGCCGCTAAGCAGCCATACGAAAAAGTGAAGACTGGGGAGCCGCCTAATGTGAAGGCATCTCCAACCAAACAATTAGACGCAAAAAGAAAAGCAATAAGCCGGGCGAAGGAGACACCGAAACCCGATGTAGCCGGGGTAAAGCCTAATCAAGCAGAAATGGATTACGCGGGCGTCATAGTGAAAGAAATCGAATTACATTCTGTAAATTTTATCAAACTCAAGGAAAAAGCCAGCGAGATTTTTATTCCTAATCCCAAAGTAGCCGATATAGAGATGCTGAGCGACACTTCCCTTTATCTGACAGGACTAAATCCTGGAGTAACTCTCCTTGTCGTGCATAGTGAACAAGGAAAAATCATAGCAAATTATCAAATAAGGGTAACCTACCCATTGCGTGAGGTAAAAAGAGCGCTTGCTGAGGTATATCCGGAAGCAGAAATCGATATAATCTCTCTAGAAGATTCTGTGGTCATTAGGGGAAAGGTGGATTCTCCAGAAATGGCAGCAGAAGCGCAGGAGCTTGTTGGACGCATTATAAATAACGCGAAAATCATAAATAAATTGGTCATTGAGACCTCTACGCAGGTTCTGCTTAAGGTGAAGGTGGCTGAGGTCTCTAGGGATTTTGAAAAGAAGCTTGGAATTGATTGGAAAGCTCTTTCCTTTGGGAAATCGGCTGGCGGAATGCACTATGGATTCGTTGGAGGAAACGCTTCTGTGTTTCCAGTATATACAGCCGACGTTGGTGAGCTAAAAACTAATATGGACGCCGGCGCAGCAGGGGGAACTGTCACTGGAGGACGTTGGGTTATGCACAATGGTGGAGATAACGGACTGTCGGCTCTGTTGGAGGCCATTGCTGCCGAGAGCTTTGCATCCGTCTTAGCAGAACCGACATTGGTGGCTTTGTCGGGAAAAACTGCTGTATTCAAAGCTGGCGGAGAGCAAGGCTACACTGTTACCCAGCCGGGTACTAATACGAATACCACGGAGTTTAAAGAATGGGGAACTTCCATAGAGTTTACTCCGATCGTTTTAGCTGAGGATAGGATTACAATCACCGTAAAACCATCGGTCAGCACACTTTCGACAACTAGAGAGGGAGCGGTGCCGTCATTAACAACAAAGGAGGCCTCCACCACCGTTGAGCTGGGAAGTGGACAGAGCCTTGCAATAGCAGGCTTACTGCAAAAAACGAAGAGTACCTCCGCGCAGGAGGTACCGTTCCTGGCTGATTTACCGCTGGTGGGGCCACTATTCAGGAAATCAACGTTAATCTCGTCTGAAAAGGAGCTCGTTATAATCGTCACTCCCTACGTTGTTAAACCATCCTCAAAGAGGTTGAAAACGCCCACAGAAATGGCGCCTCGCCTATACTCTCCGCTGGAGTCAATTTTGATGAGAAAGTTCCATCCGAAAGCACAAAGCGGAAGGTTACAAAAAGTACATAGCGCTGGTTTTTCGGTTATGTAGTCGGAGGTAGTCGTGGCGAGAAATATAGAACTAACAAAAATCGTAGATACCTTTGCTAGTGCGGCGTCGTTTGCGATTGCAGTCGGATTACTTCTCTGTGGCTGCGATAAACAGAGGCAGTATCGACCAAAAAACGACGACTATGTTCCTGAAACATCACGAATCGAGACTAGAGAAGTAAAACGAGTCTATTTTTTCGTTACCCCTCCGAATTTTGAAATTTCCCCAAGCACTGCTACCTCCATGGGCAGAGTTCTAAGAGAAGCCCACAACACAGGCATTGAAAATGTCGGATATTTGCTAGTTTCCAATCAGCCTATCACCGCCAAAATCCAGGATAGAGCAAGAAACCAAATTCATAGGGTAATGTGTGAGAATGGATTCATAAGCAGTCGCATTTCCGACTCGGGAGTATGCGTTTATAACGATGCCAAGGTTGGCATTAGGATCGAGATACTACGGTATGATGTAAAAGAACCAGATTGCAGCATATGGTCCGAATATATCGGAGATATTGATACAAGTAAAAATCTACCAAAGTATAGCGCGTCCACGGCCTATAACATGGCGCAGATGATCTCAAACAAGGGTGACCTTGTTATGCCGCGCAAATACAAGGGTCAGGAGACCAGCAAGGCAATTGCAGCGATGGGAAAAGCTGGCTCTAGCGGAGGAGGATCCGGTGCAAGCAGCATCAGTAGCGCAGGATCCACTGGAGGCAGCGCTAGTAGTAGCGCCATTAGTAGTAGCAGCAGTGGTAGCAGCGCTGGAATAAAGTAAACGAAGTAGAAAAGGGGAGTTTCATGGCCGGCAGTCCGTTATCTGATAAACTTTATAACGTTATAGGATTCTTGGGCGATCCAGTATCAGAGCAGTTGTTGAATAATGCAATTAAAGACTCAGGAATGTCGTTTGCGGAAGCCAGGCAGGGAAATGTTTCAAGCATTATTAGTTTTTTAAAGGAACATCGGGCGCCAAAAGTTCTAATGATCGATATCTCCGATTCCGAACTTCCACTCGGGGACGTGGCAAAAATAAAAGAGTTTTGCTCTCCCGATGTGAACATTATTACCATTGGAAGCCGTAACGATGTTGGATTGTTTCGAGATTTTATGGCTATGGGTGTCTCCGATTATTTGATAAAACCCCTCAGCAACAACCTGTTGCGCCACGCGATTGAGGTCGCTAACGGAACTACCCGCAGAGGCGTCGGAAAAACCGGCAAAATGATATATGTCACCAGCTCAGTGGGGGGAGCCGGATCCACAACGGTAGCAACTAATATCGCCTGGATTCTGGCCAACCGCCACTTTAAACGCACTGCAATTGTGGATGTGGATTTCGCCTATGGCACTGCGAATTTGATGCTGGATGTTAAAACGGAGAACAGTTACTTAGATGTATTAGAATCTTCTGATAAGGTTGATGACTACTTCGTAGATACAATTTTAAAGAAATGTGATCAACGGCTTTATTATCTCGGCGGATTAGTAGACCTTCTTAGGGGAATTAATGCGGATGTCGAGGCATTCGAAGCTTTGATGGCTAATGTTAAAAAACATTTCAACTACATTATTGTGGATTCTCCGCGCGATATTAGCGGTATAAACAAAGCAAGCAGAGCAAAGACTGATTACTTTGTGATCATGGTAGAGATGAGCGTCGCGTCAGCCCAAAATACCGCACGAATGTTAGAATTTTTCTTCGCTGAGAATCCTGAAAGAAGAGTGATGGTAATAGCTAACAAAATTGGGTTATCCAGTGGGGGGGCAATTACGAAGGAGTCGTTTGAAAAAATCATCGATAGAAAGATTGATTACTCTATGCCTCTAGATGAAAGCACCACATTGGCCGCAGCTAATATAGGGCAGCCGCTTGTAATGTCGGCTGGTCCACTGACGGACGTTTTAGAAAGTATAACAGACACTCTCATCGGGAAAAGAGAGGATCAGGAAGTTGCTGAAGCAGTCATTGAACAGCAGAAAAGCGCTATGGCTAAAATTAAACAGCTAACGGCGGACGCCTTTGACAAATTTGTTGCGAAGTTAGGGTAACTAGCGGAAAGAGATAATTATGGCTCAGGAAACACAACACATAGACGAAGAATCTCCGATACTTACGGTGTTCCGCAAGGAAGCCTATGAAACCATGCTGAGCAGGATAAACCTGGCCTCAGCCTTTAAATTAAGTCCGCAAGAGCTACACGTCGAAATTGAAAAATTCATCTTTGATTACGCTCAGGAACGCCGTGTTCAGATCACGAAGCGAGAACAAATAGGCGTTGCTCGCGAATTAGTGGATGACATGATAGGTCTTGGACCGCTCGAGACTCTATTGGAAGATGACACCATATCGGATATCGTCGTAAATGGTCCATATCAAATCTACGTTGAGCGCGGAGGAAATATGGTACTTGCTTCGCAAAAATTTAGAGACGAAGCTCACCTTCTTCAGATTGCACAAAGAATTGCGCACCGAATTGGCAGACGTGTCGATACCTCAAGTCCTTTGTGTGATGCTCGTCTGCCAGATGGAAGCCGCGTAAATATTGTGGCGCCTCCTATCGCATTAGATGGAGCCAGTATCTCCATTCGTAAATTCTCAAAAAAAGCCGTCACGTTGGAGCGCCTTGTACAATTCGGGAGTTTGACTCCCGAAATGCTGAGAATTTTGCAAATTTCTTCAACCTGCGCGCTAAACATTATCGTTTCCGGCGGCACTGGCTCTGGAAAAACAACGTTGCTAAACGCGTTATCCAGCCTTATTGATCCAAAAGAACGCATAGTAACTTGCGAAGACGCCGCCGAGCTTAAACTTCAGCAGCCGCACATAGTCAGATTGGAAAGCCGTCCACCAAACATCGAAGGAAAAGGGGAAATTACCATCCGGGATCTCGTAAAGAACGCACTTCGTATGCGTCCGGACCGCATAGTCATAGGGGAGGTCCGTGGTTCAGAATGCATCGACATGCTTCAAGCCATGAACACTGGTCATGACGGTTCCATGTCCACCATCCACGCCAACAGAGCAAAGGAGGCCTTCATTCGTCTGGAAAACATGGTCGCCATGTCAGGATTTAATCTTCCAAGCGAGATCGTAAGAGCGCAGATTGCCGGCGCAGTAGATCTGATCGTTCAGACGGAGCGTCTCCATGACGGTTCAAGAAAAATTACTGAAATTGTTGAAGTAACCGGAATGAATGAGAGGGGAGATATAGGTTATCAGCACCTATTCAAATTCGTGCCCATGGGAGAAAGCGCTGATCATAAAGTTTTTGGCAGATTTGAGGCTGGCACCGATCGCCCGGTTTTTCTAGAGAAAGCAATCACCTACGGTCTCGACAAAGAGTTGTTGGCGATTATGAAGAGTGCGATGCAATCCAGCGTTGGATCGGATTATGATACATCTTATTGACATTGCCGTTTTTGCCTTTTCCTTCTTTATTTTTCTAGTAGTGAACTATCTTTTGCAGGGCCGCCGAGTAGTAGACGATAAAAAGATAAAACTGGAACAAAAACTCAACGAGTTGGCTAGGCAACAAGCAAATCTGTTGGAGACTTCTCTGGATAGAGTATCCACTTTCGCAAAGACCGACGACTTTGGAGTAGCTGAATATTCCGATCGCCCATTCCTCTCCTACGCTAGATCCTTTATGAGAAAGGGCGGTATAAACAATATCTCCATTCATCGGTTTATTCATATTTGTGCCATAAGTGGACTTATCATGACTATTTTACTTATATATCTAAAATTTTTAAACTTTATTTCCGGTGTTTTAATCGGGATACCCACCGGAGCCGGTGTCGCATACAATGTTCTCTCGTTCCTTTCAAATCAAAGTAAAATGGAATTTTTGAAAATATTTCCAGACGCCATCGATATGATGATCAGAGGCGTTAAGGCTGGCCTGAACATTGGACGAGTAATTAAGCTGGTAAGTATTGAATCCAAAGAGCCGATAGCTAGCGAATTCAAATCCATTAGCCAAAGGTTCGACCTTGGTATCCGGCCAGAAAAGGTTTTGGCAGAAGCCTCCGAGAAAATCGATATAGAGGAGTTTAGATTCTTAACGGTTGCGCTCATATTACAGATGGAAAACGGCGGCGTCCTGGTAGAAATTTTGCAGAATTTGTCTGGTATTATCAGAAGAAGATTAGAATTAGAGCTCAAATTGAAAGCTATGTCGGCTGAAGCAAGAATGTCAGCAGTAATTATTAGTGTTCTGCCGTTTGTATTTGCCGGCATTATGGCAGTTGTGAATCCCGAACATTTAACAAAATTCACAGAACCGGGGTCCGGCCAAAATCTGCTTAAATCTGCCGTTGCCCTGTTCTTAATTGGATTATTTGCCATGATAAAAGCAACACAATTGAAGATATAGACCATGTTAATAGATATTTTGTGTTTTATAATAACTTTTTGCGTATTTTATCTGCTTAGACCGTACGCGAACCGCCTCTACGTGGACGCGGTCCTTAAGCTAAGATTAATAAGAAGAATAATAAGGGTAAAAGAAAAAGGCAAAGACGTCTCCTCCGCCGCCATCGATGAGGTGGAAGGTGAAAATGTGTTAAACCGCGACAGCGCAGAGTTCCACGACAACATCATACTTAGATTGATAGCGAAGTACGCTCCAGCGGTAATTACCGACATGAGATTAACTTTGCAAAGAGCAGGACAACGTGGAGATAACGCCTTAGAAGAGCTGGTAAAATCCAAAGCAATATGCAGTGTTGCTTTATTTTCTATATCGTTGGTTATGATGACAATAGCAGACATGGTGGATATATCATTAGATATAGCTCTTCTCGGCTCGTTGGCTTTAGGCGGATTAGGTGGAACCAGGCTTGTCGATTTCAACATGAGCATAATCGCCAAAAAAAGAGTCAAATTAATAAATCGCGGCACATCAGACCTCATCGACCTATTGATCATTTGTACGGAATCAGGATTAGACTTAAATAGATCCATCATAAGAATCGCGAGAGAAATGAGGATGTCAAACCCTGTTCTGGCGGACGAACTTAGCTTGACAGCGATTGAGCTAGAGATGATTCCGGACTATCATATTGTTTTTAATAATCTTGAAAACAGAACTAATTGCCCTGAAATAAAGATTCTTTCCAAAACACTCAGCCAGTCTATTGAGTATGGGTCGTCGTTGAATACTGCCCTGAGAGACCTTGCGAATGACTCCCGACAGAAGAGGATGCTCCGCGCAGAGGCGGCAGCGGCCGCAGCTCCAACGCTGCTCACCTTGCCGATGATGCTCTTCACAATGCCGTGCCTATTCATAGTTATGCTCGGACCTGTCATCCTCGGAATGATAAAATCCGCCTCCTAGACTCTGTCTGCTTTAGTAGCGATACTTCCAACTGATGCCTGCCTCACCCTTTGTGTTTGCTTTTAGAGAAATGTTTGGCGAAACAAGAAAATCTACGTCAAATGACGCCTCTTCATTCCCTCTATTAACGCTTATATAAACATTATCGTGGACAGTTTTTCCTGCACTGACATTAATTGCGTTCTGCTCTGAGGTATTTTGCGTATTAGAGTACAGATAATTTGACGGTTTCTCTGCCCCCACGAACGAGATACTGTCAACGATGCCAATATGTTGAAACGTATTTAAAACAGAAAAAATGTATCCATGACGATTAAGACTGGCAACGGCATGTGCCAGCTGAGCTGCTTCGCTCACACTTAGGTATTTCGATTCTTTGCCGAACAGCATCTTTGATAAAATCACGTCCTGCGTATTGTTAGGAGTAGAATGAATATTTAGGGATATTCCCCCCCTAGGATTGTTAATTATACTCAGTTCTACACTCATATCTCCGAAATTTCGCTGACATTTGAAAGAGGCTTTTGGATTAAATGGGAAATCCTCTTGAAACGTCACGTTCCCATAGGTAAAACTCATACGTTTCCCAAACAAATCCAATTTGCCTTCTAATAATTGCAAGTCTCCTACTAAAGTTCCGCTTTCCTGAAAGGTGGACAACATAAGGTTTCCACGAAGATGCATTTCGAAAATTTTCCCGACAAAGTGGACATCGCGGCAATGTATGTTCACATTATATTTGAAGAAGCTTTTTTGCTGTTCTTTCTGCTTTTTTCTATCCAAATAAGGATCGTTTTCAATCTGGATATCCCCAGTTTCATCCTCTATGGTTGTAAAGTCTAGAATTTTGCATTTCGGTAGTGTGACTTTCCCGTTAATTATCATGTTATTAACTGGCCCACTCATGGTTCCTTCGCCCAGGACATCGATTTCCATATTATCGGAACGCAGAAGTGAGAAATTATTAAATTTCAGTTGTAGATTCGTGTTAATATTTGGCATAACTCCATCAAAAAATAGCTGTCCACTTCCGGTGATTTCAGCCTTGCGTTTTTTATGATCGATAAATTCGCCGCGTAACACATCGATATTTGGTCCGTGCCCTGACAGGGAAACAATGCCATTTTGTAACAGCACAGTGCCGATGGCTATATGCGCGCCTCGTAGTTCACCCTTCCCCGAAATGATGGGTTGGTCAAAACTTCCTGAAATGCGAAAATCACAATCTAGCAATCCTCGCAAATCAAAATTATCAGGTAATATCAGCAACCTTTCCAGTCGAGTATGGGCGACAATGTGACAGTTTAATAGATCGTTTGGTATTCTAGAAATCGTTCCGTCATTTTTGATGGAGAAGGGAAGAAGTACATCTATAACTACGAGGCCATTTCCATTTTTTAAACAAGTGTTTATTTTAGTGCAATCAGATGCCGTCGATAAATCCATTTGCAGATTTTGCCTATAAGCCATAAGATTGGTTAGAGATAATCGCCCCCCTCCCACGAAGTATCCCTTTCTAGATTCTAAAGAAATGCTTCCCTCCAAACGACCCTGAACACAATTATGATTAAAGAGGGCAAGGAATTTTCTCATTGGAAATGCTTTGAAATCGCAAGAAAATTTTTCATTACTGAAAAAGATTTTTGCTTCTCCTCTTTTCTTCTTTTCAAAGAATTTACAGAAAATACTATAGTTATGTTTATTGAAATCCAGAACACACGTTTCAAATTGTATTCGCTCACCTGAAGATGTTATTTGCGCGTCCTTTAACGCAATTCTCCCAAAAGTATTATCTATTTCGCCAGATAGTTTTAGAATACCGCTTTTGTTTACTTTGCCGGATAGATCCAATCGATTATTGAGTATTTGGAGGTCCAGATCATCTAGCTTCATACCGTAGATTTCGGCATTTTTTGCCGTTGTTAGAATTTTGGCCCCATCGTAAAAAAGATCCATGGAAGAAAGCTTTTGTTTCCTCAGTATGAGCGATGGAAAGCTACACTTGACGACAATCTTTCCCTGCTTGCTCTCCAAACTTCCAGAAACTGATCCAGAAATCGGCAGGATTTTCTCCCAAAAATCCAATTGATTAAAATCAAACACGCAACTTAAATCATTCATTGTTGAGAACGGTTCTAGGAATTTCAGAGACCCTTTTGGGCTTCTCAATTCGAATTTTTCCACAACAATCGATTCAGCAAAGGATATGCGGGAGATGGCATTAAATTCTTTTGCAACCAAATGGATATTTGCGCATCTCTTTTCGTCAATTTCACACTCAAATCTTTTAAAATTAAAGCCCTTTATGGATATCCAGGGAATATTACCAATGATTTTTGCATTCCCACTCTCATAGATGCCAAAAACATTCCCAAGCGTCATTTCGCCTTTCCTAAATGTCATTTGCGCATTGCATTTTAAATCCTCTTCGAAATCACATCTTACTGTCAGAAGTCCGTTAACTCCCATAAAATTTTTAGCAACAGCAGCTGGAATATCTTCAAAGTTCGACAGATAATCGTCCAGAAAGATTTTTGACTGCAGAAAGGCATCGCGTCTAGTCGGATAGATATTCCCACTGCAGGGAATTTCGTAGTATCCGGAAGATACTGCTTGCCCTGGAATACGGATGAATACCGTAGCTGCGTCAATTTTTATGTCAAATAAAAAATCCTGATAGTGGCCATTAGCAATCACCTTAACTTTGTTGTTCTGAAAAGATAGATTATACTGCGCCACACGCGACTCGGGATCTTTTACTATAAGACGACCGCAAACGGGAGATTGATCCTGCGAGTATTCAATATTACACGTCGAACATTCGTTGTCTTTCCATTCCATTTCAATGTTAATGCAATGTTTTTGACCAATTTTTCCGCTAATGTTTATCTTATCCCCAAAAGAATTGTAGCAAAAATCTCTCATTTCGTGCATATTTGATCCTAAACGAAGATTGCCATTTTTTATGATAATACCTTTCAGAAAGGGACGCATTTTCTGCAATAGAGCCATGCTCTGTATGAAAAAATTTTGGATGCGAACGCCTATCCATTCTTCATTTCCTTTCTTCTCTCTTTTATCATTTCTTCCATTATTTTCCCCTTCTTCGATATTATTGAACGCAACTTTTTCAACAACAACCGAATAATCCCTGAAAAGCGACCTGCACTCCATGGAGATTCCGGAAAAAGTCAACTCCGCCTCATTCGGAATGTGCACAAAAATATCTTGGATTTTATTCTTATGTAACCCATTTATCTTTATAGTCATATTTGTTAGCAAACCAAAGATGAAATTCGCGACCATAGTTTTTCCGGTATCTGTTGCCAGCATTCCATAGAACATCACTGCTATGATCAGCACTCCTGACAATAGTTTCACGAAAAATCTGCGTAGTCTTGAAGCTTTCAAAATGCCTGCCCTAAACTCATGATAAACTGTAACTTCGAATCTATGCCCCTCCGCCTTCTTATTGGAATTGCGAAATCAGCTCTTATGGGACCAATGCTAGTGAAATACCTTATGCCGATTCCAACGGCATAAAACCATCTTTTTTTTTCCGTCTGTAAATCCATATGAATTGAACTGTTTTGGAAAATCTTGCTTCCATCGAAAAAGATGACACCCCCGAAAGACTCAGAGAATCGCCGGCGAATTTCGGCACTATATTCAAGAGACGATTTTCCGCCCATTGGAGTTTCCTCCCCCGCAACGATTTCCGTAGCCATTTGGTGCGAAAATCCCCTGACTGAATTTATTCCGCCCGTATAAATTCTTTTATCTATCGGAATCAGGTCTATTTTCTGACCAAAAACTGATTTTTTCCTAGCCTTAAATGCCAAAATAGTTCGCTTCAAATCATCCAAGGCATAATTATATGAGAAGAGTAGATTTAGAGTTTTCAGAATTCCGATGGTTGAATGTTTGAAGAAAATTTCTGAAAACTTTCCTTCTACACGATATCCGGAGGTTGGATTCAAAAGATCGTTCGTTTTATCAAGAATAATCTCCACAGGTATTGAAAAATTTTCGTATTTTTTATCGCTATTTTTCCCACGAAAAAATACTTCACTTGCGTCAATCGAATTTGCCTCCAAGCACCCCCCAATTTTTAGCAGAAGAGAATTCGGTAATGGATAGCTAAATCTAACGGATACTTGATCGCTTCTTTTGAAAAAAACATTAGTGAGCTCCTGCCTGCGCGAGACACAATATTCTGCCGTGTTATTTCTCAAAAAAATGTCCGGCTGAGACAACGCAGCTTCGAAGGCATAATCGGATCTCTTATCACTCACTCTCATTGGCGTTCCCTCAACCATAAGTCGGATTTTTTCCCCACCACCATAGACATTATTATTTGTCCATCCAAATCTTGTAATTATTGATTTCAATTTTTTCTGCGTTTGAGATTCTTTTTTAAAATTCATATCGTGCATTCCAGAATAAAGGACCCCTATTTCGATGGTATGCCTCTTCTCTTCTTCCAATTCAATAAGCATGGGAACACGATCGCCGAGAATGGCATCTTCATCTGGTTTTATCTTAACTTTTGAGAAAATTTGACTGTTCATCAAGCAGTCGGTCGTTTCCTCAACTTTGGAAATATCAAAAACTTCCCCCTCACTCCAAGCAATCCTATTTTTCACAAAACAGTCTTTAATATTCGGAAAAGATTTTATGCGAACGTCAGAAAAAAATACTTTAGCACCAGGATCTATCATCAGATGAAGTGTTGCTTCATGTTTTTCATAGTCTACAGATACTCTTTGTTCAAGAATTTTCGGCTCGAAAAAACCATTCTGTTTCATATTTCTAACAGCTATTTCGATGAGTGCCTTAATCTCTTCGATGGAAGCTTTGAATCTTCGCAGATCGCTGTGCAATATTTCCATATGCTTCCTACAGAAGTCGTCACTTTGACCCACATAGCTAGCATCTAGCTTCAAATTGAATTTGTTCCCAAGATTGACATAAATCTTCACCTCGACGGGATTGCTTTTACGAATCGTGTGATGAATTTCCGCTCCATAGAATCCCTGCATATGAGCCTTTTTGTGGATAGCTTCTACGGCCTGCGTGATCCTCTCTTTGAGGGCTCGCATATTGCTAACGGTTTTATCCTGCTGAGAAAAAACACGTAGCGTCTTGCTCTCTAGCATAATTTGCGATTCAGAGATTATATCAGCAAGCGTTTCAAAAATACTTTGATCTTTCTTTAAGATTATATCAGCTTTGTAGCAAAAATCATGAAAATCCGATCCATGAGCTAGAACACAAAATAGAGAGAGGAAAATAGGTAAAAATTTCAGCACCATTTATCTCTCACACAATGCAAATTTTTGTTCAATATTCCAATGCGAATTTCTTCCATTAATTTGTTCATGAATCTTATATTGTGCACAGTGATTGCCGAGAGCGCGAGTAACTCATTCGCCTTTAATAAATAGTGCAGATAGGCTCGTGAAAATTCTTTACAGGTAAAACAATCGCAATCTAATTCGATGGGATTATCGTCCTCAAGATACCTAGACCGTCGTAGATTAATGTGCTCACATTGCAGAGAATTGCGATAAGGTGGCTTAATGAGAGCACCTCCGTGTCTTGCAATTCTAGTTGGATGGACGCAATCGAAGGTATCCACACCAAGCTCCACTCCTTTGAAAATATCCACGATACCACCAATGCCTAGTAAATGAACCGGCCGTTTGTCGTCGAGACCATTCATCGTCATTTCCACCACCTCATACATCTGCTCCTTGGCTGCGCCAAGGGTTCCACCTATGGCCGTCGCAAAAAATGGATGTTCTCCGACGAACTCTGTGCTGCGCTTTCTCAAATCGAAATGCACTCCCCCCTGTACTATTCCGTAGAGCGCCTGAGAGAAATCGTTACCGCGAATAAACTCATCCAAGGAACGTTTTTCCCAGCGATGAGAACGCTCCATGGACTGCTCGGTGTAATTTTTATCACTGTGGTATGGAGTACACTCGTCAAATGCCACCATAAAATCCGCTCCGAGGTTTCGCTGGATTTCAACAGATTTTTCCGGCGTAAGCCGCAGCACACTCCCATCCCAGTAGGAACGGAATATTGCACCCTGCTCCTCCACTCGCATCAAAGTTGGTATACCTGATCGTCTGCCTTTTATTTCATCGGCGACTGACCCATACCCGAGACTAAATATCTGAAAGCCTCCAGAATCGGTTAACATAGGACCATTCCACCCGGTAAATTTATGTAGCCCTCCGCGCTTCTTTATGCACTCTGCCCCCGGATATGCAAATAGATGATAGGTGTTAGCCAGGATTATTTGCGTATTCGTATCACGCAGCATTTGCGGAAAAATGCCCTTGACGCTTGCTTTAGTTCCGCAAAAAATAAAGGCGGGCGTTTTTATTCTTCCGTGAGGTGTCTCTATGATTCCAAGTCTCGATTTTCCAGAAGAGCTAACAACGCTAAAGCCGAAATTCCTGTACATTAGGCTCCCTTGGTATTATGAGACCAGCTAATTTTACTAGTGGCGCACATAAAACAGCAATGACTAATCTGATTGGGTAGGCAATAAATATATATGTTTTCCAAAGCGTTTGGAGGTCGATCGGTTTCTCAGCAAAAACGATCCAGGCAAGAATGGAAAAAACACAATTGTCCGCAAATGTCGATAGAGCCATAGCAAAAAATGCACGCAATAATATACGCTTATTCTTCATTAACTTTTTTAAACATAAAAAAGCAAAAATATCAACAAATTGACCCACGACATAGGAAATTAAGCTAGAAACAAAAAAGATCCAAGAAGGAGAAAACACATTTTTCAACTCGCTGTGCAGATTTACACATCCTCCAGAATTCGCTACTTCCGGATGCCAAATGGTTATTCTCATGATCAATGTAAAAAAAAGATAACAGGAAAAACTAGCTAGCACGCACCTTTCTGCAGTCTTTGCCCCATAGTATTCTGCTAATATGTTATCCACGAGAAAAGTCGTTGAAAACAGCACTGTTCCAAGGGCAACCGTCTCCCCTATCGTTGAATAGGCAGTGAGTTTTAATACCTGAATATTTGCCCCCACCACGGAAATCGCCGAGTAGGCAAATAGTCCGCTTTTCCCGAAAAACCTCGCCATAAGTAAAACCGCAGAACAGCTAACAATCAACATCAGCACGCTCAGCAATTCCGCGCGACAAGTCATTATTTTCCCGATCCTACTGCTTATTTTGTCGTCTGAATACGCTATCTACTTGAATTTTCCTTTTCCATGTGCATTGTTTCCCTCACGAAAAGAGACAAACCATAGGCGAGGATCAAACAAATCGGCAGCGTTAGAATTGCCTTTTGGTAGCATTCCTGACTGTAGATTGGAGCACCATTTACAGAGCATTCTCCTGCCCAAAAGACATCCAACAGCATCCCTAACACTGGCTGAAAAACTGCTCCAACAAGCATCAATAACCCATTCGCAAAGGCTATAGCTGTACCAGAGTTTTTTGCAGATTCGTTATTCTTGGCGCAGGTGAAAACCAGCACTTCTGCAGCAGTTAGAAGCCCTATTACGAACATAATCAAAAAAGATAGCAGCATACTCTTCACATATATAAGCGGAATAAAAAGTAGTGCGACGGCAATGATTGCGACGCGAATTATTTTCATGTACCCACCAACTTTTTTTGCTAGCATTGCCACAGGAACGCTACCAACGGCAAAGCCAATAAACAGCATTGACGACGCTAACGCAGCTATTTCATTATTAGGCATAGAAGCTCCTGAAAAACTATCTTCTGCGGAGAAAAATGGAACAGCCCATAATTCAGAAAAAGCAGATACAGGTAGATACATAAACCCGCCAACCAATCCCACTAGAATTATCTGTCTATTTCGCATGACCTGTTTAAATATCGCACTGAAGGATCTTGAAACGCTATTGTGATCCACAAGCTGCATTGTTTTTGGTATAAATGTAAAAGCAACGATGGCTATCATCACCCCGACGACTGCCAGAAGATATTCTGTGTTCCTCCATCCATGAATACCAAGCGCATTCGTACATTTAGCAACCGGAAACCCCCCGCAAAGCGCACCAGCAGTTCCCATCATGTTAGTGATCCCGGCAAATATAGCAAAGGATTTTATCGGAAAAACCACCGACGCTATTTGCAAACAAGATATAAAGGCGCATGCAGCTCCTGCGCCCACCATGCAACGACCAAACGCAGCGACGCCGACTATGTCCGTTGCTGCAAACAATAATGTTCCGATTGTAGATAGAATAACTGATGAGCCCACTAGGTTTCTCGGCCCAACTTTATCGAGTATAAGCCCGCATGGGACCTGTAAAAGCGTGTAGGAATAGTAAAAGAATGAAATCATAATTCCAAGCACTCCGGCTGTAATGTGGTAATGGGACATAAGTCCTTCGGTCATTACGCTCGGAGAAACTCTTAAAATTACCTCGTAGAGATAAAAAACATTAGCGATTCCCCATATAATCCACGGATTCTTGCAGGTAAGCATTTTCTTAGTTGATAATTTTCTTATGTTTGCCTTTTCTGGCAACACTTTCCTGGCACCTTTTCGCTCATCCATGCGCTCGATCATCAGAGCTATACCATTTTCACGATAAAGGCTAACAGTATTCAAATTTGAAGTTAGAGTCAATTCTTTCTTTTCAACATGTTGATCGTTTGCTATGCTTTTCCACGAAAAATATGGCGTTTTTGATTCGTAATCATCTGGGAGAGATTTATGTTTCAATCTACACTAAAATCGGAGGTTTTTTTAGAAGGCGTTGGTGTTCATAGCGGAATGCCCTGCAGTATTTTCGTTCATCCCGCACCAATGGATGCTGGTATTACATTCCGCAGAGATGAATACAATGTAGAGGCAAGATTTGACAATGTAATTGAAACAACGCTATGCACAACGTTGTCTCTCGGACCGAACCGTGTTTCTACGGTTGAACATCTACTTGCTGCGCTCCACGGGCTAGGCGTAACGAATGCGATAATCGAAACGAAAGATGATGAAATTCCCATACTTGACGGAAGTGCCCTTCCATTTGTCGAGAATTTTCTCTCATTCGGCATAGAAAAACAAACTAGAAGTGCCAAAATTCTCAGAGTGCTCGACATTGTAAAGGTTCAAGAGGCGGAAAAATGGGTATCACTCTCCCCTGCAGATTCCTTCGCCTCTGGCCTTTCTATCAGTATCGAGTGCGATTTTTCCGCAAAGGGCCTGTATACAGAACCTGCTTTCTTCAATTTCGCAACCGGTGACTTTGCTAGAGAAATTGCACCAGCCAGATCGTTTGGTTTTCTGGCTGACGTAGAGTATTTGAAGAAAAATAACCTAGCTAGAGGAGCATCGTTAGAAAGCAGTCTGGTCTTTGATAATAAAGGCATTTCTATTAACGAAAGTGGACTGCGGCTGCCAAACGAGGCCGTCCGACACAAACTCCTTGATATTATTGGAGATCTATCGCTGGCACAATGTCACATTATTGGACAATTCGACGGATTCTGCCCAAATCATTGCATGAACAACATGCTTCTGAGAAAACTGTTCGAAAAAAGCAGTAACTTTAAAATAACGTAGGTTCAACTGTGTATGTACTTGGCATAGAGTCCAGCTGCGATGAAACGGCTGCGGCTGTCGTAACGGCAGATCAGGCGACGGGATCTAGAGCCATCCTTGCCAATACTATTTATTCGCAGACAGAGGAGCACAGACCATTCGGCGGAGTTGTTCCGGAAATTGCAGCCAGAGCGCATTTAGAAAAAATCGATATTGTCGTAGGCAAAGCCCTGGAGGACGCCAATCTGGATCTATCGCAAATCGACGTTGTCGCCGCAACCTGTGGTCCCGGCTTAATCGGCGGAGTAATCGTTGGCGCGACTTTCGCAAAGACCATATCCATGTCAACGGGAATTCCCTTTATCGCCATCAATCACATAGCTGCCCACGCGCTTTCCATCCGCCTGACGGAAGACGTTAATTTCCCATACCTACTTCTATTAGCATCCGGAGGACATTGCCAGCTTTGCCTAGTGCGCAATGTTGACAATTTTGAAGTAATAGGGAAAACCATCGATGATTCTGTCGGGGAGTCATTCGATAAAGTTGCAAAGCTGCTGGGATATGGATATCCAGGCGGACCGATCATCGAAAAAATGTCAGAGGAGGGAGATGACGCGAGCTTCCAGCTGCCTCGCCCACTATGCCAACGCGGATCGTGCGATTTTTCCTTTTCTGGACTGAAGACCGCTGTGCGGATAGCCACAGAGAAGTGCCGAACAGAGCAGGACAAAATCAACCTGGGAGCCAGTTTCCAGCGGACAGTAACAGGCGTTCTGTCCTATAAGATGGAGCAAGCTATCATCTTCTCTCGCCGCTCTGGAGCAAATCCAACGGCCGCAGTTATCGCGGGCGGAGTAGCCGCCAACCGACCGATTCGTATCGCATTGCAATCCGTTTGTGATCGGCATGAATTGCGTTTTTGCGCTCCACCAACTGCTATCTGTACTGACAACGGCGCAATGATCGCCTGGATGGGCGTGGAAAAGGCCCGCATTCAACAATTCAGCAATATTCGCTTTCGTCCACGTCCCCGCTGGCCTTTGGACGAGCTTTGAGATAATTATTGTCTTCTCCGTATTTATAATATTCTAAAAATGCGTGAGTGATGCTGGAAGAAGTTTGAGCTCGTTCGCGCGAAATATTACTCCTTGTTTTTTTACTTTTTACAAAATAGTAATGTTATTGCATTAGCATATAAGCACAGTTTCTGTGCCAGGTGTGGGATGCTGAAAAAAATTCTTTCAATGTGCAAGACAACGATACTGGTTTGGGGTTGCATTCTTGTACCGTTGTTCATCGGCGCAAAATTCATAAAGTCAGCGTCTAGACGTGACGCTCAGCGATGCATAGACACCTTCATCCACACAGAAGGAGTAGGACTATCCAAATATATGGCGTTGCAATTCGAGAACACATTTAAACAGTTGCAGAGGATAATGGCGGCATTTCCGCATGAAAAAGACGCCAAGCTACAAGAAAAGGCGCTGAAATCTTCCGCAGCTTTAGATGATAATATTGTCTCTGTGGTTGCCTATGACGGCGAAAAAGGAAAGTTTTTGGCCAGCTCCCTAGAAAAATCCAGTGCAGATTTGTCTTTGGACGATGATCTTCGCGGGCTGAAAGATAATACTCTCTATGAAATAAAACAATTGGGTAACGGTGGCATCGTGGTGAAATACACCGCAGCAAAAACCAATGAAGAAAAAGCCGACGGCAGCGGAAAAGTAATTTTTGAATTAACTGTAAAGTGGAATAAATACGAACGATACATGCAGCAGATGTTAAAAGGGTCGTTTTCGCGCATGTTTTATATAATTTCTCCAGATTGTCGTCGCTATGTTTCGCTGAATTCGATGCCCGATGGCAACGCAAAGAAGAAAAACGTTGTCGCTCTGGGGATGCGCTTGGCTCAGATAATAGATCAGATACCGCCGGGGTTATCGAATAAGTCTGTCGATGATTTTTATTTCAGATTATTTAAAAGCGAAGTCAAAGTGCCCAAAAACATGAAAGGTAGCAAGTTCTTCGTGATAATAGCAGCTGATAGAGACGATGCATGGGCAGTGTCCGAGAGTATGCTGCACTCTATTCCTCCAATAGTCGTGGTACTGGCTATTATATGGTTGTTTGTATGCCTGATAGCGTCGAGGCTTTACAATAAGACCAGAGAACATCTTGAGATATCAAACATAATTTCCGAATCAACACCGCTGGCTATAATTATTTTCAGCGAAAAAAAAGGGAAGATTATGAAGATCAATCTTTCTGCGACTACGCTGCTTCGAATAGAGCAGGAAAGCATTTCTTCAATTAACATATGGAATATCTTCATTGAAGACAGCGATAGAAACTATATAGCTAATGCGATTAGCTCAAATATTAACGTATTAAACTATGAAGTATTGGTGCAAAGCTTCGGAGGAGGGAGTTTCTGGTCGGTGTGTTCCGCGAGCCCTATCGAGATTGATCGGGAAAAGTATATCGTACTTGCCGTTCTGGATATCAATCGACGAAAAGAAATCGAAAAGAAGCTCGCAAACAACGCAAGTCTTCTGGAAAAACAGGTCATAGAGAGAACTATAGATCTAGAGTCGAAGGCCAAGGAACTGGAGGATTCCAATGCACAGTTAGCAAAGGCGAAAAAAAATGCCGATGAAGCCAATAATGCAAAAAGCAAATTTCTCGCTAATATGAGCAACGAGCTAAAAACTCCTATCAACGCGATAATCGGCTATAGCGAAATTTTGGAGGAAGAGGCTCTGGATAGAAAAGATACTGTTTCCGCCGATGATCTTCATAAAATAATCAGCTCAGCAAAACATCTTCTATCGCTGATCGATGAAATTTTGAACCTTTCGACAATCGAGGCTGGAAAAACTCAGCTATTATTTGAAAAAATCAACATTGTCGGAATGATCAAGGATATCGAAGGAGTCACGATGCCTCTCGTTACAAAAAACAGCAATTCACTGGTTTTGGAATGCTCGAAGGATATCGGAACTATGTATTCAGATTCAACCAAGTTGAGGCAATGTCTTCTGAATCTACTTAGCAATGCAGCCAAATTCACCGAATTAGGAAAGGTAACATTGCGGGTATCTCCAATTGTGGTGGATGGTGACGATTTTATTGAATTTTCAGTAATGGATACAGGAATCGGAATTGAACCAGGTCACATCGAAAAAATATTCGCCCCATTTCAAGAGAATAAGTCGAAGAATGCTGGAGCAGGTCTGGGATTGTCCCTAACAAAGAAATACGCGGAGTATCTGGGAGGAAACGTCGGCGTAGAAAGCAATGTTGGAGGAGGATCAAAGTTCACGATGCGTCTCCCGAGAATCTGCAAAACCGTCTCCAACGAATTTATTGACGTTAGAAATCAAGGGGAGGAGGTGTTGGAAGAGATAGCCGAAGACCTTGCGGCGATTATAGAGAATTCAATAGGCAACAGTGCTCCCGGAGTCTCGGGTAGAGCCACTAGTTTCACAAGGAAATCTGATAGGCATCCATAACTGTTCATTTTCCGTACATCTAGGAGATACCTCGCCCATTGGATTGATCAGTCGACACCGGTGGAATATAGGCTTGAGCGGGATCGTGCTCGGATGCGCCGAGCACCCCGAAAGGCCTCTGGTTCGATGTCACAGTGTGCGTAGAAGCGAGCGCCAGAGCTGTGGTCCGAGAGGTACGGGCGCGCTCGGTAAGGTGCCCGGAATTCGGTCCCTGAGCCCTGAGCGTAGACATGTTCAACGACTCATCCGTTCTGCGTGAGCGTGCGTCACTGCGCGGTGCGGTCAGTCGTCGGACCCTACGTCAGGCCCAACAGGCTCGGGCACCGAACTTATGTCCCCGGCTCGGGCCCTGGTCCACACCGGCCCGCTGACTGTGTTTTCCCAATGACCACCCGGAAGGTTTACAAATGCGGTGGTTGGTTGATACCGTCCAGCTTCTATGCGTTCTATGGCAGATCCATTCACGAAATCCACCGATTCGCTCAGGGCGTGCCGATCCGTCCAGCGCGGGATTAGCACCGTGGTCATCTGTTCAGGAGCGAGGAAACGTTGTATCGAGCGACAGTCACCGAAGGCGCGCAATCCTAATTCCCTGACTTTCGAGCCACGCTCGAACTGGACGGTTAATAGGGAGGTGCAGCCATCAAAGCAACACGTTCCGATTTTTTCGGTGATGCGCGGGAACGTCAATGCCCGCAAGGAGCAGCAGTCTTGGAAGCAGTAGTTTCCGAACTCCACAACGCTTGAGTCGGTTCCAAAGACGACGGACTCCAGAGTGCCGCAGCCGCTGAAGCACGCAGCTCCGAGAACCGCTACGCTACGCGGCAAGACCAAGTGCTGCAGTGTAAAGCAGCTTTGGAAGGCGCCTCTTCCCAGCCTGGTCAAGGCGGACCTTGAGTTAAACTGTACAGTCCGGAGGTGTCAGTTCCACTCGAAGCAGTAGGACTTGATCTCACTCACAGCAGCCGGAAGCACTGCCGACTCAAGCCCGGCGTAATGTGCTGAGTGTTTGCCCAATTCCCTCAGGGCCGAGTCAGATTCGAAGGCCAAGCATTTCGTTTCACTCGCGGCGGATTGAGACAATTGGTCGATCCGGGGGCGTCCCTCCGCGACCTGGACGCTCGAGGGGAACCAAACATTTATCCCGAGACCCGGCTCCGCTGCCGTAACAAGGAACCTCATTCCTG
Organism: Holosporaceae bacterium; assembly: GCA_031269995.1. Classification (GTDB taxonomy): domain Bacteria; phylum Pseudomonadota; class Alphaproteobacteria; order UBA3830; family UBA3830; genus JAIRMQ01. The sequence goes on from JAISYI010000022.1 coordinate 212,506, forward strand.
CGAAGCAAACAAACCTGCGTACGCAAGTATTCTTTTGCCTAAAGCGTTCAGTGCTTTCTTCGTCGTTCCGGAAAGCGCGTACACCCACGCGTGTGCCCGTGCTGTACGTCACGTTATCCCTCTTAATAAGCATACAATCTGCGATTCCAGGAATAAGCTGCATAATTACAGCTATCATTATAAGTTTTTTCATATTTTACCTCTTATGAGAATTAATGTGGCGACAATGTCATGTCCCCGAGGCTTTGTCAAGCGTGCTTTCTGTTTTTACCCAAAGACCATTTTTATTACCATCAATTAACTTTTAATCGCCATAGTAATTTTAATGTAATCTATTGCATTTAAAAAAATGCGAATCCAAAAGTGGAATTAATGAACCCCGCTGCAAGTACCGAGGAATCTACTCTAAAAGTGATTGAAGGAACGTTTCTTTAGTCTACTCAAAAATATTCCGAAAATACAACGGCTTTTTCAGGATTTTCCAAAGCCCACCTGTTATGTTCCTCCAGAAAAGAACCATTTTGACGTCCAGTTATCCGATCAACTGCGCCATACATTGAGATATAGCACTGCAAAATAGAGATGCGCGTTGATTCATCCAACTCTCCTGAAATGTTATCTGAAGAATAAACATATTGAAAAGCTCTGATAAAATCGGAATCAGCGATTTCAGGTTGATCTATCCTAGGCCGTTTTACAAAACCCAGCGCAGTTATTAGTGCAAAATAATCGCGACGTTCGAGATTCAGAAAACGATCTAAGGTTACCTGACGAGGGTCCAAAGGAAACCACCCCACGCTAAATTCAGCAGCCAACACCTTATACGGAAACTTTGGGCCCGGATCCGATTTCCGACCAATAGCAACACTCGAATGTGTCAAAACATTCCAATCAGGAATGCGATACCTTATTTGAAGCGCACCTGTCAACAACGCGGTGGCAACAGTCTGTTCGCGGCTAAATGGAAACCAATACCTTCCATCTCCAGGTATTTGAATCGGGTCAGAAAACCCGGGAACACTTTGAAAAACTTCTGCATAACCCAGATTAACGTGTTCAATTCCCAGCGCATAATAGTTTAAATTTCTATGAGAATACCACGCGGAAACTCCAGCATGATAAGCAATGTACCAATCCGGATTTACGCCAAGATATGTAGTCCCATCGTTATCGATTGTAAAATTAGCCGAGACTCCATTTTGTTCAAAAGCCCGGTAGGCTCTGCCCACAGTATAACCCCCAGTATAATGCCATATGATATATTTCTGAACTTCCGATTCATTCCAGCTGTCAGGCTTACGTGCCTGCGTTTCCGGATCGGACCATGCCCTATACATAACGCCGCTTCTGCACATAGAATTATCCACGTGTTTATCTACAAGTGGCACTCCGTCCAAGGTATACATGCCAAACGAGCTTTGTAAAATTACCACATATAAAAATAATAGGGTCGACACAGGGTGCGGCATAGTTTTCTCTCTGATTTCACACATAAGCGTTTTGCTTCGCGGCAATTTTTTCTCGAAGGTTGTGGCGGAATTTATGCCGATGCCTGTCAAACCTTCGTCTGTTCTTGTGCGAGTTCCGGGTACAAAAAATTGCATCAGTGTCATCCGTATTTCGTCGTTTGAGTCGCAACGCCTTATGTGCATTTCGATTCGGCCTGTATTCCCTCGCATGAGGCGGATATTCCGAGTCTATACTTCCGCATCGGTTCTTGTCCACCGTAGTCCGTAGCCCACGTCATCCCAACGACCATCTGGAAGACCTTCAAATTCAGTTCCAGGAGCAAAAGTCCCACTGTCTATACGTTCCAACCGAGACCCCGCTTCAAATTGCACGAAAATCAATTGGCTGCATCCGTCGAAGTTGTTCATACCCACGTTTTTTACCGGGGCGGGAATGCGGATGCTGGTCAAAGACCGGCATCCCTCGTAGGTTCGCATCGCGATGTACCGTGTTGCCGAGCCTTCGCCGAAGTCGCAATATTCCATTGATTCGCAGTCCCCGAAGCAGCGCGCGCCGATCTTCTCTATTTTTCGCGGGAGTTTGACTCCCCTCAGCGCCGAGCACCTCTCGAAGAAGCAGTTTCCCAGCTCCGTCGCACGACAGTCGGGATCGAAGGTAACGGTTTCTAGGCTCCGGCACCCCCGGAAGCACCCTATTTCGAGGATTTCCACGCTGCCCGGGATTTTTGCGTACCGCAGTGTGCTGCATCCTCCGAAGGCTCCGTTTCCCAGTTTTACCAAACGCGAGCCACTCCCGAGCGGGAAATGCCAGAGTCTACGGTTACCACTGAAGCATTCGGATCCGAGTCCTTTCACAGCATCGGGCAGCAGGAGCGTCTCCATGCAAGTATCCTGCATGGAGAAGCGTTTCAGTTTCGTCAGGATCGACCCAAGTTCGAACACGATTTCTCTCGTTTGCGCATGGTTAATATATTTCAGGGCGTCCCGCCCAGGTTTCCTCGCGGCTGCCGTTACGCTTCTCGGGATCCAGACCCGCGCTCCTATCAGGTCCACCACGTTCTCCGTGGAGCCGGGCCTCCCGTCGGTAACTGCAATCCGTCGTACAGCAGTTACCAGGTTGCAAAAGTTCCGCGGGTTATTTGTGTCTCTGAAAGTACAGGTAACCTGTCCGTTGTTCCAGGTGTACTTTTGTTCAGTATCGTCATACCTCGGTTGCATACAATTTGCGATTCCTGGAATAAGCTGCATAATTACAGCTATCATTATCAGTTTTTTCATATTTCACCTCTTATGAGAATTAATGTGGCAACCATGTCATGCTGTCGAGGCTTTGTCAAGCGTGCTTTCTGTTTTGTTTTTTACCCAAAGACTATTTTTATAAAGGGGCTGCCATCTAATAATACACTTTAAGAATGGATACAAGATCCTTTAACAGCTTATCAGGTTCCCAGATATTAAATCTCCACTCACATTCTTTAAGGAATAAATTAAAATACCTTTTGTCAATGCCGTTGAACTTTCGAAGATGCATTTTAGTTTGATTCCAAAAGTTTTCTATTCCATTTATGTGATTATGTTTTTGAACAAAACTTTTCGACGGGAACCTTCCCAGCTGTTTCTCTGCCTCGTTTTCCTTTCCTGACGCCTCCAAAGTAACTTTCATCCGTTTCTATTTTGCCACAAAGTTTTTGGCAGATAAAAGCTCGGATTCGTTCCCCGCGCAACAACCAGCGCCAAAGCAATCCCTAATAAAAGGCAGAGTGGATAATTTACAACAAAAACAAAGATTGGTATCGCTCAAGTAATAGCAGCGAGCGACTGATCATCCCCATTCCAAGAAAACCCACTCTGACCAAGTTTGTTTCCATCTGGACCGTAGACAACCAATTTGTGGCTATACGCTCTAAAATTCATTTGAAAGCAGACAATAGCGCCAACGTAATAAAATGCAGTAAAAACGCAGAACTCAAACGCAAGCTCAACACTCGGCACACGATCACCCCCTACGGTTATCGTTTTGTATATAGTGACAGAATCGTATACAGTGCCGTCGAAGACACCGCTCGTAATCACAGGCGTAGAGTTGTTTTGAAGCGTCCAAAATGTTAATTCCGACACACGGAGTCGGCCGCCACCACTATTTTGCTGATTGGACGAGTCATTCAATCCTGATCGGCCGCCTTTAATCGCATAGCGGAGTATAGGATTCGACCCGTCGCTGAACAACCCATCTACGCCCGGAAGCTTTAAGAAAAGGTTGTCAACATTCTGTGCAACATCAGACACGAATTCGCGGGCCAGTTGTTCGGTCACCGCTGCTGTATCAGAGTCGACGTTCATGCTCATCGGGATCCCTCGTCCATAATTAGATGTCATCCTTCATCTCCTACAGGATCACCAGCACACTCATACAACACTTTGTATATTACAAAAAGGTAAAAAAAACGTTAACTATTTCGCCGGCGGCGGTAAACTTGCCACCAGTCTTATGGACGCAGTCAGCTCTTCCAATTGGAAATGCGGTCGCAAAAAAATCGTCGCTTTATAGGATCCAGGCTTACCAGGAACATCAAAAACGTCAATGCGCGCTTCCCTCAGCGGAAACTTGGCTTTGAGATCTTGGCTAGAGGAATCATTCAGTAGCACATAGTTGGCGATCCAATTATTTAAATAGCGTGAAACGTTATCCTTCGCCAGGAAAGCGCCAATTTTATCCCTCATCATTGCCTTTACATAATGGGCGAATCTGGAAGCGGCCAGCAGATACGGTAGTCTTGCGCTCAGAGAAGCGTTAGCATTGGCATCGTCAGTATTGTAAATTTTCGGTTTTTGCGCCGTTTGGCCGCCAAAAAAGACAGCGAAGTCAGTCCCTTTACTATGACAAATGGCGAGGAATCCCATATCCGACAACTCTTTTTCACGACGATCCGTGATGGCGATTTCTGTCGGACATTTTAGAGCAATGTCACCATCCGTGGTCTTAAAAGTGTAAGCAGGGAGACCCTCTACGAGTCCGCCGCCTTCCACGCCGCGGATAGCGGCAGGCCATTTGTACAACGAAACAGCATAGCCAATTTTTTGACCAAGAATAAAGGCGGCGTTTCCCCAGCAAAATTGCGAATTATCATTTCCTTCTATTGATTCAACAAAGTTCATGCCATCGACAGGTAGGGTATCTGGCCCATAGGGCAAACGCATCAGTACGCGTGGTAGGACAAGCACCGCGTAGCGAGAGTCCTCACTGTCGCGGAAGGATTTCCATTTGATCATCTCGGTGCTTTCGAAAATTTTAGAAATATCCCTGGGACCTGCGAGGTGCGAAAAGCTCTCCATGTCGAATAGCCTCGGGTGCGCAGCTGCGATGAATGGAGCGTGAGCCGCGGCAGCAACGTTGGAAATCTTCTCCAGCAACAACATATCCTGAGGATGTCGAGTGAACTCATAGCCTCCTATCAAACATGAATATGGATGGCCTCCAAAGGTACCGTACTCTTCTTCGTACACTTTCTTGAAAAATTGGCTCTGATCAAACTCGATGGAGTTTTCCAGATCGTCAAGCAAATCTTTTTTAGTGGCATTCATTACCCTTATTTTTAGATGCGTGCTCGTTTCGGTGTTCATTATTAGATAATGTAAGGCTCTCCACGTGCCTTCAAGCTCCTGGAAAGCGAGATTATGTAGGATTTCATTGACCTGCAGGCTTAGTTTCGTGTCCACATCGTTAATTGCTTTTTCCACAAATGTGACAAGATTTTTTACCACCGTCACCTTTGCAATTTCAATCAAGGCGAGAAACTCCATAAGCATATCGCAGGCGTAGAGCTCAGCCGACGGCTCACGAGCCAACTTCCCGCCAACAAACATCTCCCTAAGAATTTCACGAGGTCCAGCTCTGACTGTTGCTCCTTCTGTGCCAGAAGCTGCGCCGCTAGCAGGAGCATCTCCAGGTTTTGGCGTAACTCCATCAGCTGCCGGAGCTGTGCCTGGCTGAACTGGCGTCGATGTCGTCGCATCTGTGGTTGTAGCCGAAGTAGCAAAATCCGCTGTAACAGTCTGCTTATTAGCCTTAAGAACAGCGTCGATCTGCGCTTTTAGCGTCGCTTTGAGATTCGCATCCTCTATAAAATCCTTTATGCACTGCTGAAGCGGATCATTTCCCTCCATTTTCACAAGGAAATCGTTCAACTTCACTCTGGATGAATAAATTTTGTTCAGCTTTGGTACTTGTTTAGCGATACTTATAGGGGAAAAGTCATCCATGTGCTTGAAAAATAGCTCTGCATTTAGATCGTCAGAACCATCGTTTAGCATGTCTTTTACTTGTATCGCCAGTCGCGGATTAATTGACACCATAAAATCTGGAAGATTATCCCTATCAATTTCCACAAATTTTCGGAATTTGATCGGTGGGAGCGCATCCTCTGGCATGCCGGAAAGATCTGCAAGAACACCGATGACAAACGGCAATTCTTTCATCACGATGGCGTTGCCTATTTCCACATCGTAGGTGATCTGCACCCGCGGTGGGCGAACCCTACCAAGTACATGTTGTGTGCTTTCAGGCATCTTTGACCTTCATCAGGATAAAAATTAACTGCTTATTGCTATATTTTTGCATCCGTTGAGTCTAAGATAAATTAATTTATGAAGAGTTAATTTTACAAAAAACTAATCGGATCTATATCTATTTGTATTTCAATATTTTTGGGTATTTTTTGCGACGAAATCCAAGACCTTATTATGCAGTTTAGCGATTTTTTTTTCGTACTCTTCAATAAAAACCTCCATCTTGTCCTACCTCTCAGCAAAAAAAGAGGAGCCGGCGCAGGGCCAAGTATGCAGATCTGTTCTGGACGATTTCTGTCAAGATTCCTCACAACTCGCTCCGTTAAATCTCTGTTAGTTCCAGAAACTATGATAGATGCCAACCTGGAAAAAGGTGGCCATCCATTGTTTCTCCTTGATTCTATCTCCAATTTTATAAAATCGTCTGAATTTACCGATTGCAGAGCTGCATATAAGGGATGTTCGGGACGAAATGTTTGAATGAGAATTTTACCAATTTTTTTCTCCCGTCCAGCCCGGCCTGCTACCTGATTTATGAGCTGATATGTTCTTTCGGATGATCGTAGATCCGCGCCGCTTAGTCCCAGGTCGCCATCCACCACTCCGACGAGTGTTATATTGGGGAAATGGTGCCCTTTAGCTAAAATTTGCGTCCCTATCACTATATCCACCTCATTGTTGGCAATTTTTTCAAACAATGTCACAATGTTTTTATTTGATGAAATCGTGTCCGAGGAGGCAATCTCCACGTGAGCAGAGGGAATTTTTCGCCGTAATTCTTCGAAAATTCTTTCAACTCCGGGACCGAATGGAATAAGTGATTTTTCGCAGCCACAGGCAAAGCATTGCTGTAAAACGTCGATTCTATGATTACAATGGTGGCACATAAGTTTGTCGATCTTCCTATGGTATGTCAGCCACGCGGCACAATTCGGGCACGCAACTTTTTCTCCGCAAGATTTACACAGGAACACCGGAGAATACCCTCGCCTATTGAGGTAAATTAAGCATTGCTCCCCCCTTGATACCGTAGACTTGATTTCTTCCAATAGGATTGGAGAAATGAATCCGTCAAACCTGTTTTGCCTCATATCTATTAGGCTAATTGATGGCATCTTTGATGCGCTGAATCTATCTTTTATGAAGGCGTATCCATATTTGCCATCTTGCGCATTCATATGGCTTTCCAGGGAAGGCGTAGCCGAAGACAAGATCACAGGAAAGTGCTGTAGGTGTCCACGAACAATGGCCATATCTCTAGCACTATAAAACCCTCCATTTTCCTGCTTATAGGAGGAATCATGCTCTTCATCCACAACAATTATCCCAAGGTTTGTGAAGGGAATAAATAGCGCAGACCGTGCGCCAACAATCAGGCACGGCTTTCCAGAGATCGCTTGTCGCCAGGTGATCCGCTTGTTTTTAGGCGTTACATTGGAATTCCAAACAAGAGGACGATATCCGAAATATTTCTCTATGCGTCTGATTATCTGCTGCGTTAAAGCAATTTCAGGAAATAGGATTAATACCTGTTTTTGCTGCTTCCTCAGAATTTCTTCGATAACAGACAGGTATACCTCTGTCTTTCCAGATCCTGTCACGCCGTGTAGGAGGAAGGTTTTATTTCCATTTTCTATGATTTTTTGACGAACTTCCTCCTGAAAAGGACTGAGCTCGATTGCCTGAAGAGGAGACATTTTAACAGGATCTGCCGCTTCCATATCGACAGATTTACTCTTGGAATAACCTGGAGAAGACACAAGGAGAGTCTTTTCAGATAGCATCATTTTTACGACGTTACCCATAGGAATCATCGTGTAGTCCGCAACCCACCTTATGAAATCGCAATTCCTAGAACCAACATTGAAATGCAGAGGATAGAGTATCTCCTTTAGCTCTCTGTCAGAGGCTAAGTCTACTTCCATGATCACTCCAACAACGTTGCGGCGGCCAAACGGCACCATCACCACATCTCCTGTATAAAAATCCATACTGGAACAGTAGGAATAGCACCGATCAAAGGGTCCCACCGGAAGAACGGAAAACACTCTCATTTAATCCACCGCACAATAACCTAATTACTGTGATAGCATTGTATTTATACTTGAGGAAATTTGCCTTGTTTTTTGTAGCCACTAATTGCTTCTCTTAATTCACGATGCCCACTCCGAGCGTCCAGTAGCTAAAGCCTAAAAATTGGATAAAAACCCATCCGCGTCGATGGCAGCAATGCACCCCTGTCCAGCCGAAACAATCGCCTGACGATAGTCAGAGTTGCGCACGTCTCCAGCAGCAAAGACTCCCGGAACTGATGTACGTGAACTAACTCCATCCACAATAACGTACCCGCCTGCATTAATTAACAGCTGTCCATCAAAAATAGTTGTGGCAGGTTGATGGCCAATGGCGATGAAAACTCCGTCCACAGCTCTTCGCACCTCTTCACCATCCCTTTCCAGTAGAAGTTCTGTGACTTTCGAACCATTTCCTAGTATGTCGACAACCTTCGTATTCCACAACAACTCAATCTTCGGATTTGCCGACAGACGTATTTGCATTATCTTCTCAGCTCGAAGCTCATTTCTGCGATGAATCAGCATAACGCTTTCCGCAAATTTTGTCAGATAAAGCGCCTCCTCAACTGCGGTATTCCCGCCGCCAATGACAGCGACTTTTTTATCGCGGAAGAAAAAACCGTCGCAGGTGGCACAGGCAGACACGCCGGCTCCTCGATATCTAACCTCACCTGGAATTCCTAGCCACTTAGCTGTAGCTCCAGTGGCGATGATGATTGCCTTACTTTCATAACGAATTCCAGATTCTCCATAGCACACAAACGGCCTAGAGGAGAAGTCCACAGAACGTATAACGTCGTTCACCATCGTAACGCCCATTTTTTCCGCCTGCTTACTCATTTGATCCATCAGGATGGGACCAGATATCGGATCTACAAATCCAGGATAGTTTTCTATAAAAGAAGTAATAATAAGTTGTCCCCCAGGCTGGGGGCCTAAAATCACCAAAGTGGATCTCCCGGCCCGCGCTGCATAGATGGATGCAGAATAGCCCGCTGGACCGCTACCGATTATCAAAATGTCTACTATCCCTGGGTCGGCCATTCGTATCCCCCTAGAATTTTCTCCATGGAAATAGTGTAACTACCATCCATGTTGTGCACAACAATGCCCTGAAATATTTTTGTCTCTGATTTGCAGGATTTTTTCGCTATTACTACAATGCGATTGGCCGCAAGACCAATTTTTGGAAAAATTGGGACGATTTTAATATCTCCCATTATAAATGGGCTGTTTTTCAAAGCGTATAGGATATCATTTAGACGTGATGCCCTATGAATAATCGTAAAAATGCCGTTGTTTTTTACCTTTTTAAGACATAGTGCTATCCAATCTGTCAAAGGAACAGTTTCGAAATTAGCCATTTTTTTGAATTCTGAAACTCTGGACGATTTTTTTTCGAAAAAAGGTGGATTAGTCACGACCTGACTAAATTCTCCACATACTGCCGACAGACATTCTTCTATTGAAGCGTTTATCACGTTAATTTCTAAAGAATTTATCCTAGCGTTTTGGCAACATGCTGTACACATTTCCGAATCGATATCCAAGGCCGTTACCTGCACAGTCGGCTCCCGCCATTTTAGTATCAGAGACACAGTTCCGACTCCACATCCAACGTCAAGAATTGTCTGCCATGGTTCCTGATGTACTAAACTGGCCAAGATAATCGGATCGATGGCTACCCTGTATCCCTTCGTTGGTTGTCGGATTATTATGTTGCCATTAAGGATGCTGTCCTGAGTATATTCCATAATTTCAAAAAATATCTTTTATTCAAATGTTTTCGATCCACAATTTTTCCGTTGCCTCATCTATTTGTGCGAGGGCGCGATTTTTTGAGATCGTTGCCGCTCGTTCCGCTAGCGCTATCAGTCGGTCTGGATTTTTCCAGAATTCCTCGCACACATAACAGATATCAGTGGCGGTTCTCACTTCAAATGCAATCTGTAAATTCTTTAAGAGCTCTGCCGATTCCCTCGCATTATCTATGAACGGACCATGTAGCACTGGCTTCCCAAAAAGCGCTGGTTCGCAGATATTGTGACCGCCGACGGGAACCAATGATCCACCCACGAAACATATATCGGCAAGCTGAAAAAATGTTCCCACCTCCCCGAAGGTATCCACGCAGAAGATATCACAATCGTTGGAAAAGGTTTCATGAGATCTCAGAGAAAGCTTTGCTCCGTATTTTTGTGCGGTTTCGTAGATTTGATCCACTCGAGAGACATGCCTAGGGATAATTATCGTTATAAGGTTGAATTCTTTTCTCAAACCGCAATGAGCCTCTAGGAGGATCTTCTCCTCCCCTTCATGAGTACTGGCAGCGACCAGTACTCTTCTCCCGACGCACATTCTTCTGCAGATTTCCAAAAGATTGTCGTCGCAGAGAAGGGGATCGTTAGCATATTTCAGATTATCCATGCGAACCACATTCTCAGATGAAAAACGCGCGTAGCGTTCGCGGTCCATTTCTGACTGTGCAAGAATCATGGTGAATTTTTTGAGAGTGTGCGCCAAAAAACCACGAATTTTTAACCATCTACAAAATGATCTTTGAGATAGTCTTGCATTCAGGAGAAATATGGGGATTTTTCTTTTATAAAGCTCGCCAATGATATTCGGCCATATCTCTGACTCTAAAAAGAAAGCCCCACAGGGTCGCCAGTGATATAGAAACTTTCTGATCCAGACAGGATGATCTGCTACGCAAAACTGATGAAAACACCCCTCAATTCGAGCAATTTTTGGCCGCAGCAGATTAGCAGAAGCGACTGTAGTAGTCGTTAGCAATATCTGCATCTGCGAAGCTGTGAACCTCCGCCTTAAATGCCTAGCAAAAGTCAGAGCAGCGGTAGATTCCCCTATGCTGACGGCATGAATCCAAATCAGAGGTCCTTCAGGGCTTACCTGGGTCGCTTGGCCAAAGTGATTGCAGACGCTGTCCCAATTGTCTTTTCCTTGCAGACATCTTGCATAGAAATATAGTCTTAAGAGCGGAGAAAATAGACGAAACAAGAATTGGTACAATCTATGCATTCTTGCCGCCATTGTGATACATTAGAATCTCGTGAGCCTTTTGAGAGGCAGCATTGATTCTCGCCTCCACGCATTCTACAGCCTCCCTTTCGGACATTTGCCGGAGCTCTTCGGACGTTATCGGTGTTCCCCAAACCATCACGCCTCTATTAAATGGCCAAACCCAGATAAATCTATCCCAGGAATTAAATCGGAAGTACCTTTTTACGCAGAAACTATAGGTCAAAATGTCCACGTTACTTAGTTTAGCGACTGTTACGACGCCAGGTGCGAGTTTATGGCGAGGGCCCTTAGGCCCATCCGGAATTATGGCCACATATTCGCCATTTTTTACTAGCTGAATTAATTTCCTTGCCGCTGCGATACCATTTTTGCCAGTGGATCCAAATACAGCCGGCATAGAGAAATGCTCCACGATTCTAGCCATCAGTCTTCCATCCAAATGACTGGATGCCAACACGTGTAGCCGCTTTTTCCACTTCCACACGCAGGGGGCAATCATTAGCCGATCATGCCACATGCATACAACAAATGTCTTTCCGCTTCGATGGTATTTTTCTGGAATATCTTCCCCAATAACCTTCCACCGAGTTGTTAGATAGGACAACCTCATGAGAAAAGATATTATCTTTGCGACCACTGGTTCAAAAAACTTCTGATACCGAATTTTTTTTAAAAAATCTCTGTCGCCTATCTTTTTAAGATTTTTTATTAGAGAACCAGCCAATAATTACCTCAAAAATACGCCGCGCAATACTCTTCTCTGGCTGCGGCAGTGACGGGGGATTGACTCCGTTAGGCATACAAACACATATTCCGACAATTGTATCTCCCAGCGAGATTTTTTTTAATGCGAAGGTTGGTTCGTAAGCAATTTTGTACATTTCATATCCCATCTTCGTAATCAATTCCCTCAGCGCGGAACAGGTCGTTCCGTTGTTCTCCAGAGCACTATTATTCACTCCTAGCACAATAATGGGCAGGAACCTCTCGATGATTTTCTCAGCTCCCTTTAGTGCCCTCATCTCGCTACCTTCGATATTGAGTAAAAGAACATCAATGTGCGTTATTTTCTTTCTTTCCGCAAAATCATCAAGCGTTATCGAGTCCACCGTCTCTATTCCGATGTTTTCTACGCCCTTAGAACTGATCCCCACTCCCAGCGTATTGAGGGAGCTCCTCTCCTCGCTAGCTACCAGTAAATTTGCCTTTCCGTTCTGATCCGAAACTGCTAAACGATGTGTAGAAATTACATTCCCAAGTCCATTTAGATTTACATTGTCTACCAGTCTCCTGAAATCACGTACGCTTGGCTCAATGGCGAAAACATGACCATTTTTTCCGACGATTCTACTGGCCAATAGCGCCAGATCGCCGATATGTGCACCAGCATCGATGAAAACACTGCCAGATGAAAGCAAAGATTGAAGCACGACAACTAAATTAGGATTGTAGACTTCTCTTACAAACAACGCTCTACAAATTTCATTTCCAGGGTAGATCCAGAGACGCAACCCTCCATATCTCCACAGCATGACAATTGGCTTCTTAAGGAAAAGATACTGCCACCATCTTAGCCATCCCTCAAAGGAACGAGCAGAATCTGCAGAATTCGGACTCCAGTCGCTCTCTGGAACTATTTTCTCACGCAACGCATCTTCTTCGCAGTGTCCTGTGTTGCCAGATAGTCTGGTCGCACTTACAGGAAGAGCATTATCAGCCTCCCCAGCGATAAGCAAACTTTGGCCCTGCATTAACAAAGAAATCACTCCAATCCTATATATGGAAAGAAACCATTTCAGCAATAAACTACTCCAAGTATGAAAAACTACAGAGTTAAGCGTAATTAGTTCATAAAAAAACCACAATAGTTATTTCTCAAGAAATAGACAATTATAGAGCGGCAAAGGTGCAGATTTCGTATTATAGCCATTTGTCGAATTGCGAACGAATCCAGCAGAGCAGATTATACGTAAAATGAATAATGCTTCGTTGTACATTATGTACGATATTGGCGAACGAAATTTTGGCATTTTTTTCATTGGGCTCAACTTTTATCTGGGATTTTACTGCCATCTGCGAAACAACCCGCGGCTCTATGCCTACGAACCTAATGCCAAACTCCCAGGCTGCCGAGAAATAATGGTCCAGAGGAAATTTTATGGGGTAAAATTTCCTCAACATTTCGCATACTGCCTTACGATTTACCAAATAGCATCCTGCGTGGGTAACGTTAGTAAGATAGAATACCAAGCGTTTTCCAGAGGCTTTTCCGTAATTCAGCGTAGCGAAAGATACTGGACATCCATGGTGTTTGACCTCAAAACTGACTATATCCCAGAGCGTTTTCCTTTCTATTAAAGCCAATATTATTTCACGCAATTCACTCGGATCAAATAGAACGTCGTCCTCAAAAACTAGAGCAAATTCATTATCAGATTCAAGAAATTTGCACCAAGCTTTTTTGTGGCTCAGTGAACAACCGATGGTGCCTGTCTCCGGGGACATCTTGAAGATTTCTCTGTAGGTTTTTGTATCGGCAACCCTCTCGATCTCTTCTCTGGATAATTCTATCCCGTCGATCGCTGAGATTCTTTCAAATGGAAATCCCAGCGTAAGAATCCGCGGAGAAACAGCGGTGAGCCGTTCATTCGCTCTATCCAAATTTATCAGGTATGAACCAACGCCTCCATCTATATAAATTCTACTCATTGCAGTACCTCAGCCGTTGCCGCTATCTATCCTGTTATTTTCGTCAGTTCACACGCGATGGGAGCGTGATCAGACGGCCTGTTCAGTTCTCTTGCGTAGCGTAGTACTGATCCCCCAGTAAACAGCTTTTGGGCTCTTGGAGACAGATAAAATTGATCGATTCTAAACCCGTTATTTTTTTTAAACCCGCACTGCCGATAGCTCCACCAGGTATAGCCATTATCTTCCAGAGGATCTTGATACCCTATGTCCCTGAAGCATTTCACAGCTTCCCTCTCGCGCTGACTTGCAGTAATTCCGTCGTATCCCTCGATGTAAATATCCTGCGGGTAAGGAGCGACGTTATAATCGCCTCCAGCAACGAAGATTTCGCCCTTTAAATTGGTGAATTTTTGCTGCAAATTTTCCAGAAAATCCAGTTTATAAAAATACTGCGGAGCGTTTACCTCCTGCCCATTGGGGACGTAAATTGAAGCAACGAATATTCCCCCGGTAAAGGCCTCCAGATAACGGGCTTCTTCGCTAAAATCTCCACTTATATCCTCAAGCGGATACTTTGAGAAAATCGCGACACCATTTCGTCCCTTTTGCCCCTTGACGGCTGCATTGTACCCAAGATCGTCGAAATACTCGGACGGAAATTGCTGATCTTCAACGCGTGTCTCCTGCAACAAAAAAATATCCGGATTCTCTCTTTTCGCAACCTCTAGGAAGTTTTCAACGCGCGCTCTTATGGAATTCACATTCCAGGATATTATTTTCATATTCTTTCGGTTCGCCAATGCACTTTCATATATTAGGGATGTTTTATATAATGAAGCGATAGTAAGATATAGGGTATGAAAAAATTTTCCGCTGAGTTATCAGAATTTGAAATCGACGGACTGAGAGAAAGTTCGCTTTCACAAACTGTTCGTGTTGGATCTCCAGCACTCGAAGAAATACTCTACAGGCCGTTTCATATTTTAAATCATGGTTTTATCCGCGTGATAGATTATATGGGAACGGACGCATCGATAGTCCAGGCAGCTCGCGTTTCCTATGGAGCCGGAACTAAAAAAGTACAGGAAGATCGTGGATTGATCAATTACCTTATGAGGCATCGCCATACCACACCATTCGAAATGTGTGAGATCAAAATGCATCTAAAAATGCCAATATTCGTCGCACGCCAGTGGGTTCGCCATCGTACGGCAAGCATGAATGAATACTCAGCCAGATATTCCGTTCTCAGTAACGAATTTTATCTGCCGGAAATTTCGCAGATCGCATGGCAATCTGAAACGAACAAACAAGGAAAATCTAACAAAAGGCTACCCGAGGACCATTCACGAAAGGTTCTGGAGATTCTGGAGCGATTATCCACAGAAGCCTATAAGAAATATTCCCACATGCTCGACGATTTATCCCTGACCAGAGAGTTAGCGCGGACTGTGCTTCCTCTTAGTGTTTATACTGAGATGTACTGGAAGATAGACCTGCACAACTTAATGCACTTTCTAACGCTTCGTGCAGATTCTAATGCTCAGTATGAAATAAGATGTTACGCGGAAGTGATCCTGAACATTTTGGAGAAGTGGTTGCCGCTTACCTACGAGGCCTTCATCGACTATAGAAAGGATTCCGTTTTACTATCAAAAAAATGCAAAGAATTAATAACGCGCATGCTGAATGGAGAGCACATAACCAGAGAAAAGAGCGATCTCAGCATCGGTGAATGGCAAGATTTTGTAAATATGTTTAATATCAGGCCTTCTGCGAAGGCTGAATAGGAATGCTCGTTTGCCCATCGATGCTGTCTGCGGATCCAACAAACCTTGGTCAAGCTCTATTTGCCGTGGAACGGGCGGGAGCGGACGCTGTGCACTGGGATGTAATGGATGGAGTTTTCGTAGATGCGATTACTTTTGGCTCCTCTGTAATCGCGGCGCATAGAGGGTTGTCGCGACTTCGCTTTGACGTGCATCTAATGACGATCGATCCCGATAAACATCTGAAGAGTTTCGCCGATGCGGGTGCAGATGTTCTCGTAGTTCACATCGAAGCTTGCTTACATCTGCATCGTACCATGACCGTTATAAAATCCCTCGGGAAAAAAGTCGGAGTTGCGTTCAATCCAGCAACCCACTGGAATGCCATCGAGTATTGCGCGGAAGTCCTTGACATGGTTGTTGTTATGACCGTGAATCCCGGCAGTTCTGGGCAGGATTTTTTGTGGAATCAGCTAGAAAAAATTTCTGCCTTGCGAAGGATTCTTCCATCATCGGTTGAAATTTGTGTGGATGGCGGCATCAGTGATCAAACTATCGCTGATTGTGCGCAATGCGGAGCAGATAGCTGCGTTTCTGGATCATATATCTTTCAGAACAATGATCGTACTGACGATGCAATACGAAGATTAAAAGAAAATTGCACCTAAGATTTTATAACTATCTACAGAGAATAAGATGGCATCTTAGATGAAATGATCACAGAGATTATATTCGAGAAAAAAATTTATAATAAAGATGAGGTGAACATTAAATCAACCTTTTTTTTCTAATATCGACAATAGATGTTTTTTTATTGAAGCATAGATCTTAGGAAAAAAATGTTGAATATAAACCTTATGATAGAACGATTTAAAACAATCGCATCAGTAAATCAACGATCACGGATCGTAGCAAAACTGCGGCAAAAAGTCGGCAATGCCGTTCTGGAAACCTCAATAACGCTTCCCATACTCTGCGTTCTGATATTTTTTATATTGGAGATGATTAAAATAAACGATGTACAGATGTCCGTTGACGCTATCGCAATGGAATTAGCATTTGACTTTATGTCATCCAGAGCAACGGCTAATTTCAACACAATCATCGACAAACACAGGCCGCCATTTATTCGTTCTGCGACTATAAGGTGGTACATCACTCACTACCCAAATATAACTAAAATGAACGAGGTAGCCCCCTATGGGGGAAGTGAAGTGTATTGGCCAAACGGGAACGGACAAGTAGATGGTTTAAAACATTTTATAGATGTTGATAGCGATGGATCGCGAAAGGAATCAGGAGGTTCTTCGATCGGCTACCAATCCCCCACTACAACAGTGGCTAACGGAACAGCATTCGTGTTAACGGTTGTTTGCTACTATCCATTTTCAAGTTCATTTGTAAAAAGTTTTATTGCCGGCGGATCCAATACCGAAAGTAGAGAAATGTTTCTGGTTTGGGGAAGATGCGTCGGCATCTGCGGCAGTTAATAGCCATCAAGGCATAGAACTCTATTCTGTAAACGCCATAAAAAAACGATGGGCCCGGTAAGATTTGAACTTACGACTACTCCGTTATGAGCGGAGGGCTCTAACCGCTGAACTACAGGCCCGTTTTTCCTAAAATACGCATTCATATTCATAAGTCAACAAGATAACAAAGCTGCTTCACGGATTTTTAGTTTCACAGGCGCAGTTACTGTGGAAGCATACTTCGTTCGCTGGAAAACCAATGTTGTCCATCCGCTGCGCTCATACTTGAATTTTACGCTCATCCCGAGGGTAATATATCGATTAAAAACGCTGTGATCATCCGATGTAAAGCCAGATACAATAAGAATCCCATTCTCAGAAAGACAGGAAACAATAGCTTCTCCAATGACTATCAGAGGATCTGCTAAAATATTTGCTACAATAAAATCATGCTTTCGATAACGAAATTCATGGGCTTGATTGAAAAATACAGAAACTTTTTGAGAGACCTTATTTATCAACATGTTTTCCCGGGCGACACGCACTGCTTCCATATCGTTGTCGCAGGCTTCTACACGAATCGCCCCTAGCTTTGCAAGCGCGACGCTCAGGATACCGGATCCACATCCAATATCTAATGCACGGCGATGTACTTTTTTATTGAAAAATGTCTGACAGGCAAGTAGGCAACAGCCGGTTGTCGGGTGCTCTCCTGTTCCAAATGCCGTCGAAGCGGCGATTTCAATCGCAATTTTATTAGATGGTGGTAAACTGCCACGCATATGCGGGCCGAACATATAGAAATCACCGACAATAAAAGGTCTAAAATTCTCAAAGCTCTTCTGTAACCAATTTACCTGTTCTTGCTCTCTAATTTCCACCCTATTGCACACGTATTTACACAAAACAGCGCGAATTTCTGATTCCGAAATCGCCTGCTGATGTAATACTTCAACAAACCATAAATTGCCTATCCCCTGCGCACAAGAGACAACGTTATACCCTCTTTCGAACAGTAGATCAACCGCCTCAAAGGCAGCTCCGATCTCAAAATCTCCAACAACGTGTATGAAAATCTTTTCCATTATTTTGAAACATGGGGAACGAGGATCATAACCATCTGTCTTCCCTCTAGTTGTTGAGCTCCATCACGCTTCGCTATTTCCTTCATATCCTCCGTGAGGCGATCAAGGAGCTTTTCCCCTATTTCTTTATGAGAAATCTCTCGACCACGAAAGCGCAAAGTAACTTTTATTCTATTGCCATCACCAATAAATCTTCTGATGCTGGAGAGTTTTACCTGATAATCATGATCCCCTATCGACGGAGTTAGCTTCACTTCCTTCGTCTCTACGATCTTCTGTTTCCTCTTGGCTTCAGACTTTTTCTTTTGCTGCTCGTATTTTAGTTTTCCATAATCTACAATTTTGCACACTGGAGGAACCGACTGGGCTGAGATTTCCACCAAGTCTAAACCTACCTCCCTCGCTTTTATCATTGCCTCCTTTGTACTAATGATCCCAACTGCTTTACCATCTTGATCTATCAGCCGCACCTGCGGAACTATAATGGCTTTATTGACTCTATATTTTCCTTCCGTAAAACTATCCCCTTGCAAACAAGACCTCCCAATTAACCCCTGCGGCGCAAGCCTAATGGGTTTTTGGGGAAAAGCAAGGATAAATCAACGAGCTTCGTCACCTCTGTTGCCGGAAAGCAATATGTAAGACATTATGGAACGACTCATAACAATCTCTTCTGGCTCATCCTGGCTACTCTTTCCGCATGGTGCGATCGGTGGGATTTGAACCTACGACCCCAGGATTAGGAATCCTGTGCTCTATCCAACTGAGCTACGACCGCATCCTCGGCGAATCTATCTTAAAGGAAAATTTTCCTCAAGAGATTCCAGGGCTTGTTATCAGGCCTAATATCTTAACCGTTATGATGGCAATCAAGGTATTGCAAATACCTCTAAGATTTAAACTGTCGCTTGCTTCTGTTGTCGTATTTCTCTGAAAAAAATTCTAAGCAGATCTCCGCATTCTGTCTCGCGGATTCCTCCAACGACATCTACCCTACGCTGCGAGAACTTGAAAACGCGCGGACCATGCTCGATAGCTCCACACTTTATATCGTAAGCGCCGAAGTACAATCTGCGGATTCCTGACAGGGAAATAGCCTGCGCACACATAGCGCAGGGCTCCAGCGTAACAAACATGTCACACTCTTCGAGTATACAGGAACCGAGAGATGCGCATGCCCTTTGGATGGCTAGAATTTCCGCATGCGCCGTTGGATCGCAGCTGCGAATCGTTTCGTTTCCAGCCGCCGACTGTACATCATTGTGATATACTATCACTGCTCCTACTGGCACAGATCCTCGTAATCCAGCATTTTTAGCTTCCTCAATGGCTAGCTCCATGAAGTAACCGCAAGTTTTTTTCATTTTGCTTCGAGCGTTAAACGTAATTTTACCAAAGCATCATACCATATGGGGCAGCAAAAGGAACACAAGCATGTCGGAAGTAATATATCTTAGGGAGGTTCTACTCGCTAGGAAGCGCGCAGAGGCCGGACAAAAGACTGCCGGAGTCGGCCGGCCGAGAGTAAAGTCTCTTAAGTGCGAGAAAAGTATAAAATCATTCCTTGTGGAGAGAGAAGAAGAAAGGAACAATCTTAATTGTAAGGAATATCGCAAATTTTTTGAGAAGGTTCAGGACGGAGATTAGATATATAGTCTCACATTGCGAAGGATGGTAAATAGGCAGCAAATAGTCATTTTCCTATGCGATTTTCGCCCTCTTATGTATTATTTCATCGATGAGGCCAAATTCCTTCGCTTGATCCGGCGACATGAAATTGTCACGATCCATCGCCTTTTCTATGTCCTCCAGAGACATTCCTGTATGCTTCGAATAAATCCCGTCCAGCCGGCGACGTAGATTGATAACCTCCTTTGCATGGATCTCTATATCTGCTGCCTGCCCCTGAAAGCCTCCAGACGGTTGATGGATCATGATGCGAGAATTTGGCAAAGAATAGCGATTACCCTTAGCGCCAGCCATTAGCAAAAGAGATCCCATCGATGCTGCCTGCCCCAGGCATAGAGTAATTACGTTCGGCGTTATATATTGCATGGTGTCGTATATGGACAGACCAGAGGTCACAACCCCACCAGGGGAATTTATATAAAGGTATACGTCCTTTTTTGGATCTTCAGACTCCAGAAACAGCAACTGTGCGCAGATAAGATTTGCTGACGCATCGTTTACTTCTCCACAGAGAAAAATTATACGTTCCTTGAGTAGACGAGAATAGATGTCGTAGGAGCGTTCGCCACGCCCTGTCTGCTCCACAACCATTGGAATCAACATACTTTTACTCATTTGTCCTCATCTCCTGTTATTGTGTTCTATCTAATACTATCCCCGCTGTTCTGGCCGTCATGCAGAGCCATCTGATTATTTGACTCCGCAGCTACTATCCCTGGTGCGTCCTTAAAGAAATCGAATTGTTCCTCATCTATGGCGACAAGCTCCGCCACAGAGCACTTTTTTTCTATCACCTTTGTCTCACTAAGTAACGCCTCAACGACCTTCTTCTCTAAAATTGGCCCTATAATGACCTGCAGGTTCCCACCCTGCGAGTAAATGTCCCAGATTGCCTTCTCCTGCCCAGGATACATGGAAGCTACGACGTTTATCGCCCGGGTAATTTCATCATTTGAAACTGATATCTTCCTGCGATTCGCTTCCTCAGCTACGACAAAGCCAAGTCTAACGTGCTCTTTGGCAAGCTTTAGACACTCCTCCTCAATGTCTGGTGTGAATTGTTTGCCCAACCTCGCCGCTTCCTCAGAGATTTGCCGACAAACAACCCTGTTTTCCGGTTCTACCATGCAGAAAGGGACATCAAAATCGTAGACTGTTGACATCTTTTCGAGAAGATTCCTATGGAGCACATCCTTGCTTATGCGCTCGTACTTCTCTGTCACAATGATCAGCGCCCGCTCGCGCACTTTCCCCATGTCGTCAAAACCAAGCGCCTTAGCAAACTCATCATTCAACTCATACTTAGCTCGATCAAAAATTTTCTTAATAGTCGCCTTGTAGGAAGTGTTTTTCCCGGCCAATTCTTTAACAATAAAATCCGTCGGATAATGAACCTGGAACTCGCGAACGTCTCCGGGAGCTGCTCCTATCAGATTTTTCCAGAAATTATCCACTAGAGAAGTACTACCTATGATTATTTCAAAATCCTTAATTTCTTTGCCCTTGATTTTCTTTTGAAATGCACAGGACTCAAGATCCACAACTACTTTTTGTCCTTCTTCCACCCTCTTTTCGCTTTCACTCCATTTTTGATGCTCTTTCCTAAGCTCCTCTATGGTTTTGTCAATTTCGTCGTCTTGGATCTCCACTACGTACTTTTCAAACTCCCAACCGGATATATCCAGCAACTCAAACGAAGGAATGACCTCAAAATCTAGATTAATTATAATACCATCCGTATTTTCCTCAACAAACTCTGTTTTATGTGAAGAAGCGACTCGTTGATCCTTCAGAATACTCTTGACTGCATCAGATAATGCCTGCTGCTTAGCCTCGACGCTAATACCATCGCCATACATGCGCTTGACGACATCTAGCGGTGCCTTTCCAGAACGAAACCCATCCAAGCGAGCTTTCTTCGCTGTTTCCGCAAGCTTCGCAGCGGCTACCGTTTCGATATCATCCGTAGTAACTAGAATTTTATAGCGTCTCTTCAGGCCTGCTATGCTTTCATCTAAAATCTTCATCAATCACTCTCCATAAGCATTGGTACGGGCGGAGGGACTTGAACCCCCACGGAGTAAACCACCAGAACCTAAATCTGGCGTGTCTACCAATTCCACCACGCCCGCCAGCTGTAGACATGTATAACATTTTTGTGAAACAATTATCCAGCGCAGGATATTATTTTGTGCTTCGAATGCTCATTGGTAGAGGAGAGGCCATATGTCTCAAAAGTGCAGAATTTATTCTCTGGAGGATTTCGTCGAACTGCGAAAAGCTGGAAAACTAGCCTCCCATATTTTAGATTATATCGCTCCGTTTGTGCAAAATGGCACCACAACTGCGGAGCTGGATCGCCTCTGTCACGAGGAGATTCTACGATATAACGCTGTCCCTGCCCCGCTCGGATACAATGGATATCCGAAAGCTACTTGCATCTCGGTAAACCATGTTGTCTGTCATGGAATTCCCTCGGATATCAAATTGCAAAACGGGGATATTTTAAATATAGACATTACAGTGATCCTGAATGGATGGTACGGAGATACTAGCCGCATGTATGTAGTCGGCGAAGCGTCAAAAAAAGCCTTGGAGCTGGTAAAAGTCGCTGACGAGTCTCTCGCACTGGCCATCGATTTGGTAAAACCAGGGGTATATCTTGGCGACATTGGATACGCGATACAAGCCTATGTGGAATCGAAGCAGTTTTCCGTAGTTAGGGACTATTGCGGACACGGCATCGGCAAGGTTTTTCACGACGAGCCAGCCGTTTTTCACTTCGGTAGACCTCGGACTGGATTGCTGCTAAAACCGGGATACGTGTTCACAATTGAGCCAATGATAAACGCTGGTGGGTATAAAACGAGACTGCTGAGCGACGGCTGGACCGCCGTCACCTGCGATCATTCACTGTCGGCACAATTCGAACACACAATTGGTGTGACTGAGAATTCACACGAGATTTTCACCCTGTCTTGAAATAAGTCGGATTTTTAGTACAAAAAATGGAATCTAGCCTTCGCGTAAATGCCTGCATAAGAAAACAGAGTGGCTATCAGAGGATTTTAGCAAAACTAACCCTGGCTGCAGTTAGAATGATGACTTTTTCTGCTCCGTGTTTTTTCAGTATTTTTGCGCATTCATCAGCGGTGGCTCCAGTCGTCATGACATCATCTACTAGCATAACGACTTTCCCAGACAGTAGAGGTGCGTATCGTGAGTCTACTCCAAAGGATCCTTTGACATTTGTCAGACGGGAGTAACGCGTCAATCCTTCCTGAGGAATAGTTGGTTTTTCCTTCGTTAGAACACGCGGCTCATAGTGAATTGCAAAAAGTCTCCCAAGTTCCTGCGCCAGTAGTTCTGTCTGGTTATATTTCCGCTTTAGCCTCTTAAAAAAATGTATCGGCGTTGAGACGATCAGATCGCTAACGATATCCTTTGCTGCTCGATACATCCACATGGACAAGGACCGCCGCATGTATGTGGCATCTCCATGCTTAAATTTCAGTATTATACTCCTTGAAAAATCATCATATTCAAACACCGAGACAGCATGATCAAAATGCGGTGGCTGTTTTAAGCAACGCAAACACACGGAAGAAATATCCAATTCAAATGGTTCCCCGCAAATTCTGCAGTAAGGTTTACTTATCCATCTGATCTTCTTCCAACACTCCGCGCACAGCCCTTCCGAATCTACTATCTCTCCGCAATTACAGCAGGTTATCGGAAAACAGAGATCCCGCAAGTTTGAAGAGAAATTCTCACAAAAGCTACGTAAAAGAATACTCCTCACTCCCATTTAGTGGTAAAATTGCCGTGGAATTATTGTAAGGAGGCATTATGGATTTTTTATTAAATTTTTTCTGCAACAATCAATCTTGGAATTCTCAGTGTTTCTTTCTAACCCATTTGAGCCTTGGGTTTGCTATCTGCCTATCATTTCTACTTGCGAGAAAATTTGTAAAAATCGAGCTGAATAAGCTCAGTTCCAGTGGGAAGGCCTATAAGAAAATAGACCAAACCATCGTGCTGGCCGCCGGAGTAATCTTTTCCATTCTTCTCATTGTGGTTTGCATTAGATGCGTAGATATATGCCTGGAATACTGGCACGGAGCCAGTTGCAGCATCAGTAGGCCGCATCTTAGGTTAACAATGATTTTTACACTGTTACTTATGACAAGCTATGTTGCCAGCATTCCGGTCGCTCCGGATCAGCAAAAATCAGATAATTCTCTCTCATTTAAGTCATTGAACACTGGGCTGATCCGCATAATAATCGTGTCGCTCCTTATGATTTTATGCATACCACCCAAGCAGGAATGGAAACATCTTTTATGCGGCATTGTCACCATCTACTACTTTTGTGAAATCCTTTGCGCTCATGAAGCTATCAGCAAAATTTTAGCAATTATAACCACCAAAGAGATTCCTTTTTCCTGCCGGCTATCCTCCTATATAAACGAAAAAATTGCATTTCTGGGTCTGGTTGGAATGGGGGCAACGATATGCCTGACCGACTCAACTCCGCAGATGTTTTTCCTCGAATGCTTATGCAATATTTACTACACTTTGGGGTTCTTGTTTTTTATGCAGGGTATTGCCTGCGCCGTCGCAAACAGATTTATCAGACAAATAAACATTGTAAAGCAAGGAAGGCATTCCAAGTTCCCCGCGGACAAGCGTAGGAAAAATTTAACCTGGATATGCGATGTCATTTTGTTGATTTTTTATTTGTTCTGCTTCTGCGTGATGCTGCAATGCGTTGGAATCAATTTGAAAGAACATATCTTCCATACAAAGGCGGTCACATCTGCCAGCATTATTATCTTGACGATCCTAACCTACAGGGGATACCACGAGTTCATAGATACCATATTAGAAAATACCAGGATTGATGAGAAAGACTATAGAATCGAGCTAGAGACATTTTTGCCGACCATTTCCACCATACTACATGTGATTTTGTTTTCCACTTCATCTCTGCTAATTCTTGCGAACCTCGAAATAAACATTGCACCAATACTAGCAGCGTTTACGGTGTTCAGTGCGGCAATAAGCTTAGCAGCGCAGGATATTATTCGCTCGTTTTTACATGGGATAACGCATCTGATCGAAAAGGAGCTGCGCGTTGGAGCCAAGGTAAAAATCAATGATTGCATTGGAACGATCGAAAGGCTGTCTGTACGAGCGATATATCTGAGATGTGTAGACGGATCCCTTTCCACAATTCCATACAGTATAGTAGGTACGATAGTTAACTATTCTCAGGATTACTTAGCGTTCTATGGAAATCTACGGATAAGTCCTTTGGATAGCGTAGAAGAGTTTTCTCAGATGCTTCGAGATGTTGTTGAAAAGGTGAAAAATGACGATGCCCATAAGGATATAATTCGTGGAGACGTGGAAATAATTGGTCTACAGCCATTCGATCTGGAAGGACCGCAGCTGTTTTGGAAAATAACAGCTTCTTCAGACGTCCGTGGGCAGGTAGTGCACTATGAAATATTCCGGAGGCTGTACGAAGAGTACAGAAAGCGAAGAATCTCTCTGCCTGTATATAACACCGTTTGCACACCTAATCCTAATAACTTACAGGAATGTACGTGATCGTATTTGCCAGAGTTCTCGCAGATTTTAGTCGTCTGAAGAGGCAAAAAATATGGAGAGTTCACATTCTTTTGGCGCTGGCTGTCTGCGGAGTAACGATGGCAGAGCCTGATGTTTCAGTTATTATTCCTGTCTATAATACTCCAGAA
The DNA here is from genome assembly GCA_031269995.1 of Holosporaceae bacterium. Classification (GTDB taxonomy): domain Bacteria; phylum Pseudomonadota; class Alphaproteobacteria; order UBA3830; family UBA3830; genus JAIRMQ01. The sequence goes on from JAISYI010000022.1 coordinate 238,132, forward strand.
CGTTTTTTGAAGGAATGCCTTGATTCTTTGATAAATCAAACACTCAAAGATATAGAGATAATCTGCGTAGATGACGGCTCCACTGATCAATGCGTGTGGCGTGTTCTCCAGGAGTACGCGCAAAAGGATAGGCGGATTAAAGTGATTAAGCATTGCCAAAACGCTGGAATTGCTGCAGCAAGAAACACCGGATTAGCTGCTGCTAGAGGAAAATACTTTGCATTCTTAGACTCAGATGATTATATGCATCCAGATATGCTGCAAATTCTACATACAGAGATCATGAGAGGTGATTTTGATGTCGCCGCATGTAATTTTTGCCGTCCCGAGGAAAATACGAATGTCGAATTTCCAAAAATTAGCCAATACGAAACGAAAGAAATACTGCAGGCAGAAGAACTTTTATTTTTTGGGCTAGTTTGGAATAAATTGTTCAGAAGCGCGTCATTTAAAGGGAAAAAATTCGATCCAGATCTTTCTGGATGTGACGATTCATATTTTATTTTATGTGTTTATCCCCTCATCAGGGGAAGCATTAACGTTTATGCAACCCTGTATTATTGGAGGAAAAATGCAAATTCTGAAAGCATGAAGCCTATTTCAAAGGAATTCGCAGAACGTGCAGAAAAGACGATCAAAAAAGTCATTCGCTTATCAATTTCAGACGATGTAAAATATGCTGCAACATCTACGATATTCGCGTGGTTGATTAATGGAATTAGATCGGAAAAGGTCATCGAGTTGTCAGTCGTTCTTCACGCGCTGCGAATCATAAACATGGCATATTTCAATAGACTTATAATGTCAAAAACGAGTTACTTTTGGTATTTAGGCATTCAGGCATACCTAATAAAAACATTTCTTAAAAACCAATTGAAGAGGCAAGTAAAAAAAATACAAAAGAAAATGGGAATGCTCTAACCTTTTTTTCTACCATTCGGCTCTTGTTACACTCTGTTCCTGCTCACGTCATGAGCCAATTTAGGCGACGGCCTCCTGCGACGGCACGGTCCCTAGGTACTGATGCGACAGACGATTTTCTCTCTTGTGGCGGAAGAGAGCAAGTTCAATCAACCTATCTAGAAGATCCTTATATGGTAGGCCAGTCGCTTCCCATAACTTCGGATACAAGCTCACTTCTCTGGTAAAGCCAGGAATCGTGTTTATTTCATTCAAACACACTTCTCCATCATCCCTGACAAAAAAATCTACCCTTGCCATGCCTTCACAGCACAGTACCTTATAAGCTTGTGTAGCTATCCTGCGGATGTTGTCCATTACATTTTGCGGCAAATCCGCAGGGATTTTTAAATTCGCTGCGTTTTCATCTAAATATTTTGCTGCATAGGAGTAGAATTCATGATTTACAACAATTTCACCCGGAAGAGACACCTCCGCATACTCATTGCCAAGCACTGAGCATTCCACTTCTCTACCCTTCACGAATTCTTCCACGACTATTTTATTGTCATACTGGAATGCGTTTATCACAGCATCGTCGAATGCCTCCTTCGTGTGCACTTTGCGTACTCCTATGGACGACCCACGACTTGCCGGCTTCACGAATAGCGTCTCTCCAAGATGCATTGAAATTTTCTCATACTCTATATCCAGATTCTCATGTCGGTAAAATGCCATATGCTTTGCTGTCGTTATACATGCGTCTCTGAGCAGCCGTTTTGTGACATCTTTATCAATACCGATAGAGGATCCAAGCACACTCGCCCCGACAAACGGTACGCCAAAATACTCGAATAACCCCTGTATTGCGCCATCTTCGCCGAATTCTCCATGAAAAACTGGAAAAGCTACGTCAATTACACTTGCAATTCCTTCATTCATTACTTCAGGAACCCAATCAGCATCGCTAGGGACGGTTTTTATTCCTTTCCTCCGTAGCTCATCGAGTAAGCCACACGCGCTCGGCAGCTTCCACTGTATCGCGCGTTCTCCGAAAAAAAAATGCCCCTCCCGACTTACACCAACCAGAAGAACATCATATTTGCTGTAATCCAGATTGCAAACAACGCTGGTCGCAGACTTTATCGATACTTCGTGCTCGGTAGACTTCCCCCCAAAAAACACTCCTACTCGAAGCTTTTCCATTTCTCTCTCCTTATATCAGCCACCAGTCATTTGTCTCGACTACTCTTTATCTTTTCGACCGATCACCATTCCAAGGATATTCCCCAAACTTGCTCCATTATCTGATGAGCCATATGCCTCCATAGTGCGTTTTTCACCTTCTATCTCTGCCGCACGGATGGAGAGAAGAAGTAGCCGATTAGCGCTGTCATAGGACAGCACCTGAGCATCCACTTTTTCCCCGACAGCAAAGCGATCGGGTCTTCTATCCTGCCTATCCTTGGAAAGATCGGCTTTCTTGATAAACCCCGCCTCCCCGTTGGCAGTTTTCACTTCTACGCCATCATCTGATATTGCCGCCACTACACAGGTTATCACTGTTCCCCTCCTGTGTTCTGACACGGTACCACCAGATGCTGGTTCAGTAAGCTGCTTAATACCGAGAGCTATTCTTTCTTTTACAGGATCCACTTCTATGACTTTAACGGTTACTGTGTCTCCTCTCTTATATTTGTGGAATGCTTCGTCCCGGTTTTTCTCCCAGGTTATGTCGTTAATGTGTACCATTCCATCAACATCATCGTTGACTCGCACGAATAGACCAAAATCAGCAATGGAAGTAATAATGCTTTCAAACACATATCCAACAGGAAAACTTTTTACTATATTTTCCCATGGATTGGCCTGTAACTGCTTGACCCCAAGCCCCATACGCCGTTTGACTATGTCGACATCCAAAACCACAACATCAATCTCCTCGCCGGCATGGGCAAATGAGCTTGGCAGCACGTTTTTCTTCCAGCTTATTTCCGAGACATAGACAAGTCCCTCAACCCCTTCCTTTACCTCTACGAAAATTCCATAATCAGTTACACTTGTGATCTTTCCATGAACGACGGAGCCAACCTTGAACTCCTCTTCTACTCCTCCCCATGGATCCTCCGTTAACTGCTTCATACCAAGAGAAATTCTTTTAGAGTCCCGATTAAACTTTATCACCTTTACTTTAATCTGATCTCCCTGCGCCAACACATCCGATGGATGATTTACTCTTTTCCATGAGATATCCGAGCTGTGCAATAAACCGTCTACGCCACCGATATCGACAAAGGCTCCATAGTTTGTAATGTTTTTTACTACGCCATCCAATACCTGCCCCTCTTCAAGATTCTCAATTAATTGCAACTTCTCTTCACTATTCGCTCCCTCAAGAACGCTTCGTCGAGAAACGACGATATTCTCGCGTGCTTTGTCCATCTTCAGAATTATAAACGGCTGCTCAATTCCCATCAGAGGAGTTACATCCTTCACGGGACGCACATCCACCTGGCTTCCAGGTAGGAAGGCTGAGGCGCCATTCAGATCTACCATGAATCCGCCTTTTACTCGGCCGTACATGGATCCTGTCACGCTGGTCCCATTTTTGAATGCTTTTTCAAAGTCATCCCAGGCAGCTTCACGAAGAGCCTTTTCCCGGCTAAGAACGATCTCCCCACCTTTGTTTTCATAGTTATCCACATAGACGTCGACTAGGTCGCCCACTTTAATCTCGATTTGTCCGCCTCCGTGACCAAACTCGCTGATGGCTATACGCCCCTCTGATTTTAAACCAACATCTATGGTCACAAAGTTATCGTCGACAGAGACAACCGTCCCCTTTACAACCCTTCCTACCCAAGCTGTCCTTTTGCATGCTCTTTCAAAAAGTTCACTGAAACTTGCTTCTTCCCCTATACTCTGCTCGTTTGCCATCAAACACCCTCTTTTGTCTTACTCTGCTTGCTCTTGTTGAAACACTCATCCAATAATCCATACACGCTATCCTATCCTTGCCTCGCCTTATAACGCGGGTTTGTCTTGTTTATCACATAAACCCTGCCCCTACGCTTCACAAGACGACAGTTCTTATGTCTAGACCTAATAGTCTTTAAAGAATTTACTACTTTCACGGAAGGCCCCCTTTCTTGAGGCGCTTCTACAGCTTCTGCCCACAAAAGTCAAGGAAAAAGAATAAATGCCTACGCGCCTTAAACTATGCGAATAAGGATTTGATTCGTTGAATGAGGAAAAGTGGCAATTTTGCAATTAATTTATTGAAAATATCGAGCAAATAGGCAAATATTCCACGTACCCATTGAATGGAAAGCAAACAGAATAGCATTCTTCTGATTTACAAACGACGACTGCGCGAGCATTTTAGAAACACAGAGTATTTAAGAAGAGTTACCGTGAAGAAGACTGCATGATAGTCCCCCTCCCCTAACACATAGACGAACTGGTAGCGCGCCTTTGCAGGAGATCCTCATAGATTTTTGATAATCTTAGTTGCTGGAATAGCTTGCAAAATTCAACATAGAAATTTAAACTAAAATCAAGCAAATTCAGAAAGTAGTTTGAGAAGTTTTTCTAAATTCTACTGTTTCGCGAAATTCCTCGCCCGAGCTCTGAGTCCAGTCAGCGGAGTTATAGCTCTAGAGGTCGTGCTCACACTCCCCATCATTTGCTCCCTTATCTTTTTCGCTCTAGAGCTGATAAAAATCAATATCACCCAATCGGCACTCAATGTTATTTGTGCTGAAGCAAGTTTCCTCACCATAAGCCATAGCTACGCAAATGGCTCCGAACTGATAGAAAAGATAGACACGGTTATCGAAAAATATCGCCCATCTTTTATAGGATATGCTGTTATTCGATACCACTTTGAAACTTACGACTCACTCATAGAAATGTGTCGCACCCCGCCCTATGGAGGAACTGATATCCACTGGCCGAATTATGAAAATGACAGCGCTGCGCAGAATCATTCTTCTCCAACTTATGGAAGTAATACTAAATACTTCCTTCCATCCGGCGGCAACGTTCATTGGCATTTCGCATACGACAATTGCTGGGCTTATGTACTGAATATTTCATCAGGAAAGTGTTTTGTATTAACTGTTAGCTGCAGTTACCAATTCTCAAGCCAATTCGTTAAACGCCTATTTTCTGGAGGTTCAAATGCTATGCAATGCAAATCTAGCTGCTTATATGGCAATGTTGGCAGCGTGAGCGACTTCACAAAAGCCGACGTGTATCTTCTGTGGGCGAGAGGAGCAGGTATCGTGAACTAGCGGTTGTTTATAAACCCCGAGAAGGGTTATTTAAGGAAGAGAGAAAACAATGAAACTCTGATAGATAAGATCAATTGAAGAATTCGAAATCGTAAAATAAATACGGAACAATTAGAGCGCCGTCGCTTGGATGCATCACCCCGAAAAACCTAACGCCGCCGACTTCTCCAATCACTCCTGTTCTTCCGTCGCCACGGAATGATCTTTGCCAGAAGCCTCCCCTTTTTGAGAGAATAAGAACTTTCCTATCAACGACTCGAGGTTTACAGGTCCAGATGTGCTTTCAATTTCATCGCCTTCCTTAAGAACCTCCTCATCCCCGCCTGGCACAAGAGATAAATATTTACCTCCAAAAAGCCCGTCACTGGCTACGTTTGCGCTGGTATCTTTAGGTAGATTCAAAGATCTTGGAACACAGAAAGTTACTATCGCAAAGAACGTTTCAGGATCCACTTTCAAGCTTAGGATTTTCCCAATCCTTATGCCACTAATTTTTACGTCGCTGCCTTCCGCCAAGCCGTCAGCTCGATCGAACTTAGCAGACAACACATATCCGTCAGTCTTCTGCCATCCAGATTTCCGATACACATAATTAAAGAAAAACGCAGCAACGATCAGAACAAAAACTCCAACGACAGTTTCAAACGTGCGACCTTTTTCCATTTTACCTCACCTCTCTATGCTTTCCTGACACACCGAATCCACTGAATTCCACTTAAACTCTTCATCCTCTGCAGGTCGAAACCTATTCGAAGATCTATCACATGTACTGCCCCCCATTTACACTCAGTACTGTCCCCGTCAGGAAAGCTGCACCATCGCCGATGAGATATAAAACTGCAGCAGCCACCTCATCTACCGTCCCAAATCGTCCTGACGGAATGCCAGCCCTGATGCTTTCCCTTATATCACTTGGAATTGCGTCTGTCATGTCTGTCGATATATATCCAGGGGCGACAGCGTTAACAGTGATTCCTTTGGACGCAGACTCCAAAGCAAGGGCCTTAGTGAATCCCAGAATTCCAGCTTTAGCCGCCGAGTAATTTGTCTGCCCCACCTGCCCCCTGAGACCATTTACGGAACTTATGTTTACGATCCGACCGTATTTTTTCCTTCTCATGGCCGGAACAACCATTTTGCACATATTGAATATAGAATTCAGATTGGTCGAGATGACCACATGCCAAGCCTCGGCAGTCATTTTGTGAAACATGCAGTCTTTCGTCACGCCAGCATTATTGATTAGAATGTCTATATCTCCGCCAAGGACTGTGTGCACTTCCTCAACGCCTTTCTCACAAGACCCGTAGTCTGATACATCCCATGAAAAGACTGGTATTTCTGTTGCCTTTTGAAACTTCTCTGCAGTCTCGACACCATTCTGGTAGCTGACAGCGACACGATATCCTACACTCTTGAGTGTTCGGGCTATACCCGCTCCGATCCCTCTAGTTCCGCCTGTTACAAGAGCTGTCCTACACATCAACCGACTCTAACACCTTTCATACCATCAACATCTCAGCACTTTCGCGACGCTAGATATTCCTGGCGGCTCTTCTTGCTGCCAAAAACTATTGCCGTCGACGAGTATAGATATTATCATTTGAAGGATCATTGCACTATAGAAAAATATGAAGAATGACATATCGGATTTTTGGGCATGAGAAGAACGAGGCGTTGCTGGCTCGAGTTCTAACAGGAGGAAATGTATTTCCCACCTGGATTTTTCATGGTCCTGCAGGCGTTGGGAAGACAAGTATTGCGTTTAAATTCGCCAAACGCCTGCTAATAACCAACGACGTGCATTTATCAAAGGGAACGCTAGATATCGACCCGCAGCATACTGTCCATGGGTTGGTAGACAGACGTATTCATCCTGATCTTTTCGTGCTGGAGCAGACCGAAGGATCGATTTCAATAGATGACGTCAGGAAATTACTCCTACGGGTAAGGATGACTCCTGTTGTATCAAAGCGCAGGGTCGTGGTGTTGGAAAATGTCTCGAATTTAAATAGAAATATTCATAACTCCCTGCTAAAGATGTTGGAAGAGCCTCCGAACGATACCGCTATTATAATGGTATGCAATAACCTGGGAGCGATTCCGAAGACGCTGCTTTCCAGAGCTGCGCAGGTATATTTTCGTTCACTTGACACAGAGCTCGTCAGGCGAATTCTTGAAGAGCGCAATGTGAAGGAAGCAGGTAGGCTAGCGCAGCTATCCGGAGGGTCCATAAGCTATGCCCTACGGCTAAGCGAAAATAACGGCGCCGAGGTCTACAACAATATTCTGAGTGGATTTTCCCACGGAGGAGCTACCTATCAAAAGACGCTGAAGTGGATCCTGGCCAGCAATCTATGTGATAATTTTGATATTATCAAAGCGAGCATCTTAAGAATTTTGAAGATATATATCGACCTATTGACCGGGGTTGCAAACAATACGTCCAACGAAGAGAAAATCGCCCTTGAACCCGTGCTTTCACGTAGAATCAAGTTTCCAGAGCATGAAGTCCGGAGAATTCAGGAAATTATTGCCATGATCGGCATGGGAGAAACGTTGGCACTTGACAAAAGTACAGTCATCGTCAACGCTTTTGAGAGTTTTTTCAGGTAGGCATGCTCATGGGTCCAGATATAGAAACGTTGATTCAGAAAATCTCGCGGCTACCGGGCCTGGGCCCACGCTCTGCCCGCAGGATCGTCATTCATCTGATAAAAAACCGCGAGCAAATTCTCTTCCCCATGCTGACAAGCATGGATAATGTCCTAAAAAATGTAAAAGTCTGCCCGATTTGCTCAAACATAGACACGTTTACCGATATGTGCTCGATCTGCTCCGACAGCAAGCGCCGAGGCGACGTTATTTGTGTCGTAGAGAGTGTAGCGGACTTGTGGGCCATCGAAAGAACCTCCTGTTTTTCCGGCAGGTACCATGTATTGAAAGGATTGCTATCATCCATTGACGGGCAAGGGCCGGAATTGTTGATGCTGGATAAATTACAAAAGCGCTGTAAGGAAAATAGCATTACGGAAATTATAATCGCACTGAGCGCCAATGTAGAAGGACAAACAACGAATCACTACATTAGAAATTTCTTTAAAAGATCTTCGTTACTAATCACATCTCTGGCTCAAGGTATACCAATAGGTGGAGAACTCGATTACCTGGATGACGGCACTTTATTTGCTGCATTTTCTGCCAGAGGATGAATTAGTATAAGTGTTTACGATGTTTGGATAATAAACATACAAAGAAGGCCTTTTGTCTTACACAAGCACGCAGTTTCTACGGTCCAGTTGCGGCGTTCGCCGGTGCCGTCCTTTGGCGGAATCTTTCGTCGGCCGCCACCCGCATTTCCAGAGCTCTCGCCAAGGCGTCCTCTCCAGGCGCTCCGACTCTGGTATAGGCCTCTGCGGCAGCGATGCGACCGTCGTAAGCAGCAGCGGAACAATCATTCATATCCATTTCAGAATGCAGCAGCACAGGGTTAAGGTGTACCACAGTGATTCGTCCATCATTGTCAATCGTCATTTGCGCCCTAACCATAGACGCAGAGGCTTGTGCGTCAAACAGTGTGTCAATTATCATCGGAGCCCATCCAATCATGCCTTCGCCATGCCGCGGCACGCCTTGTGGCACAAGTTCAGCTCCGGTTCCTAGATGTATTACGTTTAAGAGGGCCTCAGGATATCTGTTCCTAGCTGCCAGGATACCCAGATCAATCGGAGTATTGGCTGCCAATCCACCATCTAGTCTACCTTCCTGAGCACAGAAGTAGGTAGGAGCAGCCGACGATGATGCAATTGCATTTACCAATGCCATTTTGGCGGCTTCAGTGCTCCAGCTGAGCATCGCGGCAAAGGACTTTCTCGCAGCATCATACCAAGTAATGACAGAATCCCCTTTTAATTGACTAAAAGTCATACGGTGATCTACAAATCGCCTAAGAACGTTTAGTAATGTCTCACTACTGTATCGAGGACTAAACAAACCAGTACTATTTCGTCTAAATATCTCTTGGCAAAGCCCCGGGAAATGGTCGTATAGTGTCTGTTGTTTATCAAGCATTAGTGCAGCGCCAATTAGTGCTCCAACCGATGTCCCAACGAACATATCCACGTTGTCGCTCGTCAGCCCAAGCTTTAGCACGTAACGCAATGGGATTATTCCTCTGCATCCTCCACCATCGAGGACCAGTATAGTCCTCACCTCTGTCGTAGCGAATCCGGGTGGCATCCAAGGCATCGTGTCTCCTGGGTCTGAAGCCTCAGCCGGAGGCTCCGGAGGCCTCGCCGAGATAAAAACGGGGGGATGAGAAGTTATACTCCAGCAAGGAGGCGGTGGAACAACAGTACGGTCAGAAGATGTTCCTTCGTTGTGTCCGTTACCATCACTTATAGGCGCCAGCGGCATACCCGGTATTTCATCCGTCTGCACAACTGCAGGCAGCATAGCCTTCAAGGGAAATATTGATGTCACAGCAAAAAAAATACATAACTTCTTTATATATTTTTTCATTATTTTCTCCTGGAGATTTTTTGAAATTTGGATTAAAATAAACTTCTAATACTCAAAATGATTTCTCAACTTGGGATATGCAGTCTTGCTGCACATACCCTCGGAAACAACAAGTTACGTCGCCGCCGACATCAAGAATATTGGCTCCATTTTTCGTGTAACTGTGCGGCGATTATGCAGTATGTCAAAAATTGGTTAACATTGGGTTAATTTTAGGAAATATTTTACTTTCTTTAATTTTATCTTAAGGCAATCAAGCCACGTCCGGCCTAAAATTACAAAATAGGGCTTTATTGTAAGCCATTGCAGCCAAAGATACTCGTCTAATATATGGGAATAAGGAAACTTCAAAAACGACTTTGTGAATTTGTAACATAGAAGAAAAAAGATTATCTGTTTTTAGCACGTGAATGCTTATTCAAAAGCTAATCCATTTTTTGCATCTGAGAAACCTCTGTCCGCATCTCCTATAATTTCGAGAAAATCCTCCTCTGAGATTACCCTAATGCCCAGCTTCCTCGCCTGGTCCAGTTTCTGCCCGGCGTTTTTTCCTGCCACAACCAAAAAAGTTTTTGCTGATACTGAAGATGCAGCTTTTCCACCAAATCTCTCCACAAACTCCTTAGCAGCATCTCGTGAAAATTTTTCGATGCTGCCCGTAAACACAATAGATTGTCCAGAAAACAACCCTTTTTTCTCCGTCGACTCCACATCAATGATTGTTACGATGCCTTTAGCTCCATTTTCATCTCCGCCGAGCTCTCTCGTTATTTTTAAATTGCTTTCGTTGGCGAAGAATCTATTGAAATCATTGGCAACGGATACCCCGACGCCCTTGACTTGACAGAGTTCATCCCCTCTCCGATTGGCGGCGCTTTCCAAAAAATTATTGTAGCTTTTGAAAAAATTAGCTATTAATTTAGACATAGCTGTCCCAATCCTGGGGATCCCAAGCGCATAGATAAACCTGTCCAAGGTTATCATTCTAGCTGCATTTATCGACTTGACAAGATTTTCAACCGATTGCTTTCCCCAGCCATCGACGCTCTCTAGAAAACCCCTCTGCTTTTCGATACGAAATATGTCAGATGAACTTTTAATGACTCCTTTTTCATAGAGAAAACGAATACCACGCTCGCCGAGCCCGTCTATATTGAAGGCTTGCCTGGAAACAAAATGAATCAACTTTTCCACCAGCTGCGCCTCACAGTTTATGTTAATGCACTTAATCGCCGCCTCGTCTTTCTCCTCCAGTAGAACAGATCCGCAGCACGGACATGTCGTTGGAAAGCAGAATGGAATGGAGCCGGATGAGCGCTCTTCTAGAATCGGATACATGATCTGCGGAATCACATCCCCAGCGCGTTGCAGCACGACTCGGTCTCCCACTCTTATGTCTCGTCTGGCCAGCTCATCTTTGTTGTGAAGGGTTGCCCGCGAAACAACGACTCCTCCTATGGAGACAGGTGCCAGCTCAGCTACCGGAGTGATGTTGCCAGTTCTTCCCACCTGAGCCACAATATCCAGCACCATACTCTGAGCCTTCTCCGCCGAGAATTTATAGGCGATAGAGTGCCTCGGAAACTTTGCGGATGATCCAAGCTTTCTTTGGATAGAGAGGTCGTTCACTTTATAGACGATTCCGTCGATATCGTATTCCAATTCAGCTCGTTGTTTTTCAATTTTTTTATAAAATTCAAATGCTTCACTCTGATCTTTGCAAACGACGACTTTGTCAGAAACGGCAAAGCCGAGATCTTGTAATGCTTGTAAAACTGCCAACTGGGTGGAAAGGGTGATCGAAAAATCACTTACCGTAGTGCTACGCGAATTTTCTCTCATCTGAGAATCTGCAATAATCGAGTAAGCGAAAAAAGTTAATTTTCGAGAAGCCGTAATCGCCGGATCTAATTGCCTTAACGATCCTGCAGCCGCATTGCGTGGATTTGCAAATAATTTCTCACCATTCAGCCGTCGTTGCTCGTTTAATTCCAGAAAATCCGCCTTTTGCATTACCACTTCTCCACGTACTTCTCCAGAAAAATTCATCACCTTCTTTGGAACGTTTCCTATTGTCAGAATATTTTGGGTAACATCCTCTCCGATAAAGCCATCTCCCCTGGTGGCCGCAGAAACAAGCTCTCCCTCCTTGTATAAGATGGAAGCAGAAAGACCGTCCAGCTTCGGCTCCAAAACGAATTCGATCACTCCTTCGATACCGGAAATCTTCCTTACCCTCTCGATAAAATCTGAGATATCTGTTTCTGAATATGCGTTTTCTAGAGACAGCATCGGAACTGTATGGATCGCTTTTTTGAAACGTTTTGCGTCCACCCCTCCGACCTTTTGGGAGGGACTTTCCTTAGATTGTAGCTGCGGAAACTCTTTTTCCAGCGCCAGAAGCTCATTGTAGATGGCATCATATTCCGCATCGCTTATGCTCGGATTATCAAAAATATAATACTGTTTAGAATATGAATTCAAACGCTGGGCCAGTTCCGCATGGCGATCTCTGATATCGGTATTAGCCACAAGATTTTTCAATAGTTACTCCAAAAGCCGTTTTGATTATACCATGCTCATATTTTCGCGTAAAATCCATAAAGATCTACCCATTCACAACCCATTAACGATGCGTTTCTTAGTTCCTATGCAATAGCTGGAATAGGTTCCGAGAACAGAAATAAACATATCCCACCGGTATTATGATCAACGTCAGTAGTATCCCGCTTATTCCTCCGTATACCTGCACAATCCCAATGTTTTGCCTGCAAGCAGCTCCGGCCCCCGTAGCAAGCATCAACGGAACGGCGCCAATGACCGTGGATATTCCCGTCATAATTATCGGACGTAGGCGGAGTTTCGCGGCTGTTATGATAGCTTCCTCAAAGGCCATTCCCTCCTTACGCAATTGATTGGCAAATTCAACGATCAGTATTCCATGCTTCGCTGATAGTCCTATCAACATTATGAGACCGATCTGCGTATAAATATTCATGGTATATCCAACGACCCACAGAGAAAACACCGCACCAAACAAGCCAAGTGGAATCGTCAGCATTACGATAAACGGACTAAAAAAACTTTCAAATTGCGCCGCTAGAATAAAATATGAGACGAGTATCGCCAGAATGAATACGAGTAGAACTCCACCTTCAGATTCTTTGTAATCCTTTGATTGGCCTCGATAGTAAATCTGCGCATAGGATGGAAGCTTTTCTCGAACCACTTTTTCTAGATACGCCAATGCTTCGCCCAATGTATACCCATTGCCAACGTTTCCGGATATGGTGATAGATCTTGACCTATTCTGTCGCCCTAATTTGCTCGCCTCTCCCAATTCTTTGATGCTAATCACGTTATCCAGCGGAACCAAAGATGGGGAAGTCTGCGATTTTACACAAATATTGGAAATATCATTCAGATTGTCCCGACTTCCCATATCTGCCTGCAAAATAACGTCATATTCCTTTCCGCGGTCAGCAAAAGTGGTTACACTTTTGGAGCCAAGCATGATCTCCAATGTCGATCCTATGGTTTTTGCCGAAACTCCGAGATCACCGGCACGATCCTTATCTATGTCTACACGAAACTTTGGTGAAGTTTCTTTGTAATCGCACTCTATATCCATTATTCCCGGAAACTTTTCTGCTTCTTCGAATATTATATTTTTCCACTTTATTAGCTCATTATAGTCGTATCCTCCTATGACGAACTGTAATGGATGCGATCCCTTAGTGCCGATCCCAACCGGGAGAACCGGCGAAGATTTCACGCCAGGAATCTCCGCAAGCTTCCTACGCAACCTGCCAGCGATTTGCTCCGCGTGCAGAGACCTTTCATTTTGACTTTTTAGCTCGATCAGGATAATAGCTCTGTTAACTTCGCCGGCCAAACTGCTATTAAGTCCCGGAATGGCTGCCAGAATATTTCTGGTCAGTTTTTGTTCTTCCAGTAAATAGACTTTTTTCAAAACCTCTTCCACATAGTTATTCATAGCATAGATACCGGTCCCCTCCTGCGCTTCCACCTTAACTAGCACCGAGTTTCTATCCTCCACAGGTTCGTACTCTCCAGGAATATACGCAATGAACCACGCTGTCGTGCAAAGGACTCCCAAAAAAATCGCCAAAACAACCGCCTGCCGACCGATAAGTACCCCTAGCCAGCCCTCATAGAGGGCCCTAGCTCTCACTACGACATTGTTGACAAGTTCGTTCAATCGACTTTGTTTTCGGTTCGATAGAAATAGGCCACATAGCATCGGAGTAAGTGTCAACGCAATAACACCTGAAAAACAAACGGCTGCGGAAACTGTGACAGAGAATTCATTGAACAGCTTCCCCGTTTTCCCTGGCAGCATGCCAATGGGCAGAAACACGGCAAGAAGCACAGCTGTGGTTGAGATAACTGCAAACTGCACCTGCGAAGATCCATTTATAGCTGCCTCAAAAGAAGTCTCTCCATCATCTAATCTTCGCTGTATGTTCTCCACCACCAGGATCGCATCGTCGACAACAATGCCGATTGACAGCACCATTGCCAGCAATGTAAGCATATTTATGCTATAATTTAGCGTACTTAATACAATGCAGCTTCCAATGATGGATATGGGGACGGTTATGATCGGTATCAGCGCCGCTTTGCACGATCCGATAAATATGAAAATTATCCAAAACACTAGAAACGCTGCAATTATCATTGTCCAAAAGACCTCTGATATGGATTCTTCGATGAATTCCGCCTCATCTTTCAGAGCGTATAGCTTCATCCCCTTCGGCATAGTACTTTGTAGCTCTCTTATTAGTTTTTTGGCACCAGTTGAAATCACAACAGAATTCGCTGTAGCTTGTTTCAGAATGCCCATGGAAACCATCGGTTCATGATTAGCCTTGAAGTAGTTTCTTTGACTTTTGGATCCAATGTCGACACGAGCTATGTCGGAGATTCTTGTTGAATTGCCGTTCTCGTCCTTGGAAACAATAAGCCTCTTGAAATCTTCCACTGTATTGTATTGCCGATTCAGCGTGATGGGGAATTCCTTATCCTTGGATTCTATTCTTCCCGCTGGATACTCGACGTTCTCGGTATTGAGCGCGTTTTCTACGTCACTGGCGGTGACTCCGTGCGACGACATCTCCTTGCGATTAAGCCGTATTCGCATAGCTTGTTCCTGCTGGCCAGTAATTTCCACCGAAGCAACGCCCTCTAGCACGGAAAATCTATCGACAAGGTAACGATAAGTGTAATCAGACAGCTCGATCCGCGTCATGTTTGGATTTGTGACAGCGATTATCATTACCGGCATTCCGCTAGAGTCAAATTTGCGCACAATTGGAATGGTAGCATCCTCCGGAAGTTTATTTAGCACACGATTGATACGATCTCGAACGTCGTTTGCTGCGGCATCAAGATCTCGACCTATGGAGAATTCCAACTGGACCGTCGAGCGTCCCTGCTTGGTAGTTGATTGGATGTTATCCAATCCCTCGACTCCTGCTACAGCGTTTTCTATTGTTTGAGTGATTTTTGTCTCGACTATATCAGACGATGCCCCCTCGTAGGTGGTCGTTATCGCTATGGTCGGAATCTCAATATTCGGATATTCGCTTACTGGCAGCCTCCTTAGATTCAAGTACCCGAAAAGAACTATGAGCAACATCAAAACGATGGTCGCAACGGGCCTTGTAATAAAAAATTTGCTCATTCTTCCTCATTTTCAAGAAGATATCTATCTGGCACATTCGAATCTGTCTCGTCCTTCACGATTGATACTCTGTCGTTATCAGAGAGTTTGCTAAGACCGTCAACAATTACTCTATCGCCAACCTTCAGTCCGTCTTCTATTTCCACAAACCCTGTGGCTCTCTCACCTATGTTCACGTAGCGCCGCTTGGCAGTATCGTTTGGACCAACAACAAATACGAAATGGCGTTCGCCGATGTTCGCTACCGCCTTTTCCGGAACAAAAATAACCTCTCTTTCCCCTAGTTTGACTGATATCTTCAGCATCATGCCTGGTCTAATCAAATGATCACTATTATCGATTATCCCTCTAACGGAGATACTCCTTGAAACTGGTGACACGCATGGAATAATTGCGAGGACATCACCCATGAATTTTTTATCCTTTATGGCCACGTTTTTAGCAGTGATCTTCAGAGAAGTATTTAACAGTGGGCTATATTTTTCCGGAAGAGTAAAATCAATTTTAATCCTATCTATTGCATCGATGGTAGTAATGCTGGTGTCAGGCGTGATAAGTGCTCCGATGCTCACCCGCCTCGCGCCAAGAACACCATCAAATGGAGCTCTGATGCTACTTCCCTCTGTTTCTACTTTAAGAATCTCTACCTGTGCCTTGGCATTTAACAGTTTCGTTTTTTGTAAATCGTAATCCTTCTCCGAAACCACATGTTTATCTTTTAGCAGCTCCAATCTTTTAAGCTCTCGCTGCTGTTCCTGGAGACTGATTTCCGCCTGTTTCAGCTCAGCGTTTCTCTTGTCCACATTGAGCTGCAGCAAGAGTTGTCCTTTTTTAACCTGCTCTCCGTCCATAAAATGGATTGATTCAATTTTTTGCGTGACCGTTGACCTGATATCCACCGATTCGTCTGATACTGCTGTTCCGATGGATTTCAGCGATGTTAAACTTCGCGTCTTAGAAACTATCATCGTAGTTACCGCTGGAAGTAATTTGCCTTTTGGGGTTTTGTTGGATTTTTCACATTTATATAAAATTATAATAATAAAGCTAAACACCACAGCAGCTACCCAGACCATCCATTGTTTTAGCTTTATCATATAACGCACCCCACTCACCAAACGCATTACCAACTCGGGCAACGCATGAATCGCTTCTTCAAGGCGATACTCTCACTACATTAAGATAATACTAAACGTAGTGCTAAACGCATTTTTTTTACAACACTTTCCAACAATATTCGAAAATTAATATTTTTTTGTATTTTTTTGACTACAACCTAGGAGATCAAGTAATGAGAAGGGGAGAGGAAAATGAGATGCCCGTTTTTAGCGGCCGTTACCATATCCTGCGGTTTTGTTGGATGCGGGTTTTTAGTAAGTAGGGCCATAATAGAAAAGAATTCTCGTAATTATGTCGAAGTGAGAGGCCTGTCAGAAAAAGTGGTACGAGCGGATATTGGTAATATTTCCATAACTATATCGAATAGAAATGGGAGCATCGAAGAACTGTATAAAAAACGACTGGCGGATAAAGAAAAAGTAATTGCCATGATAGAGAGCTGTGGAGCAACACCAGAAGAAATAAGCTGTGACATGGGCACACACAATAGAGTGGAAGAGGAAAACACATCTTCGGCAGCTGCTATCACTACTAAAAAAATCAGATATTTCGAATCTGAAGACAGGATATTTGTCCAGAGTAAGGATCTAGATAAGATTCGTAAAATAAAAGATGATATAGTAAAGCTGTATTCGGATGGCATTTTTCTCACATACACTTACTCCTACCGATTGTCTGAGTTTGGGAACATAAAAGCAGAAATGATGCGCGAAGCTTCCGTAAATGCCCGGAAATGTGCTGAAGCTTTTCTCGAACCGTTTGGTCAAGAACTCGGTTCGGTCTCCCAACTGAGGCAGGGGGAAATTACAATCAGAGCAGCGCATGAGAACGAAATAACCAATGACTGGGAGAGTGAAGCGAAATCCAGTATCGACAAGAGGCTTCGGCTTGTGGTACGCGCAAGGTTCAAACGTGTTGGGGACAGCTGATCATCTAATGGGCTACCATAGTCTTCGGAAACAGAAGAAATGCCGGAACCTTAACCGTGGTTGACAAATTTAGATTCCGTTGAACCCTCCGAAATCATATTGGTATTATATTATTTTCAATCGCAAATGCCGGTATTTATTTTACAATCGTAATTTTTTATGGTAAAATAAATAGATTTAATGGAAAGTTTCGCAAATGAAGAAGTTTCTTTGGCTGTTGTTAATCGTAGGGTGCTCTAATGTAGAGCGTCCACGTGAAAACCCGTCTACTCTTTCTCAATCGCTGGATGCATTTTGCTTTTCAGATGTGTTTTTAGATGCTCCAGAAGTCGATATCGAACAACAAATCAAAAAATTACGCAGCGAGTACACCTGGAAATCAGAAACTGACGTTTTCAGAAATTCGTTTACATGCAGCTATCAACATAAAGAAGGCGGAGAAACCAACGGAGGCAAAGTGGGCTGCGAGTATCTTGGAAATTATCGTGGTCAAGATATAGTAGCTCGCTGGTATTGGCCAGGCGGCAGCGGCGTTTTTACGGATATTGTGTTTTACTCTGTTAGAAATGGGAAATTGCGTGTTAAAATAACACTTGTTGGCGACAGAGCAATGGACGGCAGGTTGTCTCATCCGATATTCGACGGACAAGGGAAAATCTATTTTTACATGAATCTATCAAACGCTACGTTGCTTTCAGAAGCTGGGCTCGATGAGAAAATAGTCCAGAGTGATGAAGGTTTTACCTGTGCTGCCTGCTACGGGATTGTCGGAAAATGCGTATACGATATTAAGGAAGAGAAGATGAAAGTATTGTCTATAACAGCATTTTCTAATGAGAATAGAAATTCGAAGATACGATCCTTGATACAGCCGAAAATGAACAACGGAATAGCGATCTTCAACGAAGAAGAAACCCTAGAATTTCTCCAAAAATTACGAAAAATGTATATGAAAAAATAACATGATTAAACTACATTTTTTTGTATCAGCTCTATCTTTGCTGTTGATTTCCGGCTGTGTTGATCAAAGAAACCAAACGATATCAGAAAAATCTTCTACAGCAACTTCGACAATCGAAAAGAAACACAATGCGATTTTCAAAAAGCTAATCAGAGAATTAATCGATGCAATAGAAAAAGATGATCTTTCGAATCGTTCAGATAAAATTTGGAAGATTTATGAACAGGAACTGTTTGATGACGTAGGATTTTGTGGAAACAAACCATTGCGAGTATTGTTGGATATAAATTCAAGTTTTCTTCTCGCGCTGAAGGAACGGGATTTCGTTAAAAAGCATGAATACGAAAATGCTTCCTTTGGGTACCAAAGAATGAAAACGAATTTGATTCAGGATCTGAAAAAACTGTCAAAATTGAATGTTAATATCGAGAATGATCGTAGTAAAGTCATAACACTATTTGAAGCAATCTATACGCTTCATCTACGCAACTTCATAAGCGAAAACAAAAATTTCCTGACAGATGGATTCTTCGATTTTGTTCGCAGAACAAGTAAAGATAGCGATCGTATTCCTGCCGGCTTTATTGCAGTTCTCCCCGATATATATTTTGAGCAACCTGCCGCTTTTCCAAATACAGATCTGGAGGCTTTTGTATTCTCCTTGAAAAACAGCAACTGCAAGATCGTTGCGTTCGTTGAAGGATGTTGTGATGCTGCCATCTATAAAATGTACATATTTAGTCCAAAAAATAGAAAAGAATTACAAAAAATCGATATCGATGTGAAATCGTGTTATGAGAATGGTAATTGCAAATATATCCACGTAGGACATTCTGAACTGACTTGGGATAAGGAAAACAATGTTTTTACAGTCGGGGATTATGGAGGAAACGCAAAAGAAAAGTACATTTTAGATATTGGATGCAGAACCGTCAGAAGCCTTAAAAAGTGATGTATCCTCGTACGATGCATTAAAACGCAACAACATCACATATAAAAAATCGCGAGGAAAAGGATTGTGGAGCGATGTAATTTTTGGATACCCTCTCCCCACACCACCTATATAATTTTCTTTTAGGCGTCTGTCCTCATTGATTCACATTTGTTGGGTTTGATGCAGTAATACTATTTCCCATTTTGAATTACCTAAACGCCTCCAGCAATACGTTCTCTGACAGCGGCTGCCAGACAGGCAATAGATAATTGTTAATGGGAAATGGTATAAATTGCACCAGCCAGAAGGCATAATTTTAACAAATTGCAAAATATTTTTTGCTATAAGTGATTGGTAGACATTGTGCACCATTAAGAAGCAAATTATGTTTTTTAAATTATTAAAACGATTCTATGACACTACTTATAATCTCAATTATCAGTATGCAAAAGTAATTATCGTGATAGGTTCATTATTTGTAATGCCGAAGGACTTTTGCATGGCTGATAGACGCCCAAATGTTGAAGTTATCGATACAGATATTCTTGATAAAAAAGAAGACCTAGGACAGCTCGATAGAACGAAACTTAATATTCAAATGTCTGAACCCGAGATAAGGTTTCTCAGTTATTTAATAAGAAGATATAAACCAAAAAAAATAGTTGAGATAGGAGTCGCTGCCGGCGGAAGTTCTGTGGTCATATTAAACGCAATAAAAAACATACCAAACGCAAAGTTATATTCCATAGATTTATGTGAAAAAATGGGCAATGATCATTCCCAAAGAATAGGTTTTGTAGTAGATAGACATTTTTCACATTTAAATAAAAGCAACTGGAGGTTGTATACAGGAAATATAACGGCGAAATTTATCGATGAAATAGGAAAAGATATAGATTTTGTATTTATTGATACCGAGCATCGTAATCCTGGAGAAATTCTTGATTTTTTGCAAATTTTGCCCTACTTAAAAAGGGGGGCAATAGTCGTTTTTCACGATGTATCATGCCATCTGCTATATTATCCGAAAAATAAGACTCAGTGGACAAATTGTGCGTTATTGAACGCCATAAAAGGCAGGAAGATAATTCCAAGAAAAGATTCATGGGAGGGAGTAGAGCTAATATTTCCGAATATTGGTGCAATAAAAATTGAAAATAACCAGGAAAAATTTGCTTTTGATTATTTTAATATGCTCACTTTGCCATGGTATTATTTCCCAGATGAAGAGCAAATAAAGACTTTGAAAGATTTTTTTCGAAAACACTATGACGATTTTTGTTGTAATATCTTTGAAAGAGCTATAAATGAATATAGACAATTATTGTCCAAAAAATATCAAGAGGAAAATTCAATTTTACATCGTTTTATTATGTTTTTTAGAGCAATTATCAATCGAATTGTTCATTTTTCTTTTTGAAAATTTATGTAATCTGAAACCTTATTACAAACACAAATATCTTGAGGCGCCGCCGGGCATCGGTAGCAAAGAAGCATCCTTCTGGCTTTAGGCAGTAGTCATTGATTATTTACAGAGATACTGAAATACCTGTCACCAGCATCTCCCAATCCCGGAGTAATATAGGCTTTATCATTTAACTTCTTATCCAAGCTTGCTGTTATTATCCTAACTTTCGGATATGCTTTGACTAGTCGCTGTACTCCCTCTGGCGCGCTTATTACACACAGAAATGTAATATTTTTTCTTTAATTCCCCTCTTAAGGTATTCTTTAATCGCTTCGCACGCGCTACCTCCGGTGGCTAACATTGGATCGCAGATATATACCATAGTGTCAGCCGCATTTTGAAAATATGCTGGTAACTTATTGTAATACCACATAGGCTTATGCGTTTTTTCATCTCTGTACATACCCAAAAGTTGAATTACCGCATATGGGATCATATCCTCAGCAACAGTTGTGATTCCGAGACCTGCCCTTAATATTGATACAACAATAACTTCTTTATCAGGATCTATGCGTCTGCATGTTGTCTTCGTTAATGGAGTTTCAACATCGATGGCAATCGTAGGTAAATTCTTCGTTGCCTCATAAATTAACAATTTTGCGATCTCTTTCAAAGATGATCTGAATTCGCTCGATTTTGTATTTCTATTTCTAATAATGCTCAAATGATGCTCTACCAATGGGTGATTCAGCACAATCAAATTTCCGTCCCATGAAGAATTACTGCTGACCCGCGAATTTTCAACTGTTATCGTCTTGCTTATGTCATCACAAACTTGAGAACAGGCAGTACATAGGAATAAAATAACATACAGAAATTTACTCATCTCGCTTCTCAACTATCTTCTTTCGGAAGATAGATTTTTTTCTAAATGTTTTGCAACACAATTATTACGTTAGTCCACAATGGATCCATATCTCTTTTCGCGAATAATTTGATTCCTTACCGTGTCCATGCTCATTCTAGGCAAGGAGCAGTATTTTAATTGGCAAAATCCTAGAAAGGTTTAGTCCTTGAAGGATATTATAAATATGAATTAGCGATGCCTATGGATATCGAAAAATTATTCTGTAAAAGAAATATGTACGATGCTTGAAATTCCGTTAGTGGATAATGTGAAAAAAATGAAGGATTTTTTTTACGTATTTAGTAGATCTTCTGCGAAAGTGTTGATGTTATAAATTTTATTTGAGATTTTATTTAGAATTGTCGAAACTCATACATATTAATTAAGGAGTAAACATGCTGAGTTTCAATCAACATTAATCAATTGACGTCACCGAGACCCTGCTTCTGCCGCAGGCACTTTTAGAAAATTTCACCATACCGGACACTGTGGCAAAGATAGTGTGGTCTCGGCCAATGCCAACGTTCAGACCAGGCTTTATCTTGGTGCCACGCTGGCGGACAATGATACACCCGGCCGACACAATCTGTCCGCCAAAACACTTTACCCCCAGCCGCTTGCTCTCGGAATCACGTCCATTCTTGGAACTACCTCCGGCTTTTTTAGTAGCCATGCTCTTCTCCTACTGTCTAATACCTTCGATTCACAAAACTCCCGCTGGTTGGCGGCGCCCATTCTTCCTGTGGTAATTGTTTTCCACGGTTCTTTTAAAGATACTAGCCACCAGTCCTAATAACTGTAAAAACTTAATCTATCCTTCACAGGAAGGATACTGGGTTATTTAAATTATTGGAAGAATATTTTCAAGTGAAATGTATTAGGTTCCGTTAGCATATTTTATAGAAGCACTATCTAAACTTGACCATATGGCTCAAATTTGGGGACGATGACGAGTCTCTGCGATGTAAAGTCTTATTTTATGCGCTGAGACATACTCCATTTTCAAAAGTGAAGAATATGAATCCAAAGATGTAAGACTACCTCAAGAATTACGCATCTGAAGAGACATACAGAATAACTTTTATTATGATTTTATGCACCCCCCTATTAGTTTTTCCAATCGTCAAATTTCCGACACTTACCACTTGGAACGAGCACCTTGGCAGAAGACAAAACCAATGATCCGAAACAAATATTCCTCATAGTCTCTTTCTTTTCCATTTTCGCAATTCTAATCCATGGCGGGCCGCTTTTCCAAGATTTCGCAAAAAAAAGCCGCGTTTGCAAGAAGCAAAGGGTATTTTTTGATGAAAAAATGGCCAGAAAAGTGCTTAATTATCTCCGTTGTAATGAGCTCTGCGAACGGCTGCAATCGTTTGATGTAACAAGTAAACGTTTTTATACTTCAACCCCGCGGTTTATAAGGGATTGAATGGTGGCGTTGTTTTAATTGCCGTTCATTGAAATGCACAGTCATCCTCATGATCATTAACCATCCCAACCGCCTGCATGAATGAGTAAATTATGGTTGAGCCGACAAATTTGAACCCGAGCTTTTTCAAGTCTTTGCTCAGTTTATCTGACGTTTCGCTGCGTGTTTTGAATTCGAATTGCTCGTTTCTTATTGGAGCGTTATTTACGTAACTCCATAAGAAACTATCCAGCGAACCGTATAGTTCTTTGATTTGAAAGTATGCCTCGGCGTTGCGAATGACGGCTTCGACTTTGGCTCTGTGGCGAATGATCCCTGCATCTTGCATGAGCGCGTCAACCTTCGTATCATCATATTTGAGAAGTGCATGTGGATCGAAATTATCGAAAACTTCACGCATATGCTCTCGTTTTTTTAGGATGATTTCCCAGCTTAGCCCGCAAGACATACCTTCCAGAATCAGCATTTCAAACAACGCACGATCATCATGCAGTGGGCGTCCCCATTCTTCATCGTGATATTGGCGCAATATTTTGCTTGAATTGGCCCATGAGCATCTGTTGGTCATTGTAGGATTTTGTACATCACAACTAAGAACATGTCTGCAAGAACATTTTGACTCGTATTTTCTGCGTCGATTCGATGCTCGGCTACTCATGTACTGGTAGTACGCTGCGCGCCTGTGCTTCGAGTCTCCTAGAAAATACTGACGTCAAAATGCCCTGCAGGCAGGTTCTAACACAGCTCATAATATTCCTCAATTTGTACCTCTTTCAAGAAGTCGGAATCATGCGAAACGATAAGCATTGCGCCAGGAAAATCGCGAAGAACCTGCGCAACGTGATCGCGTGTCTCTAGGTCTAGGTTATTGGTGACTTCGTCCAAGATCAGCAATTTTGGCGGGTTGGCAGCAATTTGCGCAAGGGAAAGCCGCGCTCGCTCACCGCCAGAAAGATTCTTCACCGGTGTGTTTACTTCCTCGTTTTTGCGGAAAAGGAAGTCGTTTAGGTAGCGGCGTATTGCGGCGTGGTCCCATTGTGGAGCAGATTCGGCAATGATTTCGAGTGCGGATTTTTCTTGATCTAGCGTTTGGTAGTGTTGGTCAAGGAAGCCAATGCTTGGCGTAACATACCAGGCGCCCGTACGGGAAACGCATTGATTCTCCAGTATAGCCTTCAGCAGCGTCGTCTTCCCACTGCCGTTGCGCCCAGTAATAGCAAGGCGTTTGCCGGCTTGGAGGGATAGGCTAATATTCGCCAACACGACTTTCTCGCCATATCCAACAGCGCCATCATTAATCGACAAAACCGCACCAGCAGCAGCCTTTTGCGCTTGCAAATTAAATTTCGGAACGATGACTTCCTGCAGGTGCAGCTCTTGCATTTGTTCGGCAATTTCCTGTTTTTTCTTATCAATTGTACTCATTTGCTTGCCTTGTGCGACTTCCGCCTTCATGCCCTTCAAATCGCCGACACTCTTCATCCACCTTTTGTTGTCCACTTTTTTGCGCCCCGCGGCCTTGCTTTTGGCCATGCGCTCCTGTTGCTTCATGAGAGTTTGGTGCGCCTCCGCTTTTTGCCGATCAAGCGCATCCTTTTGTTTTAACAAAGAATTATATACGGATTGTTTTTGGCGCATATAATCATCATATTTGCCATTAAAAACGAATACTTTCCCATCGTCAATATTCCACAAAATATCCACGCAATTGCGCAGTATTTCCAGGTCATGCGTCACAATAATCAGCATCCCTCTAAAATTTTGCAGACTACGAATTAGGCTGCGCCTGTTTGCCGCGTCCAGGTGGTTTGTTGGCTCGTCAAGCAACAACAAATCTGGATCATCCGCAAGGGCAGAAGACAATGCCTTATTAAAACGTTCACCACCACTATACGAATCAAAATCCGTAATAATTTGTGGAATATACGCAGCATTTATATCTGTTGCAATTTCTCTAATAAGCCTCAACAAAGAAGACTTGCCGCTTCCATTGCTCCCAATAATTGCAACGTGGTCGCCAGGATAAACGATGCTCGAAAAATCCTCAAAGCAAGTTTTGTGCGGAAACGATACAGTTAAGTCGCAAAGACGAAGGATAGTACTCATGATTATTATCTCTTAAAAATAGGCATTCATTTCAGGCTGCTTTTCAGAGGCCCATACGGCCCCTTAAGAGATAATTTTCACGGATCGGCTCCTCACGCCTTTGAACATATATCATATATAGGCGGTTTTAACATGAATTTCAATGTCGAAAGGTATATACAGCAAAATTGCGCAGATGCTACGATGCTCTATCGGAATTTTTACGACAACAATCATGACAAACAACAACGAGGCGTTTTTCGAAACGTTGGAGCAGCTAATTCGCGAACATGGAATAACGATTGATCGCCCAAAAGGTTCGGCTCATCCTCGCTTTCCTGATTTGATTTATCCAATAAATTACGGCTATATCAACAACACGCAATCGCAAGATGGCGATGGAATTGACGTGTTTCTCGGCGATGATGAGAGTGCTGAAGTTGTTGGAATTATTTGCACAGTGGATACAGTAAAACGAGATTCAGAAGTGAAAGTTTTGTACAAATGTACTGAGGAAAACATTCAAACCGCGGTACGAATAATGAATAACGGTCCGATGCGCGGAATTTTAGTGAGGAGATTGAGTGGATCAAATAGTTAAGCCACGAAATGCACACGAAATAATTATCGCTAAATTAAATGAATATGGAGCGTCTTATACGCTGCACTCTCATGAATTATTACTTTCGTCAAAAGATGCGTATGAACGCGATAACTTCGAGTTTGATGTCGAAAACGGTTTTAAGACGCTGGCATTTCAAGTCGGCGAACAACTGGTTTTAGCGGTAATTCATGGCCGGGATAAAGTCGACTACAAGAAATTTTATGCTGTTTTAGAAATAAATAGGAAAGATCTTAAATGTGCCAATGCTGAATTATTGTTGAGTTTAGGGTACGAACCAGGCGGGATATCTCCAATTCCTGTTGCTGAAAACACAAGAGTTATAGTCGATTCGGCGATTTTAAAGTACGAACGTATTGTATGCGGGTCTGGTATAGGGGCCACAAGTATTGAGATAAATTCTCGCGATTTATTGAATATTGTAGGCGTAATAACAAAGAGTTTCGCAAAGTAGACTTATAATTACAGTACAACAATAGCGATCGTCAGCAACGATTATCTTTCAGCCGTTTCCATTTCCAAAACATTCGTTTTACTTCAAGATTATCGGGAAGCTGGTTCTCCTGCTTAACCCACATTAAAGCATGTGACTCTTCGCTGACGGTAAATGGCTTATCTTCTGTTGCTCGTAAATAAAAACGAACATCGTAATGATAATGCTGGGTTGTGTCTTCATGAGGCGGGATGAAGTGGACGCCAATATCGAAAATTTTGTCACTAATCGGATCAACTGGAAGGCCGGACTCCTCCTCTGCTTCTTTTAGCGCAACGCGCAACAAATCATTATCGCCATCTGCATGCCCGCCAAGTTGAAGCCAGCCTTTGAATTTTTTATGATGAGTCAGCAATGCTGCATTCCCATTAAAATTCTCCAGCCAGCAACTCGCGGTAAAATGCCCACTTTGACAAGCGCGCTCGAAGCAATCCGGTTCAACTGCAAGAAAATCTAGCATTCTTATTTTGTTTGCCTGTTCCTCCATGTTTTCAGGAAAATAATCATTCAATAAATTTGTGATTAAGCCGCGGTGCATGAAAAAATTTTCTGAAAGCTAAGACATTTGATTCTAGCAGAAAAAATGTTATTAATTCATTCTAAAAACTTTGCCTCTTGCTCCGCCCAGTTCTGTGGTGGACGGCGGCCGTTGAAGTCCAGCAGATTCCAGGCTGGCGAGAGCTTGCCGAACAAAATCGCCTCCTTTATTTTTGGTGAAAGAAACGCGAATACGAAATTTTTGCGGACAAATTGTTCATCCAGTTTATATTTTTCGGCGATTTCGGCATAGCTCGACAACTCTCCGCTGAGCACTTCCTTGCGCCAAACTTCCGCGCGAATCAACGCTTTTAAAAGTGTCGGATCGTTGTGCCCGTCATCATCGTCCTTCGGTACGAACACCTGCGGTTTGTTTTTGAGATTGTAAAAAGTGCCTGGAATTTTAACGATTTTGTTAGTTCCCAATAATTGAGGTTCGACGCCGACTCCATCAGGTGTAAATTCAATAGTCAGTCCGTTTTTGCTTAGCCACACTGTTTTGACAAACTCTTGTAAAATTTTATTGTGCTCAGCTGGCTGCAGCAAATCCCACGCTTTGTCTAGGTTTTGCAATTTTTCATAAGCATCCGTTGGCGACGAATCAGCCGCCAATTTCTCCCATAATCCGCCTAGCGATTCCGGCTCATTCAAAATTTTTCGCACTTCCGCCGTCACCAAATTGTGCACAAGTTCCGCATTTACATTTATGTCTAATCCCTTGCAATGCAAACCATTATGCTTATTTAAACATGTATAATATGCGTATTTTCTCGTCTTTTTATATGTTTTGCATACAACCATTGCTTTATCACATTCCTGGCAGCGCACGCGACTTTTCAGCGCGAACTCCAGATCTAGCGCGGCTTTAGGCGCCTGACCCGCCCCAGCCAAAATTTCCTGAGCCTGATTCCACAACTCCTCATCGACCAGCGCGTCGTGCTGCCCTTTATAATGTTTGCCATGATGCGCGATATACCCTTTATAGATTGGGTTGCTAAGCAGCTTATACATGCGTTTTCTGTGAAATTCGCCAAGAGTACTCCTATCTTCTTCTGAATATTCTGCTAAAACTTTCGCATTCATTTCCTGGGCCAACGCTTCCGGCGAGCGCAATTCCATAAAACGCGCGAACATAAAGCGCATAAGCTGCGCGAATTTTTCGTCGACCACCAGCTTGCGCTCCATGGATTTGTAGCCAATCGGAATGTTCCCGCCAGTCCAGACACCGTTAGTTCGTGACACATGAATCTTGTCTTTGACGCGTAAACTGGTTTGTTCTCGCTCAAACTCTGCGAAAATTAGCAGGATATTTAAGATGAGTTTGCCAGTCGGGGTAGACGTATCAAAAGACTCAGTCGCGGACACGAATGAAACGTCATGCTCTTTAAATGTGCCATCAATAATGTTGACGAAGTCCCTTAGGGACCGCGTAAGACGGTCGAGCTTGTACACGACGACGCGGTCGATTTTACCAGCTCGAACGTCCGTTAGCAGTTCCTGGAATCCTGGACGATCGATATTTGCCCCAGTTTTGCCATAATCTTCATACAATTTTTCGATAATCTTCCAGCCTTTAACGGCCTGCGATTCGATGTATTTTTCACAGTTGATTCGCTGCGCCTCAAGGCTAGTGATTTCCTTGCGGTAGTCGTCTTCGACTGATTTACGCGTGTAAATCACGCAACGGTTGTCACTAGATTGATCTACAGCCTTATTTTGTTGTTTTATTTTAGCCATTATGCCCTCTTTTCAATATGGAAAAATTTCCAGCCATTCCAGCGCGTTCCAGTAATTGCGCGGGCTACAGCAGATAGCGAATTATAAACCTCGCCGTTGTACTCGGCTTTTTCGCCTTCCAAAATTTTGACAACATGCCGCTTGCCGCCGTGTTCGCGCGTCAAAATAGTTCCTGGTGGTAGCTGGTCTTCGCTGTCGAGCAGCGGCTTGCCACTTTTGAACCGTTCTTCGTACATTTCCAAGCGTTCCTGCGCCTTGTCGGACAGGCCGCCAAATGCAATTTCGCGAAAATGATATGATAAATTATCTAAAAGCGTTGTCCTGCGCGCGTTTGACGGCGCGTCCGTTCCAAATTTGGATTTCCACAATGCACGCAATTCCGTAGTCGACAAAGTCGAAAGCTGCGCAATCTGAGAATAAAGTAAGTCCTTATCTGCACTCATAAGTAAAATAACCTCGTTGATTGAATTATCCCTAACATAGTCTTCATATTTGCTCGATCGGCATAGATTT
This sequence comes from Holosporaceae bacterium, assembly GCA_031269995.1. GTDB lineage: Bacteria > Pseudomonadota > Alphaproteobacteria > UBA3830 > UBA3830 > JAIRMQ01. The sequence goes on from JAISYI010000022.1 coordinate 267,232, forward strand.
TCAACTATTTTCTGATCAGAAACCGAGGGAATCCCAGAGGTTCGAGACTTTTTAGCCTGATCAGCAGCCAGGTCTAGCCCCTTCGAAATTATCGAAAAAATTTTTTGATTCATGGCTTCACCTCTTTGATTGGGACGACTTTTCCCTGGTCATTGACTGTGTGCGTCGGAACTAAACCAGCAGTATATTGTGGATTAGCAATTTCCAACTTGTCTTTGACCAGATCCCGCCAGCTGACTGCTTTCATAGTTTTGCACTCCCAAAGAATTGGATATTTTGCAGTAATCGGACCGTCATGAATGATCCCGTCGACATGCCCTTGGATGCGGCCATTTGCTTGAGAGAAAGAAAATTGCTTTCCAGATTCGTCACAAATTTGCAATTCAAACCCTGCGTTTTTTAGCCAATTTGCAACGACATTTTCCAAGACATGGCCAATTTCAAATATGCGCGATTGTCGGCCAGTATCCGGTTTGTCAGGCCTTGTGCCAATAAATGTATACTGAATGCAGCGTGCACACTTGTTGCCAAGAAGCGATGCTCCTAGATATTCGCGTGGCGCTTCTGTGTTTTGTAAAAGTGATTTATCAATGAATCCATTTACTTGCGTTGATAAATCATCCTGCTTTTTAGCAAATAATTCGGTTTCGCCAATTGTATCTTTAAAAAATTTAGTCATTGTCGGCCTCCAATGCAGCTTCTGCGTCTAGCTGGTCTTCGCTTTGTTGACATATATCTATAATGTCTCTCAAAGTCAGGCTACCGATAGCTTTATCGAGCTCTTGCTGCGTATAAATCGCACTGAATATAGCTTTTGCGCGACGAGCAATCGTAAACTTTTTCGATACACTTGTTGTTGGTTTAGTAAAACTCGGATCTGTTAGTTCGATTTCGGACTGTACTTTTGTTACATCTGACATAGTAATCCCTCCTTTTTGGATTAAATGATTAAAAAAAACTGTTTCGAGCATGGTTTGGCGCAGGCAATCCGCGTCGACTCCAGCGAATTCGCACACTCGACAATAGTCGCGAGAGTCATGGAAGAACCAAACCCAGGCGCGCCAGCGGTGAAATTCGTTTTTTGAAAAAGCGTCGCGAACCGCTTGCGCCACAACGCTTCGCCAAAGATTTTTTTCGGGCATTGTGGATGTTGATTCCATAAATGCTTGTTGTTTTTCAGGCTTTGTCATGGTCGGTCTCCTATGCGAACAGTGCAGTCGCCAAGTAAATACGATTCAATGTTTAGGTATTGAATATATTGGATACCTGCGGGTTTAACCGAAAATCTCTCGAAATACTTCGCATGAGGCGTACTAAATTTTCGTTTTATTCGAATAGGAATCATCGAAAAGTTCCCATGAATATAAAGACGAACAGTGCATCCGCGAGTCTTAGGATTCCGATTTTCGAATACCGTAAAACCAAGGCTTCGCGCCAAAAACGCGATGTCATCAGCCAATTGAAGTGACGACAGCAGAAAATCGTAATGTAGAAAGCAAGGATGACCAGCGGTATCCAAAAGCCCTGCAAACAAGGCCTTGTGCGATTTTTTATCAGAGAATAAATACGGCTTTGGTATAAAATTCGTACTGAAATCTAACGTTGCAAGCTTTATCTGAGCACTCCGAAATAACCCATTGCCTAGCAACATGCCTAAAAGGTATGGATCTACTGATAATTCAGTAGCTGGAAACTCCAGCGTCGCCTTAGCTAGGCAGAACTTCTTCTGAAAGTTTTTAGACAAATCGATGTAATCCTTCGCAAGCAAAAGAAGAGGTTCATTTGTCTTTGATGTCGCTAAAATCTGTTGATCCAGCCCAATCAAAAACGATTCACTCTTTTGTGGTGTGACTTCAAACGCAGGCACTCTGCGGGTTTCGACACTGTGTAGTTCATGCGGTTGAGAGTCAGCGCCGAGCAACATCATGCCCGGTTTTAACTCAAATTTTGGGTACAATTCACCCGTTGCCAGAATCACCTGGCCAGTTTTGGTGTTCATTTTTAAACTCCTAAAAATAGAATTGATTTAGTTTTACTAAAAATCTCGCCTATTCAATTTATTCATGGCGTCTCGTTATTTGCGTTAATCATCTCAGCCTCTCTTCAATAAAGGCCAAGTGCCAGGCATACTTTGTGATTCCTTATGTTTGGCGTATTCTTTCATGTCAGGCGTGATGATGCACTGTATACAATTTGCTGTTTTGTATTGCGGGTTTTTAGGTGTTTCTATTCCAACTTTGATTAAAAATTCAAGGCCGTCGAAGTCTTTATAACCGTCGACTTTGCGCTGGTCTTTAGCCAAATCAGATATGTCTTTTGGCGAAATATTTCGCGCTGACTCAAGGGCTGCCCGCAATTGCCGAAGACCCTTTTCGACCCACTCATTTCCAGGCTCATCTGAATACACGCCAAATCTATGGAAAATTCGCCGCAAAATGTATGGGCCTTCCGTCACAATCAACATCGCATTTAAATACAACGCACCAGTTCCGCGGGATTTTGCCAGAAAGCAATCAGGGCCGTATCCGCCATTTCTAACCGTCATACGCACACTGGCAATCGTTCCAACCGGAATAAATTCGTCCGGATTCGCCCCAATGTCATTAAAATCAGTGACGTAATCTCGAGAAAATTCACTCATGATTGCCTCCCGCTGGATTGTTCTTGCTCTTTGTAAGGCAACGGTTGCCGGATTTTCTTCAGGAGGTTCCCCAAATGCGCAGGCTCAAAGACGTCCAGCCGGCCGCTGCGATCTTTAGCAGGATAACCAGCCGGATTAAGCGTTTGGCAAACAAAGATTCTATTGCCATTTGCATCCGCCGTCATTGTTATTACTTCGTCTAAAATTCCAGGCAATTCGAGCGCAGTCTTATTCCCCTCGCACTGCAAATGCCATGTTTGCCGCTGAAACTCGTCAGTACGAGGCTCCAGTAAGCCCACAAAGATAATGTCTTTGTCAGGAATGTGTTGAAATTGGTTGAGCCAACTCAACATTTCCGACGCCAACAAACCGTAAGCTGCCCTGGTGTCTACCTTATCCGTACGTTCCAAAATACACTCAGGCTGCTGCTTGCACCACTGAAAACAAAGTCGAGTTGCAACGGTCAAACTATCGATAAAGATCACTTGAAATTGGTTAAAATCAATGGGATTCGCAGCATTCAGCGACTCAAAATGTCTAGCACTATACACCTGATCAGACCTCAGCGCTGGATTCGGTCCGCCGATTAAACACGCCAAATCTCGCGCTTCAGGCCAAGTTCTGATTGTAATTGCAGCGCCTTGCCAGTCTTGAACAGCTAGCAAACCAGCCTCAAAATCTATACAAAGTGTTGGCTCTTCAATTGTTTTGAGTAGGCTAGTTTTTCCCATCCCGAACCCTCCTACAATGATCATCTTTACGCCGCTTTGACATTTGAGGCGCTCATCAACAGTTATTATCTTAAAGGCCATGATAATCCTCCTCAAAACTGGAATTATCTTGTTCAATGTTTCCCGTTGATTCATCACTCACTTGCTGTTGATTTGTTTCACATTTAAGAAAGCAATCTACGAAGTACAATTGGCCTTTTCCTGTAACTTTTGTCGTTTTCGAAATGGTGATCAATCCATCAGAATGCGTGATTGCAGTCTCAGTGATCTTAAACAGCCCCAACTCCATAGCCTTTTGTGTTGGCGTATTATAATCGCTCCCGTTGCGTTTTATTAAAAAGCCATCATGACGCAGTCGTTCAAACAGCCGATTCGCACCAATTTCGACACCGTTTCCCCTTAAAATTTTTGCTAGCTCACCAATTAAAATCCCGGTCTCCGCCACAGAAACCGCCTCTGCAAAAAGAACTTTAGATCTATCGTGCTCTATCTGAACCTGTAACTGTTCTTTTGCCAGTCGTTCTTCTTTCAAAGTACTTAGCAATTTGATCCAAGCATCCGGATCCGCCATAATCTCATCTATTTTTGTTGAAGTTACGTACGCTCCGTGCTTACGAATTTGTGGCAGAACTTCGTGAGTGACCCAACGAGTGAACGGTTTAGCACTTAGTTTATCAGAACGAAGGATTATTTTGTAAAGACCGCTTTCGTTCACGATCAGCGTTTCTTGATTCCTCCCAAGAGAATCGATGAAGTGAGTTCGACTCACTTCATCTACCTCGAGTCGTTCAGCCACTCTTGCTGAAGTGGTCAGGCCAAGAACCTCGCAAACATCTTTTAGCACCCACCAAGTTTCGCCGTTAATTTGGATCGTTCGGACCTCTCGTCCCTCGTAAAAAAATGCTTGCAATTCTTTTGTTTCATTCATGTTCGACATAATTAATCCTCATCATTGTTAAAACTAAAATCATAACCACTAACTTTGACTGTCCTTGCGGCTTCAAATATTTGCTGCAAACTTGCAGGCCAGTTGTTGTATTTGCGCTCTTCTAGCGAAACTACGCATTTAACTTCTGGCTTATATTCTGGATGTTCATCTAAAATCCGCGCTAGCTCGTCTTGATCCCAGTCAACCTTTTTCCTAAAATTCGCAACAACTGTTGTATTCCCTTCCTGGAAACGCGCCGTTCCTGTATCTTTTCCCTCTTGGTTTAGGATCGCCCGGGCTGTGTCCTCAAATCGCAAGCGCATTGCTTCATTCAAAATTTTTCGGCGGCGATCCTGCGTGTCGATCGTTTCTTTGAGCCGTTTGGCCAACTCTGCCATTTCCTCAATGTTCAGGCCGCTAACTTCCTGAACGCTTGCTTCATCTAAAAAATTTAATGGTATATTCATAAAAAAACTCCGTGGTTAGTAGATTGAAACTATTGCTTAAGTCATGAAAATAAAGGCGACTATCTTTGATTAATTTGTTTAATTTAAACCGACTTATTCCCATGTCTTTCGCGACTCTATATGTCGTCTTCGTTTTAAGTTGTTCTAAAACTTGACGCACATTATCTGGCATCTTGCGTAGCTTCTTCTGTACATCAAAAACGACGGCACAATCATCTACGCGATCATCCGCGACATCGAACGAACTCAGCTCGATTCTCAGCGTGTTATTCGGACGCTTTTGCCTGCAGTATTTGCATAAAATTTTTGCCGATTTCTTGTTCAAAACACTGTACGCAAACGCCAGGATTCCGCCTTTTTCGGGGTCATAACGCGGCCATGCCTCGATCAAACAAACGTACAAATCTTGCGCAAGATCGTCTTCAGACTCGCAGAATCCCTTGGGAAACCAATCGCGTCCATGCTGCCTTGTACCTTTTTCCCTCATCACGCATTCATCATGGCGTGTTGTCTGGAAGGAAAACATGCAATATGACTTTTCAAAGTGATCGAAAAATGCCGGATTTTCGCCATTCTCGAACTGCAATGACGTGTCTTATTTTATCAAAAATGCGGAAATGGTCCTCTGAACCCCGCAGAAATCCTCACTTTAGTACTGCAATGTGACTTTTTTTGAAAATTTTTTCACTTTTTTATGGTGGCCAATTTGGAGAGTAAAAATGAAGTAATTGCGACACTTGTGTTTTAACGCGCGTATGCGAGCGCCTTGTTATAGTTGAGTAATTGTTCAACTCATACAAGTTTGGCCAGCATACGATCGATTGTGAGGGAATTTTTGTTAAAAACATGCGGTTGTGAGCAATTTATTTAAAATTGTCGTGCTAAAATTTCAATTACAAATAAGTATTTCGGCCTGATATCAACTAACAGGCGATGATTCTTGCAATAATCGCGTCACAAACTCTTATTTTTGATCCATATACTCTTTTTGATAGTCTCTTGGAACCATTGCTTCAAGGAAAGTTCTGTAACCGGCGGAATTCAAGGTGTGTGCTGCGGGAGATTATCCAGTTGGTTGGGATGCCGGAGCGAAAGCCGCTGAGTTTTAGGCGGGATTCGGCGAGGGCATTTGGATTGCCTGGGATTTCGGCGGAGAATGTGTAGGCTTTTTGCGTGAGTTTTTCATAGACGGATTTTGCTGCTGTTTTGGCTGCGTCACGAGTTGGATACATTCCGCGCAGCGAGTACCCGAGGTCAATGTCATCAACGCCTTCTTCTCCGGCGGTTTCGAAAAATTCTTCAGCGGAGTCGGTATCGTACCCTTTTGCGGTTACGCTGGGAATTTGGTCCTTTTTGGAAAATTGCAAAGACCAATTGATTGTTGAATCGGGAGTTAAAATAACTTCGGGAAGTTGGGTTCCTGAAATAGTTTGGCCGTGACCAGCTGGCATGGCAATCAAACAATTGCCGGATGGCTTGATGAGGATGTTGAATTGCTGACCGAGCCGAGTTAGGAAGTGCAAGTCTGATTCGGATGCTTGGTGGATTACTGGAAAAATTATATTGGAAAGTGCATGGGAAATTCTGGCTGTAATATTGTGTTCAGCAGCAATTGTCTGAACAATATTTTCGAGTGACATATTTTCGAATGAACGTGACTTTGGATTTTTGAAGCTTTCCAAAAAATCAGCGGCATGAGCAGTAATGCGCATTTCATTGTGGGATAGTGCATAGCCATCGACGGCGAATGTGCCCATATCGTAAAGTCCTGACTCTTTGTAGCCGAGTGAAATTTTTAGGAGATCGCCAATGTTGGGAATGGCTAGGTTTTGATCAGAGAGGACGATGTCAACTTTGTCACTTTTCAATCCAGGCTCGTCTGTGATTGTCATGCTGATCAGGAA
>JAISYI010000009.1 GCA_031269995.1 Holosporaceae bacterium
ATTTCTGTTATATCTAGCTTCATGGCTATACTTCCATCTACAAAAACTCTGAAAGTTTAGCCTTTCTGAAAACTTTAATACATAACTTTAGCTAAAATCTAATCCATTATTCGCGTAATGTCTTTAAAAGTAACGACTCTTTTCCCCGTAAGTATAAAAATCTGCTGATGCAGAAACCTCCAAGTTCTTCCTACGCGTCGAACACATACCAACAACAGCCGCTCGAACTATTAACCTAGAAAATAACCCTAATAGGCCGGTGCGGCTGTTTGTTGCTGCATCTGGCCGCCACTTAGTGCGTTTATTGTTGTTTGCTCTTGTGCAATTTGCCTGTTGAGTTTTTCTATATCTCCCTGAAGTTTATTATATAGTACAGAGCCTGGGGTGGCATTAGCCAAGTTCTGCTGGGCTTCCTGCAATCTCAATTGTAAAGAGTTTAATTTTTGCGTTTCAGCTTCCAATTGATTTTGATTCGCGGCCGATGATGAGGCGGAACTGTTTGCTGTGCGCGCAGCTATTGCGTTTGCTCCCGCGGCAACTGCCGTGCTGAGTAACCCGCCAACAGTGCCCCCAAATACACCGCTTAGCGCGCCTCCAACGACGCCTCCGATTCCTCCGGTCCCTCCGGCTTTTGCTTTTGTGGCAGCAGCTTCAATGGCATCTTTTGGGGTAGGAGCGGGTTGTAATAGAATGCCGCTAGGGTCATTAGGATTCGGCCGCCAACCTCTCCCTCCTTGCGTATTCCTTGGCACATACTGGTGCTGCTGATTCAGCACCATACAGTTATTTCCAACTCCGGAAAGCACCTCGGCTGTATTTGCGGCTTGCTGCCAAGTAGCGTTTGAATTTATAATAAAACCGGGTGCTCCTCCTAGCACGACGAGCTTGCCTTCCTGATTAAGCCCCACTAAGCCAGGTCCTATCGCTTCAAAGGCTTGCTCCTTAGTTCCTGCGAGTCGAAATTCGCCGGTAGACACATCCATATAGTAACCATTGCCACCTCCCAATGCGCTACAGGGGACAAGCAAGCCATTCTGTCCCATTGCCACGCGTTGTTGGCCGTCAACAGCATCCCACCCTTCTCGCCATGTTCCAGCGGGTCGCCTGGTGCCTGTCGCCAAATCTATTACATGGCCGAACGAGTCAGGCGGTAGTGTGCTACGAGGGACTAGTCTGCCATTCTGATCGAGCCTTTTTCTATTCTTTTCATTATTGGCTGCAGTAATTCCCGCATCCAGATTCGGAGCAGGGCTAAAGACACCGGTTGTTGGATCTACAACATAGCCATTTGGCGTGCTTGACAAAGACGAATCGCCAACAGAAACAAAATTGCCCTCTTGACTTAGTAATTTTTGTCCACTGTGAGCCGTTTTATTAGAAAGATTCGTCAGTTGTTGATTTAATATATTGCCTACTATCCCGCTAGCAGCATTGCCAATGCCTCCGAACATGTTTCCTAGGATACCACCTCCTTCGCTACTACCCCCGCTGCCAGAGCCCCCTTGATTAGTGCGGGGTCCTGGGCCGCCTCCTCCAACAACTCCGTCTCCACCGCCATATTCTGTTTCATTGCTAAGTATCCCCGATAGTCTTTGCCAAAGTGTCTCTTCGTGAAATGGACAAAGTGGAGTTCCATGCACATCCGCGACGGTTTGCCTTATGGTAATTCCTTTCCTTAGACAATGTACACATTGGCCAAATGTTGGCCCTCCGGCGGCTGAGGCCGTCAGATAATTGATCCTGCTTTCTGAAAGCAGGTTATGCTCCTTCAGATATTCTATGATTACCTCTGCAATTTCTCGTTCCAACTCCTCTACTCCTGCTGTTTCTGCATTGAGTAGGCCTTGACTATTCGAAAGATTTTCGTGTTTCCTCTTCAACGCCTCAATTTCTTGCAAAATATCATTTACTTGACGTTGTGTGCCCATCGTTTGGGGGCCGGCATTTGAACCGTCGGTTCCCATCGTTGCTCCGTCATTGGATAAAGCATTAGGACCCACATTAGTCATTGTGTCCTGTGTTGAAGGAAAACTCGGAGACATCGGAGAGTAGTCTGACTGCGGTATGCGCGTCTCCGGCGTACCCATAGACATACCTCCAACTCCTGATACACCATAGTTAGCATTGTTGTACGTATCAAGATACTGAGGTGGAAAAGGAGTGGTTGTAGGTGTAAGTGGAGGTGGTGAATTAAATGCGCCAGAAAGGGCGTTCTTGGCTTTGCTGAAGAATCCAGATAATCCGGACGGCTGTTGATCCGGCGGCGATATGCCTGGTTGCTCACCAGTCTCGGTAATGAGTGTCTGAGGAGGAACTAAAGGAGCAGTAGGTGTAGGGTCTTCGATGGTAGAAGGTTTCTCGTCTTCATACGATTCGCTTTCATCTTCATCTTTTATTCCTTCATTGTTTCCCCCCACCTCCTCATCAGTAGCATTTTTGTCGCTATTCGGAAATTCAATGGCGCTGGGAGTTATAGGCAATAAGAATGAAAATGGAAGATGTTCGTCTCGGGACTCCGACTTAGTACTATCTGTGCTATCTTCGGGCACGTCGCTTCCGTCGTCTTCTATAGGGGTATTTGTTGACCTTTTTTGTTTTGTTTTCCTTTTTCGCTTGGCAACAGATGCGCTATCATCGGGATTGTCCGAATTAATAACATTCCGCGGTCTCGTTACCGGCCCGATAGCATTTTGGCCGATTTTTAGATTAAAAACAAGAAAATCCGGAGGAAGACTAACCCTTCTTTCATCATCATAATAGTAGTCTTCATCCTGGGATTCTGGACCAGGCCTTGCCTGGGAAATTGGGGCAGCATAGGAATTCTGCCGCCGATCATATTTGAATGGCAGAGGTCTCTTCCGCTGATCTGGTTCGACCCTTCCTTCATCATCAGAATACTCCTGATCCCCATCATAATAGTCGTCTTCATCATCAGAATAGTAGTCTTCATCCTGGGATTCTGGACCAGGCCTTGCCTGGGAAATTGGGGCAGCGTCTGCCCATTCTGTTTTAAATAAAAAGCATAGGATAAACGCAATTTTTTTCCATAAACGCATAACATTACCGAATCATATAGGATATATTGTCTCTCAGAAACATTGCTTTTTCACTAATTCCGCTATTAAGCAACATGCCCTTGCCAAAATATTCCCTGGGGGATTTTTTCTCTGTAATTCTCGACTTTTGTGGCATGTTTTCAAAAAAGTATTGTTTTGTGGTAAAAATTAAACAATCTTTAACTTTACTTCCCTACAATCTTTCCAAGCTAAAGCAAAAACAGAGAGGATACTATGTCTGGTGAATTACTGTGGACACCTTCGAAGGAAAGAATTGCCAATAGCAACGTTCGTCGCTTCATGGACGCTGTAGAAAAAAGCAATGGATTCAGGGGGTCTACTTTTCATGATCTCTGGAAATGGTCGGTCACGCATCCGACGGATTTTTGGGATGCTGTATGGGATTTTGGGAACATTATAGGGGAAAAAGGGGAAAGACTTTCAAACGGGGCAGGAAGATTTTGGGAACACAGATATTTTCCGGACGCTCGGCTGAATTTTGCAGAAAATCTTCTGAAAAGAAGGGATGCCGGACCGGCCATCATCTTCTGGGGAGAAGAAAAGGTGAGAAAAATACTCTCGTGGAAAGACCTGTACGACAACGTCTCGAAAACTGCAGCTGCACTAAAACGAGCTGGCATTAAACCCGGTGACATTGTCGGGGGCTACGTCGCGAACATGCCTGAAACTACCGTAGCGGCGCTGGCCACAATCAGCATTGGCGGTATCTGGGCATCCTGTTCTCCGGATTTTGGTATTCCGGGCGTTCTCGACCGCTTTGGGCAGGTGAAACCGAAAATATTTTTTGCCGTGGACGGGTACTACTACAAAGGTAAAACCTACAATAACTTGGAAAAAATCAAAAGCGTGGTCGAGCAAGTAACCAGCGTCCAACAAACAGTCATTCTCCCGTATATTAAATCTGGACTTCCGGTGGGAAATCGAACGGATGTCACCCTGTTTCAAGACTTTATTGACTGCGCGGCCACACCTGAACTAGTTTTTGACCGCTATCCATATGATCATCCCATATACATACTGTTTACTTCCGGAACCACAGGTGTACCGAAATGCATTGCACACGGAGCTGTGGGGACACTGCTGCAACACAAAAAAGAACAATTGCTGCACTGCGACATCAAACCCGACGACCGGGTGCTGTACTTTACCACCTGTAGTTGGATGATGTGGAACTGGGCCACCTCTATTCTGGCGCAGGACGCGACGCTAATGCAGTTTGACGGGCTTCCACTCTTTCCGCAAGCTAATGTCCTGTTCGACATGGTTGACTCCTGCGGCATGACGTTTTTCGGGACATCCGCAAAATATCTCGACACGCTGCTTAAAACCGAAGCTTGCCCGGCCAAAAGCCACTCTCTGCATACATTGCGCACGATCGGATCGACAGGCTCTCCACTGTGCGCTGAAGCCTGCGAATTCGTGTATAAACGGATAAAAAAAGATATCCATCTGAATTCGTTCTCCGGGGGAACGGATATAATTTCGTCCTTCGTAATGGGCAACCCGATTTCCCCAGTATACTCGGGAGAAATGCAAGGGTTTGGGCTAGGTATGAACGTCAAGATATACAACCATAAAATGGAGGAGACGAAAATCGGACAACAGGGGGAACTGACATGCGTCACTCCTTTCGCTTCACAGCCGATCAAATTCTGGAATGACGCGGGAAATAAAAAACTGGTCCATTCCTACTTCGAGAAATTCGAAAACTGCTGGTGTCATGGGGATTGGATAGAACTAACGGACAGCAACGGAGTGTTTATTTCCGGACGCGCGGACGCAGTGCTGAATCCGTCTGGGGTCAGAATCGGTACCGCTGAGATCTACTCGCAGGTTCAAAAGATTGAGGAAGTGCTGGAGTGTTGCGCGGTTGGACAAAATTGGGATAATGACGAAAGAGTAATCTTGTTCGTCGTATTGAGAAACGGATTGATGCTGGATGATGACCTAAAACAAAAAATAAAGAAAGTGATTCGGGACAACGCTACTCCGCGCCATGTGCCGGACAAAATCATTCAGGTACGGGGGGTTCCGAAAACGAACAACGGCAAATTGGTGGAGATTGCGGTCAAAAATGTAATCCACGGACGAGAAGTCGTTAACATAGACTCTATAGAAGATCCATCGCTGTTGGATGAGTTTAGAAACCTTCCGGAACTGCAGTAGCCATCCGCCCCGGACTGCGGATAACTCGTGCAGCTCCGTTGCTGCATTACTGACAGTCCGGTATGACCTTCGTTGTCGGTCTCGAGTACGATTCTGGGAAAGCGAAGGAAGACCGAGAAAGCGCACACGTCCCCAACGAAAGAGGGACGCGCAAAAGCGGGAACTAGTGAAACTCGAATTGCGCGCAGGAATCCGGTCTGTTGCTAGAATCCAGAAGCGCCATCCGTTCCCGTAAAGCCGAAAAGCCCTGGATCGCGCTATGCTTGCGTGCCGTTTGAATTTCGGGTATCTTTCCAGCCGTTTGTGGGTGATTAGCTCAGTGGTAGAGCATCTCGTTCACATCGAGAGGGTCGGCAGTTCGAGTCTGTCATTACCCACCAGGTTGTTCGGCATTTATCTACGGATAAGGATTTATTTTGTTCGAACATTTTGTGCAATCCTATGGATACTATGCAGTTTTTTTATTTGCCTGCATAGAGGGGGAGGTCGCGGTATTGACTGCAGGTTTTTTGTGTCGGCGCGGACTGATGTCATTGGAAAAAGTGATGTTATTTGCTTTTCTGGGAACGCTTTTTACCGAACAGGGCCTGTTTTTCATAGGAAGAATTTTCGGGACAAAACTACTGGAGAGGTTTCCGAGTCTTTCCTCAAAAGCAACAAAGGCGATTGAATTTCTCCATAAATACGACGCCGCTTTTATATTTGGATCTCGATTTATCTATGGAATTAGAAACATAAGTCCAATTATTATTGGAGTAGCTCGAATTTCTCCGCGTAAATTTTCTTTGCTGAATGTTCCAGCAGCATTGATTTGGTCTGTTTTGGTTGCTGGGGCAGGATATGTCTTTGCGGACGTTCTTGAGTCTACCAAGGGTCCCATTCTGTGTATTCAACTTATGGCTCTGGCAGTACTCGTGACGGCATTATGGTATTTTTGGCATAACAAAAAGAAAGGCTCGACTGAATCTCCGCGTGACGGGTAATAATCAGAAAGATACGAGTAAGTATAGAGCATTTGTCTCAGCTGTAGATATGGCCATAGCTCGAGGTTATGGAGAGAATTTTCCTGCTGCGTTGTTTATAATTTTTCTCCTTTTTTCATTACCCTATTCACTGGAAGCCAAGCCGATGATTTCGGTAATTATTCCTGTATATAATACCGAAAGATATCTGCGAGAGTGTCTTGATTCCGTGATTAGACAGTCATTTAAAGATATCGAAATCATATGTGTCGATGACGCCTCAACGGACAGTTGTCCGAAAATTCTCAAAGAGTATGTGCAGAAAGATCAGCGAATGAAAATCGTTCGTTTAGAGAAAAATATGAAGCTATCGGCAGCACGCAATGTTGGGATAGATGCAGCGGAGTGTGAATTTATTGTATTTTGTGACTCTGATGACATGATGCATCCGGATATGCTAAAAATACTTTTTTCAGAGATAGAGAAAAATGCCGCAGACATAGCAATATGCGACTTCAGACTGTTTATGTACACTGATTGTCCGAGTTTCGAAAGAGTAAAGACTTACAGAGCAGATGTTGTGCAGGGGGTGCTGGTTAAAAATTTGTTATCGAAGAAAAGTACTATTTGGCGAGTAGTATGGAATAAAATTTATAGAAGAAAAGCAATCGCCAACACTAGATTTGACGTTGATTTATTGTTCGCTGTTGAGGACGATTATTTTAATATATGCTTGTTGAGTATGCCAAAAAAAGTGGTTCTTATTTCCAAAGACCTTTACTACTATAGATGTGTGCCAGATAGTTTTACAAAAAATCCTCATAGTCTGATCGGCATGTTTTCTATGGTTAAAATAATTAGAAAGATTGCGAAAATAGACGCATTGTCGACCGAAATTAGGCTGGGATTATGCAAAGAAGAATTTAAACAGCTTGTATCCTGCACAGCAAACCACTACCTGGCACCTAGGGGAGATTTTTTAAAGCTTCTTTGTCAGGTGGATGAATTGTACGATGAGGGGCTAATTAGCTTAAATCGATTTGCCTATTGGGCTGCAAAGCTATACGTTACAGTAAAATTATTAAAGAAGTGGTACTTTTAGCAAGAGAAAGATAGCTGAACTCTGGCTAAAAATAGCGCGTATCTAAGGGGGTATGCTCAATTCTCGTAAACTGGACAGAGCCGGCCATTTTCACTAGACTTTGTCGGTTACTATCTGGAGGTTCTTTTGAAAGCGGAGAAGGGATCTGGACTCCGAGTGATCGTGTGCTCCGGCGGTAGCGGTGGGCATATGTTTCCCGCGCGTGCCCTGTTTGCTGCTATGCAGGAAAAGGGGTACGATGTGTCCATGGCTATAGATGCCAGAGGAGATGCATTCTGCGAGGATATTATCGCGAAAATAGTTTTTAAAACCGTTAAGTTTTCCGCGAAAGAATTTCCTATCGGAATCTATCGATCGTTTATCATATTTTTCAAGTTTTTGAATTTTTGGTTGAAAAAACGGCCTAATCTGGTTATTGGATTTGGGGGAGTTTTTACCATTATTCCCGTTATTTTGTCTAAGATTCTGGGATCAAGAATTGTTATATATGAACAAAACGCTGTGCTTGGAAAAGCAAACGAATTTCTTATGAAATTTGCGGATCTGCGACTGGCTTCATTTTTACTTGGGGAGGGATGGACGGAGGTTCCTGCACCAGTACGATCTAGTTTTGTGGGGAAACGCACCCCCTATGAATGCGATGGCATAATAAAAATTCTAATCATTGGAGGAAGCCAGGGAGCGGCATCCTTTTCGCATATCATTCCTAAAGCTTTGGGAATGCTAGCTCCTGAGGAACGACATAGCCTGGAGATCGTTCAGCAGGTTGCCTACGGAAGCATTGAGAAGCTGAAAACTATATACGAGCATCTCGGAGTAAAATCGACTTTAAAGGGTTTCATACACCAAGTGGCGGAGGAAATGTTTAGATCCCAGTTGGTGATTTGCCGAGCGGGAGCTTCGACTTTATCGGAGCTTGCTGCCGCCGGCCGACCAGCCGTTTTGATCCCATATCCGGGGGCAATGGACAATCATCAGTTGCATAACGCTATGCATTATAAAGATAAAGGGGCCGCTTGGGTCTTGGAGGAAGAGAATGACATCGAAAGGAAGTTGTGGCGGCTTCTGCGCAAGATTTTACAGGACAGGGAATTGCTAAAAACTGCTTCATTTCATATGATGAACAGCTCAGTTGGTCACGCTACAGATCGCTTTATAGAATTGATCGAACGCGTTTAGGTATATTTTGGAGAGAATAAATAATGAGAAAATTCCCCGCTCATGCGGATGTGATGCATTTTGTAGGAATCGGTGGTATTGGGATGAGTGGGATTGCCGATATCCTCATTAACCTCGGTTACAAAGTCAGAGGAAGCGATTTGAAGGAAAATATTATGACTACTAGGTTAATCAGGAAGGGTGTTCCGGTGACCATAGGGCATAAAGCGGAAAGCGTTTATGGATCTTCTGTGGTGATTGTATCATCGGCGGTATCTCCAGATAATCCAGAGGTTGTTGAGGCGCGTCGGCTGGGGATTCCTGTTATTAAGCGGGCTGAGATGCTTGCGGAACTTATGAAAATGAAATTTTCCATAGCAGTGGCAGGAACGCACGGCAAGACAACCACCACATCTATGGTGGCTGCGGTATTGGATCAGGCTAATTTGGATCCTACCATCATAAACGGTGGGCTAATAAACGCTTATAATAGCAATGCTCGTCTGGGATCTGGTGATTGGGTAGTGGTAGAAGCTGATGAATCAGATGGGTCGTTTGTCAAGCTTGCGTCAACTATTGTTGTCGTGACAAATATTGACTTTGATCATATGGATAATTTTAAAGATTTCTCAGAGCTAAGTGATCTATTCATTCGTTTTATCGAAAATATCCCATTTTATGGTGCGGCGGTCCTGTGCGTTGACCATCCGGTGGTGGAGGAAATTTCCCATAAAATAATGGACAGGCGGGTAATTACCTATAGCCTCTCTTCCTCTACGGCTGATGTTTCTTGTGAAAATGTATTCCTATCAAAGCATGGAGCGGAATTCGATATATTATTTTCTAAAGACACTGTGCGCCGATATAAACTCACCTCCGATAGGTGGTTGCGTTTCTCAGTCAATATGTTTGGATTGCACAATGTTCAGAATACTCTGGCTGCAGTTGTAACTGGGCTAGAACTTGGCATATCCGAGGATGATATGCGTGTGGCGCTCGGTTCTTTTATGGGTGTAAAACGACGATTCACCACTGTTGCGGAAATTAATGGAGTAAGGATCGTGGATGACTATGCTCATCATCCTGTCGAGATTTGCGCCGTTCTTCGGGCAGCAAGGAGTGTTTGTGACGGAAAGATTTTTGCCGTTGTTCAACCACATCGGTACAGTAGGTTAAAGAATTTTCTCTCAGATTTCGTAAAGGCGCTGGAGCTGAGCGATCGAGTGTTTATCGCGCCGATTTATTCGGCCGGAGAAAAAAACAATGGCGTGGATCATTTTTCTCTGTTGGGGCTTCTTCAGCAAAATAGGACGGTTACTGCGAGCTTTATTTCTGATATATCAGCCCTGGGTGAGCAGGTAATCGAAGAAGTTCGCTCTGGTGATCTGATCATTTTCCTTGGCGCTGGGGATATCACCCAGTGGGCTTATGGATTCGCGGATGAATTTACGAAAAAGATAGAAATGGAAATAGCTAATGAGCGACACTGGGAATTTCCTGCCGCTTAGAGGAATACTGCGGGAAAATGAGAATCTAGGGGAAAAATCGTTTTTCGGAGTCGGCGGAGCCGCCGAGCTTTTGTTCATACCAAGCAATATGGATGATCTAGTTCTTTTTCTGCGAGAACGACCAAACGACGCGCAGATAACGATTCTTGGTGCGATGTCCAATGTACTAATTCGGGCCGGAGGCATCAAAGGGGTGGTAATAATACTCGGGGAATGGTTTGGAAGAATTTTTCTTGAGGGAAATGTGATGGAAGTAGGTGCAGCCGTAGGATGTAGCAAGTTATCTTCTTTTGCGATGAATAATGAGCTGGGCGGATTCGAGTTTTTGATGGGAATTCCTGGAACTATCGGCGGCGCGATAAAAATGAATGCTGGATGCTATGATTCGAGCATCTCGGATAGATTAATAGAATGCGAAGGAGTGGATTTTGATGGCCGAATAAGATGGTTTCGACTACAAGATATGAGATTCGGGTATAGGGCTTCGTCCATCCCAGATAATGTGATTCTGACTCGTGCCTGGTTCAGAGGAGATCCTAGCGTCAATTATTCCATTTCCCGGAGAGTAAATGAAATAGTAGCTATGCGAAAAAATGACCAGCCGCAAAATCGAAGATCCTGCGGGTCTGTCTTTAAAAACGTCGAGAGCAGAAGAGCCTGGGAACTAATAGATGCTGCTGGGTGCCGAGGTTTAAGAGTTGGTGGAGCAGTAATTTCAGAAAAACATTGTAACTTTATCATAAACGAGGAAAACGCATCATCTGACGATATAGAGGATCTCGGTGAGTTGGTCATACAGAAGGTGCTGAAGAATTCTGGGATTCGCCTAGAATGGGAAATAATGCGTCTAGGAACTAGGGATATAAAAAGGTAGTCAAAAAAAAGTGTGGCGATATCTAATTTCAATTATCAAGAGTAGTCTTTTTCTTTTTTTTGTCTTTACAGGGGCAGTAGTTGGCGCAGTCTATTTTTATTCAGATAGCCTTATTAGGCAGCCATATCTGCCCTTTTGTGTAAAAAAAATCGAATTTGATGGTAACGAGAGAATCAAAGACATTCTTCTGCTGAAAGTTTCCAAAATAAGATATAGAAGCAATATATTCTCCTTTTCCATCTATGAAGTGAAAAAAAGACTAGAGGATATCGCTTGGGTAAAATCCGCCATAGTTCGGAGAAAACTTCCGGATACAATCTATATAAGAGTGGCGGAACGGATCCCCATTGCCATTCTGCAATCCAAATATAAACTGTACCTGATAGATGCCGATGGGGAAATTTTGGAAAACGATAGCTTTAGCGCCTTCGGAAATCTACTTATTGTCACTGGAGAAGGCGCGGAGAAGAGTGCTAGCCGTCTCCTCAACTGCCTCGATACTTTTCCCAAGATTCGCCGCCAGTTGGCGTTTGCAGTAAGGATTGGAAAAAGACGCTGGAATCTCAAAATAAATCGTGGGATTACTGTAAAACTTCCAGAAAACGGCGTTTCATATGCCTTAAGCATCTTGGAAGAAATTTCAGATGGAAATGGATTTTTCAATGAGGATATATCTATAATTGATTTGCGGATGCCTGATCGAGTTATTGTGACAAAGAGAAAACAATTGGATAACGATGGAAGCCAACAGCACCGTTACAGTTCTTGATATTGGCAGCACGAAGGTTTGCTGTTGTATCGCAAACACTTTTGCAGATGGACATTTTGAAATTATCGGCATTGGATGTTGTGTTTGCGGAGGGGTGAAAGCGGGCGTGATAGTCGACATGAAGTCCGTCGAGAGATCCATAGCAAACGCAGTGGAAAATGCAGAAAACATCGCGAATTTCCGGGTAAAATCCGTATATGTAAGCATTTCTGGCAAAGGTGTTGAATCACGCATAGCGAATGTGGGATTAAACATTGGCGGGCGTGTCGTCAAAAGCGAAGATTTGATGAGTTTATTCGAATATTGCGAGCAAGAAACCGAGGAGAGAGCTGTAATTCACTCTATTCCTGTTTTTTACAGCGTTGATTCTTTGCATGGCGTGATGAACCCGATAGGAATGATTGCAAAAAACCTGAGTGTCCGCATGAATTTGACTACAGCTCCCAAGGTGCAGCTGGATAATCTGCTGATATGTTTGGCTCGCTGCCATCTGGATCCAGTTGAAATTGTCTCTGCTGTCTACGCCTCTGGTTTGTGTGTAGTAGACGAAGAAGATTTGCTCTCTAATCAAATAGTGATAGACTTCGGTGGCGAGACCACGTCTATCGGGTTTTTCTATAGAGGCACATTTAGCGGTATGGAGGTTATCCCGCTTGGCGGTAGTAACATAACCGCTGATATAGCTTATGGTTTAGACACATCGCTGGCAAATGCTGAGAGATTGAAGACTTTGTATGGCTCAGCATTCGCTTCAATCCAGGATGGGCGAGAGGTTGTCTTTGCTCCTGTTATAGAGGATGATGAGAATGTTATAAATTTGCAGCAAATTCCAAAAAATTCTCTAAATCAGATCATTCAAGCGAGGGTGGAGGAGATACTTGATCTCGTTAAAAAGAAAATAAACGCCTCCGCATTTACCAATGATTTTTCCAGAAGTGTAATTATAACGGGCGGCGGCAGCCTGCTATCAGGCATTAGGGGTTTCGCTAGCAGCGTTATGAATAAAAGGATTAAAGTAAAAAAAATGGAAGATTTCATTGATGGGGTAGACGTGCCAATAAACAGCGTTTTTTCTGTCGCTATTGGCATGATAAAATTCGCGCAGCTAGCCTATGGTCCTCTAGGCAAAGCAAACAGTTCGACAAAAAAGAATAAAAAGGAAGGATTCCTAAAAAAAACCTTAGCTTGGATTGAAAATAACTTGTAAATTAAGCTCCATTGCTGTATCACGAAAGATGCTACTTTTGGGAGAGGTCGCATATGACAGCCGTAAATGGTGCCGTCGTGGAAGGTCAAATTAACGATGGAGAGCAGGGGAATTTTTTCGATCAAAGTACTTTTAGTAGAGATGATTACATGAGACCGAAAATAACCGTGTTTGGAGTTGGTGGCGCCGGAGGCAATGCCGTAAATAACATGATTCGGGCAGATTTAGAGGGTGTTGAGTTTGTTGTCGCTAATACCGATTCTCAGGCATTGCTACAGTCACTGTGCGAGAGACGTATACAGCTCGGTTTAGAAATTACCGGTGGCCTAGGAGCTGGAGCTAGGCCTGATGTCGGAAGGGCAGCTGCAGAAGAAGTTGTCGACGATATTACTGGTTACGTTAAAAATAGCAATATGGTCTTTATAACAGCTGGAATGGGTGGTGGGACAGGGACCGGAGCTGCTCCAGTTATCGCAAGGATTGCCAAGGAGCATGGGGTTCTTACCATAGGTGTCATAACGAAGCCTTTTCACTTTGAGGGAACGACGCGCATGAGGATTGCCGAGCGCGGTATAGATGACCTGCAGCAGTATGTAGATACGCTGATTGTGATACCAAATCAAAATTTATTCCGTGTGGCGAATGAGCGTACAACGTTTGCTGATGCGTTTAAAATGGCTGATGACGTGTTGCGGTCAGGTGTACAAGGCGTCACTGACTTAATGGTAATGCCGGGTCTGATTAATCTCGATTTTGCTGACATAAAGACAGTTATGAGCGAGATGGGCAAGGCAATGATGGGCACCGGAGACGCCGATGGCGAGAGGCGCGCCATTGATGCCGCCGAAGCTGCGATATCCAATCCTTTACTTGATGACGTTTCCATGAAAGGTGCCAAAGGGATTTTAATCAATATTACTGGCGGATATGACATGACGTTGTATGAGGTAGATGAAGCAGCCAATCGAATTCGTGAGGAGGTTGATCCAGAGGCACTCATCATTTTTGGATCTACCTTTTTAGAAAGGATGAATGGTCGTATGCGGGTGTCTGTCGTTGCCACAGGGATCGACGCAGTTGCAGTAAAGCTGCGAATGGAGGCCTATGAAGATTTGAATGCCACCCCGCCTCGTTCCCAGCAGGCGCATGCTGCAACAACAGAGACTCCTTCTGGGAACATATCCCTAGAAGAAAGACCCGCTTCGTCGCTTCAGCCATCTGGATTCGGCGTGGTCCAGAGTTCATCCATGGATATTCCGCAGAAAGAGACGGTTCGAAAGAAGCCATCTTCTCTATTTGAGAGGCTTACAGGCATAAAGAAACCATTTTCATCCGAAAAAAAAGAGGGATTTATCGTACAGCAGCCAACCCCTCAGGCAAGTTCGCTAGAGGAAGATCTTGAAATTCCTGCTTTTTTGCGAAAAGGATCCTAGGACATCAATGTCGTCTGCGCTTCGATTGAGTTCAGCAGTGTTGTGTGTTAGCTTTATTTCCACCATCGGTGAGGTGATGGGATCGCTTATCCAGGGGTGTAGCTCAATTAGGTTAGAGTGGCGGTCTCCAAAACCGCAGGTTGGGGGTTCGATTCCCTCCGCCCCTGCCATTGTTCAGAGGGAGGTTTATGCATGATGAGTCCAGCAGAGTTTGTAAGTCAGGTAAGGAAGGAACTGCAAAGAGTAACCTGGCCAACCCAGGGAGAGACAATGGGAATGACTATGGCGGTCATTTTGATGATTATCTGCGCAATGATATATCTTTTTGTGGCAGATGGCGTGATATATTATCTTCTGCGTAAAATTTTAGGAATTTAGGAGCTGATACGGTGAAGTGGTACGTTGTCAATGTATATTCGGGATCTGAACAGCGGGTTCTCGAAATGATTCATAGCCAAGCCGAGAGAAAAGGCCTAGTAGAGATGTTCGGTGAGGTTTTAATACCTGCAGAAGAGGTGGTAGAACTGAAAAAAGGAGAAAAAATCAAGACTGCCAGGAAATTCTTTCCAGGATATCTGCTTGTTCAAATGACCTTGACCGATGAGACTTGGCATCTTGTAAGGTCGATTCCCAAAGTATCCGGCTTCTTAGGAAGGCGAGGAACGCCTATGCCGCTTGCAGACTCCGAAGTTGATCGGGTAGTAAAAAGGGTCGAAGATAGCGCTTGCGGAGTTCGCCATTCAGTTGATTACGAAATCGGGGATGCTGTTACGGTTTGTGACGGCCCTTTTGCATCGTTCCAGGGAATCGTTGACGAAGTGGACTATGGAAAGGAGCGTGTTAAAGTTGCCGTTTCGATATTTGGTAGACCAACCAATATTGATCTCAGCTTTTTTCAGATAGAAAAAACTGCTTGATACATGGTGATTCATTCCCGCTGAAAATTATCTGGATGATAGTCCTATTTTTCCGGTGGCATTACCTACGCGGACTCCATCGGCTTTAAATTCCGTATATGAATAGGAACAAGATATATATTGGAAAGAAAAAGCGGCTTCATTACCGTAAATTGCAAAGGTATCGATAACGCAGTGCGAGTACTCCAAGGATTCTATGATTTCTCTTTTTTCATTAACGGTAGCAGTTTTTATCAGAGTGATCTTTTCGATAATAATTCCTTTTGCCATACGCCCTTGTAGCATTGCGCAATGACTTCCTGGCGTCATGAAAATTTTTACTCGTTTCAGTACTATGGATGGATCGGTACTTTTTTCTGTGCACTTCACCTGCTGCTGAACTACATCAAACTCTAGATCAATGATCGTCGTAAATTCTACAAACCCTATGATCTTGCTTTTAAAAATCTTCTCTGCAGAGATAAGCCATTCATACGGAATAACTTCCGAAGTCGAAAAGGGAAGCTCCAGACTCACGGGCTATTTTTCTCTCGGAAACAGTGGAACCGGCGGATTGCATCTTTGGTTTGTAAAATCTCTCTCTACCTCGGTGAACGATTTTCCATCCACATTCATAAAATCGAAAATCTTACGAGTCGTATCCGGCATAAAGGGCGCGAGTCCGAAAGAAATCGCACGGATGCTCTCGCACAGAGCTGTTAGGACACAATTAAGTCTTGCAACATCGGTTTTTGCCAATTCCCATGGCTTCATATCGCTTACGAATTTGTTCGATTCAGCGATTAGTTCCCAGGCGCAGTCAAGTGCTCCGTGCAAATTCTGTTTTTCTATTAAAGGACGCATTCTTTCCACAAGATTGCGAGAGAGAGCATACAATTCTTTCTCTTTGATCGAGAAATCGTAGTTCACTGTTAAACTTCCGCCGAGTTTTTGGATAAATGCCAGAACGCGCTGTACCAGATTTCCAAGATCATTAGCTAGATCATAGGAAATACGCTTTCTCAGCGTTGTTTCTGAAAAATCGCCATCTTCTCCAAAGCGAATCTCCCTGAAAAGAAAGTAGCGTAGTGGATCCAGTCCATACTCGGTAATCATTGCAAATGGATCCACAACATTACCCACGGATTTGGACATTTTTTGGCCATCGCGAGTCCACCACCCATGGGCAAAAATACGTTTTGGAAGGGTGATACCGGCTGACATCAGGAAAGCGGGCCAATAGACTGCGTGGAAACGCAAAATTTCCTTTCCAACGATATGGATACAGTTACTCATTGCTTCGGATACGCGCCTCAGATCGTTTGGAAAGCCAAGTGATGTTATGTAATTTACCAGAGCATCTATCCACACATACATAATATGTCCTTCAGAATCAGGAACCGGTATGCCCCAATCGAACTTGTTTCGAGAAATAGAAAGATCCTTTAGCCCGCTCTTCACAAAGGCTATAACCTCATTCCTCCGGGAAATTGGCGCAATAAACTCCGGGTATTTTTCGTAGTGCTCTAGCAATCGGTTCTGATAAGCAGATAGCCGAAAGAAAAATGATTCTTCCTCCATCCATTCGACAGTAGCTCCGCTAGGGGACTTTCCGTCGACGACATCCTCTGCTGTGACGTATTCCTCGTCTCGGGCGGAATACCATCCTGAATAGGCGCCTTTGTAAATATCATTTTCCAGTAATTTCCAGAATGCCTGGGCAGACTTCCGATGACGTTCCTCCGTCGTTCGAATGAAATCATGGTCAGTTAGATTAACTGCACTGCTCATTTCTCGAAACTTCTGCGACGCTTGATCACTAAATTCTCTCACACCAATCCCTGCATTTTCCGCTGATCGTGCGACTTTTATTCCATGTTCATCGGTACCAGTTGAAAAATGAACTTTTTCTCCGTCAAGTCTCTTGAAGCGGACTATGATATCTGCTGCAATGCTCGCATACGCATGGCCGATGTGTGGATCTCCATTTATGTAATATATCGGAGTTGTGATCATAGAATCACAATTTTTCCGCCAGGCCATCTATTCTTTCTCCACCTTGCCGCAACAGTGTTTATATTTAAGCCCGCTGCCGCAGGGGCACTTTGCAATCCGTGAAACTTCTTGCGATTTCTTCCTTGCTTTTTTTCTGTCTTCTTCTTGGGATGGCATCAAAGTCTGAGCCTCTGTAAAGTCAATATCTATCGGCTGTGGCTCTGCCTTTGGCCAAATAATCTCCCCTGGGGGAGGGTTCTCTTCCTGATTCTGTTGCGATTGCATCTGATCTAAATTGCCAAAAAAAGCTGACCTTCCCTGGTGCAGCGGCATAGCGAACATCGCCAGTGTCCGGACTGTTTCCTTCCTGATCGTCTTCGCCATCATTTCGAACAGCATAAACGCTTCTTGCTTATATTCATTGAGAGGATCTCGCTGGCCATAGGCACGAAGATTTATTCCCTGGCGTAATCTATCGAGATTCAGCAGATGCTCCTTCCAATGCTGATCTATGAGCTGCAAGGGGACAGTGCGTTCCATGTACCGCATCATCTGCGGAGGACAAACCTTGTCCTTTGATGCCGATCTCTCCATGACTTTCTCGAATATCAAATCAACGGCATTATCTCGGGTCAGATTCTCTCCGGCCTGTAGTGAAATATCCTGTCCAAAGTAACGTACCAGCTCCGCGTTTAGCTGTGTGTAGTCCCAGAATTCCGACGGAGTGTTCTCTGGAATATTCCCAAAAACAATATCGTTAATAACCTCCCATCGCATATCGTCGATTTCTTCATGAAAATCACCTCCATCTGCCATCAGCTCGCTGCGTTGACTATATATGACTTTCCGCTGATCGTTCATCACATCATCGAACTTCAGTAAATGTTTGCGGATATCGTAGTTCCGCGCCTCCACTCTCATTTGAGCCTTTTCCAACGCCTTATTAACCCACGGGTGAGTAATGGCCTCTCCGTCCTCTATTCCGAGTTTTAACAGCATCGAATCCAGTCGCTCTGCACCAAATATTCTCATTAAATCGTCTTCGAGGGATAAGAAAAATTTAGATGCACCAGGATCTCCTTGCCGTCCAGATCTTCCACGTAGTTGATTATCGATGCGTCGGCTTTCGTGGCGTTCTGTTCCAACGATGTATAATCCTCCGGCTTTCTTGACCACTTCAAAATCTTCAGAGATCTCTCGTTCCGCCTTTTCCTGAATTTGCCGACGTAGCTCCATATCCTCGACGCCGAGTAATTCCCGAGCTAGTCTCGCCTCCAGATTGCCGCCGAGTTTTATATCCGTGCCACGCCCTGCCATGTTGGTGGCGATTGTGACTGCTCCTGACTTACCAGCATCGGCGATAATCTGTGCTTCGATATCATGGTAACGCGCGTTCAGAACACTATGCTTAATCCCTGCTTTCTTGAGTAGTTCAGAGAGTATCTCCGATTTTTCTATGCTGACGGTACCAACTAACACCGGTTGTCTTCGGGTGTTACACTCTTTGATAAGCTTGATGATCGCTTCGTACTTTTCTCGTGTCGTACGATAGACCTCGTCATCCAAATCCTGCCTCGTGACTTGGACATTTGTTGGAATCACGAGAGTCTCGACTTTATATATCTCAGATAGCTCCTGTGCTTCAGTTTCTGCTGTGCCCGTCATACCTGACAGCTTTTTGTACATCCTAAAGAAGTTTTGGAAAGTAATAGAGGCCAAAGTCTGATTCTCCATCTCCACTTTGACATGTTCCTTTGCTTCCAATGCCTGATGAAGGCCGTCAGAATAGCGCCGCCCTTCCATCATTCTTCCTGTGAATTCATCGATAATTATGACCTTATCGTCCTTGACAATGTAATCAACGTCTCGCTTAAATAGATGGCGGGCCTTGAGGGCATTATTCACATGGTGTACCACGGCGATGTTTGGCAGGTCGTATAGATTGCCAACTGGCAGCAATCCGGTGTCTCTTAGCAGGACTTCGGCGTGTTCATTTCCCTCTTCCGTGAGAGTAATCGAGCGCTGTTTTTCGTCGATTTCGTAATCTGTCTTTACGAGGTTTGGGATTACGGCGTCAATCCTTGTGTATAGGTCTGCAGAATCCTCCGCCGCGCCGGAAATAATGAGTGGAGTACGAGCCTCGTCGATTAGAATGCTGTCCACCTCATCCACGATCGCATAGTTGAATGGGCGCATCACCAGTTCCTGCGCGTAGAATTTCATATTGTCGCGTAGATAATCAAATCCAAGCTCATTGTTGGTTGCGTAGGTAACGTCGCAGGCATACTGTTCTCTACGCTGAGAATCTGTGAGTCCGTGGACGATAACCCCAACATCGAGTCCCAAAAATCTATAGATTTTCCCCATCCATTCGGCATCGCGTCTTGCCAGATAATCGTTGACTGTCACTACATGTACGCCCTTTCCTTCGAGAGCGTTGAGATATACTGCTAGCGACGCTACCAGAGTTTTTCCCTCTCCCGTCTTCATTTCTGCGATCATGCCGTGATGTAACGCGATAGCTCCAACCAGTTGGACGTCGAACGGACGCAGGCCTAGGGTCCTCTTGGAGGCCTCTCGAACGACAGCAAAGGTCTCGGGAAGAATGTCGTTGAGAGTCTCCCCATCGTTTAAACGCTTCTTGAATACATCGGTCTTTATGCGCAAATCTCTATCTGAAAGCGCGCAGACTGATGGCTCGAGGTCGTTTACCTGATGTGCTATCCGCATGTATTTCTTCACAATTCTATCATTGTGCGAGCCAAAAATACTCTTTAAAAACTTTGAAATCATAACATCCTTACAAATGATCAACCAAATGTAGTCCTCGATTATAAAGAAAAGGCTAATATAAAGATATCGAAAAGTTTGCAGAAGCCTTTCTGGGATTCTGAAGAGTTTTTCGCGAGGTTATCCGTTTTTTTTCGTAGTAGAGCTAGGAAAATCATGATGTGATAAAAATGACACACTCGACGCAAAATAGGTGGACTAGCGCATGGCATTATAGATACGATAACTTTTCCTATGATAAGATTCGCTCAGTTGAGTTCTACAAGGAGGGTGTTATGAAAAAGCGAATATTACTTAGTGCTGCGTTGATGCTTGGCACGCCAGATATCCATGCAGTGGATACGTCCGAAGGCGTCCACGACGAAGAGACCGAACCGCAAGCGTCAGAAGCTGACGCAGCTCACGACTTTAACGGTGTGAGTCTTGCGTTAGGTGTGGATTTCAGCCGCTCGGGTGTTAACGGAAGACTTGGAGAAGCTCGGACTGAGAAGAACATTCCGATTGGTACCGGTATTGTTGTGAAAAACCTAGGCGCGGCTGGGATAGCCATGGGAGCCGCTGCGATAAACGCCGAGACGCTTAGCGGGTTGAATGCTGACCTCGCTGGTCTCGGTATTAGGGCTACGCACTCAGACGGATCGCCCCTCGTGGTCGGAGACTTCCACATTCCGAACGCCGCGCCGTTTGCCGCCATTGCGCAAGGCGGAGGTGGAGGCGTAGTTCTGGTGCATAACCCCAACGGCATAAAACTGATTAAAACCGAAAATGGTAAAAACTGGGACAAAAAGCAGACTAGAGTCGGAGGCGCGATCGGGCTAGGTGTTGGTCACGTCTATTGCGGAAAATTCTACTCCGGACTTGACCTTGGTTTCAATTTTGGCCAAAAGGTTGAAGAGCAGGGAACACAGCGCTCGGGAACTCAACCTAACGCAGCGATTAGACTGGGATACGTCGGTCGGCCAGGCTGTCGTCCGACGCTGTTCTACGCTAGAGTCGGAGGTACCCATGTGTCTGTCGAAGACGTCGGTACCTCAAGAAAAGATAAATATTTGGCACTTTTGCTGGGAGCAGGGTTCGAGACCGCTTTCGGGAAAGGAATTTGTGGGAAAGTTGAAGTGAGTTGGACGCAGGGCAAAACTTTTAATCAAAATGTTAACGGAATCGATACGAGTATCCCAGTTGGGGCCATCGGGGCCGCCGGAGCAGGCCGCAACGGGGCATTCGGCATTCCCATCGATATGCGATGCGCAGTCGGTCGAGAAACTAAAAGCAAAGACTCGTTTAATGTGGGGGTGTCTGTTGTGCTCAGGCCTGGCGCTGTCAAGCATTGGAACTAGTCGCCTATCGCACATGCGGACGCAGATGTCAGCTTTTGTCGCTCTCCCCTCTGAACAAGAGGGGAGAGATTTGTATTGGAGATCTGAAAGCAGAATAGGTATGACCGCCAGGGCTTGCCAGCGTACGATAGTCTGATATTCGATCTTAACACTAAGACGAAGCGAGTGTGCGGAGGAGCGTTATCGGAGGTGAGGACACGTGGATAATTCGGTAAATAGCGGAGAACAGCTGAATCGGCATATTTGTTCTGCGAGAGAGTGCTGGGATAGATTTGGCGGAAAAAGATCCTTCCGCGAGTCGATCTGTCCGACCGTGCTCGGAAACTGCTCCCGCCAGGTTCTCTCCGAATAAAACGTTGCGAGACTGTCTGCTTGTGCACGTGAGAACAACGTCGCCGACTCCGCCGAGTTCGAGGATCGTTTCTCTATTGCCTCCCAGGGCCACGGAAAGCGCCGATATTTCTCTCAGTCCCTCTGTGATCAACTGCGCAACAGCGCTGTTCCCAAGTTTTAATCCATAGAAAATACCGCATCCAATGGCTAGAACGTTCTTTAGCGCTCCGGCTACCTGCAGGCCGATATGATCGTCGAGCATTTTGATTTTGAACATTTCTGAGGAGAGAGAAGAGGAGATTCGCAAAGCCAACTCACTGTTTTTACTTGCGATATTTACTCCTGCAGGAAGTCCTGGGGCTATTTCGCTTGCGAAGGACGGTCCAGAAAAGATTGCATAGTCGTTTGTTAGAATTTCTTCCACTAACTCACTCAGTAGTCTGCCGTTTTCCCCATCGAATCCTTTGGAACATAGGACAATTGGGACAGAGATCCTTGAGTTTATGATTTGCCTGCACACGGATGCAACGGAAGCAGCAGGAACAGCCAGAAAAATGACCTCGCAGTCTGACAATTGCTCAAAAGCGCCGGTACACCTCACGTTTGAGTTTAATAACACGCCGGGGAGCGATTTTGGATTTATATGCAATTCATTTATGAGCTGCACGGTTTCATTGGCATCGCTTAGAAGCAAAACTTCGTGTGCTTTCCGGCTGAAGCATTGGGCGATGGCTGTTCCATAGTTTCCTGATCCGACAATTCCAACTTTTTCGAAAAGAACCATACATCCCCACCAACCATGCTACCCTCTTCAACAGTATACTCGCGCAGGTTATAAAAAACAGCAGGATCATGGTAAAATTTTATATAATTTCAACCGGACTGGACGAGGGCGCCTCCGTCTCCCGATGTGCTGTCGCTATTTGGATCCTGCGCGTGTGTTATTGCAGCGGTTAGTCCATTTGCTCCGCTCCGTCGACAGTGCGGGAGCGGCTCGGCGATTTGCCTGCCATGTCTAGTATCCGCGCCGGGTTTCCACCGGGCTTGTCACGCTGACAACGCTTGGTGTCGCACTCTCGCCCGTCGGTTTCGATCCGACGCTCGTCCTCACTAGTGTTCCCGGGTTATCGGGAGCGCATCTTCGCAGCGTCCCATATGGGGCCTTTCCCGTACGGATCCGGTTCGAACTCGATGCAATCCAGTTTTCGGCAACGCGCGAACTGCCCGTTCCCCGTCTGCCTGGCGTAGTAGGGCACTTGGAAATACCGAAGACCCGTATTACTAAAGGCGTAGGAGTGGATCCACAGACTCCTACATGGAAACGGCCGAGTTTCGTCTCGGCGGTCGAATTTCACCTGATACAGAGCAGTGCAGTCCCTGAAACATCCCTCGCCCAGATCTGTCACCCTACCGGGAATGTTAACGAGCCGGAGCGCCGTGCATTTTTTGAACGCACCATCTTCCAGTTTTCGCAGTCGGCTATTGGCACCAAACTTTAGTTCTTCTAAGTTAGGACAGTCTGCGAAGGCCTGCTCGCCTATATCCGCGACCGAATCCGGAAGCCTCAAGGTCTCCAGCCCGCTAAGCCGGAAAGCTTCTGGCCCTATTTCCGTCAAGGTCGATCCTTGTTCGGCCGAGAAGAACCGAAGGTTCCTGCACTCAGCCAAGCTGCGATATCCCAATTTTATGACCCCGGGTGGTAAATGCAATTCCGACAGCCCCGAGCCTCGAAAGCACGCCGCCGGCAATTCTTGGAGGGCAGAGCCGTTTTCAAAGTTCACGGTTCTCAGGCGGCTGTATTCTGCGAATCCGCCTTGCGCGAGGTGGGACACGCTAGCAGGAACGCCTAGGTGCTCCGGTCCGTTCTTTCCGCGGTCGTCTAGCCACAGACTCCGGAATCTGGCCTTATATTCGACCGCGACGCTCACAAGTGTTTCATGTTTGTGCGCAAACCGTACCGCGAAGTTCACCGCTGGCCCCAGGTCGTTAGGGAACCACAAGCGGGCCACGCTGCACTCGTCCGCGCCTACCGGGAATAGGTTGTAGAAGCGGACTCCGGTCATCACTACTATGCGGCGCACGTAGAGTGGTATGTTGCGCTCGCCCGGTTTGTCGGCAGTCATCCACTGGGTTCCGGGGAACGCCAGTTTCGGCATTCGCGACTCCAGCGTTAGCCGCATCGAACTAGCTGGCCAGCACAGCGAAATGGCCGCGGCCATCATAATAACGTTTTTTTTCATTTTTTTGTCTCACCTGTTGTTGTAGTTGAGTGATAAATTTCCACCCATTGTCGAAATATCCTCTGTCGATATATTTAATGGTATATGAACGTATTGTCAATGTTTTTAAGGCGAGTCGAAGGAGAATTTCATCCCCTAGCCGGCCGAGCTCTTATATCAGCGCCCGGTTGAAAAAGGTCCTCGGTTGGAACTTGTTTCCCGTACCTCCGCCGAGCGCTTAGTTCCCGGCGCCAGACTGTTCGGGTCCCAACACCCCGCGGAGCCTCCAGCGGTCCGAGCGTGCCAATGTGTCGTTCCATGGTTCTCGGCGGCCTTCGCGGTCGGTAGCGTATGTAACTACGGTCAGGCTGGCGCACCGCGCGATCTGCCCCTCCCCATTTTGAGCGGCGTGCGCGGGCAATTCCAACCAAGCAATTGCCGTACCGCTGAACGCTCCGTCCCCTATGAGCATTCTGCCGCTCTGGTCCACGGCCTGGTGGCCTGTCGCCCGGTCCGCGAAGGTTATCTCAGTCAGCGCAGCGCAGCGGCCGAAGCAGTCTTGCCCTATAAATGTTACGCCTGGGGGCACGTGAAATACGCGCAGCGAGCAGGCGTGGGCAAACGCTTGGGCGCCCAGTGTTGTCAACGCGCTAAGGGGTTCGAATTCCAGGTTCGTCAAGGTCTCGCAGCCGTGGAAGGCCATCGCTTCGACGGTCATGACCGCTGCCGGCAGCGTCAAGGAGACCACACCGCTAAACGCGAACGCGGAGTCTCCGATTGACCGTAAGCGAGAGCCCTGTTCGAATGCAAAGTCTGCTAGACTTTGGCACCTTCTGAAGCAGTTCGGTCTCAGCGCTGCGACCTCTCTGGGCAGCACAAACGACGTCAGGGGCGAGGACTGGAAACACCCTTCAGGTATGGAGGCGAGGCTGGAACCGACTTCGAATCGCACCGACCACAAGTTCCTCCGATTGCCGAATCCGCCCCCTCGTAGGCGTGCAACTGTCCCTGGGATCCACACATGCGATTCGCTGGCCTCGCTCCGCTCACCGAGATGCACGAATGTGGGGTCGAATCCGGGTTCGAAAACTACGGTTTTGGGATGTTCTTTCGCATTCGTCCACGTCAACTGCGTGGTCATTTGGTTGTCGAGGGTAGCAGGAATCCACACACGGGTAGTTCGGTCGCATCCGACCGCCTTCGGTCTGGCGCTCTGCCTCGTGAGGCCCTTTACCACGACCACTCGGCGCACATAGTGTGTCTTGAACGGAGCAGACTTTTTCGCGTTCGCTCACGAGGACCCGTCAGGAGTCTCCGGTCGCTGCATCGACCGAGCTGGCCAGCACAGCGAAATAGCAACAGCTATCATAATAGCGTTTTGTTTCATTTTTTGTCTCACCTTTCTGTTGCCTGAACGATAAATCTTCACCCTATGCCGAAGTATCCTCTCCCAATATATGCGATGGAATATTTACCCATCGTCAATGCATTTATGCGTGCGTGTTTTCGAAAATCAGGCGTCTGGGTCGTTCATCAACACAGCTCGGAACTTCCCTATTTGGGCGCGGGAAACCTGGACCCGGTCCCTTGGAAACTGCCACCAGCCTATGCGTGTCTTGTCAAACGCCCCGTATCCCAGGAATAGTGGATTCGGGCCGCCGTCACCCGAATCGTCCGATTCGATGGTCACGCTCCTCAATTTCTCGCAGCCCGCGAAGCATGCATCTCCGATAGCGGTCAAACATCCGCGAAACCGCAATTTAGTTAAGCGTTTGCACCCCATTAGCGCTCCTTCTCCCAGCGTCTCTAAGCGGCTACTTTTCCCCAACTGAAACCGCTGCAGGCCAGAGCACCCCCAGAAAGCCCTGCGTTCTATTGTCGTGACGCAGTCCGGAATTCTTATAACGTCGAACGGGCAGGCACGGAATGCCCCTTCACCGATTATTTTCAGTTTCGAGCCTGTTTCAAAATGGATTTGATCCAGCCACCCACAGTGCTCGAAGCACCCAGGTCCAAGTTCCTCAACGGAGCCGGGCACAGCGAGGGATCGCAGGCCGCTTCTCGCGAAACATCTCTCGGCAAGCACCCTTACCGGCGGTTAGGGTCCGAACGTGACCCAGACCAACCTGCAGTTATTATCCTTCCG
The DNA here is from genome assembly GCA_031269995.1 of Holosporaceae bacterium. Lineage (GTDB taxonomy): Bacteria > Pseudomonadota > Alphaproteobacteria > UBA3830 > UBA3830 > JAIRMQ01. The sequence continues at coordinate 25,973 of JAISYI010000009.1, forward strand.
CCACAGGCTGTCGTGCCGAGTATAGTTCAGGTCGGCGACTAGGGCGACCCCAGGCTGCGCCGTCAGCCTCGTCCGGTTGTAGCTTTCGATCACTAAGCACCTTCGCAGGGTACGCTCGTCTCGCTGTCGTCCCGTTTCGAGTGGTAGCCGTGTCTCTTCGACACCGCCGAGGAATTCCATGCTCAGTTGGGTCGCCGCATCCTGTGTTTCAGGCACCCACACACGATTAATCTCCCGCCCTATGTTTCTCACGGGCGGTCCTACGACCAGCCTAATAACGAGTCCCTGATCGACATTCAATCTTCGGTAACAGAGTGTTCGCGGTCCCAAGCACCCCGGCGTCCTCTCGACAGTCCCAGGTTCGGTTATCTCCATCGTCCCGGCGCCGGCAACTGGCCGAACGGGGCCCGCGGCGTCATTTCCCCTGCCAAGCCCCCCTCCCTGTCGCAGCCGCATCGGGCTAGCCGGCCAGCACAGCGAAATAGCCGCTGCCATCAGAATAACGTTTTTTATCATCTTGTTTCCTCACCTTTCTGTTGCCTGAGCGATAAATCTTCACCCAATGTTGAAATATCCTCTGTCAGTATATTTAATGGAATATTTACCCGTCGTCAATGTGTTTCTGCATGTTTTCAGAGATGAGACGGCGTAGGGGGGGGGCAATTGTGTGTGCACGTGGCGGGAGTGGTCACTCTGTGTTACCTCCGCTTTTTTTCTCGCTGCGCCCGAGTCGGACTCGGGCGAATTTTCGGACGCTCGGTAGTACCTTACCCTGGCAGTCTCCACCTGACTGGCACCACAGCGTTTTTTGGTAGCGTCAAGTGTGTCAACTGTGTTACATCAAATGCCTCGCGTTCAATTGTCAGTCTCGTCTGGTTCCCCGCCGGCATATCTTCCGGGTCGAAGGTCACGTCCCGTAACGATCGACAATCCCAGAAGCATCCAACGCCGATGGATTCTAACTTTCCCGGAAGCCTCACTTCTGATATGTTGCACGAGATGAATGCATGCATACCGAGATGTTTTAGTTCGCTATCTCGTTCGAACGTAACCTTCGTCAAATTTCTGCAGTTTTCGAAAGCGCTATCGTCGATCCTTCGTACCGTCGCCGGTATCGACATCTTCTCAAGAGCAGTGTCCGCGAAGGCCCCGCAACCTATATGCTCCAACATTGAACCGCGTCCGAAGAAGCAGTTCGTTAGGTTCGTGCATTGTCCGAAACAGTGGTCTTTCAGTTGCACCACGCTATCCGGCACGTCGACTGTTTGCAATCCAGTTCTCGAGAAGCAGCCGCGCCCCAGCGCACCGACCCGAGCAGGCTGCCCGAACAGAACGTGTTCCAGTCCCCTGGCAGCGTACAAACAGTGGTCTTTGATTACGCAGACGCAATTCGGCACGAACAGGCTTCGCGGGGCGTGTCTACCACTGGTGGTCAGATGACCGAACCATTCGCCGCGCCACCCGAATTCGAGCGCCACGTCCGCAGGAGCGGGGTTCCGCGTTGCGGTCAGTCGTCCCAGGTTAAGTTTTCTTTCCATATTACTCGGTAGCCATATCTTTCTAACCGTGCTCTTCGTAGGTTGCAGCGGTTCGGCGATACTTATTCTCCGACCCTCCAAGACGAACATCCTCCGCACGGCGTCCAGGCCGGTGCCCCCATTCGGCTCCAGTCCCTCCCCGTGTAGCACCTCCGGTGCACCGACCCCAACGGGCGCTCTCCTTTCCGCTGCTGTCCCCGGACGCGGCCACAGCCGCATCGAACTAGCCGGCCAGCACAGCGAAATAGCCGCTGCCATCATAATAACGTTTTTTATCATCTTGTTTCCTCACCTTTCTTATGCCTGAGCGATAAATCTTCACCCAATGTTGAAATATCCTCTGTCAGTATATTTAATGGAATATTTACCCATCGTCAATGTGTTTCTGCATGTTTTCAGAGATGAGGCGGCGGAGTCGACTTAGTAGGCCTCACAGACTGTCATGGGTCCAACAGGAAAGACGCTGATGGTCGGCCCGAAGGGATCTTTTTGAAATTTCAATCAAATTTGTTAAAAGGAAAATGCTAGTCTAGAGCCTGTCATATTTTTATAACAGCGCCCAGTTAAAAAATTCCGTCGACCAGAACTTTCATCCGCCTACACCGCGGTGTTGTTTTTTTTGCTTCTTTTTTCAAAGAAATTTGCGCTATGGGTCTTTCCTGTATTTTGACCTCCTGCAGCTGTTTTCCGATGCCTAGGGCTGCCATCATAAAATCTCGCCAGGCTATTGCCGGAAGGATTCCACCGGTAACCTTTTGACTCATGGGAGAGTTGTCGTCGTTTCCGGTCCAAATCCCTGTGACAAGCGGTGGGGCAAATCCAATAAAACTCGCGTCACGACTGTCGTTGCTTGTTCCTGTCTTGCCATAGCAAGCGACGGGGAGCTTGGCGCGCCGCCCAGTGCCCAACTCCATCGTAGCTTTCATCATTGTCTTCATTTTTTCGCAATTTTGCGGTAAAATTACTCGCTGGGCGTGCCGCTGATGCGCGCAATAGAGCATTTTCCCCTGTTGATTCTTAATACTGACAATTCCGAAGGGGACCATTTTGGCTCCGTCTAGCATGATTGCACCATAGGCAGCAGTTATTTCCAGCAGATTTACTCCGCTGGCTCCCAGGGCTGCAGCAAAGTTTCGTCCAATTTCGCTGGTAATTCCGAGTTGCTCAGCCACTTTGGCAATAGCGGGCATACCAACCTTCTGAGCCAGTCTTACTGCGCAGGTGTTGATCGACTTAACAAAAGCTTCCTGGATGCTGACACTGCCGATGCTTTTATAATGGTAATTCTTTGGAGACCAGTTCCCTATGGAGATCGGTAAATCGCTCACATGATCATGGATGTTAAAACCTCGTTCCAGAGCTGCTAGGAAGACGAAATATTTGAATGCAGACCCAAAAGATCGCAGAGCCAGAGCACGATTGTACTGACTGGTGCTGTAAGTGTGGCCGCCGATCATTGCTCTGACGGCTCCCGTTCTATCCAGAGCCACCAGAGCCATCTGACGGGCTCCATTGCGAAATCCATACTCATTCAGTACATTTCTCACCACATAGGTTGCATTCATTTGCAGTTTGGCGTCCAAGGTTGTGCGAACGATCAAATCTTCCTCTCCGACTCCCACAAGTTCCTGAACCTGCTCCAGTGCCCAGTCTGTGAAATATCTATTTTCGTCCATGGGTATAGATGGATGGCTCAGCCGTTCTTTGTCTTGCATTGCATCCTTCATTTCCTCTTCAGTAATGTAGCCGGCCTCCACCATGCAGGACAGAACTAGCTCGGTTCGGTGATCTGACTTCTCCACATTATAGAAGGGAGAGTAGGTCGCCGGAGACTTTAGCACGCTGGCCAATTTTGCCGCTTCATATAGTGTTAGCTTATGCGCCTTTTTGCCGAAAAATCTGTAGGCTGCGGCGTCTATACCGTATGCACCTCCGCCAAAGTAAACTCGGTTTACATAGATGGAAAGAATTTGCTTCTTCGAAAATTTCTTCTCTAGCCACAGAGCTAGAATGAATTCCTGAACCTTTCGTTTGATGGATTTGCTGCGGGATAGAAACAGATTTTTCGCCAATTGCTGTGTAAGTGTCGATCCTCCTTGCACAATTCTTCGGTTTAAAATATTGGTCCACATGGCGCGGGCAATACCGAATAGATCCACTCCACAATGTCTGTAAAATCGCTTATCTTCGATCGCTATCACTGCGTTTCCAACATATTTCGGAAGTTTTTCGATTTTTACAACATTGCGAAATAGGTCTCCGTAAACGGCGATATTTTTTCTATCATAGGATTCAAAGACGATACTTGCGCGCCTTCCTGCACTTTCAAGATTGTCTAGATCCGGCATGTCGTGTATGAAAAAGAGAAAAACAAAAAATCCAATTACGAAGGCAAAAATACCAACTGAAATAAAAAATCTATAAATTTTTTTTTTATGGATAAAAACTTTTCTATTTTTTCGGGACATCAAACCCCTTGGTGGCGTTCTTTCAAGGTTTCCTGATAACTACCGTGTTTTGAAAAAAAGACTAACACGCTGTGGTATATGACTAATTCTACAAGGCCAAACGCAATAGCACCAAGGACGTCAAACCAATCATGGTAACGACAGTGAACCAGTGCCCACCCAAAAGTTCCAAGGAAGACTGCTATTGCCAATCGTATTCTTCCATCTTTGACTACTCGAAAAACATATCCATAGAAAACCATCGCCACGTGCATATGGCCGCTTGGGAATGCATACCCCTCTCCCAAGTGTGAACTTTGCGGAATTTTAAACAACTCTTTTAACAGCGTATTGAATATTATTACAAAACACATTAAACCCGCCGCTATTTCGCAATGTTTCCGCTGATGAGAAAGTATTCCGAAAACTAAAATCAGTACTATTCCATAGGAATTGCCTAATTTCAGAATAAACCCCACCAACAAATCCATCTTTATTCACACCTGCTACTTCTTTGTTGGTAACACTATTTTCTCTCTAGCCATGCATTTGCTAATCAATGATCTCCCTCCCATAAATTATTTGGTGAGAAGACTCTGTTAACTCTCCTGGCCGTTCTGGTTCTGCCCTTCCTCCTAGCACTCGCGACAAGAATCGTTCCTCAATTGCAATCATTGATTTCTGATTCTGTTCCCTCACGCAGCCGTGACCTTCGTCTGGGTAGATAACATAAACCACCTGCAACCCTTTTTCTTTCATTTTCTTTGCAATCTGGTCCGATTCTCTCTTATTTACCCGTGGATCGTTGGCTCCTTGGAACATTAGCAACGGTCTCTTTATGTTATCAACGTAGGTCAGAGGAGAGAACTCCTGTAGCATCTTCCTCCCGTCTTCTGTTTTTGGATCCCCTAACAGCTTATAAAGCTCTGCTATCTGCGGAATCCAATAGGGGGGGGCGGAATCCAATAATGTTTTCCAATTTGATATTCCTGCAACTGCTATTCCGCAGCAAAAAATGTCCGGAGTACTCGTCAATCCTGCGAGGGTCGAATAGCCTCCGAAGCTTCCTCCTATAATTGCTATATGGTGTTGATCGGCGATTCCTTTCTCAATAGCCCAGTTCACCACATCTATGATGTCATTGCGAATTTTATCCAAGCTTCTGTTGGCTGCGTTGATAAAATCTTTACCAAACCCGGTTGATCCTCGGTAATTTATTTGCAGGACAGAATATCCTCGATTTGCCCACAATTGCACCTCTTTCTCGAAACACCATTTATCCCTCATCCAGGGCCCTCCGTGCACTTTTATTAGCAATTTACGTTGACTGGCCTTGCTAGTATAGTCTACCGACTTCGTCAGATAGCACACCAGGTCTAAGCCATCCCGGGATTTTATTATGACGGGGATTTTTTCCTGCAACTGGTATTTATTCAAACTCGGCTGGGTGGAAAATAGAAAGATCAACGCGCGAGGCTTACTTTTGCATGCATTCCTCTTGTATATAAAGTATTCCATTGGGGTATTGGAACTGAAAAACCTAACGAGCCAGGTTGAATCATCCTCGCTTCTGCTTACAATATCCAATTTTTTTCCCTGCAAGTGTTCGTTCAAATACCTCATGTCCGCTGCCAAAGTTTCATCTATTACGAAGGTTTCTGGCTTTAAATAATCAATGGCTACCCATTGGGGAGCAAAAGTTATCGGATCCACACCAAAGGTCTCTACGTCCGCTTCGTCACTTTCGAATAGGATTTTCGACGTCTTTCGCCTCACGTCGCATGCTATAAGTGCACCCTTATCTCGCCCAATGGAATCCACTCCGTAGACTATTTTCCCATCGCTATTGAATATGATGTACTCCGTGTTTTTGGTGTCTTCAAACGGGATTTTTTTGAAAATAGTTGGCGTTTTCCCATCCATTAAATAAATGGTATCACTTCCATTTGGTTGCGTTTTGCTTGCCAGCCGTAGGGTAAGATTGTCGTCAAACACAAAGTTTGGGTTATAGGACGTGTTTTTGAAAACAAGACGGCTTTCTCCGGTAATTATATTTACGCGATAAACATCAAACCACTTCGGATCGTCTTTGTTGCAGATTATGATAACTTCGTTTGGATATTTTTTGCTAAGTTTTTTAACAATGGACTTCGCGCCGGCGAAGGGCGTCAGATCGCGGGAAGTTCCATTCTCGACATCGAAACAAATTATATGGTCATTTTCATCGCCATCCTTGTCCTGCGGAACTAGAATATGTTTTCCTGTACGTGCCCAGACGAAGTCAAACAGGTTACGGGACGTCTTTACCGGAAATTTTACGAGATTATTCCCGTGCAAATCGTCAACGCATAGCTCGATTTCGCTTTCTTTGCGCGCTAGATAAGCAATCCTATCTCCGATATGATTCATGAAAACGCAAAATTTGTCAGGTTTTGCCAATAGAACACTCCGTGGTATGAGCGGAGTTTCTATTTCTTGAGGAGGGGGAGCAATCCGGCCGCACCCACTTATCGCAAGGATTGCGCTACAAGCCACTACAGCACACAATTTCATCTCCCTTCCCCTCCCGACAAAAGGTCCGCATAAAACTATTTCTACAGTATTCTATCATACGATCAGTCCTTGAGAAATCGCACAGAGAGCAAGGCTATATAAAAAACACTCTCAGTGCAAGCGGCGAAGGCTGGTTGAGTTGAACCGTTCGATTTGTCTAGAGTGAAGGAGTTAATTGCACTCTCTAATCACCGAAACAATTATTCCACAATGTGGACAATTACGGATGGTTTCTTTCCTCTCGCCTCGATAAAAGCTGATTTAACCAATTTTTCTACGACTGATTTAACTTTGTATCTATCGAATTTCCAATTAGGCCCCCCGGAGAGTGATAATTGTACGCCAGAGGCGATATCACTTCTCACATCAGCGATTTCAACCTGCTCCGATTCTTCGAATACTCCTAGGCAAACCATTTCAAGCAGCGTCGCAGATCCTTTCGAGCACCGAAGGCAAACGCTGACAACTCCGCTGCAAGAAACAGCCTCCCTCTCCTTATAAACTCGCCCTTCTAACGGAAGCAATTTGTTTCCATCGACTGCAAGCGTTCCGGACTTTACTTCTCCAATTATCTCTGGGCAATCGCCGGCCAACCGGACCAAAGCACCGTCATGGGGTACGAGTACGTTCTTGATTCCGTACTCTTCTGCAATCTCCGCATGTTTATAGAGATGCAATTTCCCCCCATGTATTGGAACCACAGAGTTTGGTTTCAGCAAATCGTACAGATGCAGCAATTCCTCCTTGCTGGGATGCCCAGATGCGTGAATGTCGCAGTCAATGTTAGTGATGATTTTTATGCCACGTCCCACCAACATATCCTGAATCTCTGTCACGGCTTTTTCGTTTCCCGGGATAACCCTTGATGAGTAAATCACAACATCCTCATCCCTTAGTCTTACCGATCTGTGGATATCATTTGATATTTTGGTGAGGGCGGAATTATCTTCTCCCTGGCTACCAGTACAAACCAGCAGAACTTTGGAGGAATCCAGCGCATTGGCCTTCTTTTCGTCTAGGAACGCCGGAATACCAGAGAAATATCCTGCAAGCTTGGCTATTCTTTCTATTTTCTTTAAGGACCTACCGACTATTGCCAACTGTCGTCCACTTTCTTTAGCTGCTAGATAGCAAGACTCTAACCTCGCTAGGTTGGATGCGAAACAGGTGATCAGTATCCTGTTTTTGGGATATTTTTTCACCAGCTCTATAAGATTCCTCCGAACGTCCCTTTCTGCGCCAAACTGTTGCTCTTTAAAAACGTTAGTAGAGTCACAGACCAGTGCTAAAACACCTTTTTCCCCGTAATTTCGAAGCCTTTTCTCGTCGGTTTTTGAGCCAAGGACTGGGTCATCGTCGATTCGCCAATCCCCGGAGTGAATGACGACACCATCTGGGGTTTTTATTGCTAAAGCGGAAGACTCGGGAGTAGAATGGGCGACCTGGATAAATTCGACGGAAAAGTCCCCAATCTTCACTTCATGGTTTGGAACCACTTTTATAAGAGGAACTTTGCTGTCCAAATCAAACTGCGACAATTTATCCCTGACCATCTCGATAGCAAATGGCCTTGCATAGATTGGACAGCCTATCATTGGCCATAGGTATGGAATGGAGCCACTGTGATCTTCATGCGAATGGGTTAAGAACAATGCCATAATTTTGGATTTATTCTTCACCAATTCACTCGGAGACGGCACTACCAGCTCGCGCCCAAAATTCCCGTCAAATCCCATTCCCATGTCGACTAGAATCCACTGGTCATTATAGATATATGCATACAGATTCATGCCGACTTCAGAGCATCCTCCGATCGAAATAAAATGCAGCCCTTTTAGCTGCTTGCCATCGACCTGCTTTTTATTCATTGTGCGCCGTTATGCCCCTTCATATTCGTAAACATATCTCCGCTTGATATCAGTAAATGCCGACCATCTTTCTCTAAAATCAATTTGCCAGTATTATCTAGACCTCTACAGAGTCCAATAAGCAAATCTTCCCCATTTCTGATCGTAACGTTACAGTTAACTTCGTTAATATAACGTAACCAATAATTTCTTACGTCTGAAAAGTTTAAGCCCAACCAACCATCAAGAACTGATAAAACGCTTTTTAATATCTCCTCTGGCTTTGCTGCAAACTCGCCCATGCAAGCCTCCTTTATGCATGCTGCGTCAACTCCGTCGGGTGCTTTATCTACGTTAACACCTAGACTAATCACCGCCGTGGAGTCTATCACAGCAATAAGGATACCGGCAATCTTGGATTTTTTGTAGTACACATCATTTGGCCAGTGTAGATATAGGTCATTAGGAATATGGTGCAGAAGTACGCTATGCAGCGCGCAGGCAACTGCAAGCGACAATTGCCCTAGGTCTCGCGAAAACGGGAGTTTTATGATTATGGAGGCGGCGAGATTCCCCTTTGAAGACAACCATTGTCTCCCGCATCTGCCAACACCGTCTGTTTGTGTTTCGGCGATCAGTGTGCATTCTCCGATTCCTGCGTCCTCAATCAATTTAATAGCAAGTTTGTGCGTACTATCGATGATAGGTAGTCTTATGATTTTTTTACTGGACAAAATACGCCTCCATATTTTCTGTATTCAATACTCTGTATGCAAGAGGAATTGCAACAATTGCTGCTAACGCAAGAAAGTAAATTTCGCGCACGAACTCTGGATCGATTTGAAGATTGCGAGGAGGCTGTTTTTTCGATGACCAAATACAATCCAGTATTTTTGCTAGGCCAATTAAATTGAATAAACAAGATATCATATAAATAGTCAGTGCTCCTCCGCTCCATCCCAGCAAAGCTTGACAGAGGTTAAATCTGCTCCAAAATCCCAGAAACGGTGCAAAGCCTAGCAGAGACAGAAACAATATTGTCACAGCCATAGTAAAAGCAGGATATTGGCTCGAAGCCATTTGTAAATCGTCCAGATTTTGTAAACTTCGCCATTCCTGCAATCGATATATTCCTAGAATTACAGTATTCCAGGCTACTACAATGCACAATATGCTTTGCATTCCATCGTGGGAAAACGGAGAAACACTGCACAAAAAAATCATCCCCATATGGCAAAGGATGCTACAAGCAACAATTTTTCGTATATTTTGCTGTGAAATCAATAGAAAACTTCCGCAGAGCACGAAAACCAATCCAACGGTCGAAATAATCCAACTTCCATCTATATAGCAAAAAATATTTGTCGTTAATCTATAGAAAACAATTGCTGAAATTGTTTGCAATGGACAAAGGACGATTGGGGAACTCGTTTTTACAAGCGACGCATCTGTTAGGGTAAAGTGCTGCAATCCTATTCCAAGCTTTTGTCCAATAGAAAATAGGATCATAAGCATCGCAATTTCTTGAACGACTCCGCTGTTGAACGAAACGATGTATCGTACCTCGCCAAAAATCGTTGATTCGGTGGAAAAATATATCAAAATAGTCGCAAGCATGAAGAATACCGAGCCGAGAAGTGCATAGAACAGGCGTGGAGGCAAAACTATTAAAATCATACGTTGCTGTGGAGATTTATCCCGCATGAGTTCTCGATACAAAGGGATAGCGGCTAACTCGAGCGCAAAAAACAATTTCCAAAAATCCCTGGCTGAAATTGCCGCAAGAGATCCCAAAACTGAAATAGTTGTTAGAATTTGCCCGTCGAAATTCTTAGCTTTCAGAATATATGAAACGGCACATCCACTAATGAGCAACAGTAATTTTATTCTCGCCTCTCCACTTTGATAGGATGTGGATGAAAGATTTGACTTGATCATCCATTCTTCCAGGCCAATGATCAGGATCGCTGTCGCGAATGCCCAAAATCCCCATATTTCTTTTCCGCATTTTTTTCTGAGAAACCAGGCAGCAGAGATGTATATTAACAACAGTAATTCGGGCCAGTGCGTCATTGTTTCCGCTCTATTCGCTGATCTGTGGGAGTGATGAGCATTCTTGGATAAATACCAAGCGCAAAAATTGTGACGGCAAGTGATGCTAGGCAAAACCACTCCGCCTTCGTTAAGTAAATTTTCTTCAAATTACTCTCACCCTGCGAAACTCGTTGGTAAGTCCTAATCGCATGTGATCCGCCTGCCGCCAGCAGAAAACAGATTATAAAACATAGAGATGGATGATTTTTCCAGCATCCGCAGAGGATTAGAAAGTTTCCAACGAAGCATGGTAACAGCGGTATAGAGGACAACGAGAGCATCGGCACAAGAGCAAAATTAAGCAGATATGGAATAGATTGCAAAGTGATCGAGATATTTCCTTCTTGCTGTTTGAGCTGCTTAAAACGATTCTCGACTATGCTAATCACTACTAGAAGCATTGTTAATACAAGACTGTGTGAGATCATGTGGAAAAATGCCCCAGTTCTCCCGATATCGCCTCCGGAAAAAATACCGATAACAAGCAATCCAGCATATGCGATGGAGGAGTAGGCTGCAGTGTGTCTAGCGACTTTCTGGATCAATGCTGCCATAGTTGCATACCCTGTTGTCAGAGCTCCGATCCACAATACGTATGTGCTGAGGGATCGACATATGCCGTCGGCAATCGGCAATAAAATTGTCAATAGTCCAAAAGCTCCTATCTTTGGTAATATCACAGAGATAATTATCTGTACCGAGGTTGGCGACGCAGCATGAGCTTCCGGCAACCATACATGCAGGGGGAATTGTAAGGCCAGTCCCGCAAACCCGATAAATAGGGTACTGAAAATGATGCATTCTTGTTTGAAATTAAATGCATAATTGATAAGTGTGGTTACTTCGGAAGCTTCGGCGACAGATATTAAGTATATTACCCCACAGAGGAGGAAAAACATTCCGACAAAAAGAATAATTAGAAATTTAACGGCGTAGATGGAGTTACTTGCAAATCCTCCGAGCAGAATGAAAGTTAGGAGCATGATCAACTCCAGCAGAATATAGAAAACTAGAATATCTGCCGTTGAAAATAGTGCTACAAACAGCGCTTCCAGGGCAAAAATTAGGATATAAAACTTCTTTTTTAGCTCCGCTTTTATCTCGTTCTGACTGATTATCACACTGATTAGCATTAAAAACGTAGTCATGACGACCAAGCAGACAGAGTTTTGCGACGAGGCTAATATGGATGATTTCTCACTATCTGCGGTGAATAGCCAAAGGGACATGGCAAAGGTAAATGCTGCTGTCCATTGTGATGATCTCCTCACATTATTTTCAAAATTCTTTTTATCTATTAAGGATATGCATATTGCGCCTATTAGGGGAATCGATATAATAAGTAGTAAAATATCATTTGTCAGCATGATTTCGTCTGTTTTTATTGGTAATGAATAGATAGAATTTTTTAAAGAATCTCCTGTCTATTTCGTTTATTGACCGTAGTCTTTTAATGTTTATTTTGAAATTAAGTCTAAATTTAAATGGTATGGTAATTGGCTTGATTGATTTGCAAATCAGTCCTGCGCCGCAGAGTCCCGCAATGTTAGCTATGGTAAACATAAATACTGCGGACGGTCCTTCCCCATAGGAAAAAACAAAAACATCCGCCCAAATTACATCATTATACAACGCATAGTAAAAGAACACTCCAGAGAAAATGGCAAAAAAGACCGCAGCATACATAGAGTAAATAATGGGAGGATTCTGTTCGCTGAGATACGCAAGACCTGTTTCCGTCAATTTTATTTCTCCATGGAATATTAAGTAAAAAATTCGGAAAAAATATGCGCTTGCGAGGATGGAGGAAAAAACGATCGTTATTATCGTACAGGATATAAGCACAGATGAGCTATGCACGCCTAGAACTTCGTTCAGTAAAATCTTCCTCGAGTAATAGAATGGTGTTAGTGGGACTCCGACCATAGAAGCGATGGTTAGAATGCTTACAATATATGTTTTTGGAAGCCATTCGAATAGACCGCCCATGCATTTTATATCTCTCTCTCCTGACAGTGCATGTATAACCGATCCAATTGCGAAAATCAGCGCAGCCTTGGAAAAGGCATGAGAAACGAATAACGCTATGGCTGCTCCATAGGCTGAAAAACCGCAGGCAACAGTCATCGATCCTGCCTGCGCGATGGTGGAATATGCTAAGATTTTCTGCAAACTTCCTGCAAAAACCGCTCGCAGAGAATAAAATAAAGTACTAAGCAATCCAATCCATACGATAGCATGTTGGATGAATTCACTACATTCGAATAGATTTTGCAATCGAATGATTAAAATTGTTCCAGCAGGCAGCAGTGCGACCGAATGTATTAGCACAGTCGCTGGTATTGGCATGCTCCAGATTGCTTCTTCCAGCCATCTGGATGGACCAATTTGTGCAAATTTTACAAAAACAGAGAGCAGCATTAGTAGAGAGATAAATTCAAACTTTTTTAGCTGCATGTCATTGCCAACAAACAAATTTTCATCAAAATTTAAATTGCCCCACATATGAAACAATGCGGCCATAGACAGAATAAAACCGATATCTCCAAACAGATGCAAATTCGCCATTTTAGATATGGTCTTCAATGAAGTCTTTTTTTTGTCGAAGTCTGCCAAAAAACACGAAATTACCGTAAGAATTACCCAAAAAGCGTATAATTGCAGCAAATTGTTAGCTGTTGCAACCATGATAGCAGCCAATGAAAGCGAGTTTATCTGCGTCAGAAATATCGCAATGTTCTTTCTTATGTATCCAGTGGAATAATAATTTGCGATCGCTGTAATCGTGCATATTACCCAGGCGGCGATTGCACTCAAAGAATCGGATAACAGCCCGAATTCGCAGGATGGATTTTCCAGAAAACTGTAGAACGGAGCGTACTCAGAGTGAGGAGCGATCCACTGTTGAACCATGAACCATGTGGCCGCCAGTGCCGTCAATGCGGACAGTATAATAGAAGCATACTTCCATTTCTCTCGATGTGCCTGTAACTGCCACATTAGATTTGCTAGCAGCGTGATCATTTGAAGCATGATAACGTATTTTATCATGCCTTCAGACTAGCATTAGAGAGGGGATTTTCTAAGCTTGCTTTGTGGTTACTTCGTAAAAAAATTATTTGGTGCTGTCTTATCATATGCCGCTGCATAATTCCGCGCCTCTACCAAGTCATCTTCCGTATCGACGCTGATGGGTGGTTCATCATCCACCACAGCAATTCCGATAGTCATTCCATTCTCAATCGCCCGAAGCTGCTCTAGCTTCTCTGATCTTTCTAACGGACTTGACCGCAGCTGAACAAACTTTCTCAAACTTTCTTTCCAGAAACAATATATGCCAACGTGATTAAAAAATGGCCCACCTGATGGAACGGGGGATCTGCTAAAATATATAGCTCTCCCAATCCGTTCCCGGTTATCAAGAAAAGAAATAATAGGTTTTATAACACTGTTTCTTAGGTGCGAATTATCTCTGATAGGAACTGCCAGAGTAAAAATATCGCAGCTGATCTCCTTGATGGCGCGACAGGCTGTACGAATAAAGTTCGGAGAAACAAATGGCAGATCTCCCTGAAAATTAATTACCAGCCTATATTTCCCTCCAGGATCGCATTTGGCCCACGCGGCAAATACTCGATCGGATCCGGACGGTAAATCAGGATGGGTTAATACGGCCTTCCCCCCAACATTCCTGACCGCATCGGCAATCTCTAGCCCGTCGCAAGCTACGACAACATCACCAACGTCTGCTGCGATAGCGCTCTCAAGTGTTCTGATTACCAGCGGCTTCCCACCAACGTTTGCCAGCATTTTCCCTCGGAGTCTGGTGGAGGCTATTCTCGCAGGTATGACTATTAAAGTATCAGACATACTTCCCCTCTGTCAAACTGTGGTGCGGTCGAGAAGACTTGAACTTCCACGGAGTCTCCTCCATAGCGACCTCAACGCTATGCGTCTACCTGTTCCGCCACGACCGCAACTGCTTCCTAGATAGCAAATACGCACTAAATTATCAACTCTGGAGTCAGAATGGATTGCGCCATATAGATAATCTCTTGGATTTTTACGCCTTTAAAGAAGTGAAATCATTTTTTGAAATCCCTCTTGTATTGTTGTTAAGTTCAACAGAATAGATAATCTTTTAATTCAGTAGCTATTCTATCGATGACTTTTTGATTTGGATAGGATTTCCATAATCCAATGTTTTTTCGGGAATCTTCTACTTTATATCGCGGATTAGTAGCTCTGCTGTCTTTAGATATTCCAATAAAACTCAACATTTCTCTGGCTGTTTCTTCATGCTTTAAGACAAAATCTTCGAAACGAATCGATAGAATTTTTTTTATGATTATATGGATAGTCCAAATGAGAATTTCGATAGTGAGTGATAAATCTGTCCACATTTTCGTCCGATATCCAATTCCTCTTTCTCCACGAAATAAAAGTATCTCTTGGATCTCTTGTGACAAAAATCATTTTGAATGATCAGGATTTTTTTGAGCATAGCTTGGATTTGTTTGAACAATTCGTTGATGGCGTGTAGTATCACACAGAGGTCATTGGAGAAGAGTATTGTGTATAAGGGCCTAGCAAATGCGATCAGATTTTTATCAATTGCCCAGGTAGGTAACGCTGGAAGTGGTCACGTTGGAATGCCGTTGGGGATGGCAGATTGTCTGACGGTCCTGTTCAAAAATTTCTTGGTTTTTGATCCACTGAGTCCACAATGGCCTGACCGGGATAGATTCATTCTTTCCGGAGGACATGGTTCGACGGCTCTTTATGCGTTACTTTATCTTACAGGATACGAAGGGATGTCGCTGGATGATTTGAAAAGATTCCGGCAACTGGGATCTAGAGCGACTGGCCATCCAGAATACGATCCTTCTTGCGGGATCGAAGCCACGACAGGCTTGCTGGGCCAGGGAGTTGCGAACGCTGTCGGCATGGCCATAGAGGAAAGATTACTAAACGCACGTCTTGGTGACAATTGCATAAATCATTATATATACGTCTGCGCAGGAGATGGGGATCTGATGGAGGGAGTTACTCATGAAGCCTGTGCGCTCGCCGGACATTTGTCCCTGGGACATCTGATAATACTGTTCGATGATAATAACGTCACAATAGATGGAACGGTCGACGTTTCTGCAAGCGATCATGTTCTTACCCGCTATAAATCCTATGGATGGCATGTGGTCAGCACTGATGGACACTGTGAAAGACATATCTCTTCAGCGTTGGAGGAAGCGAAGCAGGATCAAAGGCCATCTCTGATTGCTTGTAAAACTAAAATCGGCTATGGAAGTCCGCGGGAAGGGAGCTCTTCGGCACATAGCGGGGTATTTTCTTCATTAGAAATTGAAGAAACGAAAAAAAAGTTGAATTGGCCCTACGGTCCATTTGAAGTTCCGGAATACATAATGCAAGTATGGAGGATTGTTGGAAAACGTCATCGCGAGAAGCGTGAAAAATGGTATGAGAAACAATTCGAAAAGTATGGTCCCAGCTCATTTAGCATAACAGATGAGGTAAAAAGAGCCCTCCGCTCCATAAAAAAAGATTATTTCATTTCACGCCCATTTGAGGCAACACGTAGTAGCTCGCAGAACATTATTTCCAAGGTTATGGAAGTATCGAATCAAATAGTTTCTGGGTCTGCTGATTTGGGAAGCTCAACCGGGTGTCTTTCGAAGACCATGGCTCCTATTTTCAAACAAAATTTTTCCGGGAATTACCTGCACTACGGCGTACGTGAACACGCTATGGGAGCCATAGTAAACGGTATTGTTGCCGGACGGAAAATAAGAAGTTTAGCGGGGACTTTTCTCGCATTTAGCGATTACATGAGGCCGGCAATTCGCATGAGTGCTCTGATGAACATTCCATCCATATTCATTTTCAGCCATGATTCCATCGGAGTGGGGGAGGACGGCCCCACACATCAACCTGTGGAACATTTATCCTCGCTTCGAGCAATACCAAATCTGAACGTTTTTAGGCCAGCTGATGCAATAGAGACCTTGGAGTGCTGGGAATATGCACTCAAAAGCCAATCTCCATCCGTCATTATTCTCACCAGGCAAAAGGTGCTTAGCGTGAGATTCTGCGACAAAGTGAATCTATGCGAAGCTGGAGCCTACCTACTCCACGATGATTCAATTGATAATGAAAGAAGGGTTACGCTAATAGCGACAGGATCCGAGGTAGCCATTGCGCTGGAAGTGAAAAAAATGCTTAATGATGTTCAAATCTCAGCGAATGTGGTCAGTATGCCCTGCTGGAGACTCTTTGATACACAATTGGAAAAATACAGGAAAAGGATTCTTGGCGATTCTCTGCGAGTTGGAATAGAGGCGTCCAATGGAGTCGGGTGGGAAAAGTATCTTGGTTCCAATGGAATGTTTTTCGGAGTGAATGATTTTGGGAAATCATGTTCTTGTTTAGAAAATTATAAGTTTTTTGGACTAACCTCTCGACGCGTGTGTGATGAAGTCCTAAAAAGACTATAAGTAAAAAACTCCGATGCGAGGGTAAATGAGAGTAGCCATTAATGGATTTGGTAGAATAGGCCGATTAATCCTGAGAGCATTTTTAGAACGGAATTCCGTAGGGTTAGATGTCGTTGCTATAAATGATTTACAGAGTTTGGATAGTGCGTTGCATCTGCTGAAATATGATTCTACTCATGGTCGATTCCTTGGAGAAGTGGAGAAGAAATCCGACAATGTTTTCTGTGCTAATAAAATGGAGTTAGCCTATTTTTCAGAGAAATGCCCGGATAGGCTGCCCTGGCGCGACATGAGAATCGATCTGGTATTGGAATGTACCGGAGCGTTTAAGAGCAGGGAGCAATGCATCGCGCATCTGAAGGCCGGGGCAAAATATGTTCTGGTTTCACGTCCCGTTGATGACGCGGATAATACCATCGTCTATGGCGTAAATCATGACTCGTTGGGCTGCGAACGGGATCTGATCATTTCCAACGCTTCTTGTACAACGAATTGCTTAGCCCATGTCGTGGCAGCTATCCTTGAGTACGTAAAAATAGAGCGGGGATTCGCGACGACAGTGCATTCCTACACTGGAGATCAGCGGCTAGTGGACATGAATCACACAGATCTGCGACGTGCCCGCGCTGCTGCGAGCTGTATGGCTCCGACGTCGACCGGAGCGACTAAGGCCATTGAGAAGATTTTTCCAGAGCTTCGTGGGAGGCTCTCTGGATTGTCCATACGAGTTCCAACACAGAATGTTTCCTTGCTAGATTTTACATTTACAACAGCAGAAAAAATTACAATTGAGGATATTAATGCTGCTATTGTCAGGAGGTCTGCGGTCGTATCGAAGGAAGTTTTTTCCTATACTAAAGATCCGCTGGTTTCCGTCGATTTTAACCACTCCTCTTGCAGCGCGGTGGTGGATTTGCCGCTAACGAAGGTCGTCGACGGTCATATGGGGCACGTGGTCGCCTGGTATGATAACGAATGGGGGTTTGCACGACGCATGCTGGACACGACGGATGTTCTAAAAACCTGCCTATCCTAAAATTCCTGGATTTCAGATATTTTTGCTAAAAAATATCAATGCTGTTTGCAGCTCTATCATATAGTTGTGCCGTAATGATGGCTTTTATTTTGCCCACTAGATAAAGTGATCCGGTTACAATTACTAACTGTCGGAATGTCAGGCCAGAGGCCTCCGAGCGGAACGCGTGGTCGATGGCAATGTTCAGCGCCTCCACTGGGTCTGCCGAAATGAATTCAGCAGCGTATAAAAAACATTCGTCATATTCATCAATGTGTAGCGTCTTTTCCGGTGTCTCTGTCAAGTAAAGTTTTGCACTTTTAGAGTGCAGGAGTTTCTCCAGCATTTCTCCGTACTTTTTATCGCGACAGATACCGACTACAAAGTGAGCATTTTCAAAATTGTAGAATTTCAGAAGGTCTAGCAGACTTTGTATTCCTTGCGGATTATGATCTCCAGACAGAAATACATCGTGATTCCTATAGGTTACTCTCTCCATGCGTCCTGGCCACATGACCTTATCAATGGCTGGAAGAAATTGTCCAGCATTATTTACTAAATGGTCAAATACAGTGATTGCAAGTGCCGTATTCTCTGCTGCTCTTTCTCCCTGTAGATTCATTCTGAAATTTCCCAAAGACATCTCTATATAAAAGGACGGATACCTGTTAGATCTTTTTACGTGACATACGTATGGGTATGCTTCCACCGCGGTCGCTTGCAATTTTTTAACTGTTTTTTCGAATAGTTGCACTACGTTTTCATTATCAAATTTTGTATGGAAGACATAATTATTGTTCGAAATAATTCCAAATTTATTTTCTGCGATTTTCAGTGGGCTATTTCCTAATATGGATTCATGATCTATTCCCAGCTTTGTGATTACACTTAGTTTGTGCGGCACGGCGTTGACGGCGTCAAACGTTCCGCCAAGACCAATTTCTAAAATTGCAAAATCGACGCTTTTTGTCCGAAAAAAATAATGAGCAGCGATTAACATAATGTATTCGAAGTAACTTAGATCGAAATCCTGAACTTTAGCGTGTACGATATTGAAAATTTCACAAAAATCTTCATCAGAAATATCTTCCCCATTAAATTTTATGCGTTCATTGATTTTTATCAAGTGCGGCGAGGACAAAAAACCAACATTTTTGCCAGAAGCCATTAGCAGAGTTTGCAAAGTTGCACAGGTGCTCCCTTTTCCATTGGTACCAGATACGACGATCACCATGGCGGGATCGATCTCCAGATCAAGGTTATCCAGTGCACGTTTAACCATATCAACGCTGTTTGGTTTTTTTTTGCTTTCTAGATAATTGACTACGTTTCGCATTTACGACCGCAACTTTTGCGGATATTCTATACTTCGAAAGGTTAGCGCAGTAAAGCTGATACGAGGAGTGACCTATAATGAGGAGATTATTTGGAACCGACGGAGTTCGAGGAATCGTCAACGAGTATCCAATGACTCTTGAAGTTTGCCAAAAAATAGCGGAGGCAATATTTGTTAAATTTTGTTTTTGCGACAATAAGCAAGTAATACCTCTGGTGTTAATAGGACATGATCCGCGCTCTTCTGCCGATATGTTTGAGTGTGCCATGTCCGCGGTCTTCTTCGCTAGGGGAGTAAATGTTCTGCAGGCCGGCGTTGTTTCGACACCACATCTGGCTATGCTAACGCGAAGTCTTTTGGCTAACGTTGGAATCATGATATCCGCTTCTCACAATCCGGGCCAATATAATGGGATAAAGTTATTTACCTGCGGCGGCGCGAAATTGACCGATAAGGAAGAAGTGGATTTGGAGAAAATCATAGGGGAGTCGTATGCTAGATCGCCAGTGAGGAATGAGGGACCTGTTGGACGATATAGTAGCCTCAGCCTGCATCACAGTGAGTACTATGAAAAAATTGAAAACGTCTTTCGGATTAATATGGAACAGGCCAGAGCTACAAAGGTGGTCGTAGACTGTGCAAATGGATCAGTTTCTTACTATGTGTTGCGAACTTTGTCTGAAGCATATGGCTTTGACATACTCTGTATTAATAATCAGCCGAACGGAACAAATATAAATGAAAACTGCGGCGTTACGCATCCTCAGATCATCTGCGACGCTGTGCTAGAATATCAGGCGGATGTCGGTCTTTCGTTTGATGGAGACGGCGATCGTATCCTAATATCTGACGAAAATGGGAAAATTTTGGATGGAGATCACATTCTTGCTCTGTTGGCTATGTCCGAGAGTTGCAAAGAGGTAGTTTCCACCATTATGGCCAATACAGCTCTGGAACAATACTTGTCTTTCCAGGGGATTAGGTTAGTGCGGACTGCAGTTGGAGACAGGCATGTCTCCGACTATATGCAGAAAAACAATTTGGAATTTGGCGCGGAGCCATCAGGCCATGTCATTATCGCATCCCACCTTATGAGTGGGGACGGGCTTTTCGCAGGCTTGAAAATATTAGAGATTATGCTGCGCTCCCGAAAAAAAAGTAGCGAATTGCGTCTGTTTGAGTCCTATCCAACGATTCGCAGAGATCTGCCGATCAGAGATAAGTCTGTAGTCGAAGAGCCGGGTGTTCGTAGAAGAATTCAGGAATTGCAGAAACAGCTTGAGGGCAAAGGCAAATTAATTGTGCGTCCATCTGGGACCGAACCGATGATTAGGATAATGGCAGAAGGTAATGATGTTGCGGAACTGCAGCGGGCTGTCGATGATCTCTCACAAATTTTAACAGACAATCAATGACAGAAACAGCAGTTAGAATTTTTCTCTTCGTGGCACTGATTGTGGTTACTGCTGTAGCGGTTTTCTATTTTCGAACCAAATTGAAGTATCTGATTTCAGAAAATGCAGAGCTACGCAAATTTTCTCAAATGTACTATGCGGCCGTCCAAGAAAAATTGATTCTGGAAGAACGCTGCAAAAATCTTTCTGAAAAGATAGATTTTTTAAATAGCTCTGAGGAAAGATTGAGCAGCGTATTCAAGGCGGTCAGCCTGGATGCATTATCTCACAACAATCAATCATTTTTGAGTTTGGCTAAGGCTACCTTCGAGCAACTTCGGGAAACAGCGAAGTCGGACCTTGCCGTAAATACAAAATCTCTCGAAGGTCTGGTCAATCCAATTCATAGCGCGCTGAATGGAGTCGGAGAGAAACTGAATGAGCTAGAAAAATCCCGTGTTGGAGCCTATGAAGCACTCAAACAACAAGTAAAGGATCTGATTACTACACAAAATTTGCTAAAGACAGAGACGTATCACCTCGCATCGGCGCTCCGTTCACCGACTGTTCGCGGACGGTGGGGAGAGCTGCAACTTCGCCGCGTTGTTGAGCTAGCAGGAATGCTGGAGCATTGTGATTTTTGCGAACAGGTATCGTCTGAGGTTGATGATGCCAAAATCCGTCCGGATATGGTGGTGTATTTTCCTGAGGGACAGAAAGTTATTGTCGACGCGAAGGTACCTCTGACAGCTTACCAGGACGCTCTGGAGGTTCAGGATGAGGAGAGCAAAAAGGCTTTGCTCAAAGAACATGCAAAGCAGATGCGGACACATATCTCTGCACTTTCTAAAAAGAAATACTGGTCTCAATTTGACGGAAGCTCAGAATTCGTGGTTATGTTTTTACCAGGAGATATTCTCTTTACCGCAGCGCTGGAGCAGGACCCTACGCTGCTTGAATTCTCTTTGCAGGAGCGGGTAGTTCTTGCATCTCCAGCTAATCTCCTGGCGTTGCTACATACGATTGCTCTAGGATGGCGGAGGCAGAATCTTGCAGAAAATGCAAAACAGGTCCTAGGGCTTGGACAGGAATTGTACAGAAGACTTGCAGAAATTTCGCAAAATATCATGATGCTTGGCAGAAATATTGGTTCGACGGTTACGTCCTACAACGTGGCTGTAACAAACCTAGAGAATCGGGTGTTCTCCACTGCTAGAAAATTTGAACAGCTTGAGATTCACGAAAAAGAGATTACCTCACCAAAAATAATTGAAAATAACATTCACCACCTCCAGAAAACAGATTTTTCGGCAGAGACGTAGTGTTTAAAGACAAATTAACCTGCAAATTCCGGAAATAGTATAAAATGTAGGAATAGTTTCTTTAGTATAGGTGTATTCGAAATATTTTCGAAGCAATTTGTATTTAGCTAGATATCCCCAACATCAGATACTGCCTGCGTCCAAGATGATTTCGGTGTAGACGAAGATCATTGCGCGGCCTTCCCAGATTTCTAGAAGAACTTCTTCGTAAATTGTTCTATTGCAGCAGGAGTTTGGCCCGCCTATGAAGAGCTTCGCTCCGTCCAGCTCCCATTTGAGGCCTGTGGATTTCAAAATACAATAGGGTATGCCGAAAATCGAAATCTTAGTTCCGATCGGAACTTCGAGGTTCTTCCTTCCATCCGCCATCATGATAACGATCCCTTTTGTGATCGCTAGAAATTTTGTTTTTGAAAATATGCTGATATTTTCGAGCACACGATCGACGTATCCTCCGTTTATGCCAACTATTATTGTTGGAGTTAGGGATTGTCTTTCAACATAATCTAAAGCTTTCTCAAAGTCGCTGCTATCCTGGCTCTCGATCTTCAGATAGCTTCTGCCTCGCAGCGCTTGTTCATCCACACTGTCGAGATCTCCGATGATGACGCTGGGGGAGAGGCCGTTTTGGATTAGTGTATTTGCGGCGCCGTCAGCCGCCACCAATGGGAGGCTTCTCTCCGTCGTAATATCGCGTAGGAGACTGCCCTTAAGGTCACCGCTGAGACAAAGTATGGATCTATATTTCGACAGATCTTCTGGAATTTTTATCATAAACAACCTTTTGCGCTATGGCTGCTATAGACAGGATGGTTCCAACCACATTGCTATACACCACGAATACGGATCCAGAACAAATTCCGTGGATTGTCCATGCCAGAGAACAAACCAGATAATTCATTAGCATAAGCATGGAAATATCCGCTGTAGACTTCGTCCTATATGACTTATAGACCTGCGGCAATAATCCTACGATGGATGTAATCAACGCGATGGTTCCTGAAAAATTCTCCAGGCTACAAAAACCATTCTCGCTCAATGCTATTATCCTTCTTCCTATTTTTCTTTTATCTTAATCTGTCTGTGTCAGCAGGCAGCCTGCTGATATATTACTCATCATACGGATTCTCCCTCTGTCTGAGGAAAATTCTCAGTGGAACTCCGCCGAAACCGAACGATCGACTCAAATAGTTGAGCAGATATCTTCTATAGCTTTCCGGCAGACAATCTACACGGTTGGCAAAAATGGCGAAGGTTGGGGGCCTACAATTAGTCTGCGCAATGTATTTCAAGCGGATTGGCATTCCATTTATCATAGGTGGAGGATTTTCATTGAGCGCCATCTGAAACCATCTGTTAAGCATACTAGTGGAGATTCTTTTTGCCCATTTATCATATAATTCCAGAGCAGTGTTTAAAATCCGTGCCAATCCCTTTTTTTCTTTTGCGGACACAAGTAAGCAGTGAACCCCCGGCAGCTGCGCGAATTCTTTTCCCATCCGCTCCTGCATACGTTTCACAATTTCGTCAGGATTTGGAACAGAATCACTTTTGTTTAGTGCAAATATTACAATTTTCCCTTCATCGAAAGCCTTTCCAGCAATGATAAGATCCTGTTTTTCCAGCGGATTACATATATCCATTACCACAACAACAACATTTGCCTGGCTTGCGTGTCGCCAGGCATCGTCAATCGCCATTGCTTCAACCTTTTCGTCAATTTTGGATTTTCTTCGCTGTCCAGCAGTGTCTATTAGACTAATTCTTCGATTTTTAAAGATAAAATCCAACGTTATCGCGTCACGCGTCAAGCCTGCCTGGGCACCGGTCAGCAATCGCTCTACTCCAAGAATAGCGTTAATCAACGTCGACTTCCCAACGTTGGGACGTCCGACGATGGCGATTTTCAGCGGAGGATCTCCGCTGGTTGGTTTCTCTGCGTCCATGGGCGTTTCTGAACAAATCTCAAAAATGCGCCGCTGAAGTTCATCCAAGCCAAGGGCATGCTCTGCGGAGATCGCCACTCCTTCTCCAAAACCGAGCGTCTCTTCGCCTTGAGGTGGTATTGGCCCTTCGACCTTATTGATTACTAGAATAACCGGCCGATTTCCGATCTTTTTGAATGCCACACGGATCCAGTCCGCTACAGCTCTGTCGTAGTTTGTTATCTTTTCTTTTCCATTAACTATGAATAGTAGGCAATTTGCTTCTTTCATTGCCGCCTGTGACTGCTCATTCATCGCATGCTCATATGTCTGACAGGGAAATGGATCTATGCCTGGCGTGTCAAGCAGATCAAATGCTCCTCCGTACAGCTCCGCCCTTGCTCGCTTCCTGTCCCGTGTTATTCCAGGAGTCTTTCCAACAATCGCTGCTCGTTGTCCAACTAACCGATTGAAGAGCGTGGACTTCCCGACATTTGGGCGACCAATTAGTGCAAGCGTAATCATTTATAGGCAACAACGCTCCCGTTGTTAAGTAGAAGGTATAACACACTATTAGCTATTGCTGGATTCACCGATATACCAGAGCCACTGCCATCTATTTTTTGTGTTCCTTTGATGGATCCATCATAGACAGAAAGGTAAATCAAATCCCCAGATGGGGAAACTATGAGGAGGTGATCTTTCAGCAAAACCATGCTGCACCAGTCGAAAATGTCCTTGCTGTTTTTTATAAATCGTTTTCCCCAACGTTTTTTGCCAGTATCTTTGTTCAAACACACCACTTCAGAGTTCGAATTAAAGACGAAGATGCTGTTTCCACTGACGATGGGTGTTTGCACACCGCCGAAATCATTTTTCCACAACCGCTTCCCACTCCTTATGTCAAATGCAGACGTTTGCGCGTTTGCTGATACCGTGTACAGTACGCCATTTTTTACGACAGGGCAGGCGCGTGGGTGTAGGAACGAGCAAGCAGCATTGGTAAGTGAAAACTTCGACAACATTGCTTCCCAGATAACCGATCCAGTCTCTTCAAGCAGGCTAAAAATCTCTCCAGACGGATAGATGCAGTAGACGATATTGTTGTCTATGGCAACGCTGGCGCTTCCAATAAACGATGCCTCCGGTATCATTCCGACGTGGGACCAGAGTATCTTTCCAGAATTGATATCTAGGCAATGTAGACTACTATTTCCACAGAGGGCAAATGCTTTTCCATTGCTGATCGTGAGGCCGTCCCCCTTACAGGCTGCGGGTAGTTTTATCCGCCAGCGTATTTTTCCATTTGTGGCATCTAGACCGAATCCTTCGGCGAAACTAGAAGTAACGATGAGAATTCCATTGCTATAGGCCAACGCCCCCCCGATCTGTCCGTTCTTACCGACCAGAGTTGTGCTCATCCGCCATAACCGTTTTCCGGTTTTTTGATCAAGTGCGTAAATAATCCCTGCGGCGTCCATGCAGAATACTTTTTCTTCTGCTACTACAGGGCCAGCAGTCATTCTTATCTCATTTGTCGCTTCGAAATCCAGTTTGCTTCGCCATTGTTCGGTTGGCGTAGGAGAAAAAACAAGCGGCAAATAACAGTGGGATGGCGAGAAATACGGCTGCACATACTCATTATTTCTTTCTTCGCCGCTATCGATTTCAACCGGAGTTGAGTCCTTATCATGTATGCGATC
The DNA here is from genome assembly GCA_031269995.1 of Holosporaceae bacterium. Taxonomy (GTDB): domain Bacteria; phylum Pseudomonadota; class Alphaproteobacteria; order UBA3830; family UBA3830; genus JAIRMQ01. The sequence continues at coordinate 51,659 of JAISYI010000009.1, forward strand.
GCTATCTACTTCGGCAACGATTAGCTCTTCGCGCTTTCCCTTCAGAGAAACTTTCGATGAACATCCTACTAGCAGTAACCCAGCGCATCCGAGATAAACTCCTGTTTTCTTCACCGTCATCATTTCTCTATTCCCCTTTTCGTTTATTTGAGCGCCTGCAGGTTATTTTAAAGCAAGTTACATCGCCAGAACAAGTCCGCCAGGTCTGTTTTAGTTCTATACAGAGGAAACATCTCTTTAATTAAGAATGCGGAGCATATAGGCAAAAAAATTGATCGTATCTATAGATGTAGCACGCTGATAGAGGATCGTAGAAATTCGTCTATGTCGCCATTGAGAACTGCTGAAACGTTTCCCTTTTCAAATCCGCTGCGAAGATCCTTTACCATCTGGTACGGCTGCATTACATAGGACCTGATTTGTCTGCCCCAGCCAATTTCATTTTTGTCCGCAGAAGAGCTGCTCTGCTCTTCCTTTTTTCGCAGTTCTAGCTCGTAGAGACGCGACCGCAGCATCTCAAAAGCTGTGGCTTTATTACGATGCTGCGAACGATCCGTCTGGCACTGGACAATAACTCCGGTCGGAATATGGGTAATGCGGACCGCGCTTTCAGTTTTATTCACATGTTGTCCACCAGCTCCGGAGGCGCGGTAGGTGTCGATACGCAGATCGCTATCTTTTATTTCTATTTCAATAGAGTCGTCAACCACCGGATATACACCAATTGAAGCGAAACTTGTATGCCGGCGAGCATTCGAGTCGAACGGGGATATTCTAACTAAACGATGCACGCCAGACTCGCCCTTCAGCCATCCATAGGCCTTGGATCCGCCGATCTTTACGGTAACGGATTTAAGACCAACCTCCTCTCCTGGGCTTTCCTCAATAGACTCGAGCGAATATTTATGATCCTCAGCCCAACGTAAATACATGCGAAGCAGCATTTGAGCCCAATCCTGAGCCTCCGTGCCTCCAGCTCCGGCGTGAATCTCGAGATAGCAGCTATTATGGTCTGCCTCTCCAGAAAAAAAACTCTCCAGCTGATATGCCTGCATGTGGTTAGCGAGTCCTTTAAGATCTTTTTCGATCTCGGCGATTAGTCTTTCGTCATTCTCTTCTTCCGCTAGCCCTAGCATGGACTTTAGATCGGAAAAATTTGTTTCTGCTTTCAAAAATCTGGACACTTCACTCTCGATCTGTGATTTTTTTTGCAAAATTTCCCGAGCACGCTGCCGGTCTTGCCACAGATCTTCCGATTCGCTCTGCTGCGATAGTTCTTCTATCTGCCCCTGCAATGAATCGAGGTCAAAGATACCTCCGCATTAAATTCAAAGCAGTCTCGATCTCAGTGATTTGCCTTTTAGTTTCTTCACGCATAACTTCTGTCTCCTCTACTTTCTACCTATGAACTGGATATAAAAGATCGGAAGGAAGAGAATCCTCAAATTCCGGATCATATCATACTATGTTACTGCATTAATTCGAGAAATGATAAGTTGCATTATTGAAAAGGTCAATGTTCCCTTTACGGAGGCGTAGATAGGCTTTTCTCTGCGTTAGCATTCATGGAAATATGGTTCAACTTACTATGGTTGAATATGTTGATTTGCTGTGAGGCATTTTGTATCTTGTAGTTTGTTGTGTCGTATCGGAGGATCTGGAATGAAGAGTATATTATTTGTATCGCTTGGTCTTGCTTTGGCTCCGATGGCTTTTGATGCATGCTGCTATGGGGAAGACACTGAGAGTTCTGGTTTGGGGTCATATGTTTTTGGGGGTGTTGGTCTAGCGAAAAACGGCGCAAATGCGAAGAAAGATAACCAAAGTGTAGATAACAATAGGGTCCCACTCTCTGTTATGGTTGGCTGTGGAAGCACCTACCCGTTTTATCAACAATTGTATTGGAGGCCTCAGCTGACAGTGCGTTTTTGCAAAAAAAGGAAGGTTCCGGGAGTACTTGACAGACCAGTAACGCTTGTTGCGGAGGATGGCACGGCATTTGATTGTCGAGTGGGCGTAGGGATAAGAAGGGAGGACAATAGCTCTTTGTATTTTTCGGGTGGCTTAAATTGTGATCGGGCGACACTGGAAATTCCGCAGAGGGGGGAACTAACTACGCGGAGGCTGCTGCCAATCTTTGGGTTGGGATTCTGGACGCAGTGTAACGAACGGTGGAGTACTGTCGGCGAGGTAAATTATACAAAGAGTGGCGCAGCGAGCTCCGATAGGTACAATCTGACGAAAAAATGGAGCCTTGATGCTAGATTCTTGCTGTGTCGCACCATAAGGATGTTCGCAGAACTCGAACAATAACATGTGTACCAAAATGGATACATCATTACGACAAAATGGTGGGGATTTAGTTGTTGTTTTGTTTTTCCGTGAGATCCTGTGGCATAATAAAAAGTAAGATTTGTTATGAGGATTCTATGTCCAGAGGAATATGTGGGATATTAGTGAGCTTTGCTGTGTTATGTACAGTAACATGTAAAGAATTGGAAGCGACTAGCGGGATTATCGCAGAAGCAAGTGCCGGCAGTGCCGAAGATGCCGGAAAAGACGAAAAATTTGTTGATCCGATTGATATAGGACAGGAAAGTTTCCTGAACATAAAATTAGCCCACGAAAGAAAGAATGAGAGTTTTTGGGGAGGGCAGAATTGTTCTATAATTGGACTAACGCCAGGAATACGTTTTTGGGACTGGGGTATCCTGGAGGGTGGATGGACTTATGGAAGGCAGTTCACTTATACTGGATGGCTACGAAGCCCAAATTATTTTATGAAGCTGGTAGGGGATCCCGCTTACTTTGATCAAAATGCTTCAAGCTTAACGGAAATGGGCAATAGGTGTTACGGGGACAAATTAAAGAAGGCTACCTGTAACAGATCGTTTACGCGAGGAGTGATCAATATTTCCGACATGGATGTTCGCATTGTGGTAGGAGATACAAAGTGCAGTAATTCCATAGGCTTTCAAAAGGGGATTGCGGGTGGTGGGATTAGCGTATTCCGTCAGAGAGGAGACGGTAGCACGATCAACGGAGGTACGCCGATTGTGATCACTTCTCTCAGCAAGGTGGAATGTCGAAGAAATGGTGAGATCATTGCGTTGCAGATTTTTAGGCCGGGGGTGTATTCTGTTGAAGATTTCCCGGAAGAGGCAAAGCTGCCAGGTGTTAAGGTTAAGATCACAGATCAATTGAGTCGCTCAGAAGAACTGTCTGTCGATTATTTCAGTGGCTACGGAATGTGTTTGAAGGGACAGGATGATTTTGACGTGACATACCTCTGTCCCCACAGGTGGGACCCGGATGACCCATGTCGTATAAAATACAGAAGCGTAGGGTTGCTGAGTACAAACTATAGACGTGGGATAAGTGATGATTTGACTGTTGGTGTTGGCTACCAAACCCGTGAGTTGGAATCGTGTGAAATAGACGCCACGGTGATAGGCTCGGGAGTGTGGGGAAAACTTTCTCCAAGCGTCGCATATAGTGAGGATAGTGGAGTTAGAACAGGCGGGGCAGGAGTATTCTACGCGACACCTCCGTTGGACGGGTTGCTACTTGTTGAGACTTCGGTGTCTTTTACTGGGCGAGGTTTCAGCGATCTTGGCCAAGGTGCGGCCATGGAGGAGTCCTATAATTCATTCATTAATCGTTATTTCTCTCCAGATACCGTTCGAACACACCTTAGAAGAGCGAGCAGTGTATCTTCCTCCAGGCAGGTTACATTACGTCTATCCACTGTTCCGCTGGGAGAAGATAGAATTTCATTGGCATTTACATTCTGTGGGGGATGGACTAACAGTGGGACCGGCATTCACACAGACAAGAAGTTGCGTGAATATACTTTCAGTGTAATAGGAAAAAGTTTCAGATGTTTTTCCTGGTGTTTATCAGCAGGGTTGACCTATGATGATCCGTCTAAGGGAAGAAATTTGAGGTCGCCTGACAGGAGGCTTACCCTAGCCGGAACGATTGATCTAAACAGCGAGTGGCAGGTGCAAGGTAATTATGTGCATTATGATGCCGAATTGCGCCGTAGCTATGTTTGTGGAACATTTACTCCGGACGCCATATCTGGGTTGGAACTTTGCGCGGAACGGTTCTCCTGTCCAGGTGTATCTAATCCGTGTGTCTCTGCCAAATATAGCAATGAGTTTTTTCGGATTAAGGCGGAACAGGATCAACAAAATATTTATGCAGATGGAGGCGCAAATACTAATACATCTCACACGAACAGGCAGCGGTTCTCTGTTGGAACCAGTGTGAGTAGGAGTGGCGTTCGTAGCAACAGAGCCTGTAGTGCTAATATCCTGCCAGGCTTTCCGACAAGTACACGTAGCCAAAAATAAATAGAGGGATGAGTGAACTGCGATGAGCCAAACGAGAGATATTGTGTTTGAGATGGATTGTCGGGAATGGTCAGTGGTTTTGCGTGCTTTCGTGGGTCCAGAGTTTTGTTTACAATGATCCATAAGCGCAAAGAATAGCTTTACGGGGAAGATTGCGATGGCAGAAGAGATAGACTCCATAATTCAAGAAATAAGTGAAGAAGTCAAGAATGACCAGCTATTCGCATATTTGAATAAGTATAAAAGAGAGATTGCGACTGGGGTTGGAGCCATCGTTGTAGGCATAGTGATATATTCGTCCTGGTATTCCGGTCAAAATCGGCGAATGAAGGAGATAACAAATGCTTTTTTAGAGGAGTTGCAAGCTCCCGTGTCCAAGGACTCGACGATGGTACTCGAGGCCTTGATCAGCGATGCTCCGGAAGAGATGCGGCCGATTCTAAATATTGTTATAGCAGGCAAAAATATTGTAAATTTCAAAGAAATACAGAAATATCTGGATGAATTGCTTTCCCTATCCAAGAAACGGTCGGTGGATATTGTTTGGAGAGATCTAGCAGTACTTATTTTGACTTCCTATCGATTGAAATCCCTAGAATCATTATTGGGGTTGCTAGAGCCTTTAACTGAAGCGAATCGGCCATTTAGATTTGCCGCAATGGAATCCATTGCATTGATCCTTGAAGATAATGGCGAATGCGAGAAGTCCCAGTCCTATCTACAGAAGATTCTTGACGACGAGACAGCGCCGAGGACTCTAAAGAAGAGAATTTCTATCCTAAAAAATTACCTTAAAAATAAGCCGAAAAAGCGTTAAAGCATTTGTTCACGTATAATGAGTTTGGAATCATTCTGATAGGCAATTACCTTGAATTTTGCCTCCTCTAGCAGTCGCAATAGACTGATACGGAGGACATTTCTGTAATTTAACTCTTCTTCTACATTCAAATTTGGGACGGAAAGATTCTTACCAGAGCATACGGTGACGATTTCTCCGACTTCGTCGTCGATTTTTACATTAACGTCTCCGCCAAGCGGCATGATATCTTTAGCAAGAAGAGAGTTATACATGACGATCTTGGCAGCAATGTGAGGAATGCTATCGAAATCAGATGTAAGAACAAACGAGATGTTATATTTCTTCAGAAAAGCAGACACCAAATGGGTCAAAGAAACGAGAGAATAACAAAAAGAATCTGATTTTATAGAGTATAATTCTCGCATAAATTTCAGGACCGCGTTGGCTTTATCGACACTAGCCTTTATTTCATTTAGCAGAAGTCTGTCGCCAGATGCGTCAAAGGCTTCTATTCCCAGATTAATGGCATTAAATGGGGTAATAAGATCGTGACAGATGCGAACCACCAAGGCGCTCTCTCTATGGCTCATGATTTATCCCACTGCTTTATTCGTATTCACTATAACATCTCTAAATGTGAAGAAAAGATTAAAATTTAATATAAATTATCTTTTGTCTGAGCGATAGATATTTGAAAAGGAAGTTACTTCACAAAAGTTTTCTTTCAAGGACTACCGTTTCCAAAATACGCGAATAATGGATTATGCTATTGGAGTAAGTTCTGTTATTGATGGTTTGCGAGATTTTAATTGGTATGAGACGAGTGTAGAGATGATATGTATGAACATATTTGTTGGTGATC
>JAISYI010000015.1 GCA_031269995.1 Holosporaceae bacterium
TTTGCAGTTGATACCTAGACATGTTTTTCCACACACTGTACTGTGCAGAAATTTGAAGCGTTGGTATCGAGAAAGACAGACCGGCGGAAGAAAGAATCAGGTGTATTTGTTAAGGAGGCCGTTGTTTGTCTGGCGACATCCCTCTTCTTACGGTGAGAGATGGAGGAAAATACTTTAGATAACTAATAAAAGGAGAGAAAGATGAAGAAGCTGCGGAATATTTATAACGTACTGTCCGCGCTGGCGATTGTGGGAATTTTAGAGGACAACGCGGTTGGGATGATCGCTGTGAGGACTCAACTTGTACCCAAAGAGGGGCACGCAACCGCGTTTGTCGTTCCTGGGTCTGAGGGCGGCCAGCACTGGCTACGCGGCGAGTATCTTCCAGAAGCTTTGGCTCCAATACTCGACGTCGAGGGGCGCCTGGCGCTCCATGCTTACAACACTGCGGTATGGATCGCAGACGGCGAACTCGCCCGGAACCCGGGTGGAATCGAACACGCGCGCAGTTTGCAGGAGGTCTGCCGGCTTAGAGACGCTGTCGCTGCGCATATGCTTGTGGGGGGACACCTCACTCCAGGGTGGACTGCGCTCATGCGCGCCGTCGGTGACATGACGGCTGTGGTCAGCCAAGAACTGATTCGGGCTGCAATCGCCGAAAGGGAGCACGCTGCGCTCCCGTGGTATCGGAAATTTGAATGCTGCGCGGTGCAGTGACACCCTCCTGGGGGTCGAACCAGAACCACACCCGACGTCCGGCGAGAGGCCCGGACGTATCCATTTGATGTCCCGGCAAGCCTACTCCCGGCGAGAACGCGAACGGCGTTCCGCCTTGGCACAGGCACGGCGAAAAAAAGAGTGCGCCAGAGAGGGGGGGCTGCCTCGCTAGTGCAAATCCGAAGGAAAACCTGTGCTAGGCTTGGCGGGAGGGATAGCAGATTTGGAGTAGACGCGTCCAGACATCCCGATCGCTACTGCGCAGCTTATCGCCCCCATGTCGTATGGATTGAAATAAATCGCCGAGCCGCCGGATGCCTCTCGGAGACTGCCAATGCCGCTGCATAAAACAGGAACGCTTGCCGCGGTGGCCTCGGCGACAGGCATGCCAAACCCCTCATATAGCGACGGAAAAATCAGCGCCCGGGAGTGTTTGAGCAACACAGAAAGCTCTACATCGGAGACATGGTGCGTGAAAACGACTCTTTCGGCGAGACCTCGGCTTATCATTTCATTTTTAAAAAAATCCCTGTGTCTCAGAGCATTGAATTCCCCGACAATGGCTAATTTACCCCATGTATTTTTAGAAGAGGCCACAAATTTCTCAAAAGCAGATATCAGCCGCTGGTGATTTTTGTGAGGCCAAAACGATGATACATATATGAGGTACTTGTTTTTCTGCAAATTATATTTGCGAAGAATAGATTCGATGATGCAAACATCTTTGATATCTGGAAGTCTCTTGGCGAAGCAAGGGTAAATTACGTGAATTTTCTCCTCGGGAACATGGTACCATTTCATTATACGTTGTTTGGAAAAATTGGAAATGGTAATGATTTTGCGTGAAGATGCAATCATTGGACCGCTAACCGCTCTATTATACCGTATGACTTCTTTCGTTTTGCAAGCCGGATAATCCAAATAGGCAAGATCATGGATTAACGTTATCTTAGGAATCTCAAAATCATTTGGATGGAATTCTCCATATGGATCAAAAAAGAGATCGCACTTCCTATCTAGACAAAGAGTATTGTAGAAGCATAGCTGTGTTATTTTATCGTGAAATAATTTTAATGTAATAAAATCAAGGAAATTCCGTATAAACAGTGTCATCATGTTGGGAGAAATTTTCGTAACGATAAAAGTTACGTTACCTAACGGAAGTAACTCGGGAAATCTGCGACCATGATCTTCAACAAGCATAATAAATCTCCAATCGGGGCATTTGGTTGCCATCATTTTTATCAAATTTCCTACTAAAGTTCTTATTCCACCGCAATAAGATATTCCAGTCGCATCAACAACAATATCTTTAGTGATATTAGAAGGCCTATCCTTAAGGATTGAAATCCTTTCTGCAAAAAAATCGGAGAATTTGGCGTCGGAGATTAAAATAAGCGTGCAGAGCGATGCAATTGGAAAAGCAACCATAGACGCTAAAACGCCCAGCCATTTTGTGAGTTTTGGAATTTCCATCTGCGTAGCCAAACTCTTCTAAAATTACTTGATATTCTGTAACATTTAGGAGAGAATTACTGGCTTTATATGAAAAAAGAGTAAATATAGGGACTCAATATGCCGTGATGCAATCCCGTACGGTGCCAATTGATTTAATGTTGGAATTTCTAAACCCCGAACAATATGAAGCGGTGGTTACACTCGACAGACCCTTGTTGGTTCTATCTGGTGCAGGGACAGGTAAGACAAGAGTCCTTACCACCAAGATAGCCTACATTGTTGAACAGGGATATGCATATCCCTCTCAAATTTTAGCTGTTACTTTCAGTAATCGTGCCGCTAAAGAGATGAAAAAGCGCCTCCTCTACCTCGCCAGAGGGGAAACAGACGGCGTGTGGTTGGGAACATTTCATGCTACAGGTGCGAAGATACTTCGTAAACATGCAGGATTAGTTGGTATTAGCCCGAATTTCATCATCCTAGATACTGACGATCAACTAAAAATTCTGAAACGGATCCTTAAGGAACATGGGATAGATAAAAGCAAAGCCAATGGCATTCTGGGAAAGATTTCCAGATGGAAAGATCGTGGAATATCCTACTGTGATCCTAATTTGGATGCAATGGCGTACGAGAAGCGGGTTTATAGAATATATCAAGAACATATTATTGGCTATGATTCAGTAGATTTTGGGGATTTGTTGTTATATGTAATTGAAATCTTTAGGAAACATCCAGATATTTTACAAAAATATCGCGATAAGTTTAAATACATCCTCGTGGATGAGTATCAGGATACAAACTTGGCTCAGTATATGTGGCTGAAGTTGTTGTCTCCTTCGGGGGCCAATCTGTGTTGCGTTGGAGATGACGATCAGACTATCTACAGCTGGCGCGGTGCAGAAATTCGAAATATTCTTGATTTTGAGAAGAATTTTTCAAATGTCAAAATAATAAGACTTGAAAAGAACTACCGCTCTACTAAACATATTCTTGGAGCTGCTGCCTCTCTGATATCCTACAATCGCAGTCGCCTTGGCAAAACTGTCTGGACGAAAGATTGCGATGGGGAAAAGGTGATGATTTGTAAGGTCCTGAACGGTTTTGAAGAAGCGCTGGCTGTTGCAAACCAAATTGAGTCTATAAATAAAGATAACGTGGATTATAACGAAATAGCCGTTTTAGTGCGTGCAGGATTTCAGACCAGAGAATTCGAGGAGCGGTTTATGGTTGCCGGGCTGCCATACAGAATGGTAGGGGGATTGAAATTTTACGATCGACAGGAGATAAAAGATGTCATCGCATACATGAGATTGATTTATCAACCTAATGATAGCCTAGCCTTTGAAAGGATAATTAACACTCCCCGACGAGGTATAGGCGTGTCCGCAGTGACTCGGTTTCATGCAATGGCCCGTGAACACAACATCTCTCTGTACTATGCAGCAAGAAGTATGCTGCAGTTGGGAGAACTACGACCATCATTGCGATCTGCTCTGGGAAAATTCGTCGCGCTGATAGAATCCATTCGGGAACGAGATAATCTTCGTCCTATTGATGTTGCAAAAACCGTTTTATATGAGACTGGATATTTTGACGCTCTAAATCAAGAGCAAACTATTGCCGCTCAGGGACGTTTAGAAAATTTAAAGGAACTCTTGATCGCCCTTGAAGATTTCCGCGATTTGCAAAGCTTTATCGAGCATGTAAGCCTTGTTACTGACTCTCCAATTACCTCCCACTCCCAGGACAATGTGATCAGTCTCATGACGCTCCACAGTGCCAAAGGGCTGGAGTTCAATGCTGTCTTCCTCGTTGGGTGGGAGGAAGGGGTTTTTCCACATAATCTAAGTTTGCTTGAGGAAAACGTGGAGGAGGAACGGCGCCTTGCCTACGTTGGCATTACTCGTGCGCGTCGCCTAGTTTTTATTTCCTATGCCCAACGACGGAAAATATTCAATCTTTGGCAATCCAATCCTCCATCAAGATTTCTTTCGGAATTATCTTGTCATCACACCAGTTTTTGCAAATCCTCTTGGGTAAATTCTTCGAACTTATTGGCTTCCCATGTGCTTAGCCTCGCTGATACTTGCGCCACGATCTGATCCGATAGTCTATTCAGAAGCTCGTCCTTTTTTTTCTCGGTCTCCTGATCAAGCCTTTTTTGCAAAGATATACCGAACTTTTTCCTTATTTCCTCTAATTGTCGCTCATTTTCTTTCCCTAATCTTTGTAGTCTTTCCTGCGATTCCTTTTTATCTTTTTCCATAGTGATCGCCACTTCACATCTTTTTTCTTGGGCATCTCTCAGTGCGATTGACGCTTTTTCTTTACTCTGCTCTGCATTCCTTATTTTGCTTTTCACACCTTCTATATATTTATCGAGCTGGTATATTACAAAGGGATAGATTTTTTTCCAGAACAGCCAAACAAATCCTGCAAAAGAAATTACTAGGGATAGGCTTGCATCCATTCTCACATCTTTCCTCTCATAGAAATTTTGGTTGTTGCGTTGTCTACGAGTGATGGAACTTCTTCCTGAATCCTATCAAAGGCATCCTCTGCTGCCTGGGCTAGAGCCTGAGTTTCCTCTCTTGTTTCCTCTTCAAATCTCGCACAGAGTATCGTTTTTTCTTTAGCACTTCTTTTTTGAAAGGCTGACATCAACAAAACCTCTTCTTCAAGCAAGTCTGCCTTGGCACTATCTAACTCGATTATTGCTTCGCTCTCAATTCTTTCCGAATCATCTTTTTTCTTTTTGGCCTCTTTCAAAAACTCATCGATGTGAAAATTCCGATCAAAAAAAATTTCTTCTACCCTCGGGCAGAAAAACTTAGAAATAAAAAAATAAAAAAGCGAAAATCCCACTATAACCCAGAAAATCTGAGATGCAAACGTAGATGTATCCAGCTGCGGCATTTTCCGGCCTGCTTATCTGAACAAAATTAGTATCGCCACTAAGAGTGCACAGAGTGCAATCGACTCCGTAATCGCGAAACCTAACATTCCCGCAAACTTTATCTTTTCGTCCGCTTCCGGATTTCTCGCTACCGCACTCATCCAAGCGGAGAACAAATTACCCATGCTTGTCCCTATTCCATAGAGCGCGAATATTGCAACCGCTGCGCCTATATACCGAGCCGCCTCCGGTACCATCACTAATCCTCCCCAAAAACTAGTGTAAATGTACTGCATCGTGCAGATACACACAAGTCAGAATCGTAAATATGTATGCCTGCAATATTGCAACAACTACCTCAAACCCTGTTAGAATGACATTCATTGCGATCGGGGCTATGCCAAATACCCCCAGCATCGTAACAAAGCCCGCGAATACTTTCATCATTGTATGTCCAGCCATCATGTTGGCAAATAGCCTTACTGAGAGACTTAGTGGACGTGTCAAGTAGGATACTACCTCTACAGGAATTAAAATTAGCAGCAAAAATTTCGGCACGCCCGATGGGGCGAATAATTCAAAAAATTTCATGCCATGTAGCGTAATGCCGAGCCATGTTACGAATAAGAATACAATCATCGCAACGGTGAATGTCGCAATAATATGGCTAGTGAAGGTAAATACATAGGGAATCAATCCGACAAGATTACCAAATAAAACGAATAAAAACACGGAAAACACAAAAGGGAAATAGCGAAGGCCCTTCCTTCCGACATTAGCGTCAATTAAATTCGCAACAATACCATATGTCAGTTCTACAAAGGCCTGCGCTCGGTCAGGAACGAGTCTTTTCCGGCGCAAGCAAACTGTCAATAGCATGTACATCAGTAGGAAAGCAATCAGTACTGCCAGAGAAGAATTTGTAAACGAAAGATCTGCTTCGCCAACACGAAGCTTCAAAATAACAGATACTACAAACTGATGCAGAGGATCAAGCATTCTCTATCTGACTCCCGGTACTTACCGCAATATGTCCCCACTGGGTATCTAACTACCACCCATAGCAGCTTTTCTCAATAGCTTCTATCATACCACTTCCTCAGAATAGTACTTCATTTTAATACGAATTGCTGGAAAATGCGTCGAATGCGCATGTTAGACTCAGCATGCCGGCTGCAATTTTCCTGAATTTCCCGCTAGTTGCCGTGATTGCCCACATGTGTTAATGATCCTGGATCACTGCGGATCAAAAAATAGATTCTTATCAGAACCATGGGACATTTACAGGAAAACAAAAATATTCCCCCTTGAATTAAGCCTTTTTTTACTATGGAAAATTTAGAATCATCTAAGATGATTAGAAAGACTGGAGAGGAAAAGATGAAGAAGCTTGTCTTGGGTTCGGTGGCCGTAATCGGAATACTGAGTATTGATAAAACGTGCGCTGTGCTTAAGGAATTTGACAATTGGACTTTCGGTAAGAACTCGGCGCAATCTGCGGCTGACTTTAACACACAAATCGGCGGGGGAGCAGGGGGGGTTCTTGGTGCGGACGCAAGAGGGCTTCTGTACTTTATAACGGTGTATGAAAACTTAGGCCTTATTCCGTCTAAGACAACCGCGCTTGCCATAAGATCAGTCGAGGGACTGCTGGACTTAGCGGACGGACTGGTTGTCGCAGAAAAAACTTCAAAACTTATAGACTTCACACACAAAAACCTGGTAGCTGGCTTGACACAGCTAGCACAGCTAATGTGTTGTGACCTAGCTCGGACCCTTGACTGGGCCTCCCTTAGGCCGTTGCTTAGATGGATCTTGCGAACACTCCGAAACCTAGAACTCGTTCGAGAAGCCGTCAGAACGCACGGACTAACTGATGACGTAAACAATGCTCAAAACGCACTGATCGGCGCACTTGAAACGGGCGCAGACCAGGACCTGACGAAACGGATAAGCGCGGGTACGGACGTATCGGATATACAAATCTACCTGGCAATTCAACGCTCGTTGATATCGGCTATACGAATCCAGACAGCGAACTCGTCGGCGGACAAAGTCCGGAGGCTAGACGCCTTGTCTCTGCACACGCCATCAAACCAACCAACGACTAACCAAGCTGCCGCTCCTACCACTAGCAGTCCGCCTCCTGCGGCGACTAACGTGACAGCCACTCTACCACCTGGGACAAGAGCTGTGCAAGTACGCCGCTAATCCTGAGCCTGACACGCCCTGCTACAGGTCACGCGCGCAAAAGGATCAGGAGCGGAACGTGGGGTGAAGCGCGAGGTTTGCGCGCCGATGTGTACTAACTTAACCTTGATACGGATTCAGGAGTGACCAGGTTTGGCATTGCCTGCTAACAACTTTATATGGGCTTAAATAGCCGGGAAATACACTACTGGTAACGCACCTTAAAAAATTTCTCGAACCACCAAGTGGTGTAGCGAGAGCCATCTCCTGACTTCCTGAAAGTTTTCGCTCCGCTGATTCCTATCTAAAAGGCACTAAACCACAGTCTGTTTCTGTCGCCAGCAGTCCGTATTCTGTCTTGATCGCTCTTTTTCTGACATAAGTCATAGAGCTCGTCCATCTCCGGTACCTTCATCTTCCTACTTTTCCTCTGATTTAGTAAAATATCCAGCACGTTGCTCTCGTCTTTCTTGCATTCCGCAATATGCGCATCTGGTTCAAACAAATACGTGCCTTTCAAATATAATTGATCCGTCATTTTTTTTTCCTTTCCATGTTTCGGTATTACTATTTTCTACGAAACTGCTCAGGATAATATGATTATTATATCATAAAATACGGAATATTAGATGAATATATCCTATAATTGGCTTTTGATAGAGGTATCAAAAGATCTCTTGAAAACTGCCCCTGATTAGCTGGCTTATCGCCTATTTTACCTTGCATCTCTTAGATTGCGTGGATATGCTAATTCTGTTTTAGCCTGAGTAGGGTGTTTCATAATATAAGGGGTATTGCTCAGGGTCAGTAGCTTGGAATAGCTACCACAATTTAGGTTGTCTTTGCTACTATGGGGAAGACGCATAAAGAGGAAGTTTAAAGTGTTATGGGGGATGTTATCAGCCTTTTAAAGGCAGACCAGTTGGAAACTGGAGAGGTGGCCGAGCGGTTTAAGGCGCACCCCTGGAAAGGGTGTATATGGGGAACCGTATCGAGGGTTCGAATCCCTCTCTCTCCGCCAGATGATTATTGTTATTTAGGAGAGATGACAGAGCGGTCGATTGTGACGGTCTCGAAAACCGTTGTGTGGGCAACTGCACCGGGAGTTCGAATCTCCCTCTCTCCGCCAATGTTTTAAAGGGATTGGAGAAAATTGTTTTTTACTATGGTGAAGACAATACCTGAAACATGCTAATACAGAGGCTCTTGCGGCCTATAATTTATTTTAAATTTAGACAAAATTTTATATATTTGCCATCATTTCCCTACTTTTTCGCCAAAAATCTCTCTCCATTCTCCATTTTTACGCACCCGGAGAATCAAAGAGAATCTATTGAAATACACTGCAAATTGAACATAATTTGGAGATAGTTGCGCTAAAGACAAAACGAGTTCGGAGAATTCACATGCTCAACCACAAAAAACAATGTTTTTATGCTCTTTTTAGAGAGAAAAATGCTTTTTTACGCTTGATCTTGGTGGAGAATGGAGCTATATTGCGAACATAAAGCTTGCCATATAGGAGAAAGAAAATGCGGCTGAACGAAGAAATGATTGATCACATTGAGAGCATACACAGAATGGATAGAGAAGAACTTGTCGCAATATATGGAGACATGATTCTGATAGGCGCGACAGAAGATATAGACGAAGTTAAAGTTGAATTAGCCTACCTAATTTACGCTATCCTGCGCAAAGAACCTGACGAATTTGAGAAAGACAAAATTGTACGTTATTTCCGGCATCTAGAGATGAACGACGAATTGAGAGCATATAGTCACTCAAAATCCACACAAAGAATTATAAGAAGAATATACAGAATGCTATGATGAAGCACGATCAAGGTGCGAGTGCCGTTCGGTCATGAACAGGCTGGCAAAGGTATGTCGCAGTGTGTGAAAGACTACTTTTTGACGTGGAACGTCTATCGTTGAATACAAGGACCAAACTATGCCAACTACACAGGCTTAAAACCGGAGTTGTTGGCACAGACAGAGAAGCGATTGAACAATAAAAAGCAATTATAGCGCCGGATGCAGAGAAAATTTCGCATCTTCCGTACTATCTGTGTTTACAACCAATGAAGTATAATCATACTCAATTTTGGGTGAATTATGAGGTACGGTACGGTGCGATGAGCTTTTATCAATATATTTGGTAGGAATCGGAGGAGCGTTTGGAGCGATTTTGCGCGTTGCTGCATCGAGAATGTTGCCTGCAATGCTGATACAGCAAATTCCGTTGAGCATTCTGCTCGTGAACGTGATTGGCGGACTGCTGATTGGGATTACGAACGGTCTGCAGCTGAATTTCGAACAGAAAGTTATCGATGATCTGAAATTTCTTTGCGTTTCCGGCTTTCTTGGAGGGTTTACAACTTTTTCTGCGTTTACGCTGGAAACTGCGCAACTCTTAGAAAGAGAAAAGTATTGTGCGGCACTGGCGTACATTGTTCTGAGTGTGCTTTTGAGCCTGATTTCATTTTGGATTGGAACGAAATTATGCCAATTGGGACGGCAACAATGCTAAATCGAGAAAAAATCATAATTATGAGATTACTGAAAACGGGGCTTTTACGTCCATTCAGTTCGTTAGAAGATTGCGCCAGAAATCTATGCGGGATTCAATCTCAGATTCCGCAATTCGCTGAGGTTGCTCTCTTTAACAGATGTGATCCAAAGCCAAGCATGGAAGATTTCGCAAAATGCTACGAACAAAATCGGATCATTTGCATTTGGAGTCATCGGAAAACGCTGCATATGCATACGATCGACGATTGGTACAAAATCTGCAACGCGTATTCCAATGTCAAGATTTCTTACGAAACAGCGATCATCGAACGCGAAATAATAAAAAACAATCTAAGAACAAAAGAGCAATTGAAACAAATTGTCAAAAACGAACTTGAATCGATTGATATCGCAATTTTTGCTCGTATGATAAGAGCAAGCACCATAAAGGGGCTGATGTTCGGGAAACCAGAAAAACCGTCGATTAGACAATATGTGTCTTACAGAAAAATATCGAACAATCAGTGGAAGAAAAGCGACGTTGCACGAATTGCTGCGCTGAGCGATCTGATTATGCGCTATTTTCGCTATTACGGTCCAGCCACAATTAAGGATTTTTGCCATTGGTCAGGATTGACGCAGAAAAGCATAGGCGAGGCTTGGCCAAATGAGAGGCTGATGTCTCTGAATTTTAGTGGAAGAAATTACTTTCTGGCGCATGATGATCCGGATCTTCACAGTTCATTTTCGTCTGATTATTTTGAGGACAAAGTGTTTTTGCTTGGAAAATTCGATCCGCTTTTCGTTTCGTATCATCACAAAGATTGGATTATCAACGACGAGCAGAAAAAATTGATCTGGATAAGCGCCGGACACGTTGAATCCGTCATTCTGAGCGGAACGGAAGTAATCGGCACCTGGAGGCACAGTTTGAAAGGTCGCCAAATGACAGTTCAGCTTTTTCCTTTTCGGGGAATTTCAAAGAACGAACTACAGCAAATACAGAAAAAAGCTGAAGAGCTGGCTATATTCTGAGGGAAAGAGCTTGCGGAAGTCAGACAATAATCTAAAGAATTGCGGAATGAATCGGGAGAATATTTTTTGAAAAATGAGGATTACGTCCTAAACGAACATGCGCATTATTTCCATAAAGCATCCATGGGAATAGCCCACAAACTATCTCCAAATTTAGCGATATTTCTTCCTGTGTAGAGTACAATTCCGACAAAACTGTTCATATTGGGGGATATTTTTTCTCTAAACCATTTTATATGTTTAAAACTGTCACCGGATACGTTTGAACCGGATTTTACTTCAACCGCAAGGATATCGTTATTGCGATTTTGGATAATAAAATCTATTTCTCTTTTCTCGGAGTCTCTATCGATCAAGAGATCGAAAATCAATATCATCACCCGTAGAGGCCAATTGATTAGCTATGGTAGTTTTCCCACATTGCCTAGCTCCTGTTAATATTGTGACTCTGCTGGTTTTTAATGTTTCCTTTATAGTATTTTCCTGCCATCTCCTGAATTTCATCTCAAACTCCCGAAAAAGAACATTAGCATGTCCAGAAAAAGAATATTAGAGTTACCAGAAAAAGGATATTACATGTTCCGGAAAAAGGATATTACATGTTCCGGAAAAATGCAAATACAGTTGTGAACCTTTCTAAGTTCGCTATGCCTCGGTTGAAAAAGTATCTAAGATTTACAATCAAAATTGATTCTGAGATAATTTCGGACATCATCCGTTATATGCCTAAAAGATACCGGAATGTCTATAAAACAGATAAAAACATTTATGAGGTGGTGCATAGATGGAGATAAAACACTGAAACAGAGGCATGAGACTTTTATAAGACAAAAACAAAAAGTAGAACAACAA